>CAZHUS010000047.1:0-57271 GCA_964535555.1 uncultured Verrucomicrobiota bacterium
TGCGCGGCGAACACCACCAGATAGTGAACTACCTGGAACAGATCCAGATCGCGCTTGTGCAGCAGTGGCCGGCACCCATCCTGGATGTGCTCGCGCTCGAGGACCTGTTGGTGCAGCACCGTCAGGCGGAGGAAACCATCCTCTACCCCGCCCTGGATGCGACGCTTGGCTCGGCGGAACGCGCCCGCGCGGTGGCGCACATGGAGCGGTTCACCGCAGGCGATCCCCTTCCTGCGCCTGCCTGACGCCGCCCCGGCTTCAACCGGCGCCGTCCACAGAATGTTCCCGGGCGTTAGCTCACGTGGCGTTGCGAGGCCGGCGTTCGCCCGACCCAACACCTCCGCCAAACCCAGGGAAGGAGCGGTGCCCCCCTGCGTGCCGGGGACAACGATCCGGCCCGCGCTGTCCGTCAGGGATCGCCCGGACGGACAGTCCTTGTCCTGGGCCGCAGCCAGAGGCGTCTGAAGTGGTATGAGGTCCGCCTGGCGAATCTCGCGCTGCCTCCGCACGGAGCCACCTGCCCACCCGCGGTGCAAGGTCTCCAGCGCGGTGTACTGGGACGAGGTGACCTGGGGTGCCTCTGCAGAACCGAAGTACCCCTGAAACGTTTCAGCGGATTGGGACATAAGGCTTGTGTGGACAGGCGCCCGTGGACGGGCGCAGCCGGTGGACCGGCTGGCTGGGCGGGACAGGATGCCGGTCTACGCCGCCGCAATCGGAAGTACGAGCAACATGTCCAAGATCGAACAATCGAGACCAAAAGCGCCCGGGCCGGAAACCGGCTACGACGGGTTGGTGACGATGGTCCTGGGCGGCGACCTTCAGGCCTACCGTCAGGTCGTCGAGCGGTGCGAGGCCAAGGTCCGGGTCATCTTGGCCGCCATGCTGCCCGACCAGGAAAGCGTCGACGACCTCGCACAGGAGGTGTTCGTCACCGCCTACTCCAAACTCGGAGATTACCGTTCCGGCACCGATTTCGAGGCCTGGATCAAGGCGATTACGCGCAACCTGGCCCTGAACGAGCGCCGGCGCTGGCTGCGTTACGAAGGCCTCAAGCAGGAGTTCCACGCCGAGATGGAGGTCGCCCTGGATCCCCTGGTCGCCGAGGCCACCGGGCGCTTCGGAGGTCATGTCATCGAAGCGCTTCGGGATTGCCTCGGCCAGCTCCGTCCACGCGCGAGCCAGATCACGGAGGCATTCTACTTCCGCGGGCACACGACCGAGGTCATTGCCCAAAGCCTGAGCCGGCCGGCCGGCTGGGTGCGCCTGACGTTGTTTCGTGCCCGCGCCGCGCTGGCCAACTGCCTGCATCTCAAGGGCGTGATGTAGGATGGACGATCGGCTTCCAGAGCTGCTGGCCCGGTGGCGTGAAGGCGTCTTGTCGCCCGCCGAACAGACCGACCTCCTGGCGCGGGTGCGCGGCTCCGAGGAAGCCCGTCGTCTCGCCGCCGAGGACCGGCTCATGGACCGGTTGCTCTGCGAACTGCACCGGCCCTCCCTGGACGCTGACCGCGTGCTCCGGGCCCTGGCCGACCGCCCGGGCAGCCTGGCCACGCGCACCCTCGCTGCGGTCGAGGCACGCAAATCGTCCGGGCGGCGTCTCCTCGCGATCCCCGCGTTCTGTCTCGAAGTGCTGCGTCACCGGTTCGCCCTGCCCGATGGTGTGCGTCGTCGCGCTGCGCCGTGGCCGCGCCTGGCTTCCTTGGGCGCCGCCGCGGTCGCCGTGCTCGCCGCCGCCTGGTTCCTCCTCGGCCCTGCGCTCGCCCGGACGATCGTCATCGGTGAACTCGCCGCCGTCGTCGGCCAGCCCACCCTGCATCGAGGCGACGGCCAATCGCTCTTGGTCCCTCGACCCTCCACCCCCATCCACCTCGGCGACCGCCTCGAAACCGGCGACGCCGACCGGGCTGAGATCCGCTTCCGCGACGGAACGACCCTGCGGCTCGCGTTCAACACGACGGTTGAGGTCGGAAGTCAGAAGTCGGAAGTCAGAAGTCAGAAGTCGGCATCTTCCCTCGTCCGTCCCTCCGAAATCCGCCTCCTCAAGGGCCACGTGTGGACCCAGGTGCAAAAGACCACCAACGCCACGCCCTATGCCATCCGCACCGATGTCGCCACCGCCATCGCCCGCGGCACCGAGTTCGGCGTGAGGCTCCAGCGTGTCCCGGACGGCCCGGATCCGTCATCCGGAATCCGGCATCCGGAATCCGACCGGCCCCTCCTTGCCGTGCTGACCGTGAAAGAAGGCGCCGTCGATTTCTCCAACGCCTTCGGCACCGTCCAAGCCACCGCCATGACCGAATCCACGGCCCGCGCAGACTCGGCCCCTACCGAGCCGCGCCGGCTGGAGACGCTGCAGACGGTGCAACTGGACTCCGGTGCCGCGTGGTCGCTGCTGACCGCCCCCCTCGACTGGCCTGAAGCGGCGACGAAGCTGGTGGGCGGCGGCGGTGCGGTGGACTGGGAGTTGCGTACCTTGCCCGGCACCAACGGCCGGCCGGAGGTGCGCGTCAGCCGGTTCCCCTCAAGTTCGCCCGCGGCGCGGGCAGGGCTGCGGCTGGGAGATGTGATCGCGGCGGTGGACGGCCAAACGGTGACCAACGCCCGCCAGGTCGCCGGCACCCTCCTGTTCCGGCCGGGAGCGGCGGTGAACCTGAGCGTGCGCCGTGCGGCCGGCGAAGAGTCCTTCGCGGTAGCGGTGGCCCCAGCCACGAACCTGCTGCGCGGTCCGGGACTGCCGGCTGCCTCCGCCGCCCAGCTCGCTGACCTGTTCCGCCAATGGCTTGGCGCACCCGCCGGCCCGACCCCTGACGGCGCCACGGAGACGCGCCGGTTCGAGCAGGCCGCGGCGCTCTCACGCTCCAACACCGTCCGGGCGGCCGCCTTCAACCAGCTCGGTGTGGCGTTCGAACTCGAGGACGCCCTCGGCCCGGCGGTGCGCGCCTACGGCCGCGCGGTGTACCTCGATCCCGACGCGCCGCTCCTCCGGTTCAACCTGGCGCTCGCGCTGCGGAAGATCGGCAGCTTCGAGCGCGCCCTCGAGGAGTTCGAGGCCGCCGCCCGGCTGGAGCCGGAATCCGTGCCTGCGCGTCTGCGCGTCGCCGAAGTGACCTCGCTGCTCGGGCGCCACGCGGAGGCGCTGGCGCTGGCTGAAGCACTGGTTCAAGCCGCGCCGCAAGACCACAGCGTGTGGGAGCTCAAGACGCAGTTGCTGCTCAAGCTCCAGCGGCCCGCGGACGCCATCCCGCCCGGTCGTCTGGCCGCCGAGCTCGATCCGGATTGCCCGGTGGCGCACGCCTATCTGGCCGAGGCGCTGCACGTCGCCGGCCGGCTCGACGACGCGCTCGCCGCCTGGACCGAAGCGCTGGACCGCGCGCCGTTCGAGGCCGCCTTCATCCTGAACCGCGGCACGGTTCTACGCGACCTCGGCCAGTCCGACGCCGCCGAGCAGAGCTGCCGGCGAGCCCTCGAACTGCGACCCGACTTCGCCCTCGCCCATTTCAACCTGGGCAATGCCCTGGCCGACCGGGGCGACTTCTCCATCGCCGCGGCGTCGTTCCAGAAGTCGCGCGAACTCGACCCAGCCTACGCCGCCGCGCACTGGCGCCTGGGCGACATGGCGCTGAAGCTGCGGCAATTCCCGATGGCCGAACGGGCCTTCCGCGACGCCCTCGACGTCGCGCCGGGCAGCGCCGAGGCCTGGTACGGGCTGGGCGAGACGCACCGCGTCCAGCGCCGTTCCGCCGACGCGGAACGCGCCTACCGCCGGGCCATCGAACTCCGCCCGGACTACGCCGCTCCGCACACCGCCCTCGGCATCGTGTTCTACGACCGCGGCGACGTGGACGAAGCGGAGCGCCTTTACCGTCGCGCCATCGAACTCGACCCCGCCCAGGCCGCGCCCTACCACAACCTCGGAACGCTCAACCGCGAAGCGCGGGGCGATCTCGACGCCGCCGAACGCTGGTTCCGCCAGGCGCTTGAACGCGCCCCGGAAGATGGTGAATCCCTGGGCGGCCTCGGCCTGGTGGCGTCGAGCCGCGGCGACCTGGCCGAAGCCGAGCGGTTGCTGCGCCAAGCACTCGAGCGGGCACCGGCCTCCTCCGCCCTCCACAACAACCTGGGCGAAGTCCTGCGTGAGCGCGGCCGGTTGGACGAGGCAGAGCCGCTCTACCGCAAAGCCCTCGAACTTGATCCGGACAACCCGGCTCCCTACGGCAATCTGGGGATCATCTGCGCGGAGCGGAAGCAATTCGCCGAGGCGGAGAGCATGTTCCGCGCGCTGATCGAGCGGGAACAGACCTCGCCGCCGCCCGCCCGTCTCCCGGCCCTCGTGAACCTGGCCATGGTCTGCGGCAAACAGGGTGAGCTCGATGAAGCCGAGCGTCTCTTCCGCCAGGCCCTGGACCTCGCGCCGAACCACCCGCGCGTTGCCAACAGCCTCGCGGCGTTTCTCGCGGAGCACGAACGCAAGCTGGACGAGGCGCTGGCCCTTGCCGAACGCGCCGTCCGGGCGCAGCCGGACAATCCCGAGTTCCTCGACACCCTCGGCTGGGTCCAGGCGCAGCGGGGCGACCTCGACGCCGCCGAACCCACCCTCCAGCGTGCCCTCGAACTCGCCAGGCAGGAACCGCCGGCGGACGAAATCCGCAAGCACCTCGAACAGGTGCGGGAGCAGAAGGGAGCGCAGCAGAAATGACCGTGCCCGCTGGCCTGATGCTCTGCACTTCGGAAGACACCGTCTGGCAGGGGTCCCGCAGGGACGCCGTGACCGTAGCCCGGCGTTTCAACGCCGGGACCCACGGCCGCACAGGGGTCATCCGTCCTGCCGGGACGGGTGAGCGCCCCGCCGCCCACCGCGCCAGGCAACGGTACGTCGGCGTGCCGTATTCCGGGGTTCGGGCATCCCTCCGGGATGGAACCAGGCCCGTGCCGCAGGAGTCCCGCAGGGGCGCCGTCATCACAGCCAGAGCCCGCCATCACCTGACACTCCCCGGACACCTTGACCAGTTGCGGGGGATCAAGACCAAGAACCGCTGAAACACCCCGCTGCCACAGGCAATCGATCCACCGTCACGAATCCACACCACCAAACCCTCAAACATGACTCGCCTCCATCCCAGACTCCACCATCCCACCGTGGCCGGCATCGCTGCCGTCCTCACCACTCACCTCACGGCCTTCAGCCAGGCGCTGCCGCCCGTGCCCATCGCGCCCGGCGGCCCGCTTCACGCCCCGGGCGAAGTGCTGATCCAGTTCAAGGCCGACGTTACCCAGGACCAGGCCAACGGTGCCTTCCGTCAAGCCGGCCTTGGCCTGCTCAAACACATCCGCACGCCGGCTATGGCCGATCGCGGGCAAATTGGCGTGGTCCGCGCCCTGACCCGGATTCCCGTGCCGGTAGCAGTCGAGCTGCTGAACCGCCTGCCCGGCGTCGAGTTCGCCGAGCCGAACTGGGTCGCCTCCCGCGAAGCCGACGCCAATGACCCCTTCTACGCGGACCCGCTCTCGCCGGGACCGCTCTGGGGCATGTACGGCGACGACCTTCCGTCCCCCGTTGGGCCGGCGGGCAGCACGACAGCCTACGGCACGCAGGCCGAAAAGGCCTGGGTGGCCGGCTTCACCGGATCCTCCGAGGTGCTGGTCGGCATCGTGGACGGCGGCCTCCAGCTCGACCATCCGGACCTCGCGGCGAACATCTGGACCAACCCCGATGAAATCGCCGGCAACGGCATTGACGACGACGGCAACGGCTACGTGGACGACGTGCATGGCTGGAACGTCGCCGACAACAACGGCGACGTCCGGCACGTGGACGACGTCACCGACACCCACGGCACGCACGTGGCCGGCACCATCGGCGCGGTGGGCGGCAACGGCCTCGGCGTCGCCGGCGTGAACTGGAACGTCAAGCTCGTGGCGGGGAAGATGTTCGGCCCGGGAAACTACTCGGACGCCATCGAGGCCGTGGATTACCTCACCGCGCTCAAGACCCGGAAGGGTCTGGACTTGGTGGTCGTGAACCACTCCTGGGGCGGATCGAGCTTCAGCCAGGCGTTGCTCGACGCCTTCAACCGCGCCGCCCAGGCGGGCATCCTTTCCGTGGTGGCCGCCATGAACTCGTCGGCCGACAACGATGCCACACCCGTGTATCCGTCGTGCTTCGACACCACGCCGGTCGCCGGCTATGACGCCATCGTCTCGGTGGCGGCTATCAGCCGTCAGAGCGCCAAGTCGAGCTTCTCGAACTACGGCCGACACTCGGTGGACCTGGGCGCGCCGGGCGGCGAGCGGGTGGACGTGAACGACCCCAGCCTGCATGATCCCGAGTTCGAGATTGTCTCGACGGTTCCTCCCAGCAGTTACGGCTACAAGCGGGGCACCTCGATGGCCGCGCCCCACGTGACCGGCGCCATCGCGCTCTACGCCGCGGCCTATCCGCAGGTCACGGCCGAGCAGATCCGATATGACCTCCTCGTCACCGGGGTGCGCCCGCTAGCGGCGCTTCAGGGGATCACCGTCACGGGCGGCACGCTCGACATCTGGACTATGATGGACCCGGACTACGCCCCGCCGTCCCTCCCGACCAAGCCTGCCGCGCCGTCCAACCTCACCGGGACGGCCCTGAGCGTTGGCAAGGGGGTGTCCCTCTCGTGGCTGGATCGCTCGTCCAACGAGAGCGGGTTCAAGATCGAGCGCCGGACGACTTCGACCAGCCCGTGGCTGATCGTGGCCACGGTCAACCCGAACACGACGAAGTTCACGGATGCCACGGCTGCCCGGCGGACGACCTACACGTATCGCATCCGCGCCCTCAACGTGGCGGGGAGTTCGCCCTACTCGAACACCGTGACCGTGAAGACGAAGTGACGAACCCCATGCACACTCCATATTCCTGCGCGAATCGGCGCGCCCAAAGCCGTCGGGGAGCGCTCACCGCCCGCTGGGCCGCGCAGGCCGCCCTTAGCCTGACCGCCCTGCTGGTCACAGCCGGCGACCTGGACCTCACGCCGCTGGGCGGCTGGCCGGAGAGTTCCATCGGTGGCACGCCACTGGCGCTCGCCAACGGCAAGGCGCTTGTGAGCGGCACCCACCGCGGTATCACCTCGGTGATGGTGGCTGAGCCCGGTGGACACGACCCATTCCAGGTGCTCGGTTCACTGCCGCTCCGGGACTTCAACCGTATTGAGGTCGCCGGACCGCTCGCCGTGGTCACGGACTTCAACAGCCGGTTGTTCGTGGTGGATGTCACCGAGCCGTCGAGCTTGAAGTTCAAAGGGATGACACTGACTCCCAGCGGGAACAACTACATCCCCGACCCCCTGGCCGTGTCAGGAACGTACGCCTACGTGGTTCGGAGCGTGTTCTCTTCCGACCAACCCGATACCTCGCCCGCCCAGATCGCCGTCGTGGATTTCAGCGATCCGACGAATCCCCGGATCGTGGGCGAACAGTCGCTGCCCGTGCGGCCGGCAGCTTACTTTTCTCTGCACGCGGCCGCTGCCGACGACAGCCTGCTGTGCGTCGCCAGCTTCAGCGGCGCGGATGGGTCGGGCAAGTTTGCGTTGGACGTCTTCGACCTCAGCAACCCGGAGGCACCTCGGTGGGTCGGCAAACACGAGGCGACGGGCGAAGGGCTTCACGCCTTGACCGTCGTCGGCCGCTGCGCCTACTGGGCGCCGTGGACAATCCCTACGGTGGGCCGCCAGTCCAAGCTGCAGGTAGTGGACCTGTCCGATCTGGCCGCGCCGAAGCTGATGGGCACCTACACCACGTCGGGCGAAGCTATGAACCTGGCCGCCAATGAGCGGTACGTGTACTTGGCGAAGGAGGTCCTCTCGGGTGACTTGTACCGGATCGCGGTGGACATCGTGGATGTGGGCGATCCGACAGCACCCAAGCGGGTCGGCGGGTTCACCGGCGCCACCGCTGATGGCGCGCCCACGATTGCCATCGAGGGTGGGATGGCATTGGTGGGTTCCTGGACCGGCGTGGCGAGCTACGACATTTCCAATCCTGCCGTGATGAGCCGCCTGGCGGCATACAACGCCTCTTATTGGGCTTCCGATGTGACCGTGGTCGGCAGCCGCGCGTACACGCTCGGCGGCGGCACGATGAACATCCTGGACGTTAGCCGGCCCGAGGCCCCGCAGCTGTTGGGGACCTACAAGGTGGCAAATGGAATTCTCGCTTGGCAGGTGGCCGTCGCGGGCCACCACGCCTATCTCGCCACGGATTCCCTGGGTGTTCAGACGATCGATGTCAGCAACCCGGCCGCACCTCGCCGCACGAGCGTCTTTCGCGGTAGTTCTCAATTCGCCACCGTGGCTGTGGAAGGCAACCTGCTCGTGGCCGCCGGCTACGATGGCCTATTCTTACTGGACCTTGCGGACCCCGCCAAACCGGCGCTTCGGGGGCAGGCGAGCGTTCGCTACCCCGACTTCCGGGAGAAGTCGGTGGCCATCTCCGGCCATCACGTCTTCGTGACCAGCAGCGATGACCGGTTTTCCAACACCGGTGTGATGGAGGTCTTCGACGCGAGCGATCCAGCCTCACCGCAGTACGTGGGAGCCTACGAAGTCCCCGCCGTCGCTCGGGACGTGGCCGTCTCCGGCGACCTCACCGTCGTGACAAGCTACGTTCCGGACGGCGGCATCGGCTTCGCGGACATCCTGGACATCAGCGATCTGGCCAATCCCGTCCGCCTGGCGTTGCACACCGTGATCCCCGGTGGCCCGGATATCGCGAAGGTCTCGCTGGTTGGACCGTACGCAATCCTCGGCGGCCCCCAGGTGCTGGACCTGACCGATCCGACGAAACCGCGGCAGGTCGCAGAGCTGTCCGGCCTGGCGGGCAACGCGACCATCTCCGGGGACGTGCTGCTCGCCGCCGCTTATGGCCAAGGGCTGCGGAGCTTCCGGATGTCTCCCGCGACGCTGTCGCGCTCCCGGACCCTTGACGTCGGCGGACAGGCGCTGGGCGTGGCGCTACAGCGCGATGTGGCCTGGATGGCCTTAGGGACGGCCGGGTTGCAGGCCGTGGACCGCACCAAGCCCGATTCCACCGCGCTCCTCGGGGTACTGCCGCTCAACGGCAAGGCCTGGGACGTCGCCCTCGTCGGCACCCATGCGGCGGTCGCTGCCGGTGAGGCCGGACTGGTCATCGTCGACATCAGCGATCCCGGCAATCCCCAGCCGCTGGGTGAGTCCGACACCCCGGGCGACGCCCGGGCGGTTGTCGTGTCGGGATCAATCGCCTGCGTCGCCGACTTCTCTGAAGGCGTGCAAGTGGTGGACGTGAGCAATCCGGCTTCGCCGCAGGCGATCGGCAGCCTCAAGACGCCCGGCTTCCCTCTGGGGTTGGCGTGGCAGGGACACCATGTCCTGGTGGCCTGTCGCGAGGCGGGGCTGCAAGTGCTCGACCTCGACGATCCCGCTCAACCCAAACTCGTGGGCAGCTATCTGGTCCGGGGCGCGGTGGAGGCCGTAACGGTCGTGGGCGACCGTGCCTTCATCGCGGATGGGGTGGAGGGCTTCATCGTGCTGGACGTGAGTGATCCGGCGCGGCCGAAGCGCCTGGGCCTGGCGCCTGGCAACACCCAGGCGCGGTCCATCGTGGTCGCCGGCCGCTTCGCCTACGTAGCCGGTGTCGCGCGCGGTATCCGGGTGTACGACATCGGCGACCCGACCCATCCGATCGAGGTGGGCGGCACTTCGGCGGTGAATACCCATCGCCTAGCGGTGGCGGGCGACCGGTTGCTCGCCGCGGCGGGGGGAAGTGGTTTGGCGGAGTTCGAGTTTTTCACCGCGCCGCTGGAGTTGGGGATCTCCCGCGCTGGCAACACGGTGAAGTTGACGTGGCCCGGTAGCGCCATCGGTTTCGGCCTCGAATCCAGCCCCACCCTCACCCCGACGGCCAACTGGTTACCGGAACCCGCCGCGCCCGCGATCGTCGGCGACCAGAACGTGGTCACCCTCGAAATCGGTCCCGGGCCGAAGTTCTTCCGATTGAAGAAGCCGTGAGCCGAGGCAACGTCAGCGGATTATCCGCCCCGGTCAGGTTCGGGGATGTTCAAGGCGCGGCAGATCTTTCGGACCAGGAGGTCCGGGATTTCGCTGTGGCGGGGGACGGGTTCGCGACGGCCGGTGGCGGGATTCCAGTAGATGGTGTGGGAGCCGCCCTCACGTTTCATCGGGCAGCCGTGGGCCTCGAGATGGCGGATGAACTCGCGCCGCTTCACGCGAGTTCGAGCACCCGGACATCGCCGGTCACCCGGCGCCGGGCGTCTTCGCGGCGATCTTCCATGAGGAGCAGCACGGCGTCCTTGAGGCTCTGCAGGCACTCCTCGGGAGTGCGTCCCTGGCCATTGGCCTCGGGTACTTCCTGGCAAAGACCGACGAACCACTCGCCATCACGGTGGATTTCGGCCGTCAGCTTCAGATCCATGCGAGAACCGTAGGCGACCCACCCTTCCGTGTCGAGATTCCACCATCCCCCCGACCACGCCGCGCCATCGGACACCGGCGCGCGCCAGACCGCGGTTCCATCGTCCCTCCGGGAGGTAACGACGCGCGCGTTCACCTTGATCGAACTCCTGGTCGTGATCGCGATCATCGCGATCCTGGCCGGTCTGCTGCTGCCGGCGCTCTCGCGGGGCAAGGCCGCGGCCAAGGCCACCGAGTGCCGCAACAACCTCCACACGATGGCGCTCGCCATGCAGATGTACCTCGGCGATTTCAACGCCTACCCGCCGACGGCCGACTCGGGGATTCTGGGCTTTGGCGAGAAGTACGGCTGGCTCATGCAGGACGACTGGAAGATGCTGCTGGTGCCGTTCATCGGCGTGAAGGGCGACCGGTTCGTCGAGCGCGAAGACACCATGCGCGTGCTGCGCTGTCCGCAGAAGGTCGCCAACGAGGATGGCAAGCGCGGCGAAGGCCAGTACGCCATGAACGCCTCCGGCACCGCGCCGTTCAAGACGAGCCTCGATCTCGGCATCGGCGGCTCCGGCGAAGGCTGGGGGCGCCGTCCCACCAAGGAATCGGTCGTCCGCACCCCCGCGGACTTGGTCGCGGTGGGTGACATTCTGCCGGGCCCGACCTTGGGGGAGATGTTCTGGACTTCGGGGCATTTCGATCCGTGTTCGACCAACACCGCCCTCTGGCCTGGCGCGAGCCATGGTGGCGGTTCGGCGAACATGCTCTTCGCGGATGGCCACGTGGAGAGCGGCCGGCAGACGAACTGGCTGTCCGTCGCGAACCGGCACCGGTGGAACAACGACGGCCAGCCGCACCCCGAGACGTGGGGGCGGGAGTAGGCCTCATGGCACGCAAGCGGAGAAGAACCCGTTCCCGGGGCTTCCGGCGGATTACCTCTAATATTGCGCTGGCTGGCGCGATGGATCGGTCGTGCTGCGATGCCGGCCATCCGGGAAACGCGACGATGCGCGGTGTCATTTCCGTTGGAGCAGGTCGCCTCCGGCTCCGGGGAGCAACGGCGCGCGCCACTCTGGAGATTCTCTGCCGCTTCTGTCGGCGGCTAACACACCAAGAACCAAACCAAGGGCCCAGCACGGACCCGCTTGTCACAACCATGAAGACCAAACCGACCCTCAACCGCCACTGGCTCCTGCGGCCGCGCAGCGCGATCACTTCACTCACCCTCACCGTTGTGCTGACGACCACGGCCCAGGCCCAGGCGACCTTCGCGTATGGCTGGGTTTACGGTAGCACCGCTGGCAGGGTGGTGGACGAGGTGCTCCCCAATGGCACCATTCTATCGACAGGCCACTACCGAGCATCGGCTGAAGCCGCTGACAACCACCTCGTCCCAGGCCTCGCGCAGGCACACTACGTTGACTACAACCCGGCCGGAGGCTTCTACGATGTAGAGTTGAACGTCCCGGCAGGGAAGATCCACAGTTCCATCCTGTCCCCTCCGAAGGTGTGGGTGCAAACCGCCACGAGCACACTGAACGCCGATGGCAGCGCCTACGCTCTTGTGCGTTTCCAAGACGTGATCACCATCACTGCCCCGACGGTGGGCTATGAGCCCTGGCCGATCCTGACGCTCCACGGCCACCTCGACGGCAACCTCACCGCCGGCACCGGAGGATCGGCTGTCGCTGGCACGGTCGACTTTCGCATCTCCCTGGGTGGGGCGGGTGTTTTTTCGGTGAGCCCGGGAGCCTATGATGTGTTCCAGCAGACGGTTACCACGCCGGGTGCTTCGGCCTCGTACGACGAGGACTTGCTGGCCCGGGCGACGGTTCAGTTCGCCGGCCCGGGCAGCCAGGCGACGGTGCTGGTGGAGGGCTACCTCACCACCACCGCCGGGAATGGCGGTAGCGCCAACTTCCAGAACACGGCCAGCTTGGGGCTCGAACTGCCGCCGGGCTACACCTACACCGCCGCCATGGGCTTCGCGACCGCCGTTCCCGAACCCGCGCACGGAGTGCTCGCCGCTCTTGGGTTGCTGGGGGTCGCCGTCTGGCGTCACGGCCGGGGCCGGACTCCCGCTTCCCCCGCCGGCCAGCCGTAGCCCACCCCATTCGCATTGTTCCGGCGGCCACCCGGACCCGAGGCGGTCGCCGGAACGATTTGCTGGAACCACGAAGGTGGGCCGCACCCGGAGACGGGGACAACGGGACGGATGGACCGGGAGCCAACGCGATTCTCACGCCGGACCAGCTTGCCTCCGGCTAAGGTGAACCTTAAGGCAAGTCAATTCCAGGGTTGCCGGGAAAGCCCAAGATGCCGACCATCCCAACCATGCAGTCCCACCCCCCGATGGATCGGCGGCAGTTCGCACTCCGGACGACGGCGCCCGGCCTGCTGCTGATCGTTGTCTCCCTGGTTTCCATAACCAACGCGGCCGCCTCGCGCGGCCACCCTCGGATCCGGAGGCCTGAGGGGGCCTGGAAAATGAGCCTGGGAGTCCGTCCGCCAGGCGAATGCCTCGCCCCAGCCCGCGCCACCCGGGGCTCAGACTGGCAGCCCGAGACCGTTACCCGTGAGGGTGGCAGGAAACAGCAGCAGCGCGTCGAGCGGACCCCACTCACACCCTCCCGGGAAGGCTGGAACCGACCACCACCCCCGCCGGTCAGCTTCCGTGACTTGGACACCCGGCGGGCTTCGACGACACCACCGTGAGTGTCGCCCCCCCGACGCGGCCGAGCCTGCTGGTGCGCCTGCGAGACACGGCGGACGGCGAAGCCTGGCGCGAGTTCGTGCAACTCTACACCCCGCTCATCTTCCGACACTGCCAGCGGCAAGGGCTCCAGGAGGCGGATGCCGCGGACGTGGCACAGGAGGTGATGCGCACGGCGGCGAGGGAGTTTCCGCGCTTCCAATACGATCCCCGGCGCGGCCGGTTCCGCGGTTGGTTGCTCCAGACCACCCGCCACCGCCTTCACCAGTTTTTTGCCCGTCGCGACCGTGCCCCACAACCGTCCAGCGACCCCAGCTTCGAGCGGGTTCTGGAGCAGGCGCCCGGGCCCGATGAGCAGGCCCGGTGGGAGGAAGAGTATCGGCAGCGGCGGTTCGATTGGGCGGTGGACCGGGCTCGGAACGAGTTCCAGCCCACGACCTGGCAGGCTTTCTGGCGCACGGCCGTGGACGCCGTTTCCGTGAAAGAGGTGGCCGCCGGCCTGGGCATCTCGGTGGGGGCGGTGTACATCGCCCGCAGCCGGGTTACCGCCCGGTTGCGCGAACTGATCAAGAACGTCGCCGACCAGCCCATCACCCCCCCGGGGAGTTAAACTGATGCCCGAGTCCTGCCCAACCACCGAGCAACTGAGCGCGCTGTTGCGCAGCGCACCGGATGCGGCCGAGGAAGCGGCGCTGGGAACCCATCTGGCC
The DNA here is from genome assembly GCA_964535555.1 of uncultured Verrucomicrobiota bacterium. GTDB lineage: Bacteria > Verrucomicrobiota > Verrucomicrobiia > Limisphaerales > J093 > DSVZ01. The sequence continues at coordinate 13,860 of CAZHUS010000047.1, forward strand.
GGGTGTCCCGGTTGCCGGGAACGTCTCGACGCGCTGGTTGGCGGCTCCGACTGGGTGCAAGCCCGGGCCAGAGCCCACCGCGTTTCCCCTTCCCGCACCTCCGAGTCCCTGCAGCGCGCCATCGAGGCGCTGGCCGCCCAGGCCCCTAGCTCCACCCCCCCCGCGCCTCCGCCGGTCCAGCCCGACTTTCTCCAACCCTCCGACCAAGCCGGGGCGCTGGGGCGCATCGGATCCTACGAGGTGCTGGAACAGGTGGCGTCCGGTGGCATGGGCATCGTTCTCAAGGCCCTGGACCCCGGATTGAACCGCGTCGTCGCCCTCAAAGTGCTGCCTCCCGCCTTGGCGGCCAATGGGTTGGCCCGCGCCCGGTTCATCCGCGAAGCGCGGGCCGCCGCGGCCGTAATGCATGAACACGTCGTGCCGATCTACGCGGTGGATGAGGCCGGCGGCCTGCCCTACCTGGTGATGCAGTTCGTGCAAGGCCGAACCCTGGCCGAGCGAATCCGGACCACCGGCCCCCTGCGCTTGGAGGAACTGCTTCGCATCGGCGCGCAAACGGCGATGGGTCTGGGCGCCGCCCACGCCCAGGGATTGGTCCACCGCGACGTCAAACCCGGCAACATCCTCCTCGAAAACGGCGTCGAGCGCGTGAAGATCACGGATTTCGGCCTGGCCCGGGCGCTGGATGATGCGTCCCTCACCCGCGAGGGCTACATCGCCGGCACGCCGGAGTACATGGCGCCCGAACAAGCCAGCGACGGCATCGTGGATCAGCGGTCCGATTTGTTCGGCCTGGGCTGTGTCCTTTACGAAATGGCGACCGGGATCTCGCCCTTTCGCGCGGAGAAGCCGCTGGTCGCCATGCGCCGGGTGTGTGACGAGAGGCCGCCACCCGTGCAGGTGCTCAACCCACGGTTTCCCGCGGCCTTGAGCCAGTTGGTCGAGCATCTGCTGGCCAAGGACCCGGCAGCCCGCCCGCCATCCGCCACCGGCGTCGCAGTCAAACTGGAGCGGTGGCTGGCCGAACTGCAGCAGAGCGGCGGATCGCCTTGCTCCATCCGGGAGCCCACCGCTGCCTCCTCGCCCCGGTCCCGTTCCTTTCCCCCGCTGGTCTGGGGCGCAGCCTTCCTCCTGGGCCTGACGCTCGTTTGGGCTGGGCTTCTGGGACTGCGCCCTGCGGACCACTCGGAAACCGGGCTGCCGGGCGGGGCCTCGAGGCCATCCGAAGCCCGCTTCTTTCTTCCCACTTCGGCGGAGGCACCCGGGCAGGGATTCCCCACCCTGGCCGCCGCGGTGGCTGCCGCGAAGGACGGCTCGGTGATTGAATGCCGCTTTAACGGGTTCCAGAGCATTCCCACCCTCCGCCTGGACCGTCCGCTGGTGATTCGCGCCGGTGCCGGCTTCGAACCGGTGCTCACCTCGACCACTCGTGATGCCGGCCTGCTGGCCACCCGGGCCCCGTTGGCGATCGAGGGGCTGACCCTGATCACGCACCCCTCGCCCCCGGGACCGGAGGACGAGCGGCCGGGGCGCCATGGTTTTGCGGTGCTGGTCGAGGGGGCGCCGCTCATGGTCACCCACTGCCGCTTCGAGATCGAGGGGACGGCCGCCTTTCCCAGGCGCCGACCTCCCAGTCTGCGCGTGATGAACACCCCCTTGGTCGTCATCCGTCATTGCGTGTTTGCGGCGCGAAGGGGAATCGCCATCGAGTGGATCGACGACCCGGATTTCGCCGCCGATCCAGCCCCGCGTTTGGACATCGAGGGGAGCACGGTGACAGGCGCTTTCCTCTCCCTCGGCGGCAGACCGCTTTCCCCGCTGCACGTCGTGATGCGGCGAAACACCGTGCATTTCGAGCGGCTGCTCGGAGTTGTGGGGGAGGCGGCAGCCACATCCATGCGCCTGTCCGCCAGTGAAAACCTCTTCGCCGGCAAAGACCTCTTCTGGGCGTTCCGGGCGCAAAACTCACCCCTGAGGGAGCTTCTGCACTGGCAAGGTGACGGGAACGTCTACGATGTGCAGACGTACGCTGCCATCCGGCCGGCAGTCACCCAGCACGAAGCATGGGTCGGGAGCGGGGCGGTGACCGAGACCAACTCGATCGTGGCCGAAACGGGAATACACACCCGCCTGACGGCCCTCACGGCGCCCACGCCGGAGGCCGAGGCGTCCGCACTCGCGTTGACCCCGGACGACCTCCAGCGGCTGAAGGGCCTCGGCTGGACGGCTGCCCATCCTCCGGGAGCCGACCCCGGGACCGCCGGTCCAGGCCGGCCGTACCACGCGTGGCGGGGTACTCCTGCTCACGCGGCATGGATGAATCGGCTCCGCCCCTACGCTCCCTGAGGCACGCGGGCGCCCGCCACGTCACTTTCCCCGCCCCGCCCCTTCGTTGCTGGCCAGCGCGGGGTGGCCACCGCGGCGGGCGCGGCTCCGGCTTCGCGAGGTCGAATCCCGGTGCATCCGGTTCGCGCCGGACCGCGGGCGCGCTGGCAGCGCAAAGCGCAGACCGCCGCCGGACTCCTCGATCCCCATGAGGTGCCTTAACCAAGACTTCAGGCATTACTGAAAGATTCCATCACCTGCCGGGCATCCACACGTGGAGGTCCCGTCGGAAGCGGGAGTCCAGTTCAAACAAGAACCACAAACCCAGTACTCAAGTATGAAATCCATCCGCTCACAACACTCCGTGCCGGCCGCCTGCCTGGCCGTCTGCTGGCTGGCCCTGACCCTGTTCCAGCCCAGTCCTGCGAGAGCCGGCGACTGCGAGTCCGGCACGCAGATGGCCCTGGCGATCTGGAAGGAATGGGGGGACCAGATGAAGAAAGGCGGCTGTTTCACGGCGACTGCGGTTGCCACCGTGCTGACGGAAGGGGCCACGGCCGCCGGCGCGGTGGTGATGTACCAGACCTGCTACGACACACTGACCAAGTTTGAAGAGATCACCAAGAAGGTCCTCCCCAAATGGAACAGCCTCGTGGGCAACACGTGGGCGGCGCTCGGGCCCCGGGCGCTGACGCTCAACACGACGCTGTCCGGAACCCTGGTCAGCACCGGCGGACGCGTCTTCCTCACCGCCGCCCCACTCCCGGCCAACACGGACGAGGTCACACTGAAGCTCAAAAAGACGGGCGGCAAAGGCAAGACCTCCGTTGCCGTGTGCAAGGTCAGCGCCCATGGTCACGCCGACCAGATCTGGTCGTTCACCATTGAGGCTGGGGATGACAACGAGGAACAGACCTGGAGCCGCACCTTCCAGAACCTGGACGGCTATGTCTTGTGCGTTAACTTCGACTGCAAGAGCGCGCTCAAGAAGATGGCCTATGAACTGACGGCTACATTGAAGGAGAAACCGAAGGCCAAGGCCACGGTGGAGACGAAGTCGGAGGCCAGGGCCACCGTGGAGTAGTTGGGCGGTCCGCGGACGCCGGGTGCCTTCCGGTGGGGCACCCGGCGATGATCTTCGACCCGGGTCATCATCGCCCAACTTTGGAGTTGACGGCCGTGGCCGGGGGATTCCTATAGATGTCCTTATGATTCCCATCCGTGCAGTCGGTGATCGGGTCTTCCGGACCGCGGTCCGACGCCGGTTTCCGACCACTTGCAACCAGGGTCTTCCACAAGGCAAGGCACCGCCCCGCGGGACCGGCAGCACTGCCGGGCGCGGGAGGCCGGGATGGCTGTCCGTGTGGATTTTGCTGGCCGGTCTGGCCGGCGCGCCGATCGAGGCGGCCGTGCTGACGGTCACCACGCTGAACGACGAGTGGAACGAGGACGCGAACTGCTCGCTGCGCGAGGCGATCATCGCGGCCAACACCGATCAACCCGTGGGCGCCTGTCCCGCGGGCTCGGGCGATGATGTGATCGTCTTCGCCGGCCACCTCGCCGGCGGCACGCTCTCGGTGACGCTCGGCGGCGGGCTGAAGATCACCGCCAATCTCACCATCGAGGGCGGTGGCGTGATCCTGGACGGCGGAGGGACCCAGGAGCTTCTCTCGGCCCTCGCGACGACGGGGGCTCCGCCCATCGACCGGTTGGTGGTGACGGACCTGACGGTGCGCAACGCCCGCGGCACGGGGCTGTCGGCCACGGCGCAGCGCGTGGAACTCCGGGATTGCGTGTTCGAGGACAACGGCCAGGTGTTGTCCAACGGCCCGACCGGTGTCCGGTCCGCCCACGCGGAGTTCCTGGCCGAGCGGGTGGTGTTCCGTCGCAACCGGGGCACCATGGCCCTGTCCGCGACGGGTCCGGTGGTGGCGGGGCCGGGTTCGGTGACCACCACGCTGCGGGACTGCCGCTTCGAGGACAATCCCGGCGCGGCGATGCTCCAGTTCAGTGATGCGGTGAACGGGGTCACGGTGCTCGATTCCAAGGTTCTTCGGAACGGCTCGGGGATTTCGGTGCAGGCGAACACGGTGCGGGAGGGCGCCGTCGTGGTGGTCCGGGGCAGCGAGATCGCGGACAACGGGCCGACGGGTGCGGTGGGGCTGCACGTGGTGAATGCGGCGTTGGAACTCGCCCGGAGCCGGGTCACAGGCAATCGCGGGGCGCTGCATTCCGCGGCGGTGACGGTCAGCGCAGCCGGGGGGGCGTTCGAGGCCACGATTCGCGAATGCGTCATCCGCAGCAACGTCACCAGCGGCAGCGGCTTCACGGCGGGCGGGTTGCTGGCCTCGGGTCTGCCGCTGGTGATCGAGGACTCCACCCTCGCCGACAACGAAGCCAGCGCTCCCCTCGCGGGCAGCGGGGCCGCAGGGCTTCACTACCAGGGGCCGCGCCTGGAAATGCGCCGCTGCACGCTGAGCGGGAACCGCATGACGGGCGCCCACCAGAGCACCGGGGGCCTGCGCTGCACCGGCGAGAGCCGGATCGAGAACTCGACGATCTCCGGCAACCACCCCGCGGGCCTGAACCTGGTCGGGAACCACCCCGCCGAGTTGCTGAACAACACCATCGTGAGGAACGAAGGCGTGGGCGTAAGTCTCACCAGCATCCCGTCTGTTCAGCCGTGGGTGGCGAACAACCTGCTCGCCGGAAACCTGGGCCTCGACCTGTCCGGAACGATCACCGTAGCTGCCCCGGGCGGCTACAACCTGATCGGTGCCACTCTGGCCCCGACCCGGCCCACGGACCTGGTGGGCGCCGAGCCGGATCTTCGGGACCTGGCGGACAACGGCGGCTTCACCCAAACCCATGCCCTGGGACCGCAGAGTGCCGCGCTGGACGCGGGCGGAAACGACCTCGCCGCCGGCCTGTCTTCGGACCAGCGAGGTCAAGCCCGTGTGGTGGGGCCGCGGGTGGACATCGGGTCCGTCGAGGCGAGCGGGCCGGGTCCCGAGGCGCCCTGGATCGGCGACTTGGTGTGGGAGGACGCCAACGGGGACGGACGGAGGGACGGGTTCGAGCGCGGGTTGCTTGGGGTCACGGTGCGGTTGTGGCGGGACGCGAATGACAACGGGCAGGTCGATGACGCCGAGCGGCCGCCCTTCCGGACCCAGGTGACCACGCCGGAGGGGCGCTACGCCTTTGCCGGCGTGCCCGTGGGCGCCTACCTGGTCGATGTGGAGATGGACCCCCAGGTGTTGCGGAACCACGCGGCGGTCACGACGGACGGACTGCTCCGGGCGGTGCGGGTCGAGTCGGGCCAGGGTCATCCCGGTGTCGATTTCGGGTTCCAGGCGCGCGGGGGCGAGATCAGCGGTGAGGTCTGGGAGGACTGCAAGCCCGACGGCAAGCCGGGAGTGGGCGAGCCGTTGCTGCGGCAAGTGCCGGTGACGTTGCACCGGGACACCAACGCGAACGGGTCGCTGGACCCGCAGGATGCGTTGGTGGCTGCGACGGTCACCGACGGTCAGGGACGGTTCCGGTTCGAGGGCCTGGCCACGGGGAGCCACTTCGTCACGGTGGATACGACCCGGATGCCTCCCGAGGCGGTCCTGAGCACCGCCGCCAATCCGTTGGCGGTCGAGGTGGAGGGCGGCCAGGTGCAGGGCTCGGGCACCCCGGCAGGGCAGCACGCGGCGGCCTTTGGCTACCGCACGGGCTACCTCGGCTCGTCGGTGTGGCTGGACACCGACGGGGACAGGATGCTCAACCCGTTCCGGGATGAGCCACTGCCGGGTGTGGAGTTCCGGCTGCACCTGGATGCCGACGGCAGCGGGACGTGCGATCCGAACGACCCGCTGGTGGCGGTGGACTTCAGTTTCTTCGACGGCGCCTTCGGGTTCTCCTGGCTGCGCCCGGACGCTGCGTATGTGGTGGTCCTCAACCAGGCGACGCTCCCCGCGGAGGCGGGGCAACTGCTGAGCGGCGTGCTGCCCATGCGCGCCGGGCCGGCAGAGTTCGCGGTGGACTGCGAGCAGTACCCGCTCGCGCTGTTGTATGAGCGCCGCGGGGCCGGCAACCCCGCCGCCGCGGCGCTCGGGGACCGGGTCTGGCGGGATCTCGATCAGGATGGCCTCCAGGACCCCGGCGAACCCGGGGTGGCCGGCCATCGGGTCCGGTTGCTGGACGGCGCGGGGACGAGTGTGCTGGCCACGGTGTTTACGGACGCGGACGGCCGGTACGAGTTCGACGGCCTGGCCCCAGGGACGTACCGGGTCGCGTACGGTCCTTCGTGGGCCGGGTTGCGGCTGACGACCCCCGGTGTCGGGGCCGACGACACCGTGGACAGCGATCCGGTTCTGGCGAGTCGGACGACCGCGCCGATCACGCTGGCCGCCGGGGAGCGCAACCTGACGGTGGATGCAGGCCTGCGCGGCAGTTTCGAGGAACCCGTGATTCCCTCGCCTCAATTGAACTGGGTGGCTGCCGACGGCATCGGCGGCCAGGCCCTGCGGGTGGCGACGGTACCGGGGGCGGTTTATCGGTTGCAGCGAACCACCGCCCTGGCGCCAGCGGCGTGGCGTTCGGTGGGGGCAGCCATCCTGGGGACCGGCGAGGTGGTCGAATGGGCGGCGCCAGATGCCCGTGCAGAATCCACCGCCTACTACCGGGTGATGATGGTTCGCGAATGAGTGGACACGCCCGGCGCGGGACTTGACCGCCGGCAAGGTCCTGGGGCGCATCCCCTGACATCCTCTCCCACCCATGAGCTTTGCGTGCCCGCATCTCGACGTCGAAAAGGACTTCTGCCTGCGCTTGCAGGCGGCGTGTGTCCCGGGCCGCCCCGGGTGTGTGCTGCGAACCAACTCGGTATTCTACGTCCCGGCGGAGGATCGGTTGCGCCAGGCGGAAGCCGCCACACCTCCGGAACCGCCCCCCCCGGTCCGGCGTTCCTCGGCGACCCGGCGGAGGGGGCGGGCGCCCTGATGCCAGTCAGGGGAGGACACGGGATCTGCATCGGCCGGCCCGATTCCTCCTGGGACAATCCGTTCTCTGGGGGTGTTGGCACGGATTCCCGGCAGCGACACAACATTGTGGTCTTATCCAAGGCTTGAGCCAGGTCAATTCCAGGTGCCGAAGAGCGCCGCAGTATAACGGGCAGGGCTCCCATGAACGCGCTCGGACGCCACATTGATTACCTGCGGATCTCGGTCACCGACCGGTGCAACGAGCGCTGCCTGTACTGCCGCCCCCACCAGTACCGCGGTTGGAACAAGCCCGCCGGAGAACTCACCGACCGCAACCTGATCCGCATCGTGCGCGTGGCGGCGGAACTGGGCTTCCGGAAGTTCCGGTTGACCGGCGGCGAACCCCTCCTGCGCCCGGGCCTGGTTGAACTCGTGAGGCACCTGGCCGCGACCCCCGGCGTCGAGTGCATCGGCATTTCGACCAATGGCCTCAAGCTGCCAGCCCTGGCGGGTCCCCTCCGCCAGGCCGGCGCGCGGACGGTGAATGTCAGCCTTGATGCCCTGAGTCCTGCGGTATACCGACGAATCACCGGTGGGGCGGTGGAGCCCGTGCTCGAAGGGATTCGCGCCGCGCTGGATGCGCGGTTCGAGTTCGTGAAGCTGAACACCGTCCTCATGCGCGGGGTGAACGAGGACGAGCTCTGGTCCTTGGTCCGCTTCAGCTCCGAGAACGGCGTGCCGCTGCGCCTGATCGAGTTGATGCCGCTGACTTCCCGCGACGTGTTGACCCCGGCCAACTTCCTGTCGGTCACCGAAGTCATGGCCTGGCTTGCACAGCGCGAGGAACTCTTGCCGCTCCCGGAGGCCCGGCTGGGCCACGGCCCGGCCCGATACTACCGCCTGGCGAAGAGCGGCGCGGTGGTCGGCTTCATCGGGGCGATGACGACCCCGCATTTCTGCGACACCTGCAACAAACTGCGGCTCACGGCGGATGGCCGTCTGCGGCCCTGCCTGGGGCACCACGAGGAAGTGAGTTTGCGCGAGGCCCTGGCCGACACGGCGGACGATGAGGGGTTGCGACGCGTGTTCCGCCAGGCGCTGGCGGCCAAGCCGTGGGAGCACGCCTTCCGGGACAACTTCATACCATGCCGCCCCATGACCGCCATCGGCGGTTGAGTCCCCGGTGCCGTCCTGCGCCGTCCGCCCATCCGCAACCGCAACCGGCGTCGCGCCGACGCCGGTTCGCCCCGGACGACTTCCCCTTCCCGTGAATGAACTGTATCACAACGCCGCATGACCCCATCAACCCCTTCTGAGCCCTCGCTCCCCCCACCGGTTGCGGCTCCCGGCTTCCCGGGCAGACCCCGTCCCCGCCTCGGCTGGACAGGCTGGCTCGTGCGCGTGAGCCTGGCGGCGCTGCTGTTCGAGACGCTGACCGGCCTGGCGATTACGCTGGCACCCTTTCACGCCGCGGTTCAGTGGAGTGTCCTGTTGCACACCGCCGTGGGGGCCGCGACGCTGCTCCCCGTCGCCTGGTACTGCGCCCGGCACATTGCGGACTACCGCACTTACGCCCCTTCGCACGTCACGGTGCTCGGCTGGCTGGCGGCGCTGGGGTTGGCGGTCGTCTCCCTGTCGGGCGTGGTGCTGACGGTGCAGGCGGCGGCCGGCATCAAGACCGGCAGCCTCTGGCGCCAGGTCCACCTGATCGCGACGCTGGTGATGCTGGCCGGCGTGGTGCCACATCTCGCCGCGGCGATCTTCAAACAGCGCAAGACGCCGCCTGTGCCTGGTATGGCGGCTGGCTTGGCGCTGGCGTTCGCTGCCGCGCTGGTCGGATTAGGCGTGTGCTACGCGCTGGGTCTGGCCTATTCCGGCACCCGTTACGTCAACGCCTTCCCCGAGGACTACAGCTTCCTCTACGGCACCAATCGGCCTTTCGCCCCCAGCCTGGCCAAAACCGACACCGGCGGCGCGTTCGACGCCCGGTCGCTGGCGGGGTCGCAGTCCTGCGGCACGACGGGTTGCCACGAGCAGATTGTCGAGGAATGGCAGCCCAGCGCCCATCGCTACGCGGCGATGGACAAGATCTTCCTCGGCATCCAGGACGTGATGGCCAAGCAGAACGGTCCGGAGTCCACGCGTTACTGTGGCGGCTGTCACGATCCCATTTCCCTGTTCAGCGGCACGAAGAACATCTTTGTCGAGAACCTCACGGGCCTGCACGGCTACCAGGAAGGCGTGTCGTGCCTCGCTTGCCATGCGATTCGGGAGACCGATATCAAGGGCAACGCCAACTACACGGTCACCCAGCCGGGCGAGTACTTGTGGCAATGGGCGACCAACGGCGTCGGGCGGTTCGCGCGGGACTTCCTCATTCGCAGCTACCCGGCCGAGCACAACAAACTCGCGAAGCGCTCGTTCAAGAAGCCGGAGTATTGCGCCGCCTGTCACAAACAGTTCATCGACGCCGAGGTGAACCGCGTCGGCTGGGTCCAGTTGCAGAACCAGTACGACAACTGGGCGGCCAGTCACTGGAACAAAAAGGGCGACGCGCAGAAGACCGTCGAGTGCCGCGAATGCCACATGCCGCTGGTCGAGTCGCGCGATCCCTCGTCCGGTGACGCGCTCGACTACAATCGCCACCCCGGCGACCGCAAGCACCGCAGCCACCGGTTCATCGCCGCCAACACCATCATCCCGCACGCCCAACGCGACCAACTCGCGGGCTGGAAGACCCAGCTCGACCTGACCGAGCAGTGGCTGCGCGGGGAAATGCCCATTCCGGAGATCGCCGACAAGTGGGCCCACGGCCCGATTGTGAAGCTCGCGGCGACCGCGCCGGCCCGCGTAGCTCCCGGCGACACCATTCCGCTGCGCGTCGTGATGGCCTCGAACAAGGTGGGCCATGACTTCCCCACCGGCCCCCTAGACATCATCCAGAGCTGGCTGGACATCACCGTCACTGACGACCGAGACAACGTCGTGTGGACCTCGGGCAAGCGCGACGCGAAGCACTTCCTCCAGCCCGGCACCTTCCTGTTCAAGGCCGAACCGGTGGATCAGCATGGCAACCTGATCGACCGACACAACCTCTGGGAGATGGTGGGCGTACGCTTCCGGCGCGCGTTGTTCCCGGGATACTCGGACACGGTGAACTTCAGCATCGTGTGCAGCGGCGCGGGGGTCGGCGACACCAACGCTGTGCCAGGTGCGCCGCTGCCGGAGCAACTCGAGGTCCCCGCCCCCGCCATCCCCGCCCCTGCCGGAGCCGGGGAGTACCGCATCGCGGTGGCGCTCCAATACCGCAAGGTGGACCAGTTCCTTCTCAACTATCTGCTGGGAGAAACCAACACCCTCACCGCCCCCGTCACCGAGATCGCCCGTACCGATGTCAAGGTGAAGGTCACTTCCCAGAACGCGCCTGTCGCCCCAGCGGGGACGGGGCCGAACCCGACGGCCGGAGGCCCGCTCGACCACGCCCCACGCGACATCTCGGATCTGCCTCCCCTCGCCTCGCGCCTCGTCGCCAACCGGACGGGAGAAGCGCCGGCACCTGGTCGCGAGACGCCGGCGCGCTCTTCTGCCCCATGAACATCGCTCCCCTATCCCCACGCCGCCGCCGCCTGCGCTGGACCCTGACGGTCCTCGGCGCGCTGTTCGTCGGCGGCGTCGTGCTCGGGCTGGTGATCTACCAGCGTACCCGGCCCGCCGCCTATCGGCCCGACGAACGGCTCGACGACATCACCAGCGAACTCGCCCGAAACCTCCCCTCCGAAGCGCCCAAGCCGAAGCTAACCGACGTGACACGCGAAGCAGGCCTGGCCGTGTTCCGCAACTTCGCCGGCGACCGCACCTCGCAACTGCCCGAAGACATGGGGCCCGGCGTGGCCTGGGGCGACTTCGACAACGACGGCGACGATGACGTCTTCCTGGTCTCGGCCGGCGGAGCCCTCACCCTGCCCCCCGACCAGCTCGAGCCTTGTGTGCTGTTCGAGAACCTCGGCGACGGCCGATTCCGCCGCGTCCCCGGCTTTCGCGAACTGCGCTGCCGTGGACTGGGCGCGGCCTGGGGAGATTCCGACGGGGACGGCTTCCTCGATCTCGTGGTGAGTGGCTACAACGCGCTGCGGCTCTTCCGGAACGAGTCGGGCAGCGGCCGGTTCACGGCCGATCCGCGTCTCCCGGACCGACCGGGCTTCTGGTCGGGGGCGGCCTGGGGCGACTTCAACCACGACCGGCGACTCGACCTGTACGTCTGCAACTACGTCGAGTACGCCGAGAACCCGGCGGATCGCGACCGCGTCTCCGAGCAGATCGGCACCGCCGTGCCCTTCACCCTCAACCCTGCGTCGTACCCCGGCGGACGCAACGCCCTGTTCCGGCAGAATCCGGATGGCACGTTCACCGATGTGGCCGCCGACCTGGGCGTCGAGAACCCGGAGGGTCGCAGCCTCGGGGCCCTGTGGCACGACTTCGACCAGGATGGCTGGCTCGATCTCTACGTGGCCAACGACGTTTCCGACAACGTCTTCTACCGGAACACCGGCGGGCGGTTCACCGACCTCAGCCATCCCGCCTGGATCGCGGACTACCGCAGCGCCATGGGCCTGGCCACCGGCGACTTCGACCGTGACGGCGACGACGACCTGCACGTCACCCACTGGGTCGCCCAGGAGAACGCGCTTTACGAGAACCTCTGGGCGGACCTGAACCTGCGAAAGGCATCCACGAACCCGGTGACGAGGGCGGTTGGCCCCATGGTACAGCCTGGCGCGGCCGTGCCGACGAAACATCCTCCGCCCGTCCGCTTCGTGGACATCGCGGACCAGAAGGGGCTCGGCCAAATCGCACTGCCGTTTGTTGGCTGGGGCACGGATTTCGTGGACCTGGACCAGGACGGCTGGCTTGATCTGCTCGTGGTCAATGGCAGCACGATCGAAGCCGATGGCCCGCCGCCGAGGCGGTTGCAGCCCCAGGAGGCGTTCTTGTTCTGGAACGAACGGGGCCGTTACTTTCACAACCTGGCGCCGCTGCACCCGGGGTTCAGCCAGAAGCACGTCAGCCGTGGCCTGGCCTGCGCGGACTTCGACAACGACGGCGACCAGGACTTCATCGTGGCCGACCTGGGTGAAGGCGTCCGGCTTTACCGCAACGACATGGCCGGTGGCAACTGGCTCAAGTTGCGTCTGCGCTCGAAGAACGCCGCTGGCCAACCCAACGGCTTTGGCGATGGTTCCACCGTGATCGCCTGGGTTGGGGAAACCCCGCTGCGTCGTAGCGTAGCCGGGGTCAGCTACCTCTCGCAGCGGAGCCACACGCTGCACTGGGGGCTTGGCTCCGCGACCCGCGTGGACCGGTTGGAAGTCCGCTGGCACGCGGGAGGCACGAACGTCGTCGAGAGTGTCGCAGCCAATGCGCTGTACGAAATCGTCGAGGGTCAGACTGCTGTGCTCTGCGTAGGAGCCGACGTAAGGAGGCTCAGCCCAGACGCCACGAGGCTTACACCGGACGACCGAACAGCCACTCCCGAAGACCGCACGCAAGCGAGCCTCCTTACGTCGGCTCCTACGAACGAACGGGAACGCCTCCTCCGGTTTTGGAACACGCAGCGCGCCGCGATGAACGCGATGAAGGTCGAGCAGGACAACGCGAAGGCGGTGCGCCTCTTCCGTGAGGCCATCGCGCTCAACCCGCAGCACGAGGATTCGCGCTATTACCTCGGGCTTTGCCTCGCGAGCCTGGGCGATGCCGAGGGGGCGCTCACGGCGCTGGCCGGCCTGCAGCAACTCGATCCGCAAAGCCACCGTGCCTGGCAGCAATGGGGCGTGGTGCGCGCCCTCACGGCCCGGTCGGACACCGAACTCGCCGCCGCCGAGGAGGCGTTGCAGCGGGCGCATCGCCTCAATCCCGAGGAAACGGGCGCGCTGCTGGTGCTCGGTGAGGTGGCGTTGCTGCGCGGCGATCGCGAACTCGCGGAGAAACGCCTCGCTGCCGCCACGCACACCAACCCGCGTGCGGTGGGCGGGTTCTTCCTGCTGGGCTACCTGGCGTGGAAGCGTGGGGACGCCGTGACCACCGCGCGCTTCCTTGAACAGACGCGCACCGCCCTTGGACCGGACTGGCAGCCGAGGGGATCCACGAACGAGGGTGACGTGAAACAGAAACAACACGTGGAGAAGACCCCGCTCGCTCCATTTTGGGAGGGCTGGAAGGGGCAAACAGAGCCGACGGTCGCGTTCGCGGCGCTGGAGTCTCACTTGCGCGCCACCCCGTGAATGGGGAATCATCCGTTCCCGTTGCCAGCCCCTGTCCGACGACGGCAGTGACTGCCGGCAAGCGCTCCGGCCGCTGGCGGATCCGGATGAAGGCAGGGGCGCTGGGGAATCGAAATCAGCGAGCCGAAGATGAGTTTCGCGTGTCCACACTTTGATTGCGAGAAAGACTACTGCATCGCGCTCCAGGTCGAGTGCGTGCCCGGCCGAACCGGGTGCGTGCTGCGTAACAACTCCGGCTTCTACGTCCCGGTCGAGGAGCGACTCAGGGAACTCGAAGAACCGTCACTTCCAAAGCCATCGGCGCCCAGCCCGGATTGCACCAGACCTCCTCGGCGACCCCGCCAGCGCTGAAGGCTCGGCTGCGGTCTGCGCCTGGGTTCAGTCAGCCACCGCGATTCCATGCCCCAACCCGACTCTCTGCTGTCCGCCCTGCAAGGCCCCGTCGCGTTCCGTACGACGCGCTGGAGCCTGATCGTGCGGGCGACGGGCGCAGAGGAGCGGCAGTCGACGGAGGCCCTCGAGCAATTATGCCGCGTGTACTGGTATCCCCTCTATGCCTACGTCCGCCGCCGCGGTCATACCCCGGAGGATGCGCAGGATCTGACGCAGGGGTTCTTCGAGAGCCTGCTTCGGCGCCAGGATCTGGCGCACGTGACGCCGGAGAGGGGTCGTTTTCGCACGTTCCTGCTGGCGGCACTGGGACACTACCTGGCCAACGAGTGGCGGCGCGGGCAGCGGCAGAAGCGTGGTGGTGGGCAAACGGTAGTTTCCTTTGACGCCCTGCCGGCCGAGGAGCGGTATCGGGTCGAGCCAGCCGCGCCGGAGGATCCGGAGCGCCTCTTCGACCGGCGGTGGGCCTGGACGGTGATGGACCAGGCGCTCGAACGGCTGCGCGACGACTACACGCGCACGGACCGGGTCGACCTGTTCGACCTCCTTAAACCAGCGCTGGCGCTGGAAGGTGGAGGGTCTTCGCGGGAGGACCTGGCCGCCCGGCTCGGTATCAGCGTCGGGGCGGTGGACGTGGCGTTGTGCCGATTGCGGCGACGGTACGGGGAATTCATCCGCGCCGTGATCGCCGACACGGTGTCCGACCCGGAGGCAGTGGACGCCGAGATCCGGCACTTGCGGGCCGTGCTCAGCGGATGAGGCCCGTGGACCGCGCGGCCATGCGCAGAGGCAATGAAATGGTACCGCCGGCTTTCCAGCCGGCAAACGCGCCGACTTCGAGGTCGGCGGTAAGCCTTCGCTGTAAGATCGGCCCGCCAACGTGTCTGAAAGAGTAAGCACCATGCTTGCGCTTTGTCCGGAGTGTGGCAGCCCACTGGCCGCGGAAGTGGGCGGCGGGGCGTGCGGACGCTGTCTGCTGGGCCTGGGCCTGGCCGCGGCGGAACCGGGGCCGCCTCCCGAAACGACCGACTTTGGCCCACTGTTGGCGCAACCCATCGCGCCGCTGGCCGTGAAGTGTCACGCCTTTGGCGACTACGAACTGATCGAGGAGCTCGCGCGCGGCGGCATGGGCGTGGTGTTCCGCGCGCGGCAGGTCAGCCTGAACCGGACGGTGGCGCTGAAGCTGATTGCCGCCGGGCGGCTGGCGTCGTCGGAGCAGGTGCGTCGTTTCCGCGCCGAGGCGGAAACCGCGGCCAGTCTCGACCACCCGCACATTGTGCCGATCTACGAAATCGGGGAGCACGCCGGGCAGCAGTACTTCAGCATGAAGCTAATCGCGGGGGGCTCGCTCGCCTCGCGGATTTCAGACTTCAAATCCCAGATTTCAAATCTGTGGGGGGCGCGGCTGATGGCGAGCATCGCTCGGGCGGTGCACTTCGCGCACCAACGGGGGATTCTGCACCGGGACCTCAAGCCGGGGAACATTCTGCTGGACGCCCAGGGCGAGCCGCATGTGACAGACTTCGGGCTGGCGAAGGTGCTGACGGAGGGGGCGGATCTGACGCAAACGATGGCGGTGTTGGGCACGCCGCACTACATGTCGCCCGAGCAGGCGCGCGGGCAGACGCGCCAGATGTCCACCGCCTCGGACATCTACAGCCTGGGGGCGATTCTTTACGAGTTGCTCACCGGCCAGCCGCCGTTCACCGGGGACTCGCTCGTCGAGGTGTTGCGGCGGGTGGCCGAGGAAGAACCGGTGCCGCCGAGCCAGGTCCGGCATCACCTCGACCTTGCGCCGAATGCAACCCCCGCCCCCCATCCACCGCCAACCACGTCCCACCGACCTGCGCCGATCGACCGGGACCTGGAGACGATCTGCCTGAAGTGTCTCGAGAAAGATCCGGCGCGGCGCTACTCCTCAGCGGCGGGCCTCGCGGCGGACCTCGAGAAACTCCTGCGGCACGAACCAATCATGGCACGGCCGGCGACGACTCGGGAACGCTTCGTCAAGTGGACGCGGCGCGATCCGAGGCTGGCGACCACCGTCGGGTTGTTGCTCATGGTGGGAATGGTTGGTCTTGCTGGGATTGTGACGCAGTGGCGGCGGGCCCTGACCAACGAGTTGACGTCACGGAGGAACGCCTACGCCGCCCACATGCTCCTGGTCCAACAGGAGCTGTCCGCGAACAACCTCGGCCGCGCTTCCGAGTTGCTCGAACAATACCGGCCGACCCCGAGGCGGAAGACCGGATTCCGCAATCCGAGATCCGAAATGGACCTGCGCGGCTGGGAATGGCGTTACTTCTGGCGTCAGACCAAGAGTGAATCGATCCACACGTTCAGGGGGCATTCCAACCGTGTCACCCAACTCGCTTTCTCCGCCGATGGGTCGCTGTTGGCTTCGGCTGCGGAAGATCAAACGGTCAAGGTCTGGGACCTGCCCTCGCGGCGGTTGGTTCGGACCCTTTACCACCCCGACCGGAGCCGAGGGGTGTTGTTTTCGCCCGATCACCGATCTCTGGTCACTGGGTGCTCCGACGGCTGCCTTCGGCTTTGGGACCTCGCGAGCGGAGAACTGACCGAGGTCTTGACGAATGGCCGGCCGGTGCTTGAGGTCAGGTTGTCTCCCGACGGCGACACGGTCGCGGCAACATCGGATGACGCCTTAGACCTCTGGAGCCTCTCGCGACGTCGTCGGTCCCTCAGTCTGCCCGTGAAGCGTCCGGGCGTCGGCACAGCCTTCGCCGCTTTCTCCCCTGACGGACAAACGCTGGCTTATCACAATGGAGCTTACGGCGTGGTCCTCTTCGATCTCCCGACACGCTCAACCAAGGCCTTGTTGACCGGACATTTGGGGAACGTGATCGCTCTCGCCTTTTCGCCGGATGCGGCCTACTTGGTCACCGCCGGTTACGACAGCCCGGTGCGGATTTGGGACGCGCACACGCACCGCGAAGTGCGCGCCTTGACCAATCACAGTTCATTCGTGAGTGCGGTGGCTTTCTCGCCCAGTGGCGAGTTCCTCGCTACGGGAGGTGGCGACCAGCGCATTGGCCTCTGGGACACGCGTACGTGGGAGTTGGTGGGCCTGCTCCGGGGCCACCACAACGAAGTCCGCAGCCTCGCGTTTTCTCCGGATGGACATTGGCTGTCCAGTGGCAGCAAGGACGAGTCCGTCCGGTTGTGGACCACCAGACCGTCGTCAGAGATGAAGAGCGTCGAACCACTTCCGGGGGACCTGGCGCAGGTTGCGCTGTCGCCCTCCGGCACCGGACTGTTGACGGTGCATCAGGACGGCTCGTGCGTCTTATGGGACCCGCTGGTGCTCCGCCCCCAAGCCTTGGATCTGTCAGTCGAGAGGGAACAGGTGGCATTTGTCGCTGGCGACCCCGGACGAGTCGCGATCTCGGACGGTGACGAATACGTGGCGCTCGGGACTCCAGACGGAACGGTAAAGCTCTACGCAGGCAGAGGCCGAAGCCTGGTTGGTCAATTCGGGGAAGACAGCGCGCCAATCCGCCAATTGGCCTTTGCGCCAAAGAAGAGCCTTCTGGCCATCGCCTCGGGCACCCCGAGCATCTCGGTCCTCGACCTCAAGGCAGGAGGCCGTGCCCTGCGCTGGGCGCGTCGATCGGAGCCGGTCACGACCCTCGCGTTTTCATCCGATTCTAGGTTCTTGGCGGCCGGTTGCCTCGGGGGCGTCACCGAACTCTGGGACCTGCGCGAGGGCAGCAAGGTAGCCGAACTCTCTCGCCACAAGGATGTGGTCATAGCCATCGTCTTCTTCCCGGACGGACGAACCGTCGCGACGGCGAGCTTCGACGCCACGGTCAAGTTATGGGATGTAGCCAGCCAACGCGAGTTGGTGACGTTGCGTGGGCAATTGAACGCGTTCGATTCGCTGGCGCTCTCGCCGGACGCGCGCCGCCTGGCCGCCGGCGGCTTGGACGGCAGCGTGAAGATTTGGGATGTCGCGTCCCGATTTGAAGTCGCAACTCTCAAGGGGCATCGGGACAACGTTTGGGGGCTTGCCTTCCTGGCCAACGGCGACACGCTGGTATCGGTGAGCAAGGACTCCATACGCCTGCGGCGGGCGGCGCCGCTTGCCGAAGCGGATGCCACGCCCGACAACGATTAGCAATCGAACCGCAGGACATTGAGGTCTCCGACAGGGCAGTCCTGGGGCTTTTGGCCGACGTGTTGCTCTCCGGCCATGAATCGATGGGAGCGGAGGTTCTCAACCGGCGCGACCCCACGCATTCGGTCCGCGTCGTCAGCCGGCTGATTTCAACAGTTCCCCTGTAAGGTCGGAGACGACTTGTTTCTGTATGACAGCGGTATGAAGACCATCGCAACATCTCACGCGACGCCACGACTGGCGCTGTCCTTGGCACTCGTCCTCACCGCCGCGTGGCCGGTGGCGGGCGAACCCGTCATCTACGCGACCGCCGGCGCCGGAACCTCCCTCGTCAAAATCGACGTCGCCACTCAGAAGGTGACGAAGCTCGGGGACTTCGGTGTGCCAGGGGCCGACGCCATCGCCATCAACGCGAAAGGCGAAGCGTACACCGTGACGCACGGCTGGCCGCCTGGTGGCGACTCGCAACTGGCCGGCGTCAACCTGAAGACCGGGGTGGCGACACCCTTTGGCCCGCTCCACAAACCGGAGAACTTCATGGGCCTGGGCTTCGCGCCTGACGGCACGCTCTACGGCGTCAACGCCGGCAGCGGCACGCCCGACGCCGGGAGCCTTTACCGGTTCGATCCCGTCACGGGCGCGGCGACCAAGGTGGGGGTGACGGGCGGCTGCTTCGCCATCATGGACCTGGCCTGGACGCCCGACGGCACCATGTACGGCGCGGTCAATGACTCGCTCTACCGGGTGGATGCGGCGACCGGCCAGGCAACGTTGGTGACGAAGCTGCAGGGGGTGGCGCGCGTCATGGGCCTGGCCATTGACCACTTCGGCAACTTCTACGTGTCCGAGATTGTGACGAACGCGCCGTTGCTCCGGGTGAATCCAGCCACGGGCGCGACCGTGAAACTGTTCGACACGGGCGTGGATCACATCCATGGACTGGCCATTCGGCCGCCATCGGCTGCCGGCCCGATCATTTACGCCTCGAGCGAGCTAGGCACTCAGTTGGTGCGAATTGATCTCGGCGCCAGCAACGTCACGGTGATCGGCTCGACCTTGGTCCGAGGCGCTCTGGCCGTCGCGATCCGGGCGGACGGGCTGATCTACACCGCCGTCGAGTCCGGCACGAGCGACTCCGGGACGCCCAAGCTGGCGACACTCAACCTGGCGACGGGGAAAGCGACGATCTTGGGTCCGGCCATTCCGAAGCTCATGGGGTTGACCTGCCTCCCGGACGGACGGCTCTTCGGCGTCAATGCCCGCTTTGACCGCTCGTTCTATGTGGTGGACCCGGCTACCAGCATGGCCACCCGAGTCGGTGCGACCGGCGCCGGCGGCGACATCATGGATCTGGCGTGGCATCCGGATGGCACTCTCTACGCCATCGAGCCCACCGTACTTTACCGCGTGGATCCGGTGACGGGTAAGCGCACCGTGGTCAAGGCGCTCAAGGGCCTGTCGAATCCAATGGGGCTGACGATCGATCACGACGGGACGATGTATGCGGCCGATCATGTCAGCGCCTCGCCCATCGTGCGCATTGACCCGGTAACCGGGCAGACCACGCGCGTAATACAGACCACCGTCAACCACATCCACGGCATCTGCATCGCGCCGCCGCCTGCACTCCACCTGACCCGGCAGCCCCAGCAGGTGGAAGTCTCCTGGCCCGCCTGGGCGGCTGCTTATGTCCTCCAATCCGCTCCGAGTCTGGGCGCCCACGCCATGTGGACCCCCCTCCCGATCGTGCCGGTGATCGAAGGCGATCGCGTGACGACCACGTCTGGCCCCAGCGATCTCACGGCCTTCTTTCGGCTCGTGAAGCCCTGAAGGAGGAGCGCCTTTGCCTGACGTGGCGTGAACTGCATTCGCTGTGATTCGATCCAAGGCGCGTGCTTGGGGCTACAACACCCCCGAGGCAACTGGGTCGAGGACGCCGCGGGCGAGGCTGACCATCGCAGGCCCCTCCTGTCAGCCGTCTGCCTTGGCGCGCGCGGACGTCTCCCGGGCGACACAACCCACACACCTCCGACTCCAGGAAGCCCTGTCCCGGGACACTGGCCTCTTCCTGAGCTTCACGGCGACCACGCTGGGCCCGCGGAATGAGCGGAAGCACTGTTTACCTGTAAGGTCTCGTGCAATTTGTTTCTGAAGAAGAGCGGCGCCGTGTCCCGGAACTTGCCTGGATGGAACCGGGCTGTGGGGCCGACGCCTTGAACAACAAAACGAACAAACCTATGCAGAACATCCGTAGTATCATCGGCAGCGCGACCGCCGCCGCTGCTTTGGCCCTGAACGGCGTTGCCACCGCTTCGCCACCTTCTCACGCCGCACCCATCACGCTCGCCTTCGAGAAATGCCTGGTGGATCCCTCCATCGGGTTGTTCACCGGGACGGTGGGCGGCGAGTGGGGGCCGGGATCGGTCGTGTACGAAACCATTCGGTTTGATGCCAGCAAGGCGGTTTGGGAACTGGAGGGTTGGCACACGATCATCACCAGCGACTGCTCCTTCACGGCGCAATGCTCCGGCATCGCCAACACACACAACGGAGTCATTGTCCTAAACGGCGAAGTGACCACCGAGTCCGCGGACTTCGCCGGCGCGCAGGTGCAGGTTCGGGCGATTCTGATCATCGGACAGAACTCACTTTGCTCCGAGGGCAGGATCACACTGACTCCGACCAAGTGAGTTTCCCACCGCCTGGCCGCCACCGCTGGCCGGACCGGCCTCCGGAATGGGCGGCCTGATGGGACCCAACTTCACTGCCTGCCTCGCAACCTCCACCGCCGAATTCCCATGAAGAACCAGCCTGTTCGTCTGCCAATTCTCACCGGCCTCGCCTTCCTGGGAGTGCTCGTCAGGACCTGTCTTGCCGGCGGTGGACCTCCCGGCACCCTACTCACCTTCGACCAATGGCGCGTCACGACTGGGCCGCCTCCGTACGTTGCTACGTACGAAGGCCCCGCAGCCGGGGGCTTCAGAGGTCGCATCGTCACGCGTGTCTTGGAGCGCGTCGAGGTCGGCGCCCAGCGGTCATGCTGAAGGCCCAGTGCGGGGTGTACGATTCAAGCGACCCCGCCGCCGCGCCTTTGTTCGTGGCCGAAGGGCTGGCGAGCAAAGCGGCACCGAAGCCCGATTGGACGGGAGTGTTCAGCAAGGCTGGCAGGCGGGGTTGGCAACCATCATGCGGCTTGAGATGGTCCCGTGCGAACCTGGGAAGCAGGTCTGCTTGCGGGGTGTTCTGTTCACCTCACCCGAACTCCCACCGGCGATGTATTGGTTCGGGTGCAAGAAATGGGTGACTAAATGGCCGCTGATGGCCGGGGACGTCGAAGAGGTGGTCGACGAGACGCGCGTCACCGGTACCTTCACCGGAGAGGTGCTTGAGGGCACGCCTTCGGCGGATGGCAAGCGCCTCCACATCGTGGCCCATTACGACATCACCGTAGCCGGGAAGACATTCACGGCGCGGGTCGAAGGCGACCAGGACAACGACACCGGCAAGTCCGTACTCGTGGGCACGGTGACATCCGGATGGTACGGCGGTGCGCACGTGCGGGCCGAATACGACGTGACGAACTGCGACGGCCACGACTGGTGCTGGCAGGGTTCCATCCGCGTGATGGCGGTTCCGGCCAGAATCCAACCCTCGACCGCGTTTCAGCACACGGCAGTCCATCTTCACCGGCCGAGCAACTTCACAGTGACGGCCACGGGAATCTCATCGCTGACGTTTCAATGGCGGCGGGATGACGTGGACCTGCCGGGCCGGACGAACCGAACGCTGACCATCTCGTCCGCGCAGCCGGCGGACGAAGGCGATTACAAGGTGGAGGTCGGCAACCCGGGCGGGACCACGATCAGCCCATCTGCGCGGCTGGCTGTGGTGCCGCCCACGGTGGAGTACCTCAAACGCATTTACACCAACACTGGCGGCATCCGCATCCCCTACGTGATTCACCTGCCCGCCAACTACGATCCTGCCCACTGATCCGGTGATCTTGGTCTGGCCCACGCTGCGCTTGACGGACTCGGACTGGAGCCCGGCGGTCCTGCGCCAGGTGCTGGACCTGCTCGACGCCCTGGCCGTCGAGTACAGCCTTGATCCTCAGCGCTTCTACGTGGGGGGCTACTCGCTCGGCGTTGCCGGGGTGTGTAACCTGCTTCGGCTGCGTCCCGATTTCTTCGCCGGAGCCCTAGTGTGGGCTGGGGGTGCGGGAAGCACTCCCGCCCGCACCATCAAGGCTGTCCCGCTCTGGGCGTTTCACGCGAGGGATGACGGCTTCAGCGCTGGCGCAACGCCAGCCTTGATCGCCGCCTTCAGAGAAGCAGGAGGCCATCCGCTTTTCTCGGAATTCAACACGGGCGGGCACGAAGGACCGATGCGCGTCGCCTCCTGCTCGCCGGTGGTGCTGAACTGGCTGTTTGCCCAACGGCGGGATCAGCCTCCAGCGTCGCCGTTCGCCGTCGAGATCGCCGGGGCGGACGGGCCACCGCCGTCGGTCACCGGCGCACCGGCCATTGACCTGGCTTGAACTGCGAGCGCCACGGTGGCAGAGATCACCAACGTCACCTGGGCGATCCGGGCTAACCAGGCCAAAGGCACCGCCAGCACAACGAGGTCCGCGGGAAAAACCTCCTGGATCGTCAACAACGTCCCGCTCGCGGCGGAGAAGACGAGCGTGATTGTGGTCACCGCCACGCTGAACACGACTTGGGCTCCAGCCTTCGGCGGCAACACCACTTTCAGTGACACGGTTTCGGTCTTCAGCACCCCGGTGCGCCTGAGCCTCACGCGCAAAGGCGGTGAGGCGGTCCTCGACTGGACCGGCGGTTTGCCGCCGTTTTCAGTCCAAGGCATTCCGACGGTGAGCGCGTCGACGTGGTCAGAAGCGCTGCCGGATGCGCCGCCGCCGGTTACGGTGCCGATTTCGGCGGCCAGCAGCTTCTTTCGCGACATCGGGAAGTGACGCCCAATGGGTCGTTGGCGCCGTTTTTTCCGACCGGCTTCGCCCTCCTGAGTATGCGTGAGGCTTGATCCGCATCAATGTGTCTGTTCCGAAACGGCGCACGATCCCTTCGCCGTTGCGCGGTGGTGGATTGAGCACACCCACAAACGGTTCGATCGTGATGATTCGAATCTGCCACCTCTTCATCTCGCCGGGGCACAATTACTACGGCCAGCACGGCCAGCCGCCGGGCAGCCACCCGATCCTCGAGGTCGAGTCGATCGAGTGCCTCGCCGGGCGCGGCATCCGCGGGGACCGCTACCTCGATCACAAGCCGGATTACAAAGGCCAGATCACGTTCTTTGCCAGCGAGGTGCTGGAGCGCCTGCGCGACGAACTCGGCCTGCCGGAGGCCCATCCCTCCGCCACGCGGCGCAACGTCATCACGGCCGAGGTGGACCTGAACACGTTGGTCGGCGTGGAATTTGAAATCCAAGGCCTTCGGTTCGCCGGCACCGAGGAATGTCGCCCGTGCTACTGGATGAACAACGCCTTCCGCGACCAGCGGGCGGAGGGCTGGCTGAAAGGAAACGGCGGTCTGCGAGCCCGCATCCTCACGGACGGCGTGCTGCGGCGGGAGGTCTGAAGCATGGAGCCGCGCGAACGGCCCACACTCAGTGCGGTGATCCTGGCTGGCGGCCGGTCGCTGCGCATGGGCCGCGACAAGGCCTGGCTGCCGGTGGACGGGCGTCCCCTGCTCGCGCGCCAGATTGCCCTCGTGCAGGAACTGCGTCCCGCCCAGACCTTCATCTCCGGCCGTGCGGACGTGGAGTACTCCGCCTTGGGCTGCCGTGTGCTGCACGACCTGGAGGCGGGCCTCGGCCCCCTCGGCGGCATCGAACGGGCCTTGCATGCGTGCGAGACCGACCTGTTGCTGGTGCTCGCGGTGGACCTGGCGGCGATGACGAGCGCTTTCTTGGGCTGGTTGGCAGCGCGTAGTGACCGCCAGACAGGTGCGGGGCCGAAGCGGGCAGGAAACCTCGAGCCGCTGGCCGCCATCTACCCCAAGCGCTGTCACGCGCTGGCCTACGACGCCCTCGCCCGATCCCGCTACGCCGCGCGCGACTTCGCCGCCGCCTGCCTCAAGGAGCGTGCCTTGAGCGAGTTCGCCGTGACTGCGGCGGATGACGGTTGCTTTGCCAACTGGAACCGGCCGGCCGACCTCACGCGGATCGAGGCGCAGGCTTGATCGCAGCAATCCGAGCGCTCTGCGGCGTGCTTAAACGCTGGTCAAACAAGGGGGGCAGTCCTGCGCGGGGCAGACTTCGCGGCCTGCCGGACGCCGAGGATGATTGAGCTCACGGTGTTGACCAGGAACAGCCCGACCGCCACCCCGTTGCCGACCGCGCCCCAGGTTCGGGCAGGAGGCCAGTTGGCCAGGTCGCCCACGACCCGGAGCGCCAGCGAAGTGTGCAGGACCAGCAGCGGCACGTACGACGTCCGCAGGAAACGCACGGGTACTTCCAGCACGGCCGGGAAGATGACCGGGGCATGCCCGAAGATCATCGAGAACACAAACCCCACGAAGAACGCGTGCAGCGCCGCTTCGTAGAGGACGCCGCTGGTGAGCGGCCAGGTCAGGGCGATGGTCACCCCGGCCCCGAGCAGCCACCCGTACCCGCTCAGCAGGCATACCGCCATGAACCGGGTCAGACCCGGATGACGAATCGTCCGCCACGCGAGGTCGAAGCGCAGCAGCCAGAAGGCCAGGGCGGCCATCGCCAGGCCGACCGACAGACCGCCCGCCCGGGGCCAACGCCACTCGAGGACGAGCCCGGTGCCGAGCAGCGCCAGGGCGCCGAGCAGCCAAGGATACGACCAGGGTGACGGGCGCTGAAAGCGTGTCAGTTCGATGCGCTCCCCGACGATGGTGAGCAGCAGGAAGGTCTGCCACCAATTCACCACTTGGGGAACCTCGTGGCCAGTGGCCCAGAGAAGGTTGCCGCCGACCCAGGCGGCGGCTCCCAGCGCCATGACGCGGTTCGCCAGGGTTTTCTGGATGGTCAGGATGCGTCCCGAGGCCACGGCGTAGATCAAGCTGCCGACCACCAGCACCCAGCGGGGTCCCGTGCCCAAGACGCCGCTGGCCACCGCCACCGCGCTGGTCCCGACCAGCAGCGGCGCGCTGTAGGCCCACCAGGCGCGAAGACCCACCGCCCGTTCGAGACTGATCAAAGTGCCCAGAAACCCACAGGCCATCAGTGGACCGTGGAACGTGATCCAGTTGGCGTGTTCGACCGGCAGGGGCATGGGCAACGGCACCCGCAGGAGGCCGCCCCAGAGGCCGGTGAGCAGACAGCTCATACCGAGGACCAGCAGGGCGGCGCGCCCCAGACGGTGGTGCGGCCTCAGTGGCAGGACGGTCGTGGACATGAGTGAGGGGTGACGATTGGGTGGGCTTAGTCGTCAGGAATCGGGTCCGGTCGCGAATGGCTGCCCGGCACACTCCCGGATGGCGGGAGCGGCGGGGGAGGTCAGAGCTGAAGCGCGGTGCGCAGCCGGCCGGGGTGTTTCACCAGGTCGGCCAGGGTGTGGCGGTCCAGCACCGCGAAGAAGGCCGATGCCGCCTCGTCCAAGACGCCTTTGAGGCGGCAGGCGGGCGCCAGCCGGCAGAGGGTTGCGCCGGCATCCCGGCACTCGATCACCACCGCAATCTCCTCGCCGAGGCGCACGATGTCGCCCAGCCGGATGGCGTGTGGCGGAAGGGCCAGCGTGAACCCGCCGCCCACGCCCCGGTGCGTTTGCAGATACCCCTGGCGGCCGAGGTCATGCACCACCTTGACGAGGTGGTGGCGCGAGATGCCGAAGGTCGCCGCGACCGCGTCCACAGTCACCCGTTCCGGGTGGCGCAGGGCCGCCTGCATCAGGACGCGCAGGGAATAGTCGGAGTAGGCGCTGAGCCGCATCGCCCCCACCCTAGCCCTGGCCACCGGACCGGCGCAATGTTAAAGATGTATTTGGCATACAGCTTTAACTCCGCTAGCCTGGCCTGGGTTGAGCGGAACGTCACCCGCGAAAGCCCGAAACAAGACCATGACTGCGATCCATCCTGAAACCACCGTCGGCGAACTGGTCCGGGCCGTGCCGGCCCGGGCCCGCCTCTTTGAAAGCCTGGGTGTGGACTACTGCTGCGGCGGCAAGAAGCCGCTGGCCGAGGGGTGCCGGGCCCGGAACCTCGATCCCGCCACCGTGGTGGCGCTGCTGGCGGCGCTTGACGGCACGGGCGAGCCCGCCGGGCCCGATCCCGACGCCCTGGGCCTGGCGGAGTTGTGCGACCACGTCGAACGCGCCCACCACGACTGGCTGCGGCAGGAACTACCGCGGCTGGATTACATGACGCGCAAGGTGGGGGCGGTCCATGGCGACCACGAACCGCGGTTGCTCGAGATCCGCCAGGTGTTCGAGTCGTTCCAGGCGGAGATCCTCGCCCACACCCGCGAGGAGGAGGAGCAGGTGTTTCCCACGATCCGCCGGCTCGCCTCCGCCGGGACCGGACGTTCGGAGGCGGCTGCGACCCTGAAGCTGATGTTCGCCAAGCTCGAGTCCGAGCACGACAAGGCGGGTGCGGCCCTGGAGCGCTTCGCCGCCCTGACCGACCGTTACACGCCGCCGGAGTGGGCCTGCAACACGTTCCGAGCCCTGTACGACACCCTGGCACAGCTCGAACGAAACATGCACCAGCATGTGCACAAGGAGAACAACGTGCTCTTCCCGCGAGCCCTCGCGTTGGGAGAGGCCGCATGAGCGATCCCGCGACCCGGCCCTCCGCGGAACCGGAGTCACCGGAGCCCGCGGGGACTCGATCAGCGGCCTCCAGCCGGCAGCGGGAAAGCGCTGCAACGAATCCTCCCCCCGACGCGGGGGCGGAGGACGAGATGCGGGAGTGTGCCAGCGCGCCCTGCTACCTGGCGGAGTTCGGGCATCTGGACGGCCCTCGATCCGGGCCGAACGAGCCGGCGTCCGGGAGGAGGCCATCGGAGGCCGGGCCCGACGATTCGGCGGCGCGGGACGGAGGGACCGTGACCCCGATGGCGGATGACCCAGGTCAATCCGTGCGTCCGGCCGCGTGTTAGCATGGCCTCCATGCCGGACCTGTCCGCCCTGCACTGGTGCGCCCTGCTCGCCGCCATCGCGGCCGTCGCGTGCCTGTATTCCTCGGTGGGGCATGGCGGTGCCACCGGCTACCTCGCGGCGGCGGCGTTGCTCGGACTGCCGGCCGGCGTGGCCCGCCCCGGGGCACTCTGGATGAACTGCTTCGTGGCCGGTATCGCGTTCTGGCGCTTTCGACGGCGCGGGTATTTCGACGCGCGGGTCTTCCTGCCGCTGGCGGCGGCGTCCGTGCCCTGTGCCTGGTTGGGCAGCCGGCTGCACCTGGATGGCTGGATGTATGCCTGGGTCTTGGGGGGCGCACTCTTCGCCGCTGGCTGGGCCCTCGGCCGGGGCTCGCCGGCTTCCGTCGAGGTGCCGGGCCGCCCGGTGTCGGCGTCCGTGGCCCTGCCGTTGGGGGCCGGCCTGGGGCTGCTGGCGGGTCTCACGGGCATTGGCGGGGGCGTGTTCCTCACCCCGGTGTTGATCCTGGCGCGCTGGGCGTCCGCCAAGACGGCTGGCGGCATTTCGGCCCTGTTCATCGTCTTCAACTCGATCTCCGGCCTGGCGGGCCTTGGCGAGGGCGCGATCATCCGGGAGCCGGCCTTCGCGGCCGTCATCCTGCTGGGCATCGCCGGAGCCCTGGTCGGCACGTACCTGGGAGTGAACCGCTGGCGGCCCACGGGCTTTCGTCGTGCCCTCGCGGTCGTCCTGTGGATCGCCGCGGGCAAGCTCGTTCTAACAAGGAAATGACATGCGCATCCTCTTCTTCGCCCATCTCCTGAGCGTCACTGGCCGGACCGAACTCGAACTCCCGGACGGCGAGCTCGACACGGACGCCTTGTGGAGGCGCCTCGAGGGGTTGCATCCCGGGCTGGCCCGCTTCCGGGGTTCGCTCCGCCTGGCGCGTAACTCGGAGTTCGTCGGATCGGACACCCGGTTCGCCGCGGGCGACGAGGTGGCACTGATCCCGCCCGTCTCGGGTGGCTGAAACCGGCATGGAATTCGACGTCCAGATTACCTCCGCGCCCATTCCCGGACAGGCCCCGCCGGTGGCGGCCGGCGCCGTCGGCGCCTGGGTCGAGTTCCGCGGGCTAGTTCGCGGCGAGGAGGCGGACGCACCGATCGCGGCTCTGGAGTACGAAGCCTACCGACCGATGGCGGAACAGCAGATGCAGCGCATCCTCGGCGAACTGGCACGCGACTGCCCCGGCCTGGCGGCGCGCGTGATCCATCGCGTGGGCGTGGTTCCCGTCGGCGAAGCGGCCATCTACGTCGGCATTGCGGGACGCCACCGGGCGGAGGCCTTCGCGCTGCTCGCCCGCTTCATGGACCGGCTGAAGCAGGTCGTGCCGATCTGGAAGGTCCGGGCGATTTCGCCTCCCTCCTCCCCCGCTCGCTTCACCCCCGGCGCGGAGCCGTCGGGCCGGACACCGGCGAAGCTTCCCCCCGACGCCGACCGGGTGCGCGCGCTGGTGCGGGAGCACTGCCCCCCGCTCCCCTCCGAACGGGTGTTTTTGGCCGAGGCCGCGGGACGCGTCCTGCGCGAGCAGGTCTGCGCCCCGGAGGACCAGCCGGCCTTCGACCGTTCCGCCGTGGATGGGTTTGCGATCCGATGTGATGAAGCCACGACGCGACTGCGGATCGTGGACCGTCTCCGGGCGGGCGAATGGAAGCCGCAGGTGTTGCAGCCAGGCGAGGCGGTTCAGATCGCGACCGGCGCCGCCCTGCCGGGGGCAGGACTGCGGGTGGTGATGAAGGAGGATGTGGACGTGGCGGGAGACACGGTCACGCTGCGGCGGTCGGACGGTCCCGAGCACATCCGGCGGCGGGGGGAGGATGCCCGGGCGGGCCAGGGGTTGGTGCCGGCGGGCACGGTGTTGCGGCCCGGGACGCTGGGGCTGCTCGCCAGCGTGGGCGTCGTCCGTCCGCTGGTGACGCGGCGACCACGAGTTGTGCACCTTGTCACCGGCAACGAGATCGTGCCCCCCGACCAGGCGCCCGGGCCGGGCCAGGTCCGGGACGCGAACTCGACGCTGGTACGGACCTTCCTTGCGCCATGGGGCGTGGAAGCCCGCCAGGAGCGGCTTCCGGAGGACGAGGCCCTGGTCCGGGCGGCCATCCAGCAGGGGACGGAGGAGTCGGACCTCCTGCTGGTTTCGGGCGGGGCGAGCGTGGGGGAACACGACTTCACCCGCCGGCTGCTGGAGGCCTGCGGATTCACGGTGCTGGTGAGCCGGACGGCGGCCCGCCCAGGCAAACCCCTCATCGTAGCCGAGCGGTGCGGAGCGCTGGCCTTTGGCCTGCCCGGCAATCCCCTCGCCCACTTCGTCTGCCTGAACCTGTACGTGCGGGCAGCGCTCGAAGCAGGGGCAGGCACCACCCGCCCCCGCACCTTCCAGACCGGCTTTCAGGGCGCGGATATCCCCGGCGCGGTGGAGTCAACCGAGGTCTTCTGGCCGGCCACCTGGCGCCTGCAGGACGGGCGGGCGCTGGTCTCGCCCCTGCGCTGGCGGAGCTCCGGCGACCTCACCGCGCTCGCCTCGGCCAACGCGCTGGTGCGTGTCAGCGGCGCCTCGGACAGCCGCTCAGGGGGGAGTCGGGTCGAGTTCCTGGACACTTCCCCGGAGGTTTGATGCCCAACACACGCTTCTCCCACCTCGATACGGCGGGCGGCGCCAGGATGGTCAACGTGGGCGGCAAGCCGGTCCAGCGCCGTCGCGCCGTGGCCGCAGCCCGCCTCGTCTGCGCGCCGGCGACGATCCGCGCGTTGAAGCGGCGGGCCCTGCCGAAGGGCGATGTGCTGACCGTGGCGCAGATCGCCGGCATTCAGGCGGCGAAGCGCACCGCGGACTTGATCCCCCTGTGCCATCCCGTGCCGCTTGGCCACGTGGAGGTCTATTTCGAGGTCCGGCGGGACGGGATCGAGGTGACCTGCGTGGCGGAGACCACCGCCCAGACGGGGGTTGAGATGGAGGCCCTCACCGGCGCCGGGGTCGCCGCACTCACGCTGTACGACATGTGCAAGGCCGTCGACAAGACCATGAGCATCGAGGGATTGCGCGTTCGGGAGAAGACCAAGACATGAAAATCGGACGCCTCACGGTCAGCGACAGGGCCAGCGCCGGCATCTACACCGATGCGAGCGGTCCGGAGATCGAACGACACCTGCGCAACGTGTTCGGCGGGACGGTGGAGTTCGTCGCCGCGGTCGTCCCGGACGAGCCGGGGTTGATCACCGCGAAGCTCCGGGAGTTCGCGGATGTGTTCGACTGCGCGCTGGTCGTCACGACCGGTGGCACCGGGATCAGCCCGCGCGATGTGACACCGGAGGCCACCCGGGCGGTGCTGGAAAAGGAACTGCCCGGCTTTGGCGAGCTGATGCGCGCGCTGTCTTTTGCGAGGGTTCGGACCGCCATCCTGTCCCGGGCCACCGCGGGAACCCGGGGACGCACGCTTATCGTGAACCTGCCTGGCAAGCCCTCGGCGGTGGCCGAGTGTCTGGCCATCCTTGCGGACGCGGTCCGCGAAGGCATGGCCCACCTCCGCGGTTGGGCTCCCCACTAACCACGGCGCTGTTGTCGCCGCTGACCCAACGGCCTCCGGAATCGTTTCCCCGGTTCTGCCCCCATCGGCCATGAGGCAGACTGCACGGGACCCAACCCGTTCGACATTCAGTTGAGCCCGGTTGGCCTCGGGACCGGAGTGGACCGCAGCACCCCCATGGTTTCCCGGCGGGTGACAATACCGGGTGACAACGGCCCCACGGACGAAGTCCTCCCCTTTCTGCCTGCCGTGCAGCGTGCGGCTGCTAACGCGCAACGCCCTCGACGCGGCGCCCCGATGATCGGATCACACCGGGACAGCCCTCGACTTGACCAAGTGGCCATCCCACGGACCGGACCGAATCCCCCGCCCCCGCCGCTTCCTGCGCCAACCGTCCGGTTCCTCCGACGGTCGCGTACGGTGGCCGGAAGGAAATCGGTGTGGGTGCTGTTCGGTCGAGCTGGCGGGACCCGACTGAGGGAGAGATGGAACAGCGTTTGCGCACACCGACGGTCCCACGCGTGCCGTGGACGACCGGCCTGCGCCTGAAGCAGTCGTTGGGTTCGGAGGTCGGGGGCACCGCTGAATCCTTCTTCTCCATCCGCTGGAATGGCAAGGTGTTGCCCACCGCCATCCCGGTTCGCGAGCCGATCCTGTCGGATCAAGTCCCACCGTGTCGCTTCACGGTCAATCGCGGAGACCGGCCCCACCGGTCCAGGCGCCGCATCCACCAAGTGCTCTTTACCCGGGGCGCTCTGGCAGCGGTGAGGTCGGCGGAAGGGAGTTGGTCTGCGCGCCACGCGTCGCCGGTGATGCGTGGCAGTCAACACTGGGACAGGTGGCCTTCCCCTGGCGGGCCGGCCGACTGCACGACGACAAGTTCAATGACTCCGCGGCACTATGCTTTCCCGCCGCTGACTCGCGGCTACGGTCGGCGACGCCGTCCCTCGATCCGAAACGGGGTTTTGCTTTGGATCACCAATCCGTGGTATAGGACATCTACAGTCTCAAGAAGTCAGCGATGAATCCCAGCCCCGATCCGCTTCACCTCATTCACCGGCACCAGGCCGCCCGGCAGGGCGTTCCGCCGCTGTCGCTGGACGAGTTCGGTTTCCGCCTGCGAGGCCAGTCCGACACCGACCTGACCCAACTTCTGCCCGCCGGTCCCGCCGACCTGGTCCTCGAACTGCGGGTGACGCACGCGTCCCGATTCGCCCTCGGGCGGCTTTGCGTCACGCCCAAGGCGGCAGATGCGCTGCCCCCGGAGGAGCTGTTTCGGGCGGTCGCCCGTCACGCCCGCGGCGACTGGGGCCTCCTGCAGGCGCCTGACCGGCAACAGAACGAGGAGGCCTTGCGCCACGGCGGCCGTTTGGTGTCGGTGTATCCGAGCCGCAGCGGACAGCGGCTTTACGTCATCACGGAGGCATCGAGGGATCTGACGATCGTCTTGCTGCCGGAGGAGTACTGAGCTCTGACCGGGCCGGGGGCCATCGGTGCTGCTCGCGCGTTCGCCACGGGTGTACCACGGCACGAGCTCAATGTTCACAAGTGAGCCCAACTGAAGCCGCGGCACTTGGAACTGGCCATGTTCCCACGCAGTTTCTCCCTGTCGGTCGGCTGTTGGGTCATGCTGGATGTTATCGGGTAACATGATTACTCTCGCGATTTGCTAGCGATTATTGCAGAAACGCGCGTTCTACGACATCTTGACGACGTTTTAACTACATTCTACGCCATGAAACGCCGCCGTCGCCGGATAGAAACCGTCCTCGTGGGCAACGCGCGGCCAGGTTGAACCGCGGTTGCTTCCACGATGGACGGGAGGTTGGGTGGTCCCCGGGGGTCCGTCAGCCGTCCATTCCGTGGACGGCCGGACCAGGGGTGCGAGAGCCGCCGCTGAAGCTACCCGATTCCCGCTCAGATCAGAATCTACTTGATCCGCTGCCGATCCGGGACCACATCTACGCGACATAACGATTTGCGCAGTTACGGCTGCGGTCTCGGCGGAAAACGGCGAATTTTCTATCGAGAGACCCTGCCGGCAATGCTGCGCCCTCCTTGGGCGTGGCTTGACGCACTTTCTCGATGGGCGCTTCGCCGTGCCTCCGCTGAGGGTGTGATTGGGTCACGCCCTTTTTGTGCCGCGGTTCGTGGCTCGCTGAAACCGAAGGCGAACATGAATGCGACGCTGACACTGCCGGCGCGGGAATCTTGGATTCTCCGCGACACGCCCCCCATCTACCACGCCAACACCCCACAGGCGACCACCCGCGTGGCCGTCTTCGGGAGCTTCATGGGCGGGTACCATGTCCTGAAGGAACTGCTCGAAGGCCCTCTCGCCAACCGCGTCAAGGTGGTCGGCGTTGCGACCGACGATCCAACCCAGCCGTTCACCAACGCCCGTAAACGGCTGTGGCAGTACCCGCACAGTCGCGACGATGAGTTGCTGGTGCCGTGCTTCGCCGTTGCCCGTGGACTGCCCGTGTTCACCGGTCGTGTGAAGTCGCCGGGGTTTCTCGGGACGTACCTCGATGATTGGCAGCCGCAGCTCTGCCTGATGGCGACGTTCGGCCAGAAGATTCCCACGGCCTTGATCACCTACCCGTCTCTGGGGTTCTGTAACTTCCACCACAGCGGCGTTGCCTGGCCGAGTTACCCTGGCCCCGACCCGATTGCGGCGATGGTCCGGGATGGCCGAACCCATCTGGTCTTGACCATCCACAGGGTCACCGACGTGATTGATGGCGGTGAGTTTGTCGCCCGGTCGCATCAGGTGGCGATTCCCCAGGGCATCAACGCCATCGGGATGCATCGGATCACTTGGCCGCAGATGGGGCCGTTCATCCGGCAGACCGTCGGCTCGATGCTCCGTGTCGGGGAGCAGAACTCAGCCAACCTGCCGTCATTGCTGCACGATGCACCGGTGCCGTATGTCTGCCGGTTCCCTGTGATCGCGCAATGCAGTCTTGCCCAGGAACTCGAGGCAGCGGACAGCACCGCGCACAGTTCGGCGGCGGGGGATCGTCCTTTTCATGGGCTTCCACTCGAACTCATTGCCACACAAGGCTTAAGGGCTGCCAGTCGAGGTTCCACGGCGCGGCATTCCCAGCGGCGATTGTGCGGCGCGCTGCGGGCGCCAAGGTTTTCCGCCGAACCTGTAGCGGCGTTGGCCGCGGCTCCACCTTGACCCTCCTCGCTGGTGCCGGGGCCGTCCCTTGAGGAATCGGGGCACGGCATCGCCCGAGTGTGGGCGTCAGCAAGCGCCCTGGCCCACGGGCCACTACATGACTCCGCGCAGTAGGTGCTGGCCGGTCTTAAGCAACTCGCGATTCCCAGACCATGGGCCCGAGAATGGATTGAACACCTTGACTTGCGTGCGGGCCACGTCGTCCACGTTGCGGGTGACCAAAGTCAGGTCGTGAACCAGCGCCGTCGCGGCCAGGAGGGCGTCCAGCAATGGGACCGGTTGCTGCACGCCCAGGCGGCCCCACTGGTCGGCCACCTTCTCGTTCACGGGCAGCAGCCGGTCGGCGAACTCGGTCGAGATCCAGCGAAGCCACTTCTCCAAGATTTGCGCTTGGGACCGGTCCCGCAAGCGAACGCGCTCGATCCCCTGCCGGATTTCCCCCAGGACAAGTACGCTGACGAACAGATCCTCGGCGGCGGTTTCCGCCAACCACTTGCGCACCCCGGCGTCACAGCGGTTCTGCTTTCGCAGTTCGCTCAGGACGTTGGTGTCGAGCAGGAAGCCGCTCATAGCGCAATCGGGCGGCCCATCTGCGGGCCTCGAGCGAAATCCTGGTCCTCACCGACGTTCGGGATGGCGAGCAAGGCGTCCTTGAAGGAAGGCCGCTTGACCGCCTTGCCCAGGAGGGCTTCACGCAGGATGCGCCGGTGCTCCTCCTCCATCGAGACGCCGTGGGCGCCCGCTTGTGCTTTGAGCTTCTTGACGACTTGCGCTTCGATTTGTCTGACGATCAGTTGTGGCATATCCCCTCAGTGCTCGGTCATGCTATCAATGCTAGCACAACTCGGACGCCTGGTGCAAGGGACATTCCGAGGTTCCCCCCTCGCCCGGGACCGGGGGCGGCGACAGCGCCGTGAGCAAACCAGACGGTCGCCCGGCCTGGCACAGCGGCTGGGAAAGGCATGGAATCGTCTCCGCCGCTCCAGCGAACCGCCCGATCGCTTGACGTTCCGGACGCGGCAGATGGAACCGGACTTCCAAGTTCACAACAGCGCGGCATTCCGGGCGGCGATTGTACGGCGCGCTGCGGGCGTCAAGGTTGTCCGCCGAACCTTTGGCGGCGTTGACCGCGGCTCCACCTTGACCCTCCTCGCTGGCGCCGGGGCCGTCCCTTAAGGAATGCCGCGCGAGGTGTCGTGTCCGGCGAGGAGGTTGACCAGGACGGGTTCAGCCGGCGCTGACGAAGTGGCTGGCGGCGCAAACGGTGATACCGGGCGTCGCCGGAGATTGAGCACGGAGAACGGCACCAGTTCCAGTCCGGCGGTCCGGCGGCGACCGTTCACCCACCAGAGCAGCTTGAGCAGTTGCCGGCAGACGGGTGCGTACGCGGCGAATCGGAGCGCACGGAAGGCGGTGGTCGGCTTCTCGACGTCGGGGTGCAGCGCCAGCCGGTTGAGACGATGGCGCAGGCGCTGGACGGTGTGGTCGGCCAGGCGGACCGAGGCATGACGGCGGCCGTCGTGACCGGGCCGGCAACCGATGCTGTAGCCGGCAAGGTGGATCGGGCTTTCGCGGATGTCGCGGAAATCGGGCTCGTGCTCGAAGAACGGGTGCCTCCCGGCGGTCGCGATGAGGACGAAGAACCGGCGGTAGCGGAGGTATTGGACGTCCGCCTCGCCCTGGCGGCGCCGGCGGGCACGGGACCAGCGGGACAGGTCGAGGCCGTAGCGCTCGATGAGCTTGGCGTCCACAGCGTGCGGGTCCTTGCCGGCCGGGATGCGGCAGGCGACATAAAACCAGTAGCCGCGCGCGATGTACCCAACCGCCAGTTGCTGGATGAATCCCTCGACACTCGTCGCTTCACACCGGTACATCGGGCAGCCACCCTCCCCCAAATCACGAACCACTCCTGGCGGGGAGTTCCGCTTCCCGCGCCCTCACCCCGCGCTCTCAGGCGGTCCTACGCGCCGCCGCCCCGTTCAACGCGGCTGTCCCGGATCGCGCGGAATCCCCCGGCCGGCAGCGCGCGCGAGAATCTCCCGGACCAGGTCTTGATCCAGGCGTGCGTTGGTGCCGGCGAGTCGGCTCAGGACTTCAGGGAGATTGAGCAAACCGCGCGCGGCCGCCGCCTCCAACAGGCCGAGCGTTCCGGTTACCCGCAGTCCGCAGCGTGCCGCAGCGAGCCTTCCTTTGCGGTCGTCCATCGGGATCGCCGTCGCGCCGATCTCGCGGGCCAGGCAGATCGCTTCTCGTTCCCCTTCGTCCACGTCCAACGTGGAGTCCACGGAACTGGGCGCGCGAACCGTCACCCAAGGCGGCAGGTCTTTCGACCAGGCACGCATCGCGACCGGTGCGTGCGGGTGCTGAAGTTCGACCCAGACCGCGGGCGGCAACAGCACGGAGTCGAAGAGAACCGGCAGGATCGAGGTTGCCTCGCAAAGGACCAGGTAATGCAGTGGCGAGGTGTCGGAAACGACGACGCTCACGGGCGTCCCAGGATCTCGTGCAGCGTGCTGCGGTCGGCGTGGAGATCGTCGAGCGAATAGTTCTGCGACACCTTCCGGTCCGTCAGGAACCGTTCGGTCTGCCAGTAGTCGAGTCCCAGGAGGTCGCCGACTTGACGCTGGGACAGGCGTCCGGCGCGGTATTCCTCGATGGCGATGTTCTCAAGCACCCGGCGCTCACGGACATCCGGCGTCCCGCCGAAGGACAACGCCAGCTTGTCCGGCAGTTTGACGGTGACTTCAACCATGATTCACGGCTCGCAGGCAATCGTTCACAACGGCTTCAGTCTAGCACACCCGGCCGTGGCGCGGCAATGGTGCGACGCGAACTGCGACGTGAACCACGCCGATCACCCTGGGCGGGCGCATCGAGGAATGGGGATTGTTTACGGCACAATCTCCCCAAAGCGCAAAACCTTCGCTGACGTTGCCCCTCGCCTTCCCGTTGCCAGGAACGCGCGGACCGTTCGCCTCAAAACCTGTTCGTTGCCCTGCGGCGCGGCGTGTTGGCGGAATCCGACCGTTGCCCGCGTGATGCGTGCCCGTCGCCGCGCGCTGTATTCCGCCAGTGGAGCAGTGGCTACCTCATAGAGGTTGCGCCTGTTCCTGCACCTGGACCGCACGAGGAATGGGACCGCGTACGGCAAAACCCTCCCGTCCCCCGGACAGGATGCGACCTTCCGGCCGCACCCCGCCCGGTGACATGTCCCTGGAGGTTCGCACCGCCGCGCGTTGAAGCGCGGACGGTCAGCGAGACGAGATGAACCCGTCGTTTCTTTCGTCGGTGCATTCGTGCCCGGCACCACCCGTCAGCACGCACATGCCCCCTGGACTGCCTTGCCCAGGTTGCACCCAGCCTCGCGGCCGGCTTCTACTGGAAACACTCTCCCGAAGTGCAGCGTTTGAAGCACCTGACGGACAACGTCAGGCACCGGTTACCACGCCGGCGGCTGCACTCCCTCCACGGTTAGTACGATTCTTCACCCAGTCGGTCACGTTGGTCGGGCCTCCCGCTGAGGCCCATTCGACGCCAGGTATGTGCAGGGCTCCCGCCCCGCCACAGTTTCCGTCCCGCGCTGGCGGAACGATTTCAGGGGATAGAATACAGAAGCTCCCCCTTACCCATCCTGACGCTCAGTTCCCGGTCCGGCACCGTCTCCGACTGCGCTGACCCGCAAGGGCTTGACGCCCCGTTCATCGTTGAGCTGTTCACGGCGCGCGCTTTTCACGCCACGCCTCGGAGGTGTCCGCCTCCGACCCCGGATGTCGCCATCCTGAGGGCTCCCGACGCGGGCTGGTGTTAAACGGACCTGACGAGTCTTGCACCCGATCAGCCCGAAGGCTTTGGTCCTGGAGTCCCACCGGGGGATTTGGGCGTTTGCTGCCCGCACCCGCTTTGAACCGCACGGCTCGGGCGACGCGCTCACGCGCCGCCGAGGATGTCCCGTTCGCCCGTCTTCCCGACGTGGGCCTGCATGGGATAGAGTCCGGAGATTACGCCTGGCCGCTGGCCAGGGATTACTTCCGAAAGCCTCCCTCGAACGTGGCGAGCATCTCTCGATGCACCACGCTCTACGGATCGTCCGCGTGACCGCTGGTAAAACGGTCCCCTTGACCTGCTGGTGGGCAGGCTTGGCGGGTGCGGACGCCTCGTCTCGCTGACGCCCGGACATGTAGCATGGACGTCAAACCTCGCGCCCCAACATCGGCGCTTGCTGACCATCGTCGTACACCACCGGCCCCCGACCCGACCAGGGCGGAACGGCGTGGAAGCGCGAAATACGCGAAACCCGTCACCGGTCTCGCGCGGATGATTCCCTCGATATGCGCAATCTTGTCGTGGTCACTCGCCCCTCGCCGATGACCCCTTGTCATGACAAGGCGAAACGTGTTAGGCCAGAGATAGAAGGAGGAACCCGACCATGAGCGGCCGACGCAAACGCCAGACCCGGTCCACCGGTGTCACTCTCGAAATCCCCGTGCTGAATTACCTGCGCGAGGTCGCCGAAAGGCAGGACCGCGACCGGAGTTTTTGCATCAATCAGATCGTGCGCGATCACGCCGCGCGCAATGGACGTCCGCTGCCGCCGGCGACGGAGCCGCACACCGTGTCGGTCTTGCCCAAGGAGCTCTGACTGTGACTGGCGAGGTGATCCAGGCCACGAGTTTCCATGGCTTCCCCGACTTCTGGGCGAACGTCACCTTCACGCCGCTCCAGTACTTCACGGTGGTCATTCCCCACTGCCAGCGCGGGTGCGTCCGGCTCGTGGGCTACATGTTGCGCAAGGTGCTCGGCTGGGTGGACACCGAGGGCAACCCGACCCGCGAACAGCTCCGGTTCACCTACCGCGAACTTATCACGCAGACCGGGATCTCGCGCGGGGACATCCGGAAGGCGCTGGCGGACGCCATCAGACATGGGTGCGTGCGCCGGGTCGAGGCGCCACGCCGGGACGCGTCCGGCCGACCGGGCCGCAGTGGGCTTTACGAGTTGTGCTGGGATCGGGAGGGCGATTACACCGATTCGCCCGGGGCGTTTCGCGGGTTCTACTACCCGGAGGCGGCCTTCCTGCCGGACCCGCACGGTGGTGCAGGCCCACGCCGGCCCAAGGCCGCTCGCAAGAACATCCCCAACGCCTTCTTCGACGTCCTGCTCCGACGGGAACGGCTCGCGGTCATCCGGGTGGTCGGCGCGTTGTTGTTCTACAGCATCCAATGGGGGCCGGGTGGCGAGCGGAAGGTGCCGGTGAGCCTGTCCATCACGGCCCTGAGCCGGCTGACGAACACGTCGCGAGCGCACGTCCACGCGGCGGTGCAGGAAGCGGTGGCGCAAGGCTACAT
The DNA here is from genome assembly GCA_964535555.1 of uncultured Verrucomicrobiota bacterium. Taxonomy (GTDB): domain Bacteria; phylum Verrucomicrobiota; class Verrucomicrobiia; order Limisphaerales; family J093; genus DSVZ01. Next base: position 53,133 of record CAZHUS010000047.1, read on the forward strand.
CGTGCCGGTGGACAACGGGTGCTTCGACCCGGCGGCCGGGCAGGCCAGCCGGACGGCGACGTACGCCATCCGGTGGGCCGGAGAAGCCAGGAAAGTCGAGGCGGTGACGGGGTCCGCGGGTGTCGTGGCCGCCGTGGCCGAGGGGGACCAGTACAAAAAGGTGAACGGAGGGGGACCGGTACAAAAAGGTGAACGGAACCAGTACAAAAAGGTGAACGGGGAGGAGTACAAAAAGGTGAACGGTATAAGTATTAAAACAGATCTTAAAACTCTTGAAGCAACAGCAACGGTGCCGGAGCCAACGAGCGAACCACCGGCTGCTGCTGCGGTCGAGGCGCTGGTGAAAGCGGGGTTCGATTTACCCACCGCCCAACGCCTGGCGCGAAAGCACTCGCTGGAGGTCATCCGACGTCAGATTGACTGGTTGCCGATGCGGAACAGCAGCCGGAACCGGCTTGGGTTGTTGCGCCGGGCCATCGAGCAGGATTGGCCCCGCCCGGAGTCGGCGGTTGCCGCCGACCCGGCGTTGCGTCAGGGCCGGGACTTCGCCAGCCACTACTACGCCGGCTACCATGGCCTGAAAGGCGATGCGGGCACTGAGCCGTTCCCCAAGGACGTCACGACGGCGGCGCAGTTCCTCGATCGGCTCCAACGCCTGGACCAGGACCGCCAGCGGGTGCCGGAGTGGGGCGGACGCTTCGGCCAGTTCATGCGCGAGAAGCACCGGGGCGACAGCCGGGCGAAGCCGAACCTCTCCTTCGCTCTGGTGCTCCATGGCGGCGAGTTCCTGCGCCTGCTCCAACGGGAGGCCTCGGCTCGCGGCAAGGCGGCCCTTGGGAGGGCACGGGAGGCTCACCAGGCCGCGTTCCGCGACCGGTGGCGGGAGTACGTCCGGGCGACCGAACTGCGCGTGCAGGAGAGCCACCCAGAGGCTTACGCGGCGTTTGTCGCCGAGCGCAAACGGTTGCGCCATTCCATGACCGGTGGGCTGTTCCTGTTCTCGGCCGAGACGCTCGTGCGGTTCGACGGTGAGGCGAGCCGGTTGGCGGGGTTCGCCGAGTTCTTCCACAACCACCCGCAGTGTCCCGTGCTGGACTTCTGGCAATGGGACGAACGCCTCAACCCGCAGCGTTTCGGAACCACCGCCCCCGGCGTGGCGGAGACATCAGGTCCGGAGGTCCGGCCATGAGGACGATTGCGATCATCAACCAGAAGGGCGGTGTGGGAAAGACCACCACGGCCGTCAACCTCGCGGCAGGCCTCGCGCGCGCGGGGCACACCACGCTGCTGATTGACCTCGACCCCCAGGCGCACGCCACGGTTGGGTTGGGCCTCGATCCCGAGCGCTTCGAGGGGCGCACCATTGGCGATGTGCTGCTGTCGGAGTCGGGCTCGATTGCCGGCGTGCTCACGGATACCTCGGTGCCCGGATTGCGGTTGGCGCCCGCGGCGTTGAGCCTCTCGCGCGCGGATACGCTGCTGCACACCCGGCATTTCCGGGAGCAACGGCTGCAGCACAGCCTCGAAGGCCTGACGGGCTTCGAGTACGCGCTCATTGACTGCCAGCCAACGCTCGGGGTGCTGCCGGTGAACGCGATGGTGGCGGCGAGCCATTTCCTGGTCCCCACCCAGCCCTCGGGCTACGCCCTGCGGGGGTTGGCCGATCTGCTCGGGATCCTGCACACCATCAAACGCAGTGGCAGCGGTTGGGACTATCGCATCCTGCTGACGATGGTGATGGCCCGGGCGACGGTCACCAACGACATGGTGGAACGCGCGCTGGAGCCGTTGCGGGAGCAGTTGCTCGAGACCCGGATCGCCCGGTGCGAGGTGCTCAACCGCGCCCAGACCGAGGACCAACCGCGCGATGTGACCGCGTATGCGCGACACAGCCGTGCCGCCAAGGAATATCAACAACTTACCCAGGAGGTACTGACGCTATGGGCTCCGCACTGAAAGACCTCATGCTCCGCAAAGCCTCAGGCACGACGGCGGTGCCGTTGGCTCTGACCGGGGGCCAGGAACCACGGCTGGTCACCATTCCGCTGGCCTTGTTGGATCCCGACCCCGACCAGCCCCGCAAGGACTTGGGAAACCTCCAGGAACTGGAGTCTTCCATCGGCACGCACGGCCTCTTGCAGCCGATCATCGTCGAACCGGTCGAAGCCGGCCGCTATCGCATCCTGGCAGGGGAGCGGCGGTTTACGGCTTGTCGCAATCTGCAGTGGAAGACGGTGCCATGCATCGTGCGGACGGTGGCCGAGCAGTCGCGCCTGGCCCTCCAACTCGTCGAGAACCTCCAGCGCCAGGACCTGCAACCGGTGGAAGTCGCCCGGGCCTACCAACGACTGATGGCGGAGTTCAACCTCACCCAGCGCGACCTTGCCCAGCGGGTGGGCAAGTCCCTGGCGAACGTCAACCAGACCTTGCGCCTCCTCGATCTGGCCCCGGACGTCTTGGCCGATGTTCAGACGTCTGAACACGCCTCCAAGTCCGCGCTGTTGGAACTAGCCAAGGTGCCCGAGCCCGAGGCCCAGCGAGACCTATGGGAGCAGATGAAGGCGGGGAAGGTGACCGCCCGAGAGGCGAGGACTGCCAAGGACCACGCCAAGGGTGGACCATCGCGACAAACGACGGCCAGCATCGCGCTGTCTCACGCAACGGTAACCGTCCGCGTCAAAGAGGGAGAACTCACTCCGGAACGGATCAGGGCCGTCCTGACCGAGGCCCTGGCTCGCCACGCTTGAACGAGCCCAAAGCCCAGGCCCTCTGTTCAGACGTCTGAACAATGGGCTGTCCCGAGGGGGATACGGCGTTCTGGAGGCTCCCACCTGATTGCTGGATGACCGAATTCGTCTTGACCCAACGCGACCTTGCCCAACGCGTGGGCAAGTCCCTGGCGAACGTCAACCAGACCTTGCGCCTCCTCGATCTGGCCCCGGACGTCCTGGCCGATGTTCGGACGTCCGAACATGGCTCCAAGTCCGTGCGGCTGGAACCGAGCAAGATGCCCGCGCCCGTTGTTCGGACGTCTGAACAATGGGGCATCCCGCGTAGGACACGGCATTCTGGAGGCTGCCAACCGATTGCCGGATGACCGAATTCGTCCTGACCCAACGCGACCTCGCCCAACGCGTGGGCGAGTCCCTGGCGAACGTCCACCAAACCCTGCGCCTCCTTGAGCTGGACCCGGACGTCCTGGCCGATGTTCGGACGTCCGAACATGGCTCCAAGTCCGTGCGGTTGGAACTGGCCAAGATGCCCGCGCCCGTTGTTCAGACGTCTGAACAATGGGCTGTCCCGCAGCGGGACACAGCGTTTTGAAGGACGCCTGAGGGCCAGTGGTCTCGCCTGAGGGCGAGGCGTTCGTTGGACGGAGCCGAGGTCTCGCCCCAACGGGCGAGTCGTGTTTCCGGGCTCCGCGGCGGGACGCTCCGGGGACCGGGCAACGTGCGCCAACCGGAGTTGTCACGCCTTGCTTCGTCCGGTCCCCTCCGCTCTGCGCCCTCCGACTCCACCCACTTGAATCGTCCCTCCCTGCGGTCGGGCACTGTCCTTGGGCTTCGCGTCCGGGTCCGCTCCGGCGCCGGCGCACGTCGCGCCAACCGGAGTTGTCACGCCCTGCTTTGGCCGGCGCCTGCGCTTTGCCCCCTCCCGACTCCACCGGGCCTTGAGCGGTCGGCCCTGTGGGCCGGCAGTGTGACTTGGGGGAAGCCTCGCCTGGCAGGCGGGTGTTTCAGACGGAAGTGAAAACACCCCGCCCGCCAGGCGGATGTCTCTGGGGGAAACCGGGGGAAAACAACCCAAGGAGGAAAAGCATATGAACATCTATGAAACCGTTACCAACCGCATTTTGAGCCAACTGGACGCCGGGCAGGTGCCCTGGCACAAGACGTGGGCCACGGGCTTGCCCAAGAGCCTTACCAGCGGCAAGGAGTATCGCGGGATCAACCTGTTGGTCCTCGGCTGCGCCGCGTACACCTCGCGCTATTGGATCACGTACCGCCAAGCCGCGCGCCTTGGCGGGCACGTCCGCAAAGGCGAACGCGCCACGACTGTGGTGTACTGGAATTGGCGGACACCGGACTGAGGTTCCCCCCTTGGGACCGCATCGGACCATCGTGTCCACGCCACCGTAA
>CAZHUS010000048.1:0-55483 GCA_964535555.1 uncultured Verrucomicrobiota bacterium
CCAAAAGGGACCAGTTTCGACCCAGGGTGGTCCCTTTTGAAGTGACCGGTGACACGACCTGCACGCCAAGACCGTCGGGCCAAGTGATCTGCGCGCCCCACGGCGCGGATGCGGGAGGGGAAAGCAGGACCTCGCGGAACCCCGGAGTCGGCGATGCCGCAGCGGCGGGGGCGCGCCCCGCGGCGGTGGGCCGACGCGCGCCGTAGATCCAATAATGGAGTTGCGCGGCGCGCAGGCCGTGGCGTTCGGCGAAGCGCTTCAGCCCAAGGTCTCCTTCCCGATACCGACGCACCCACTGCTCCCGATCCGCCGCCGAAACGCCTGCCTTCCGATGTCGGTTCCGTTCCTGGTTCACCCAGCCATCCTCGCACGCCGGTTCCCACTCCGAACAGATGTGCTCCGTTTACCGCTTACGAAAAAACCTCAAAACGCCCCCAAAGTGCGAAACCTGGGCAAGCTCCCGCGCGATCCGGCGCTGCGACCAGCCTCGCTCACTGAGGGCAGCTATCGATTGTTGCAGATCCATCTTGAGTTGGTTCACCGCCGCGAGGAGCCCGATTCGGGCTCTCCACGCAACGGTTACCTCACCTCAACATGGCTGGTTTTGATCCGCCCACTCGTGGCTGGTTGTGACCGCCCACTGACAAGCCCGGTGAGGAACTCCGCGCGCGTGGGTGCGCACAGGGCTGGACGAAGAAGCGATCCAGCGACACGCCGCTGCGCGCGAGGGAATCGATGTGCGGCGTGCGCACCTGGGTGTTGCCCGAGTGGCTGTAGTCGCCCCACCCCGCATCGTCCGCGAGGAAGATGACCACATTGGGCCTGGCCTGCGCGAGCGCCGAGACACACCAGGTCATGCATAGGACGAGCAGGAGCGTGCCACGAGGTTTCATGGGTTCATGGCTGGCGACTGCGTTGGCCCGTGAGCTGGATGACATGATGCGGCGGTTCCCCGATTCTGACAGTGTAACTGCCCTCGGCGAAGACCCACGGCCGGAAGCGCGGCGTCTTCGCGCGCAGGGTATAAACCACCTCGCCGCTGCGCTCATCCACCACCTGCACCACCGGCGTGGGGATGCCGGACGGAGCCTCGACTTCGGGCAACCAGGCCACAGGCGCGCGTCCGTAGTTGTCCAATTGATCAATCGTGATCGGCCAGCCGGGATACTGTTTCGCGCCCGGCTGGGTCACGTCCACCCCGCGCGGCCAGCATTCGATGGTGATCTTCCGCGTCATTTTGTCGAACCGGACGAGGCCATGACCGCTGGCGCTGGCGGCGAGATTCGTCAGCGGCGCGGGAAAGGCCGTCGGGTTGGCGTAGGTCAACATCGTGAGCTTGTTCCCGAAACCCTCGGTGTAGTCGCCGAGGTTGGGGAGCGGGCCCTCCACGGCGCGGGCGGGCCTGCCGAGTGGCAGCCATTTGCGTGGATAGTAGTTCACAATGGACGGCACGCAGAAGGCGACACTGGAATCCCGCCAGTCGTCGAGACCATACTGCGCCACACAGCCGAGATGCTGGTCGCCGCTGATATGAAACGCAAAGCACCGGCGCATCAAATCCAGCGCGCGTTGCCGGCCAGACTGCGGCCAACCGTTCGAATCCAGATCGGCCAGCAGCCGGTTGCCCTGCGAAATGTGCGTCGCATAGCTGAAGATGGTCTGGGAGAGCACCACCTTGAAGTCCGCCCCTGCCCAGTCCTCGCCCCACGGCTTGAGGAACTGCTCCTGCCGCGCCCCCAGCAGTTCCAGGCCAGGAAGATCCAGCGCCTTGGGATCGTAGCTGGCGTTCGTCACCCAGTCCGGGCGCGGCGCGAACTCGGGTTTGAGCTGGAGCGGACCGTTCGGGCCGGTCTTGAACTTGCGATCTTCCAGAATCGCGAAGCTCACGCCGCCCCAGTTCAGCGCCGTGAAATAGACGCCCAGGCCGCGCTGGATGGGCGCGGGGTCCACGGGGTCGGGCAGATGCCAGGTCTGCGCGCGCTCGACAGCCTTCACATACTCGACCGGCATGAAGTAGCCGCCGTCGTCCCCGGCCGAGCTGGTGGAGACCTTGCCCCCCGCGCCCCAGAGGTTCGCCTGGCCGACGTCGTGGTCGTCCGGGATGCTGATCATCGGGCGGTCTTTGATGATCTCGCCGAACTGGCGGCCAAACAGCAGCCAGGCGCCCAGATGATCTGTGTGGTCATACACCTGGTCGCCGGAGAAGAAGAGCAGGTCGGGGTCTTGGGCCTTGAGATTGGCGATGAGATCGGGCTTGAGCCGCCGGTCCTGGTTCGAGTTGCCGGTGAAGGCCGCCACGACGATCTCGCGTTTGCCGCTGGGATTGGCGCGAATGGTGCCCTCGTAGGCTGCCACGCCACCCAGCGCCGTCACACGATAAGGCACCGTGCGGCTCTCGTCCCACTTTTCCACCCGGAAATGCGCGGTCCAGGTCTTGTCCTGGCGGTAGTTGTTGTAGGGCTCCTCCGTGACGCGGGTGGTGGCGAGGGCCTTCCAGCCATCGCCATCCTTGACCTGCAGACGCGCTTCCCGGCTCTCGCCATCCTGGAGCGGATAGAGCTGGGCGGTGAGCTTGAGCACCCCGTGGTTCACGGTGTAGTAGCTGAAGCAGATCGCCTCCGGCCGGGCGACTTCAGGGATGTCAGGCCGGTTCTCGCGTTGTGCCCGGGGTGTTTGTGCCGCAGCGGCAGCGACGTGACCGGAGAGGAGGCACGCTGCAGCAACGAGAGAAGGGACGGTTTTCATGGGATCTTGAGATCAGTGAGGAACGCCATCTGCGTGACGCCATCCCGCTTCGCAACGTGCGGGTGGCCTGCGGTTTCCAGGAGAGAGGGTTTCATTCCATGCGGTGGTCTAGCGGATTCTCTGCTCGGGCAGTCGGGATTTGAAGAGTAGGCGTCGGTTTGAAAATGGAGCGCGGCTGGTCTCGCACGACGCAGGCGCGCTCCGGGTCCTTCAAACGAGCTCCAGAGATTCGTTTCATCATGGGACGTGGATGCCGGTGATTACTTGGTCGCTTCGGCAACCGGCACGGCGCGGACTCGGAGTTCTTTGAACTTCTCGTCCGCCGTGAACCTGGTGGTCTTGGTGTCCTTGCCGCTGGTCCAGAGCAGGGTCGCGCTGCCGTCGCCGTGGCGGACGCGGAGGTTGTCGAGGTAGATCGTGTACGTGCCGGGTTTGCCGCCGTTGAAGACGACGCCGTGTTTGCCGAGCGGACCTGGCGCGGTGCTCGACAGGCCGATGATGCGGTGTTCCCACACGCTCTTGCCGTCGGCGATGCCCGGGCCGGTGGTCTGGTCGCGCCCGAACTGGTCCACGCCGTCGCCGCGCTTGAAGAGCGGGCCGAAGGGCTTGGAGTTGTTGCCTTCGAGTGTCGAGAACCACGGATGTCGTGCGGGCGTGCCGGGGGAAAAGGCGATGTCGAATTCGATCCAGTCGGTGGCGTATTGCGTGCCGCTCCAATTGGCCACGGGAATGGCCAGACGGTCGCCCGGCTTGGCCTTGTCCGTGACGGTAACGGTCACCGCGAGGACCTCGCCCTCCGGCGCGGCGGGGGCGTGGTACTTCGCCGGTGCCGCTTGGTGGGTGAGCGCGACGCCAAGCGAGCCGGCCCAGGCGTCCATCTTGGCGGTGAGAGATTTCACCACGTCGGGGTGTGCAGCGGCGACGTTGCTGGACTCGGTCTCGTCTTTGCTGATGTCGTAGAGTTCGAAGCGATCGAAGAAGCGGTGGAGCTTCCACTGGTCGGTGCGGATCGCGTCCTGGCCGCGCCAGACCCAGTAGTAGCTATCGACGGGGCTTGGCTGACTCTCGCGCAGGGCGGGCCAGATGTTCCTGCCGTCGAGCGGGCGCGTCGGTGGCATGGCCGAGCCGGTCATCGCCATGAGCGTGGGAAACATGTCGAGCGCACCGCAGAGGCCGTCCCATTTCCGGCCGCCGACCAGCCCGCCTCTGGGCCAGTGGATCGCCGTGGGCAGGCGCACGCCGCCGTCGTAGATGGTGTGCTTGTGGCCGCGCAGGGGCAGACTGCTCCCGGCTTCCATCGCGCCGTTGTCGCTGGTGAAGACGAGGATGGTATTTTCGCCCAGGCCGAGGTTGTCGAGTTCGGCGCGGATGGCGGCGATGTTGTTGTCCATGGAATGCAGCATTGCGGCGTGGATGCGCTTGTTCTCGGGCGTCGTCTTCCCGCTGGCGGTGGGAAGTACGGCGGCCTTCTTCGGATCAAACGCAGCGAGGTCGCTGTCTTTGGCCTGGAGCGGCGCGTGCGCGATGTGGAACGGGATGTAGCAGAAGAACGGGCGCTCCTTGTTCTCCCGGATGAACTCGAGGGCGCGCTGCGTGACCAGATCGTCGGTGTAGCCCTCGTCCTTCGGGCGGAACTCGGTGTTGTGCCACCACGAGACCGGACCGCGGCCCTGGACGGTGCGGCGGTTGAAATAGTCCGCGCCGCCGCCGTAGTAGATCCACGCCTCGTCGAACCCGTGCGCATTCGCGCCGTGGCCGCCCGCGTGCTTCTTGTTGGGCATCTGCTTGAAGGCCTCGGTGAAGGCGGCCTGGAACTCCGGCGTGTTCGGATCATCGCCGTTGTGCCACTTGCCGAAGACGCCGGTGCGATAGCCGTTGGCCTGGAAGCCCTCGGCGATGGTCGTCTCCTCCAGCGCCAGTTCGCCGCCGACTTCCGGCGCGGTGCCCACGCGGATCGGATGGCGCCCGGTGAGGAGCATCGCGCGCGTCGGCGAGCAGACGCACCAGCCCATGAACTGCGTCAACTGGACCCCCTGGGAGAACAGTCGGTCGATGTTCGGCGTGGGCACGCCGCCGCCATGGACGCTCAAGTCGCCCCAGCCGACATCATCGGCCATGATGTAGACGACGTTGGGTTTCGGCGGATCAGCGGCGCGCAGCGCGGCCAGCGGGGCGAGGAGCAAGGCGGTGAAGGCAAAGATGGTCTGTTTCATTTGAGTTCGACCTTGTCGATGAGCAAGTTTGGGGATGCGGTCACTGGCTGGAGTCATTGGTTTATTTCTCCTTCCCAGGCTTGCCTGTCTTGGAGTTGCCAGCGGCCTTCATGTCATCTCCGCCGGCTTCGGGGTCGCCGCCTTCGCCCTGACCGGAGAGGTTGTTTGGATCGTAGCGCTTGACGTTCGGATCGGCGTTTGGGTTGGGTTTCGGGAAGAAGCCGCCGACGGCTTTCAGGCGCTCCATCATTTGCTGATGCAACTGCGCGGTGCGCTCGGGATTGGCCGTGGCGAGGTTGTTCTTTTCGCCGAGGTCGTTCCTTAGGTCATAGACGAAGTTATCGTCCGGCCACTCGTAAAAGTGCAGCAGCTTCGTGGCGCCGATGACCATGGCCGAGCAGGGCGGTGATACGCGGTAGTGCGGATAGTGGAAGTAGAGCGGCCGGTTGACGTAGCTCGCAGGCAATGGCTGGCCGAGCAGCACGGCCTTGAAACTGGTGCCGTCCACTTCCTTGCCGAGATGGCCCGTTGCGCCGGCGAGGTCGGCGAAGGTGGGGAGAAGATCGTAGCCGACGAAATTCACCGTGGTGCGCGAACCCGCCGCGATGCCCGGCCCGCGCACGATCATCGGCACGCGCAGGCCATTTTCCCAGAGCCACCATTTGCCGCCGCGCAGCGGGTCATGCGAGTCGTTCCAGGCCGTGTAGCCATTGTCGGCGGTGAAGACGACGAAGGTGTTCTCCGCCACCCTGAGTTCATCCAGCTTGGCCAGCAGCAGTCCAATGGAGGTGTCGAGATCCTCCGCCATCGCGGCGCAGAGAATGGCGTTCGCGCGTTCGCGCCTGTTTTCGATTTTCGCGAACACCGGGTTCTTTTCGTTCTTTTCCAAGGTGGCCTTGCGCGCCTGATAGCGCGCGTGCGTGGCATAGTGGGAGAGCTGCACGTAGAACGGCTTGCCCGCCTTCGTCTGGCTCTCGATGAAGCCCACGCTGCGCTGCGTGATGCTGAACATGAGCTTCGGATCCTCGGAGGTGTCGGACTTCTGCCCGGTTACGGGATCGGTCGGCCGGAAGCCCTTGTTGTCGGTGTCGCCATCGCTTTCGTCGAAGCCGTGTTTCGCGGGACCTCCGCCGTAGAGATGCCATTTGCCAAAATGCGCCGTGGCGTAACCTCCGGCTTTTAGCACATCCCCGATGGAGGGAAAGCGGATGTTGCCCTGCGGTTCCGGATGGAGCAGCGGCAGTTTGGCGTCGTCCTTGCGCGACATGTATTTGACGGTGCCATCCGTCTTCGAACCAAAGCCGCCGTTGCCGCTGTAGAGATGGCGCGCTGTCATCATGCCGGTCATGAGGGAGCAACGCGACGGCGCGCACATGCCGGCAGCCGCCCGCGCGTTGCGGAAGGTCATGCCCTGCGCGGCCAGCTTTTCGACATTGGGCATGTTTCGAAAGGCCATGGCCGATGCCGGCATGTCCGGATCCATCCGCACCGGCGTGCCAAACCACGGCATGTCGTCCACGAGGATGAGCACGATGTTTGGTCTATTTGAGGCAGACGCATCGGCAGCGTGGAGGGAGGTCAGCGGGGCCAGCAACGCGAAACCTGCGGCCAGCAGTGACAATAGCTTCATTCGTTGGAGTTTGGATCGTTGCTTTTGGTTTCGGCGGTGGAGGCGCTGAGCGCCATCTTGGCCGAGATCATCGCGGAAGTGGTCGCTCTGCTTCGCAATGCCCGGAGCCGTGCCCTGGGCGACGCGTTCCCGCAAGCCAAAGACCGCCCGGCTGACAGGGACGATGCGCACCGTGGGTTTAGCAACGCTATCGTTGAGCGCGTTGACCTGTCTCTTCAGCGGCTTCAGGCAGGTGGTTTCATAGCCGTCGCGCATGGCCCTCAAATCGGCGACGGTCGCGGTGTCGCGCACTTCGCTCTTGAAGGGCCCCAGGTTGCCATCGCGGCTGGGCCACGAGGCCTGCACCTGCACATGGAGGTTTGGATTCTCTTCCAAACCCAGCATTGTGAAATTGTCGATGCCCTCGTCGGGCAGCAACAGATGAGGCGGCAGCATATTCATTGTCTCTTCATTCCTCAACCGCCGGTCCGGCGTCGCCTTTCGCTGCCGGTCTCCTGGTCCTTTTGCGCGTCGATCCCTCAGCCCGCCCGGTGCCTACGTCCTTCGCCCAGGCTTGAAAGTCCGCACGCATGGTCTCGACGCGTTTGGGGTATTGTGCAGAGAAGTCGTTTTGCTCGCCAAGGTCTTTGCCCAGATCGAACAAATACTCGGCGTCCCCTTCGTGCAGCAGCTTCCACGGGCCGTCCCGCATTGCCCAATTCTTGCCTTGGGCCCAAAAGAGCTTTCGAGGCGGAAGCGGCTGCTCGTGCAACAACAGCGAAACCAGGGAAAGCCCGTCGAGGTTGCGATCCGCCGGCAAGGTGGCTCCGGCGAGCTCCAGGAGGGTCGGCATCAAATCCATGCTCATGGCGGTCTGATCGGTGACTTTGCCGGCGGGAACATGACCGGGCCACCGGGCGATGGCCGGTTCCCGATGACCCCCTTCCCAGAAACTACCCTTGAACCCCCGCAACGGCCTGTTGCTGCATCCCTGAATCCCTTCATGTCCGCCATTGTCCGAGAAGAAGAAGACGAACGTGGTGTCCGCCAATCCCGCCGCCTGAAGCGCGGCGAGAATGCGGCCGGTCTCCTTGTCCATCCATTCGACCACTTTGCGATAGGCCTCGGGGTCCTTCCCGTCCGTCGCCTCGGGAAATTGCAGGGGTGTATGCGGCGCGTTGAACGCCACATACAGGAAGAACGGCTTGGACTTGGATCGCCGGATGAAATTGATCGAGTGATCCGCAAGCAGGGTGGTGGAGTAACCGTTCTCTTCCAGGGAATCGACGCCGTTCCACCAGTCCAAGCGATGGGGTTTTCCGGCGGTTTGGTGGGTGAAATAGTCGATTCGTCCGCCCAACACCCCCTTGTATTCATCGAATCCCTGCTGGACCGGATTGAATTTGGGCAACTCCCCGAGGTGCCATTTCCCGAACATCCCGGTGACATACCCCGACGATTTCATGGCTTCCGCAATCGTGAACTCGTCCGGACTCATGCCCTTCTCCCCACGGACCAGCCCGGCGATTCCCGCGCGCTGCGGGTAGCGTCCCGTCATGAGCGCGCAGCGCGTGGGTGAGCAGACGGCGCCGTTCGAGTGGAAATCGGTGAACCTCGTTCCCTCGCGAGCGAGCCGGTCCAGGTTGGGCGTTTGGATGGAACTGCCGTAACAAGCGACGTCGCCGTAGCCAAGATCGTCCGCCACGATCAGCACGATGTTGGGTTTCGTCTGCGCGTGGGCGCCGGGGCAGCAGCAGGCGAGGGCGCCAAGGAACAGCCAACCTTTGAGCGTCTCGAGGAGGGTCCTATTCTCATTCATCACGGTTGCCTCCGCGTTTCCTGCTGAGTTCGGGGACCATCGTGCCATGCGGTGGCACCTGGGAGCGCAGGTTGGCAATCGCTGAGGCGTACTCCGTGTTCTTGATTTGATTCACCCATTCATGCGGATCCCTGGAGCAATCGTAGAACTCCTCCTCGCCGTCACGGTAGCGAATGTAGCGGAAGCGTTCGTCGCGAATGGTGATGTAGCGCTTTCCGTAGGCAGTGATGGCCGTGCTTTGCCAGGCGGCGTCCGGTTGCTTCAAGAGGGGCACCAGCGAACGACCCTCGACATTGTCAGGCGCCTTCAGGTCGCACAACTCGGCCAGAGTCCGGTAAACATCCTGTAACGACACGAAACGTTCGCATTTCCCTCCCGCCTTCGTCGTTCCGGGAGCGCGGAACATCAGCAGGCAGTGCGTCGCCTCCTCCCACAAGGTGGATTTCTGCCAGTGATGTTTCTCGCCGAGATGGAAGCCGTGATCGCTCAGCAACACCACGATGGTGTTGTTCCGATAGGCGCTCTGGTCCAAGGCATGGAGCACCCGGCCCATTTGGGCGTCGGCATAGGCGGTGGCCGCGAGGTAAGCCTGGACTCCCTGTTTGTGCAGGTCATGCGCCAGCACCTGCTCGACAAACTTGCTCTTGCCTTGGGTGATCGCGCGGCCGAGCGGCGGCACATCATCCAGATCGTTCTTGAGAATCGCCGGCGTGGTGACTTCATCCAGCGGGAACAGGTCGAAGTATTTCTGCGGCACATACCACGGCATGTGCGGGTGGAAGAGCCCGCAGGCAATGAAGAACGGGCGATCATGCCGTTTCTGTAACTGCTCGATGGCGGCATCGGCATACGACGTGTCGTTCATCTCCTCCTCGGCGAGGTGCGTCGGGCCCCAGTCCTGTTCGCCCCGCGTGAACGGCACGAACGGCGCGCCCGGCGGAATCGGATCGCGCTTGTGCGGTCTGTAGTCGTCGCAGGACTTCCGGAAATCCCAGCCGTGGCCGATCTTACCGTAGGACGCGACGTAGTAGCCGGTCTCCTTGAACAGCGTCGGCATCGGCGTGGCCGTCTTGAGCGCGGCGCTCGCGTCGATATCCACGCCGTTGTCATACACGCCCGACTGCCACGGACGGACCCCGGACAGCATCGCCGTGCGCGACGGCGAACAAACCGGCGCGGCGGTGTAGGCGCGGTTGAACACGACCCCGCTCTCCGCCAGTCGCCGGATGTTCGGCGCAATGACCTTGCCCGTGTAGCGATTGGTGTCGCCGAGCAGGAATGTGTTCAAGTCGTCCACGATGAGCAACAAGACGTTCGGCGGCCGCTCCGGTGGTCCGGCGGCGTGCAGTGTCGGCACGGCCATCCTCCCCGGAAGCAGCGTGGTCAGCCAGCAAACGTGTGCCAACAGGTTTGCTTTGAAACGCTGAGTCTTCATGGTTGTCTGCTGGCGCCAGGTTCCTGGACCCTAGACCGTCCAGGGCTTGCGGTATGCTTTGGTCAGCCACTTCGGATCGCAGGTGTTGCCGGCCAGGGCCAGCCTGGCCGGGTCCCACTCGATCTTCTGGTGGTGGATGTAGGCCTGGTTCAGCAAGTGGCAGCAGATCGCCGAGCGCGCCCCGATTTGCTCGCTGGTGATCGGCCGCTTGCGGGACTTCATGCAGGCGATGAAATCCGCGAGATGATTCTGGCTGGCGTAGAGCTTGACCCGGGCGTCCTTGAGAAAGGCCTTCTCCGCCTTGGCCACCTCGGAGGCGCAACTGGTGTCCTCGTTCTTCCTGCCCTTCTTGTCGGCAAAGGAGGCGATGGTCTGGCCTCGGTGCTCGAACACGAACTTGCCGCGGTTGACCCGGACCCGGCCTTCGGTGCCGAAGAAGTCCACGCCAAACCCCTTCCGATGCTCCACGGTGACGCCGTTGGCATAGATCAGTGTTGCTCCCTGATCGGCCTCCGGCGAGGTCGGCGGCACGGCGGCCACCGGGCCGCTGCCGTCCATGCCCAGGCCCCATTGGGCGATGTCCAGTTGATGCGCGCCCCAGTCGCAAACGCCCCCACCACCGTACTCGCGATACTTGCGCCATTGCGCCAGGCGCTCGGGCATCCCCCGTGGGCTAAGGGAGGTGTGGTAACCCCGTACCGGCGCCGGGCCCAGCCAGAAATTCCAGTCCAATCCCGGTTCGACACGCTCCTCCGGCAGGTCACAAGGAATCGGCGGACCGCCAAAACTGCATTCCACCCGCTCGACCTTTCCGATCGCGCCGTTGAGCACCAGTTCGCAGGCGATGCGAAACTCCTTCATCGAACGCTGCATCGAGCCGGTCTGCAGGACGCGTTCGCCCGGTTTCATCGCGTCGAGAATCATGATGGACTCGTGGATTGTGTGCGTGAGCGGCTTCTCGCAAAAGACATCTTTGCCGGCAGCCAGGGCGGCCAGCACCGGGATCGTGTGCCAGTGGTCCGGCGTAGCGATGCAAACCGCATCAATGTCCTTCCGCGCGATGAGTTCCCGGAAATCGTTGTAGGTGGCGCACCGGTTGTTCTGGCCTGCCTTCCCCGCGTAATGCTCTTCGACCTTCATGCGGGCGACTTCGCGCCGGCTGGTGTCCACGTCGCAGACTGCCAGGACCTGCAACTCCTCCGCGTAGAGAAAGTTTCTTAGCAGTCCGTGACCCCGTTGGCCGAGCCCGATGAAGCCGACGCCGAACTTGCCGCTCGGTTTGGTGGCCGCCGCCCAGAGGTGGGAGGGGAGAATGAAGGGCAGGCTTGCGGCGGCAGTCGTTTGGAGGAAGGAACGTCTCGGGTAACGCATAATCTCTATGTCTTGCTGTCTCGCTCGTTAGAGTATCTTGGCATTCATTTCGACACCTGGTTTCTGGCAAGGCTTTATCTTCTGGCTGTCTCGGCTTCGATGTCTCCCGTGGCAAATTGGATGCCCCGGAGCCAGAATTTCAGGACCGTCGGGTCTGCGAAGGTGGACATCGCGTGCCCCAGGGAACAGTAGAAGACACGCCCCTGGCCATGGCTCCGGGTCCACGCGATGGCGTAGTCGCCGTCGGTCCGTCGCAACGGCCGGTTCGGCTTGTCCGATTTGGCCAGATCCAGCGACAGGATCACGTGTAACCGCCTTCGGTCATAGGGCTCGCGAAACTCGTAGATCTCATCATTGAATGTGAACTCGTCCTTTGCGAATACGCCCTTGGCGAGAGCATGGCCGGGATCTTCGACCTTGATCATCACCGTCTCCTTCGGCCCCCACGGGTGCTGGGTGAAAACGGCCCCGATCATGTCGCCGTACGCCTTGTGGTTCTTCAGGGTATCAGTTGCCGAATGAATGGCCATGAAGCCGCCGCCGCTCCGGACATAATCGTCCAGGTTCTTTACGAGCCGCCCTGCGATCGCCTCTTGTTTGCGCTTCTCGTCGGCACTGAGCGCGTTGAATTGATCCTTGTCGGCCGGGCGACAGAAGGCCTCGCCCGTCGTATTGGCGAAGATCACGGCGTCGAACTGTCTCAGTTTGCCGGGCTCGAAATGGTCAAGATCGTCACTGACGACAGCTTCAAACGCTCCGGTCTTTTCGCCCAGCAATTTGAAGACCTGCTGGGCAGTGCGGATCGTGTTTCGGTGCGGGCCGAAGCTGATGCCATAGACCAAGACCCGCCGATGCTTCGTGCTCGGTGCCGCTTCGAGCGATGGAGCCACGGATTCCACCTTGGCGATGACTTTCAGGTCGGCCTCCTTGTAGTCCGTATCAGCGGCAAAGGCGCTCCGGCAAAGCCCCATTAAGGCCACCGCAAGGGTTCCGGATAAAATGGTGTTCGGGTTCATGGGTTGGAGGAGATATCGCGGGTGCGTTGGAATGGCTTTTCGATTCGGCCCGGTGTCAGCGCGTAGTGGAAAACGGCCAGTTCATCAATCAGGCCGTGCCAGAACCCGGGGGTGTTGCGCTCCGGCAGCGTACCGGTGCGGTCGAGTTTGACCCCGATCCCAAAGGCGTTGGGGGCGAAGGTGCTCAGGCCTGAGCAAGGGGCACTGTCCACTTCGCGGCCATTGCGATAAAGGCGCAAGGCGGCAAAGCCAGGCAGGGGGCCAACGATAAGGCCGCAAGCCAGCAGGGCTGCGGCCGCCCGGCGGACAAGCTGATTTTGGTTGGGCATCGGAATTCTCCCACCGCCATTGATGGGAGTCTCGACTGTCACCTCACGCTGAGGGTCACCCCGTCGAGGTAGCTCGTGGTCGTGGCGTTGGCGTTGCTCATCAGGCCGAACCAGGTCAGCTCCCGGAAATCTGTGTGCTGGTAGGGCAGGTCGGTGAAGGTCTTTGCCTCCTGGCCTGGCAGGGTAACGGTCAGCGACCACTTCCCGTCCCCGACACCGACCGTGCCGGTGATGACGTAGCGCACCCACTGGTCCAGCGGCAGGGCCAGTGTCTTGCCGCCCTCCAGCCGCAGTTTGCCGTCCTGGATGCGCAAGCGGGCGCCGACGCGATAGGGCGAGCCGCTCTTGTAGTCGCGCCATTCCAGGTCGAGCACGGACGCCTTCTCTACCCGCAGCCAGAAGGCAGAGGTGACGGTGCCGGCGACGTAATTCACGCTCCACACCATGTGCGGTTCCCAGGTGTTCTTCAGGCCCGCCGCATCCACCAGCTTCACGCTCCGCTTTCCTTCACCGGCGGTCTCGTCCGTCACCACGATGGTGGCGCCGCCCTTGTTTTCGACATGCAGTTCGACACCGCGCGGCGGCTTGCCCGGCTCGTCGCGCTCGAAGGTGTCGTCCACCGCCACCGGACGGGGTACGGGCGGAGTACCGACCGGGGCGTAGGTCCACGCCTTCGCCAGGGCGACCCAGGCCGCATCGCCGTAGACGCCCGCCCTGGAATAGTCGAACGGCTTGAAGCCCAAGGCCAGGACCGGCGAACCCGGCTTCACCCGGAAGTCGCCGCTGGCGGGGTCCACGAACTGCGGGTCGGCGATGATGGAGCCGGCCTCATGTCCGGCCTGCTGCCATTCGGCCAGGGGTTTGCCCATGAACTCGATGGGCGCCCCGGCGCTGTTGAACCAGCAGTTGCCGCCGCTCACCGTCTTGGCCTGGCCCCAGGCGCCGGACAGGGCCGGGCCGGTCTTCCACACGATGATGTTGCGCTCGAAGGTGATGGACTGGTGTGGCTCGGCGCGGGTGATGACCACCTGCCGCTCGCGGCTGTCCACCAGGATGTTGTTGCGGACGACGTTCTCCTTGCCGTAGTGCTGGTGGAAGCTGCCGTCCTTGGTGTTGTAGACCAGGTTGTCCTCGAAGGTGATGCCGGTCGATCCCTCGTCGGTGTACATGCCCCAGCCGCCGTAGGAATAGGAGTGGATGTCGTGGAAGACATTGCCCGCCACCACCGAGCCTTCGGAGGGACCGAGCGTGTAGATGCCACCCATGTCGGAGAGCAGGCCCTTACCCAGGTGGTGGACGTGGTTGTTGCGGAAAATGTTCCGCTTGCAGGTGCTGGCGTCGTAGCCCCACCGCCAGCCGGCCGAGATGCCGGAGTAGAACAGCTCGCTGAGGTCGTTGTGGGTGACGTTATTGTCAGGGCTGGAGCCGATCCACACGCCCACAGCGCAGGGGAAGATCCAGCCGCCGTTGCGGACGATATTGTTGTCGATGGTGTTGCGCTGTGTCGGTTCGTTGGCGTCCATCCCCGCATTGCCTTCGCCGATGCGCACGCCACCGGCGCCAAGATCGTGGATGTGGCATTGGCGCACCACGTTGTCCGAGCACCCCTTGCGGAACCAGATGCCGTAGAGGCCCAGATGGCCGATCTCGCAACGCTCGAAGGTGATGTGGCTGGCCCCGTCTGCCTGCACCGCCGCCTCGATGCCCGCCGCCGCCTGGGCCGGCTCGAAGCCGCGCTCGGGCGTCAGCCATTGGCCATGGCGGAAGGCCAGGCCGCTGAAGGTCACATGGGCGACGGGCCTGGCCGCCGTGCCCTGGATGAGAATGAAACGCTCGCTCACCGGCGCGACCACCTCCGCCCTGGCCATGTCCTGGCCCGGCAGCGGGCGGTAGATGAGTACGCCGTCGCGGCCCAGGAACCATTCGCCCGGCGTGTCGCAGGCGGCCTTGCAGTTCTCGAGGATGTAGTGGCTGTTGCGCTTCCACGGGTTCCAGGGCTTCATGCCCGCGCCGGTGGTAACCAGGGTGCTGGTGGCGGCGTCGAAGCGGTCGATGAAGCGCCGGGTGTTGTCCCAGTTGTGGTAGACCACCAGGTTCACGTCCTTCAGTTCGTCCGGCTTCAGACCGCGCAGGATGGCTGTGTCGTCGGCATGCAGCTTCACCGTCTGCCGCGCTTCCTTGGCCCGCCTGCCGTCGCCGCCCCTTTCGGCGTCAAGGGTCTCTTCCTCGACTCCTTGCAGGTAGTACCAGAAGCGGTTGGGCTCGCGGGCTCGCACCGCCCGTTGCCCGTCGATGAAGAGCTGTTCGAAGTACCATTTGCCGGCAGCAACGTCGGGCACTTGGGCGGCCCAGACCCCGTCGCCCCCCGGCTTGAAACCGGCGATGATCCGGCCGCCGCTAAACACCGGCTTCGCCCCCGGCGCGGCCTCGTAACGGACCGGCGCCTCGGCGCTGCCGCCGTCCTCGGGCCTCAGCACCAGCGGTTCGGAGAAGCGGTAAGTGCCATCCGCCACCACCACCCGCACCGCGCCGTCGTTGCCGGCGGAGCGCAGGCGCCGCACCGCATCGCGTGCGCCAATGAGGCTGGCAACTGGCTTCGCCCCGCTGCCGTCGGCAGCGTCATCGCCCGTGCGAGCGACATGGATCACCACCTCGGCCGCGGAAGCCGGGCTGGCGACCAGCGAAGCCAGCACCGCCGCAAGCAGGATGCCGGCAACCCGAACACTCGGAAGGCTCGTGCCGAAAGCGGATTCATAGCGTTTCATGCGATTTCCTGACTGATTCATAGGAGATCTGACTGATGGGGAAGGCGACGGGTGTATTGCCCGGTGGGCAACATGGCGCGGCTCGGCGTGCCTTGCGAAGTTGCGCAGGCATCCGCGAAGCGGCGAGGAAGGCAGGGATGGAACGCATGGTTACAAGCTGGGTTGTGGCTGCCTTCGCGGTCATCGGCCATCAGCCCAACAGAAAGGGAAGCCGTATCATCTCATCGCCCACTGGATCGGGCAGGCAGCGGCAGGAGGAAAGCCGCGTTCATTTCCCCTCCTTTGCCCACTGCTTCATGAGGGCGATGTTCTGCTCGACCTTGGCGTTTCCTTTGCCGACGTAAACCGCCATGTCGCTGTCGTAGCGGGATTCGGATTCAGGACCGGGGTCGTTCGTTTCCCGCATCCACTGGTCGAGCCGGACGCGCAGGGACTCCAGCGTGGCCTGGTGCGCGGGATCGGAGACGAGGTTCGCGATCTGCCACTTGTCCGTGGTCCATTCGTAGAGTTCCTCCGGCGGGCGCGTGGGACGGAAGAGCAGCGCTTCGGCGAGCGTGTCGAGTTCTCCCGCCTCATGCAGGCGGCGCAGAGTCTGCACGATGGTCTTGCCGTCCTTGTAGGCATTGGGCTGGAGGTGCGGGCGCTGGGGATGAAAGTCGCGGATGTAGAGAAAGCGCTCGGTACGCACGCTGCGGAGGCGCTCGACGGTTTCATCGCAGCGGTCGCGTGCGGCGAAGATGTGCGTACGCGGCTGGTAGTCCCGCGCAAAGACATTCCGGGCCTGCATGGCCTTCGGGATCTCGATCCCGGCGGCGGCAAGCGAGGTCGCCGCCATGTCGATGTGTTCGATCAAGTCCGTGCGCACTCTCCCCCGGTCGATGCCCGGACCGCGCACGACGAAGGGAATGTGCGTGCCTTCGTGGTAGAGAAACTGCTTGCCGCGCGCGTGGCTGATGCCGTGGTCGGTCATGAAGACGATGAAGGTGTTCTCCAGCAAACCCTCCTGCTCAAGACGGGCGATGACCTTGCCGACATGTGCATCCGTGAGGCGCACGGAATCGAGATAGGCCGCCCAATCGCGCAGCAGCACGGGATCTCGCGGGTAGTACGGCGGCAGCGTGACCTTTTCCGGATCGGTGGCCGCGCCGAACTCCTTCGCGGCCGTTTCGAGCAGCCTCGTCGCCGACGCGTCGGTGTTGCCGCGGAGCTTGCCACCCGCAAGCTGCACCTGCATGAAGAACGGCTGATCCGGCTTCCTCCCGGCCCAATCGTGCGAATCGTAGATGGCCGCGTCGTATTCGAAGTTGTAGTCCGTCTTGCCGAGACCGCCTCCGCCCCGTCGCGGGGCCGTTTGGCCCCTTCGGGTCTCACCTGGCAAGCCGCTGCCGATGCAGGTGAAGTAGCCCGCGCTTTGAAATAGCGCCGGGACCGGCGTCACGCCCTCCGGAAGGTGGATCTTCTCCACGCCCCGTCCGCTGCGGTGATGATGCGCGCCAATACTCGTCTGGTACATTCCCGTGATCAGCGCGGAGCGGCACGGCGAGCACACCGGCGCGGTGACGAAGGCATGGGCAAAGCGCGTGCCCTCGCGGGCGAGGCGGTCCACGTGCGGCGTCCGGATCAGGGTCTCACCGTAGCAGGAGAAGTTGGCCGACATGTCATCCACGACGAACCAGAGGATGTTGGGCCGAGTGGCTGGTTTCGACGCATCGGCGGCGCGCGGCGCGGCCAGTGGCGCCAGCAGGAGCGCGGCGAGAACCAAGGTTGGGATTGGTTTCATGAGTGGGTCGCTGTCTTCCGAACTAGAAATCCGAGCGGCGCGCTTTGCCATCGGCGGGCTTGAGTTCGATCCAATCAAGCTGAACCGGCTCCTTCTGGGCGGGCAGGTATAGCCGCACGATGCCGAGCGCGCTCTCGGCGGGCAGGTTCACGCTCACTTCCTGCCAGCCGCCGCCCGCAAGGTGGAAGGCTACCGCCCTGGCTTGGGCGTCCGCCTGGGGCGTGGGCCGCCATTCCACTTTCCCGTTCCCGCCCCCTGTGCTACGGGCGCGGAACCTGACCTCGGTGGGCCCGGCCAACTTGCCGGCGGCGAGGCCGAGAAAGGGCGCAGCTCCCAGGCCGGTCATGGTGAGCACGCCGGCCTTCACCACGGCCTCGCCACTGCGAGGCTTCCAGCCGTGGAGCGTGGTATCGCTCCAGCCCAGGTCGTCGGCCAGGATGAAGAGGACGTTGGGCCCGGCGGAAGCGGCGCTGGCATCAGAAGGCGGCCGGAGACATAACAGGAGCACGAGGAGCAGGGTGGCGGATTTCATGGTTTGACGAGCTGTTTCTCGACGCCGGTCGGACTGACCCCGCTGGCATCCATCATTTCGCCGCGAACGAGCTGTTCGCAGAAACCGTCGCCGCGGGCACCGTGCGGCTCTCGTCCCACTTCTCCACCCGGAAATGCGCGGTCCAGGTCTTGTCCTGGCGGTAGTTGTTGTAGGGCTCCTCTGTGACGCGGGGGGTGGCGAGGGTCGAGTTGCGCGGTCAACTTGAGCACACCCTGGTTCACCGTGTAGCAGGCGCAGGCGATGGCGTCCTTTCGGGCCACCTCGGGGATCTCCGGTTGGTTCTGGCGCACAGACTGAGGTCGTGGTGCCGGGGCGGCGTTGGCCACGGCCACCAGCAGCGCGAGGAAGGACAATGTGGGTTTCATGGTTTCAGTGCGGAAGCACCATGGGTTTCGTTTTCCTGGCCATCGGCTGTTTTCACCGAGTGGGCAACCACACGGTCATTTCACTGACACCGCGATTGCACCAGGCGTAATAGGGAATCAACCGCAGCAAGATGGGGTCAACTTGGCGGTCCGGCACGCGGCGATAAAGGGCGGTGGCATCCTTCGTCTGGGACACGACATGGGCCTGGGCTTCCAGCACCGTGACGCCATGCAGCAGATCCGGTTCATGCCGCGCCGTCCATTTCGCGTCGCGGTCGATCCGCACCCTTCCGATGGCCACGCGCGGCGGAAGGTCTTTGTCCTCGAGGCAATAGACCAGCGGGCCACGCATCACCGCCACCTGGTTGCGGGTTTCTTCGACGAGCGGATGGGACTCCATCAGAACCACCGGCATCGGCAATTGCAGTTCCACGACGTCACCGACTTTCCATCCGCGACGAATCTCGAGGTAACCGGATGGTTGCAGTGTCTCACTGGAGATCAGGCCGTTGAGCTTCACCACGGGCTGTTCCACCCAGCCGGGAATGCGCAGGCGTACGGCCATGGCCTTCTCCGGCGCCTTCTCGATGCGGATGCTCACCTTGCCGTCCCAGGGATAGTCCGTCGTCTGGCTCAACTGGATCGCGCCGCCCCCGGGCATCCAGGTGTCCAGCCGGCCGGCTCCATAGAGATGAACCCACACGGCGTCCTCGGACACGCCATAGGCGTAGGTGTGCAACTGGGCGATGGTGCGCGCCAGGCTGGGCGGGCAGCAAAAGCAAGCCACGGGGGAGGCTGGCGTGGTGTTCGTCCAGCGCTTGCGCGCGTCATTGCTCAGCAGCGGCACGTCCTCACCGCAACGTCGCAGGGGGTTGGTGTAGAAATAGTCGCTCCCTCCAAGGCCGATGCCGGAGAGCATGCTGTTGTAAAACACCCGCTCCATGACGTCGGCATACTTGGCCTCGCCGGTCAGCAGCAGCATCCGCCAGTTCCACATGGCGTTGGCGATGTTGGCGCAGGTTTCGTTGTAGGCCGTGCGGTTGGGCAACTGGTAGGGCGCGCCAAACGCTTCGTGAACCGAATGAAACCTCCACGTCTGGCCGCGCCGCGCGGCCTCGCCGTAATGCAGTGCCGCCGTGCCGCCAGTGATATACATCTTGCGCGAGGTGACATCGTTCCAGAGGTGCTCCAAGGCGTCGAACAGGGCCGGCTCACCGGTCTCGGCATAAACGTCCGCCGCGCCGCACCAAAGATAGGCGGCCGTCACGGCGTGGCCCACCGCCTCCGTCTCCTCCCGCAGGGGAACCTTCGCCTGCTGCTGATCCGAGCCGCCTGGCTGTGACCCGCGCATGGTCACAAAGAGGCTGGCCAGGCGCAGGTACTTCGGGTCGCCGGTCGTACGATACAGCTCGGCCGCGCCCATGATGTTCGAGGGGTTGAAGCCGAAATGCGCCAGTTCCCTGGGACGCGGCTCGAAGAGGGTGTACAGATAATCGCCCACCTTGCGGGCGACGTTCAGGAAGCTGTCCTTGCCGGTGACACGGTGATGGATGCACGCCGCCGTCATCAGGTGACCCATGTTGTAAAGCTCGTGATGGTTCAGGTCGGTCCAGCGGCCTCTGTCGGTCAGTTGAATCTGGGTGGAGATATAGCCATCGGGGGCCTGGGCTTTCGTGATGATGGCGATGACCTCATCCATCTGCCGGTCCAATCCGGGGTCGTGGTTGAGGGCATAGATGCTGGCGGCCGCCTCGATCCACTTGTAGCAATCCCCGTCGCCCCAGTGGTTGCCGAAGAACTTCCCCGGAATCTCACCCGCCGCCACGCGCAGGTTGTGGAACGTGGCCGAGTTGGTGGGCAGTTCCATCACCTGCTTCATGCTCGGGATCGTCACGCGACAGTCCTGCTCCCACCGCTCGCCCCAGAACCCGCCGGTCCAGCGGGCCTCAGCGAGTCCGATCGTGTGGAACGTCACCTGCGGACTGGCAGAGACGTTGATGATCTCCGTGCCGGCGGCAGCAACCTTGAGCGCACCGACCGCCAGCAAGATCGCGGTGGGTAGGGACAGATGCTTGCGTTTCATCCAGGGGTTCCCATTTCAAAGGTCATCTGCGGACGACTGCCAGCCAGTCCTCGCTGGCATCGGCGGGCGGGGTCCCGAGGGCCACCTGGCCGCCGCCACTGACGGTCTTGACGGAACCGTCCTGCAGGGCGCCGCCTTCGCGGGGGTTGAACCATTTCACGGTCAGGCTGCCGCTTACTCCGGTGAGATCGAGTTCGGTGGTGCCGCCCTGGGGCAGATAGACCAGGTAGAGCTCGCCCGGCTGGGTCAGGCAGAACTTGGAGTTGTCGTTCTTCTCATTGCCGATGAGCGCGTTGGCGTTCTTCATCTCCCAGAACGGAATCCGGTGCTCGCGGAAGAAATCGAGGGCGATGCGGCAGTAGTCCCAGCTCTTGTCGCGGCTGCGGAAATCCTCGCAGACGAGGTCGTTCTGCGGGAGCTGATAGCCGAAGTAGTATTCCACGCCCGCGCCGCCGGCCAGGAGGTTGCCCCAGAGTGTCGCCTGACGGATGTCGTCAGTCGTCTGCACGGCCTGGCCGTCCTTCTTCTTGCCGTCCCAGCCCGCGTAGCCGAGGTCGGGCGGCACGCCGGTGTCCGCGCCGCCTTGCTCGTCGTTGGCGACGACCCACGGTTTGCCGGCCCTGGCGGATTCCGTGACCCACTTGAGCGTGCGCTGGTGGGTCTGGTTCCAGCCGTTCTGCAACGAGGCTCCCGTGAGTAGTGATTGGTCACCCAGCAGGGGCGTATAGACCTTGTCCTGCTGGCCGGGGAAGGTGTGGATGACGATGTGATGCCGGTAAGGATCGGTGTCGTGGAGGAACTTCACCATGTCGCGCACCTCCTCCGTGCTCTGCGTGTTCTCCTCGCCGATGTTCCAGTTGAGGGCCAGCGCGTGCCCGAAGCGCGCGATCAACTCGCGACAGTAGAGCCGGCGCTCCGGCCCGAGTTGGCCCCCGTCCAGGGATTCCGGCACGCGAACGGCCTCCAGTTTGTCTCCGCGCCGGTTGTCGTCGATCTCGTTCTCCTGCAGTTTGAAGTGCAGATAGAGCCCCCGGGACGTCGCATGATCGAACACCACGCCCCATTGATCCAACTTCGAGCAATCCCAGTGCCGCTTGTCGTGGCGGCTCACAAACGGCCAGACGTTGTCGCCATCGCCGCCGGCGTTGTACGGCAGGAAGGAGAAGGCGTTCACGCCCTTGCCGGCCAGGTAATTCAAAGCCCCGATCAGGCCTTTGCCTTTGCCGCCTTTCCAGACCGGGTCCCCCGACTTCCAGTCGGCCACATGCGGGGCGTAGCGATGGAGCGATTGGGTCGGCGACGCTTCGCCCGTGCGGGCCTCGCGCTTGCGGCCGGGCTCGGTGCCGTCGAAGTCCGCGTAGGCGAGCAGGGTCTCCGGCGCATCCGCGCCGGCCTTGAGGAAATACTGTTTCGAGCCGGCGAACTGCAGATGATGCCTGCCCACGTACTGCAACCGGCCTCGAGCGCGGAAATCGCGGCCCTGCTTATCCGTCTTTGCCACCTGGAAGCTCCCGCTCACGCCATCGAACGGCCTTACCGCGGCGCCGCCACCGTCCAGTGCTGCGTGCTTGCCACGCCTGAAGGACACGGAGTAGTCCCACCGGCCCGGCTTGTCCGGTGCGAGATGCGCGCGCCACTTTGTGCCCGCCTCGGCGGAACTCTCACCTGCCTGGCCGTCGGCCGCAAAGTAGCCCGGCACCTGGTAGCTGGGCGCACCCGACTCGTGGGTGAACGTCACCGTCAGGTTGCAGTCCGTGAAGGGATTCGGCTCGTTGTCCCGCTCGTGCGCGAACGGCCCGTCGAGCGTCACCGTGATCTTGTGCCACTCCTTCAGCTCGCCGGAAACCTCCACCGCTCCCCGGCCGTCCGGCTGGCGCGGCAACACCAACGGCGCGAGCGCAACCACCGCGGGCGGGGTGGCTTCGGCGGTAGCCGCCCCTACCGGCGTGAACCGGATCCGGGCCCAGCGCGCCCGGCTGTTCTCCTGGCCGTCCGCGCTCGCGATGGTGGAACTCACGGCGATGATATCGCCCGAATCGATGGGCTGGTCCTTCCACGTCCGGTGGTACGCCGCGCCCTCCTCCATGGCGGTCGGTGCGAGTGGACATACATGCGTGCCGATGGGCTGGTCGTTCACCGTCACGGTGTAAGTGGACTGGCCATCCTCCTCGCCCACCGCCTCCAGCGTCACGTCGAAACGCCCGCTCGGGAAGGGAAAGGACTGCCTGGCCTGCGCGGTCCGGTTCTGCTCCGGATTGATCGCCAGCCATTTGCCCCGGTCCAGGTAGTAACCGGTGCCCTCGAGGGCGAAACTGGATGCCTCCAGACTCAGGGAATCCGCGCGGGCGACAGCATCCTTGTCCAAGTTGTCTTGAATCCACTTCGCCAAGGTGCCGCTGCCCATGCCGTAACCGCCGGGCAATGGCCGCAAGTCGCGCGTCTGGACGGCCGGTGGTTCGCCCCAGTGCGCGGGGAACTTCGGCGGCGCCGGCACGGCTTCCGCTACTTCCGGAAACGCGGGTGGCAAGGTGCCTGACTTGAGTTTCATGGCCGGGCCGTGGCCCTCGGGTTTGAACTCCTGGTTCCGGGCGAGCACGACCTTGTCCAGTTCGAAGCCATCCTCGCGCATCGAGATCATGAGTTCGTGTTCGCCCGCCTTCTCGATGTCGAGAAAGAGCTGCATTGGCACCCCGGTGTGGACCTCCGGCGTGCGTTGCTTGCAGTCCCAGGCCCAGTGCTGCTTCTGCACCGTCTGCCAGCGCTGGCCCGAGGCGGGCCATTGGCCATCGAGGCCGAGGTGCATGCCGTTGTCCTCGGGCCCGGTGGAGAAGGTCCGGCCCCAGACGTAGTAACGTCCCGGGGTATGGATGTGCACCTTGTAGTGCAGGACGGTCATCAAGCCCGCCTGGTCGGTGAAGTTCTCACCCTGGATGAGCTTCTGGCTGGCGGTGGCACGGGTGTCCGGCAGGATCTCCAGGTAGGCTCCCCCGCTCGCGCCCGCGACGTGGGCGGGGTCAGCATCCGGCTTTAGAACGGGCTGGCTCAGCGAGGTCGTGAGATACCACGCCCGCTTGTCGGTGAGGGTTTGTCGGTAGAAGTGCTCGGCCTCGACAGCCAGAATGCCGTCCACCTCGTCGAAGACGACACTTTCGCCGACGATCGGCGCGGTGGACTCGGCCGCGAGCAATGGGCCGGTGGACAGGCACAGGGCTGATGCCAGCAGCAGGGGTTGGATATGTCTGTGGGTGTTCATGAATGGACTCCTCCGTTCAGGGGTTGAGCTTGTGGACGGCTTCCGCGAGCGCTTCGGGACCGCCCACATTGCCGGGAAAGACGACATACGGCAGGCCGGGGAATTTCGTTTCGGGACCCAGTCGCCAGACCGGGACCCCGGGGAGGATCTGTCCGAGCACGACCGCGCGTTCGACGCCCAGGCCCCGCGTCGCGAGGTCGCTGGAGGTGATGCCGCCCTTGGCGATGAGGTAACGCGGGCGGACTTCAAGCTGGCGCAGGACTGCCACGAGGGCGTCGGAGACGCGCGCAGCGATCTGCAGGCTGGCGGCTGCATCCGGTCCCGTGATGAGGGCGCGGCTCGTGAACAGCACCACGTCCCGGCCCGCCGTCAGCGCCTGGTTGGTCTGTGCGGCCACCCGCGACACCTCCGCCACCGCGCCCGCCGGGTTCAGGAGGTCCGGCACCGACAGCTCCACCGGGTCCCCTGCGGGGTTCCTCAGTAAGGCCCGCAACTGCTCCGTGGTCTTGGGCACGTACGATCCGACCACGGTGAGACCGCCCGGGCAGGGCCCCGAGGGCGGGTCGTCCGGCCGCCCTGCGCTCGGCGGTTGCGAAGCCGCTGTCCCGGGTGGCTGCCACAACGGGCGCGGTTCCAGCCCGAGGCGGGCGGCCACGAACTGCGCGGCGGTGCGAAAGAGGTAGCGCCTCCCCTGCGCCTCGGCTCCCAGCAAGCCCGCCACAAACGCCTCCAGATCGCGCGGGGCGGCGGCGTTCACGATGCACACCGCATTCGCGGGCAGCGACCGCAGCTTCTTCGTGACCGTCGTCGGGCCCCCGCGACGCAGGTCGTCGAGGGTGATGGATGCAACCTCGGCGGCCTTGACCCGGCCAGCAGTCTTCTCCTCGACGTAATCCCGCAGATTGGACGACCGGTAGCCGAAGGCGGCATCGCGAGCGAAGGGCGTTTCCGCGGCGGGAACCAGGACATCGCCCTCGGCCACGTAGTGAACATCCCCAATGGTGAAACGGCCGCCGGCTTCGAAGTAGGGAATCAGAATCGTGGCGTCGAAGGGGCCGAGTTCCGCCGCCAACACGTCCGTCTCCAGCGGATAGTGGCCGCGCAAGGTCGAGTCGCTGCGACTGACGACGGTGAACGGAACGGCGGCCTTCGAACCGCTGCACGAAGCCGGGCCTGAAGACGGTTCGGGGGAAACCACCGCTCCGGCGGCCTCGAGGAGATTCCTCGCGATCTCGTGGTTGAGCGCGGCTGCCCGGTCGGGCGGCAGGCTGCGCGAGTTGGTCAGGAGGTAGAAGCACGGTCCTGGCTGTGCGAGTTCCGCGCGCAACGTATCCACGTCCCACACTGTCAGCTCCGGGACCTCGTAAACGGTCTGGGTGCCGGTGGGGTCGTCATCCAGCACCACGAGCTTGTGGCCGGGTTGCGAAGCGACGGCGGCGCGGATCTGGGGGCGCAGATCCCCCGGCCACAGCGGCGGCAGAGTGGCGAACAGGATCTGCTTTGAAGGTTCAGGGCTGAGGGCTGATTGGGAATTGCTGATTGTGGATTGCTGATTGCTGATTGTTGATTTGGGCACGGGTTTCATTGAGCGTCGTCGGGCGGTTTCTCAATCAGCAATCAGCAATCAGCAATCGCCTGGCTCATTTCCCGGTCAGCTCCAACTGCACGCCCTGCGTCGCCGCCGCGTCCAGGAACACCGCGCGTTTGCCTTGGGTCCCCTGGTGCGGCTTGGGCGCGGTGGGCACGGGCGAAGCCTCCATCGCCTCGCCGACGTCCTCGACTTTCAGGCAGAAGTGGTGCAGTCCCGGCCCGTTCCGGGCGAGCCACGCCTGCAGCGGATGCTCCGCCGTGAGCGGTTGGACGAGTTGCAGGTGCGTGTTTCCCAGATCGAGGTGCGTGAGGCGCACGGTGCCGCCGTTCACGTCTTCGCTGTAGAGCACGGGGAAGCCAAGTGTGTCGCGCCACATCTGGAGAGCGGCCTCGGTGTCGGGCACGGCGATGGCGAGATGGTCGAGACCTTGGTAACCTCTTAGTTGGGCAGAGGGAAATTGGTGATTGGGGATTGCTGATTGCTGATTGCTGATTTTGGATTGATCGGCCAGGTCGGTGCGAGGCTTGGCGGTGTGGACCGAGCGCGACAGCATCTTGAGGAGTTGCTCCGCTTCGTCGGCGATAGCTGCGACCTTGGTGGCCGGCAACAAAGCTGAACGGATGGTGAAGCGCAGCCAGCCGAAGCTCTCGCGCATTTCCTTGGTGGCGATGCCGAGCTTGTGAACGAAGTCGTCCCGGCTCTCGGCCGACCGCGCCTCGTCGTAGTTCGGCGCAGAGGACGTGCCACAACGGACCAGTTGCCCGGCGACATGCCGGCCCAACTTCGTTTCGGGCAACGCTTCCACGACTTTTCCAACGCGCGCCGCAAACTCCCACAATCGGTCTGAGAACTCCTCCGCTTTCATAGGCAGTTCCAATCATCAATGAGCAATCAGCAATCAACAATCAGCAATCAGCAATCAGCAATCAGCAATCAGCAATCAGCAATCCACTCCCACCTCCACCGGTCGCCGCTCCTCGGCCGAGCGATACACCGCCTCCTGCACCGTGAGCGTCTTCAAATACTCCGCGCCGCTCGTTTCAAACGGCTGCCCATCCAGCATCCGGTCCACGAAATGTCGCTGGGTGAAATAGCAGCAGTCGCCGGCGAAATTCCGATCGGCGCGCTCGTAGGGGAGCTCCACCTCCGGCTCGCCCAAACGCTGGAGCGTCAACCGCGAATCGCCCGCCAGGCGGAGGCTCCCGGCGGTGCCTTCGACCAGGAACTCGCCGAAGGTGTAGCGCGGGTTGCGCGCGGTCGTCTCGTTGTAGCGATTGGCGTCCCACTCGCCGAGCGCGCCGCTGGCGAATTCAAACACCACCAGCGCGCAGTCCTCGCCTTTGATGACGGGATTCAAGCGCCGCAGCCAGGCCGTGACGCGCGAGATCTCGCCCGCGAGATAGCGATAGGTGTCAATGAAGTGGACGCCGTTCTCGAAGACGAGCAGCCGCGGGTACTCGCGGAAGTAGGGCTGGCGCGGGATGTAGGCGTTTTCGCCCCAGCCGTCGCCCATGCGCGAACGGAAGGTCAGCGAATGCAGCCCGCCAATCGCGCCGGCTTCGAGCTGGCGCCTGATTTCGCGGTACCAGGGTTGGAAGCGGAAGTTCTCGTGCACCATGAAGCGGACGTTGGCCGCGGCGGCGTTGGCGACGATGGCCTTCGCCTCCTCGAAAGTCGGCGCGAGCGCCTTCTGGCAGAGAATGTGGATGCCGCGCTGTGCCGCCTCGGCGCAGATTGCCTGGTGCGAAGGCGGCGGCGTGATGACGTCCACGAAGTCCGGCTTCTCCACGTCGAACATCGCACGGTAGTCGGCGTAGAGCCGGGTGTGGCCGAACTTCCCCGTGATCTCGGCCGCCTTCACGGGATCGCGGTTGCTGAAGGCGACGATCTCGACCTCGGGAATGCGCGTCCAGGCCTCGTACTGGAAGTGGCTGAAGTAGCCGGCGCCAATGCAGACGCCTTTGAGTTGGGCTGTGTTCGGGGTGGGCATGGTCACCTCAGGCGGGACGGGGAATCTTGGAATCGGGCATCGGGCATCTGTCATTTGACGGAAGCGCATCCGACGCGCCGTTGCTTCCGGTGATTTTAGATTTCAGATGACCGGTGTCCGATTTCAAGATTCCCACCCTCACGAGTTGCCCTCCAGTTCGAGCGGCCGGTCCGACTTCATCCGGGTCCAGAGCACGATGGCCAGCCCATTGAGGCCGGCAGCCAGGTAGAAGAACGGCGTGGTCGATCCCGTCCACTCGAGCAGGTACGGAAAGGCCAGCGAGGTCACGAGGCTGCCCAGGTTGCCCGCCATGTTCATCGTGCCGGAGACGGAGCCGGCGTTCTTGCGCCCGATGTCGGTGCAGAAGCTCCACGAGGGACTGAGCGTCATGTCCGCGCCGAAGATGGCGACGGTGAACCACGCGACGGCGCCCAGGGCGGTTTCCATCTTCAGGCTCAGCAACAAGCCCGTGGCCGCGAGCCCGAAGCCGAGCATCGCCGGCAGCCGCCGCGAGAGCTGCCAGTTGCCGGCGCGGTAGATGCGGTCAATCAGCAGTCCGGCCAGAATGCTCCCGACCGCGCCACCCAGGAAGGGTGCGGAGGTGTAGAAACCGGTCGTCAGCGCGTCGAGCTGGTACGTCTGCTTGAGGTGCGGAAAAAGCCACGTGAGCGCGAAGAAGAAGGTGAAGTTGCTGCAAAAATACTGCGTCATCGCCATCCACATGTTCGGTGACCGGGCCATCAGCGAGAACGGCACCGCTTGCTTCTGCGCGGTGTCGGCAGGCTGGCGGTTCGCGAGGATGAAGGCTTTTTCTTCCGCCGAGATTCCCGGGTGGTCGGCCGGCTCATCACGGAACCACCACAGCCAGAAGAGCGCCCAGGCAAAGCCGATGAGCATCAGGATGAGGAACATCTTCCGCCATCCGAAGGTGACCAGCAGCCACGTCACGAGCGGCATGGCGAACATCGCGCCGACCCGGCTGCCGGAGAAGTTGAGGCTCTGCGCGAGGCCGCGTTCGCGCATGGGAATCCACGAAAAGACCGCGCGCGCCATGCCGGGAAACGCGCCGGCCTCGCCCGCACCAAAGAGGAAGCGCACGAGGAACAGCATCGCGTAGCTCCGCACCATGCCGCTCAACCCGGTAAACACGCTCCACAGCATCACCACCGAGGTCAGCAGCACGCGGGGGCCAAAACGGTCGGCGATCGCGCCGGTCGGTGTCTGAAAGAGCGCGTAGCCGAGCGCGAACGCCGCCATCACCCAGCCCCACTGCGGGTCGCTCAACTCCAGGTCGCGGGTGATGTCGCCCTTGGCCGTCGAGATGCAAGCGCGGTCCACATAGAGCAGCACGGAGAGCAGAAAGGTTCCGAGCAGCAGGAGATGGCGTTTGGGGATCATGCCCCAGGAAGGGCGGCATCTTTGCCGCCCACGTTCCCCATTGCGGTTTGACTCTGTCTTGACTCTTGCCCCTGGGCGGCAGGGGCGTCGCCCTTCCAATCGCCAAGACCCGCACTCCATCCTCCCTGGCGATCAAGCACGTCGGCCACGAGGTCGCCTTCCCAGAGCGTGAAGTCGCCCGCCCGCAATCCGGCCTTCTCGGGGTTCTTGCGGATGTAGCGGGCCACTTTCTCGAAGTGCTCGCGACTGCGGATGCTGCGGTCGAAGTAGTCCTTCATCCACAACGCGCCCCGGCGTCCGAGCAACCGATTGATCTCCGTCCCGGTGTAGCTCTTCCAGGTGTGCAGCACCTCCGGTAGCCGGTGCTCACCGACCAGCGCGAACAGGACATGGAGATGATTGGGCATCACCACGAAAGCATGCAGTTCGTAGCGCACGCGGTGAAAATGGCGAAGCGCAGAGGCTGTAACCTGGCGGCAGGTGCTTTGCCGGAGCACGCACGCCCCATGATTCTCATCGAGCCAGTCCTCCATCCTGTCGGAGAAGCGCTGGTGGTACTCGGTCTCCTCAGCCTCGGTCCACGGCTGCGGGTGTATCCGCAGCCAGGCTTCGCGTTCGGCACGGCACCGATCAAGCAGTTCTTCCGGCAGGGCATCGGCCAGGCGGAAGGTCACGAAATACGTCGCCTGACTTTGGTGCCAGTGCGGGAGCCGGTTTCGTTCGGATTCGACCTGTTCATGCTGGAGGAAGACCAGTCGCGCCAGCGGATCAGGATCAGGATCAGAGTCAGGGTCGGCGGTCCCATGATCTTGGGGCGTCTGCGGAAGTACGGCATCCGTGCCGCTTGGCTGGTGCTCAGGAACGGCGGCATCCTTGCCGCCAACGTCTGTCCCAGGAGGGGCGGCATCTTTGCCGCCCACGTGTGTCCCAGGAAGGGCGGCATCCCTGCCGCCCGCCACTCCTTCTAAGACCTGCCCCTGGGCGGCAGGGATGCCGCCCCTCCTATCCAACAGGACTGTCCCCTGGGCGGTCGGGATGCCGTCCCCGCTATCCAGGACGGCGAAGGCGCGCACGGGCGAACCGTCACCGCGCAGCGGCTTCAGCGGCAGGGCGACGAAGAACACCTTGTCCTGCGTGAGCGCTTCCAGGTTGGTCAAACCCTCGACGATCAGCACGCCGCCGCCCAGCAACGTCTGGTGCACGGCCACCAACTCTTCGCGGTTGCTCACATCCGCGACGGACGGCGGTTCCACCCCCAGCATGCGCACCTGGTGTTCCACGCACCACCGGGCCAGTTCCAGGCTGACGCGCGGGAGTTCGTCACGCCAGCGGGGTTGCTCGACGAAGGCGCTCCAGCCGGTCCGCAGCAGCAGGCTGTCACCCGGGGCGTGCCTGGCGGCCACGGCCCCGAGGCTGGCCACCGTGATGAGCGCCCGGGGGCCAATGCCGTCCAGCGGCACCACCCAGGCGGGTCCCATGCAGCGCGCGAGCGGCACCTCGTCGATGGACCCCGGTCCCGCCTCGGCGTGGAGCGGGGCATCCATGTGCGTGCCGCAATGGGAGTAGAGATGCAGCGTGCAGGCATTCCAGCCGTGCTCGCGGAAGTTGAAGCGCGGCTCGAACTCGACGCCCCGCATGCCCGGACGCAAAGTCAGCGTCAGATCGATCAACCGTCCCTGACGATCCTCCTGAGCCGGGCGCTTCCCGCCAGCGGCGAGGGCCGGCGTCCATTCCGGAAAGGACGAGGCTGAGTCCTCGGGGCTCATAGGGCAGCGATGACGCGATCGGTGAGTTCGTGGGTCCCGAGCCTGCCTCCCATGTCCGGGGTCCGGTGGGCCGGGTCCGCCAGCACGGTCTCGACGGCGCGCCGGATGTGCGCTGCCCCGAGGCGCCGTTCCTCGCCGCCCAGCCAGTCGAGCATCAGGGCGGCGGACAGGATGGTGGCCACCGGGTTGGCGATCCCCTGGCCGGCGATGTCGGGGGCGCTGCCGTGGGAGGGCTGAAAGACGGCGAACTCGTCCCCCAGATCGGCCGACGGGGCCATGCCCATGCCCCCCACCAGCCCGGCGGCGAGGTCGGAGAGGATGTCGCCAAACATGTTCTCGGTGACGATGACGTCGAACCGGTGGGGGCAACGGACCAAGTGCAACGCCATGGCGTCCACATACACCCGCTCGGTTTCGATTTCCGGAAACTCGGTGGCCACCGAGTCGAAGACCTCCCGGAAGAAGGCCATCGAGGGCAGCACGTTCGCCTTGTCCACGAGGGTGAGCTTGCGGCGGCGGCTGGCGGCGAAGCGGAAGGCGAAGCGGATGACCCGTTCCGACCCCTGGCGGGAGATGGACATCACATCACGCACCGTGCTGGCCGTCGGATCGCGATGGGCAAGTCGCCCGGAGAAGAGCCCCTCGGTGCTCTCCCGGATGATGACCAGGTCGATGTTCCCGGCCGCGGTTGCACCCGGGAAGTCGCCACACTGTTTGAGGGGCGAGTCGGCGGGATGAAAGAGGCGCAGCGGGCGCACGCCAGCGTAGAGGTCGAAGTGCTCGCGCAAATCGATCTGGGGCGTGAGCTCGCGGCCGTCGGGCTGACGAACGTCCGGCAGTCCCATCGCCCCCAGGAAGATCGCGTCCGCGTCGTGGCACCCCCGCAGGACCTCATCGGAGAGGGCACAGCCGGTGCGGGCGAACTCCCCCGCCCCCGCCTCGTACTCCTGAAAGCGGAGGCGGACCCCGTCCAACCGCTGCTCGAGCGCGCGGAGCACGCGAACGGCTTCCGGGATCACCTCGCGGCCAATGCCGTCCCCGGGCAGGACGGCGATTTCAGGGACGGAGGCGGTGACGGGGTCGTTTGTGCGGGTGGCGGGTGATTCGAGCAAGGCACTCATGGCGATGGGGTCGGCGGGGCGCGCGTGGCACCTGAGCATGGGGGGACGGTGGGGTCAGGGCAAGCCCGCGCCGCGGGACGGGGGTCTCAGGGACGGTCTGTGGATCGTTCCATGAGCCACTCCAGGTCACGGTTGTCCGGACTGGGCATCAGGTTGTCGGCCCGGTGCACGGTCCGGCGGTCGCGCCAGCGATGGATCTCGGAATGCCCGTCGGCGAAGGCGATCCCGGAGGCCTCGCCGTGGAAGCTCGCGGGGTAGTTGCCCATGCGCCAGTCCATCGGATTGCGCGGTGTCCAGCCGTCCATGAGGGTGACGAAGAAGCCGTCGTTGATGGAGTCCGGGTGTTCATCGATGAGCAGCCACAGACTGGCGGGGGGCGGACGGACGATATCCGAGGCGTTCCGGTAGGTCTGGTAGCCCGCGGTGGTGATGCCGTCGGTCTCGTAGCCGACGTAGCCGTTCATCGAGTTGCTGCGGACGCGGGGGCGACCATTGACGGTCACCTTGTCGCCGGGACAGTGGAAGAGAGCGGCGGCGCGGCCGACGTAGCCCCCGATCTGAGCCTCGGTGACGAGGGTGGTGTTGGTGTTGTCCGGGTTGCCGGCGACCCGGTCCATCCACCCGAGACACCAGGTGCGCTGGCCGTTCGCGGCGAAGTTGGCCGCGGTGCCGCGGGAACCGTCCCCGCCGAGGTTGCCGGGCAGGCGGTCCTGGTTGTCGTCGGCGAACATCGTCCACCCCAGCGCGAGCTGCCGGGTGTTGTTCATGCAATGGATGCCACTGGCCCTGGACTTGGCCCGTCCGAGGGCCGGAAGGAGCATCCCCGCCAGGATCGCGATGATGGCGATGACCACCAGCAGTTCGATCAAGGTGAACCCGTGGACGGGCGGCTTCGGCATCCGGCTGAAGGAGGGCATGGGCGGGTTTGGGGAGGTGCTGCGGGCGTCGCGACGGCCCGGCCGCGCGGGGCGGGTGGCCCCACGCGCGACCGGGTCCGGCGGGAGGGCGCTATTGTCGCAGGCGGTAGAACCTGGTGCCCGTGGCCGGCACGGTCTGGGGGTTGGCTTGGTTGCCGGAAACGGTCCAGCCGCCAGGGACGCTGGCAGACTCCTCGAGGGTGCCTTGCCCGGTCCAGGAGAGGACCACCGCGTTGCCGTTGCGGGTGATGGGGTTGAACTGGGGCGGTGCGTCCGGGAGGTTCATCACCCAGCGCACGGCGGCGTCGAACATGGCCCAGCCGTTCTCGTTCCAGTTGACGACCATGCCGGGGCCCGCGAGGGCGAACTGCACGCGGCGTGCCGGATGGAGGTACCCGAGGGTGCCTTCGGCTCCGGCCTCGAAGCCATAGACCGGCGGGGTGACTTCGTCCAGGCCGGTCCCGCACAGCCCGAACACGGTCTCAGGGAAGCCCGTGCCGGCCATCCATTGCCCCTGCGTTCCGTCCTTGAGCACCCGGTGGGTTCCCGCGGACAGGCCCGCCGCGAAAGGCGATGCGGGGTCCGTGATGATCACCGAATGGGCATTGGCGTTGCCTCCCGCCACATTGCCGCTGCCGCCGCCCAGCCGCCAGTCGGCCACATTGGCGCCCTCGACGTTGATCGCGGGCACCGCCAGGTTGTTGTCCCGAATGAAGTTGATGTAGGGCCGGGCGCCGCCGGAGGAAACCGCCTCGGAGTTCCAGATCAGCTTGTAGTTGGTCAAGTAGGCGACGCCGGCCTCGAAGTCGGGGTTGTTCGCGCTGTTGGCGGACACGGTGCCCTCGGGGAGGTTGTCCACATCCAAGCCGAACCGGCTGGCGAGCCGTTGGGCAATCTGCGTGTCCCCGGCGCTCAGACCGACCACCAGCGCCCGGAGTCCGGTCCTGGTCTGAAAACTCCACGAACCCGTGGCTCCGCCGTACTCGATGGACACCTGAACAGTCCTGGCCGCCCCCCACCCCGTGGCAGGCGAATAGGTCAACGTGGTTCGATCTCCCACCGTGGAACTCGAGAACGTGACCGGAGAGCCGTTCACCCGGAGCACCGGCGCCTGCGCCCCCAGATTGTAGAGGACGACTTGAATCGGCGCGTTTTCCGCGATGCCGCTGCTTGAGATGCCGGGACTGACCGAATCCACGTACGGCCGGCTGGGCACGGTCAGCGCCTGGTACGCCTTCACGGCCGTTGGCACGGTGGCGTCGTTCACGAGCGTGCGGATGGTCTCGTCGGCCGGGTCCGCCGTGAAGAACTCGACGTTCGAGTTTGCGCTGCCGAAGACGGTGTGGACGATCCGGAAACCGTAGATGCCGGCCTGCTGGACATCGAGGACGGCGGTGCGCGTCTGGAGGCCGCCGTTGGAATCGAACCAGACGGGGGTCTCGCGGAAGAGGTCGCGCGGGTCGTTGCGGTGGATGGCGATCTGGACGGCGTCCATCGCGTGGGCGCCGACGATGATCTGCCCCTGCGGCAGCTCGAGCCAGGCCAGTTCCTCCCAGGCCAGGGCGTTCACATTCGCGGCGACGGTGTAGCTGTCATCCGTCCAGCCGGGGAGGCCGGGATATCGGAGGTCGGTATGGCCGGTGGCGGAATTGAAGAGGCCGCCGTCCAGGATGTCGTTCGGGGCCGTCGAGCTGATGCTGTAGTTGATGACGCCGGAGTTCACGAAGGTGCCATCCGCACGAACCGGGTTGGGGGCGGCCGGGTCGGGGTTCGCCTCGGTCTGCACCAAGTTCAGGTAGGGTGCCGGGGGTGCGAGGGTGTTGTCGATCAACTCGTCCCGCAGTTGGGCGTTCGCGCGACCGATGGACGCGTTGAACGATTGACTGGCGCGGGCAACGTGAGTCTTGCCCACGAAGCCGGGCTTGGCAGCGTCGCCTGACCCCGCGGGATAGGCGTAGCTGGCCGGAATGACCACCTGACCCTGGGCCAAAACGCCGCCGCCCGCCAGGACGCCGGCGACCCAGGCGATCCTCCGGCTGCGGCCATGTCTCACACACGTCTGGTTGTTGCTCATAGCTCTCGTTGGTTTGCACGCCCCAAGCCCTGTCAACGCCTGCCGGCGACTGTGCCCGAGGGGCGGACCGGACGGTCGATCGGGGCTGAGTTCACATTCAGGCTGCCAGTGCCGGGCGCTGGCGTCCATGTGCCTTTCCACATTAATCTTGTGGTTTTGCGGCACCGACGGATGCTGCCCCGCGTCGTATGCCTGCCCGCAGGACAACGGGTGCCAGGCGGCGTCGGGCCGCCGTGGCGTTGCTGATCGAAACCTCGAACGCCTACGCGCGCGAGCTGCTCCACGGCATCCAAGCCCGCGCGCGGGAGAACCGCGACTGGGCGCTGCACCTCACCGAGCAGGGCCGGGGTGAAACACCGCCCGCATGGCTGCGGTCCTGGCGCGGAGACGGGATCATTGCCCGCGTCGAAACCCCATCCGTCGCCGAGGCGGTCCGTCAGACGTCCGTCCCGGTGGTGAACGTGAGCGCCACCGGACTGGCGCCGGAGTTGCCCCGCGTGATCAGTGACAGTGCGGCCATTGCGCGGCTGGCGGCGGAGCACCTGCTCGAGCGGGGGTTCCGGCACTTCGGCTACTGCGGCGACGGGCGGTTTGCTTGGTCCGCGCGTCACGGAGAGCATTTCGCCCGGCACCTGGCGGCGGCCGGATTTGCATGCGCCGTCTTCGACTCGCAGCCTGGAGACGCCGAGGACTGGGAACGCGAACACGGCAAACTGGCCCGGTGGCTCCTGGCCTTGCCCAAACCGGCGGGGGTGATGGCGTGTTATGACATTCGCGGCCAGCAGGTCCTGGACGTCTGCCGCGCAACGGGCGTGGCGGTGCCGGACGAGGTCGCTGTCATCGGCCAGCACAACGATGAACTCCTGTGCGATCTTTGCGATCCGCCGTTGTCCAGTGTGATGCCCAACGCACGGTGCGCGGGCTATGAAGCCGCGGCGCTGCTGGAGCGGATGATGCGGAGCAAGGGGCCCATCCCCGAGGTGGTGTTGATCGAACCGGTGGGGGTGGTCCCCCGTCAGAGCACGGATGTCGTGGCCGTGGGCGATCCCCGGATCTCGGCAGCGGTGCGGTTCATCCGGGAGCATGCCTGCGAGCGCATCGGGGTCGAGGACGCGCGCCAGGTGGCGGCGCTTTCGCGCACCCTTTTCGAACGACGCTTCCGAAGCCTGCTGGGGTGTGCGCCCTACGAGCTGATCTTGAAGACGCGGCTGGCCAAGGCGCGCGAACTGCTGGCGGCGACGAATCTAACGGTGGCGGAAATCGCCGGGCGCACGGGCTTCTCGAGCCCCGAGTACTTCAGCGCCGCCCTGCACCAGCGCCTGAAGACCACACCCAGTGCCCTGCGGCACCGCCTGCGCCAGGGGCGTTGACGGACCCAGGGATCGCAGCGCCTGCTGCCCTTCCTGATCGTTCCAGGTCCAGGGGGGTGAAAGCGGCCTGCAAGAGCTGCGGCCTTCGCGGCGTCAGATGCGCTGACATCCAGGGGGGCGGGGGCGGGCTCCCCGGGCGTTTGCGCAGGAGGGCTGCCATGGGGGCGGGCCACGCGGGATCGTGATCGCCGCCCGAAGCGCCCGCCGCCCCGCGCGTCGAGGTGGTCGGCGCGGAAGTTGGCAAGGACCGGACGGATCAGGGGAGCGGCGCGGCGATGGACCCGTTGGAGTGTTTCATCGCCCCGCAAGCCGGGCAGCGCCAGACTCCGGGTCTGGTCGCAACGCCACCCCGTGGCCGCATGAGCGCGGAACTCAGTCCACCACCCCCCAGGCGCCCGGTGATCCACCGTGGGCGGAAGCCCGCGCCCCGCATGGGTGCAGGGCCCATGAACAGCCCCGGAGGCGATCTCCAGGGCTCCCGGGTTGGCGCCGGAGGAAGCCGCCGCTGCGTTCCGCGTCCGGGGTTTGCGTCGTGCCCGGACGGGGCTTGTGGTACTCTGCTCGCCATGCACTGCACTGGTAATGCGTTGTCCCTCGGAAACCCTGGGACGGGCGTTGGCCGCACCGCGCAACCGTGGGGGGGCGCGCAGCACATGGTCGCTGAATTCCGGGGCCTTCCCGTCCGGTCCACCACGATCGGCCTCGGCGTGGGTTGCGAGCTCCTCCGGGTCCCCGCCTGCCCCCGGCGATTGCGGGGACGGCCGGGTCCTCCGGCCGACACCGCGCCAGCCCGAACCCGATCCACACCCGGCTCCGGAACCTGATCCCCATGAACCCTCGCGCCCTCCTCTGGACCGCCGTGGCGGCCATGGCCGCCCTGCCATGTCCCGCGCTCGAGCTCTGCGGCCTCTCCGTCACCCCGCACCAGCAATCCCCGAACCTCCGCTACCGCCGCGCCCCGGAACCCGGGATGGGGGCCCGCGTCGAGCTCTTTCTCCGGAACGAGAGCAGCGGGCCGCTGGTCCTGGGGCCGGTTTCCCCCGTGCGCTTCGACGGTTACTCCGCCGCCGACCTGCTCCAGGAGGGCGCCTGGGCCTGGCACGACACGCCCGCCGCCCGGACCAACCAGGTCCTGACCCTCCCGCCGGGCGCCCTGACCGTCTGGAGCTTCAACTCCCGCGGGACCGGGTGGGGCGCCGGGACCCGCCACCGGATCGAATTCGCCGGTGACGCCGCGCCGTCGATCGAGCTCCGCCTGGACGCCCCCAAGACCTGGCTCTCCGCCGTCACCTTTCTTGGGCCGGATGATGGGGTCACGCCCGACCGCGCCGTCGTCCATGTGGCGAACGACACCGACCAACCGCTCATGCTGCGCGCCGTACGATTCTGGCTGCCGGCCAGTAATGTGTGGTCTCGGGCCCTCCGCCCGGGGCCGTGGCTGACGAACCTCGCCGGCTTTCCGGCGTCCCGAGTCGTTCCGCCGCGGGCCAAGGGCGGGTTCAGCGTCCCTACCGGACCGTTGCCGCTGAGCCATGGCGTGGTGGAAGTGCAGACCGACGGCCCGGGCGGGAGCCCGCCCTCGCT
Source organism: uncultured Verrucomicrobiota bacterium (assembly GCA_964535555.1). Lineage (GTDB taxonomy): Bacteria > Verrucomicrobiota > Verrucomicrobiia > Limisphaerales > J093 > DSVZ01. The sequence continues at coordinate 37,148 of CAZHUS010000048.1, forward strand.
GTGGGCCCACCTCCGTATCAAACGCGAGGTCTTCGACCTGAGCGGCGGCTGGGTGGCGTCCGGACTCGGCGGCAGCAACACCCTGCACGCCGAACCGTATCTCAAGACCCTCCGCCGGATGCACCTCAATGCCGGCATGCACGGGCAAGTGCCGGGCTACTCCGACACCCCGCTCTACGACCGGTACCCGCTCAAGTACATGAACCGGCTCCAGCCCTTCGAGCAATACGACACCGACGCGGTGCTGCCGCGCGTGCACGCCGTCGAATTCCTCGGCGAACCGCAGTACGGCGGGGGCCGGCCGGTGCCGCCGCAGGAAGTCTGGGCCGCTTTCCTCCCCTATGAACCCACCCGCCTGCCGACCTCGGTGACCCACAGCGAGGAGCGGATCTGGCGCGACTACGCCGGCCTCTCCGACTACCCGCACTACGACGCCTACCGCGTCACCGCGCCGTCGCCCGACGCCTGGGGGCTCTACGATCGCTGGGGTGGGGAACGGCTGCGCTGGGGGGCGCCGCTCGAGACCATCGGTGACATGACCCGCAGCCTGCGCGAGCTCAACCGCCCGCGGCCCATCGCCTACTGGTCGCAGGGAGCCCACGAGGGTTGGGACCGCTACGGCGGACGCGCCCGCACCTCGCCCACCCCGGACGAGCTCCGGGCCCAGGCGTATCACGCGCTGGCCCACCGCATCACCTCGCTCTACTGGTTCAACCTCAGCCTGAAATCGCTGGTCAAGTTCCCCGACCTGATCGACCCGATCACGCGGGTGAACCGCGAGATCCGCCTGATGGCGGAGCTGCTCCTTGAAGGCGACGCGTTCGAGTACCGCCGCGAACTCGAAGCCGGCCAGCCGTCCTGGGATCTGGCCTCGGTTGCCGGACCGGGGGGCGCATTGCTGTTCGCCCTCGACCTGGCCTACGTTCCCGACCCGAAGGAGAAGGTGTTCCAGTTCACTCCGCGGGACGGCAGTTGGAGGTTCAAACTGCCCGCCCACCTGGCCAGTCCGGCCGAGGTCTTTCGCCTCGACGCCGACGGCTTGCACGAGGCGGAGTACGCGCTCGAGCCCGGCGTGATCACGATCCGCGATCGCGTCCGCGTCGCGGGGATCTACGTGCTGGCGCCGGTTGCAGGAGCGCGCGCGCGGTTGCAGGCGCAGCACGCGGAGTTGTGTCGTTTCGAGCAGAGTTTTGGCTTCGACCCGGCCCGCTCAGGCGCGGACCTGGAAACGCTGCGGCACCTCCTGAAGCCGCCCGGTCCGCCGCCGTGAGTGGGACGGCGTACTGTGGAGCGGCCTGGTGGGTGGCGGGGCGGCCTTCGACCCGAAGGGCCAGGCGATTCAGGCGCTGGATGGGAAGCTCCCGGCCGGATCCCCCTGTGGAAACGATGCTGCGGGGAATCGCCGAAGGCGCGGCGTCCCCGATGTGGACGGACGGCGGACACACCCGGAGCACGCGGATCCCGGACACGGCGCCATGCCACAACGGGAGCGTTCGCGCGGTAACGGAGTACCCTGGAAGCCGGCGGTAATCACCCACCCGGCGCGTTCGGGGCCGGCCGGCAGTCCCGGCGGCTCCGCACATAGACGCGATCCTTCGCTGCCACGGGCGAGGCGTAGAGGTTCTGCAGTCCCGCGATGGGCACGGCTTCGAAGTGCGGTTTGCCGGTGCGCGCGTCCAGGCAGGTGAGCCGCCCGCTGGTGTTCGACCCGAAGTAGATCAAGTCCTCCACGACGAGCGGCGAGGACACATACGGTGCGTAGCGGCTGTAACTCCACAGCAGGGCGTCGGAGCGCGGGCCTTGGGCCCTGCCGGTCGGACGTCGCGCAGGAGACCTGATGCAGCCCTGCCTGCTCGTGATGCCGGACCCACCGCCCGGGTCGCCGGAACCGTGGCGCGCGTGCGACCGCGCAGGGCTGCGGCCGTTGGCGGGGGCCAGACTCAGCGTCGGTGCCGCCAGGCGCGGATGGTTGCGAGCAGACCACCGAATCCCTCAGGAAAGGTCTTTGCGAAACCGTCGAGGTTGGTAGACCACGCGTGCGTTCCGACTGGTCGAACGGTGCCCGCTCGCCCAAGATTTCCGCCATGCCCGGCGACGTTACGCGGTTGCTCAACGCCATGAAAGCGGGTGAGCCGAAAACACTGCAGCCCACGGCTCTTGTGCATGAGGCATGGCTGAAGATCGCCGGTGACAGCAACGAGCGCTTTGCCAGTTGCTCGAGAGGATTGGTGAAGGCGGCTTCGGCGAAGTCTGGATGGCGGAGCAACGCGAACCGGTAAAACGCCGCGTCGCGCTTAAGATCATCAAGCCGGGCATGGACAGCCGGCAGGTCGTGGCAAGATTCGAAGCGGAACGGCAGGCGCTCGCGATGATGGATCATCCGAACATTGCGAGAATCTTCGACGCGGGCACGACGGAACCATCTCTTCCCGGTGGCAGTGGACGTGAGTCCGCTCAAACTTCCCCGGGTGGAGATCAGAGCCGACTCACGTCGGCTGCTACGATTGGAGTGGGCCGGCCCTACTTCGTGATGGAACTGGTCCGCGGGGTCAAGACTACCGAGTATTGCGATCAGAACCAGCTTCCCACCCGCGAACGGCTGAACTTGTTCATCCTCGTCTGCCAGGCGATCCAGCACGCGCAGCAAAAGGGCATCATCCATCGCGATATCAAACCCTCGAATATCCTGGTGACGCTGCACGACGGCGTGCCCGTGCCCAAGGTGATCGACTTCGGCATCGCCAAGGCCACGCAGGGTGAACTGACGGACAAGACCGCATTCACGCAGTTTCAACAGTCTATCGGCACTCCGGCCTACATCAGCCCCGAGCAGGCGGAGATGAGCGGGCTGGACATTGACACGCGGGCGGACATCTACAGCCTGGGCGTGTTGCTTTACGAATTGCTGGTGGGCCAGACGCCATTTGATGCGAAGGAGATGATGCAAGGCGGCCTCGACGCGGTGCGACAAGTCATCCGCGAGAAAGAACCGCTGCGGCCTTCGACCAAACTGAACACGTTGCAGGGCGACGCCCGGACGTCGGCCGGCAAACGTCGGCAGACGGACGTAGGCAGGCTCGTCCATCAACTTCAAGGCGATCTCGACTGGATCGTGATGAAGTGCGTGGAGAAAGATCGCACGCGCCTCACGCCGTGAGGTTTTGGAGTGCGGCGGCCCTGGCGTTCGCCACGATTGCCTTCGGGCCTCGGCCAGCCCAGGCCGCGGTATCGGAAGCCTGGGTGCAACGCCACAACGGCCCCGCGAACGGCGATGACCACCCCAGCGCGGTGGTGGTGGACGGCAGCGGCAATGTCGTGGTCACGGGGCATTCCGGTTCCCACTTGGATTCCTTTGGTAACTCCTACTGCTGTCCGGTTACGCGAAGGGTGGAAGTGAATCGGACCCTTGAAAACAAAAGGTAGGATCGAGGTTGATGACTGCTCACGACTTGAGCATGATTCGGCGGTGTCGCCCAGCAGGGACGGTGCCATGCTGGGGCGATGTACGCCGAAAAACTGGTCTTCGCCCAAGTTATGGAATGGGTGCCGCACTACGAGTTCCGCCGCTGCGTAGATCCCCCCGCTGGGTGCCGCGCCCGCCGGTCAAACCGCGCTCTGGGACTGGCCCGAGTGGCCGGGGCTGATGAAAGGCGTGGGGGTGGAAATGCTGGGATAGGAATTCACGGGCCGCGGCGTTCGTAACGAGCCGCGCACAGGCAAGTGCGCGTGGACGGTGTTTACCGGGCACACTCCATAGTCCACGCGTTCAGTCCAGAAGGCGCGCCATCTCCTCTGGCATCAGGGCGCGCCCCAAGACCTTGAGGTCATCGAGGGTGACTGCGGCGTGCCCGCCGCCCGGCCCGAGATCGAGGCCGAGCCGGTTGCTGGTCTTGGTGCGCCGGGCGAGTTGGCCGGTCGCGATGAGCTTCCCATCCACGTGGAGGCGCTGGCCACCGGCGCCAACGGTGGTGACGACCTGGTGCCATCGGCCGTCATGGAAGCCGCCAGGTGCTTCGAGGGCCTGGTCGCCCTGGAGCTGGAAGCGGACGTTGCCATCCACCAGCGAGACGATGTGGTCGCTCCAGCGGTTGTTGTAGCTCGAATAGCGTCTGGCTTCGCACAGGCGTACCGTAGCGTGGGTGGTCTTGAACCAGAAGGACACCGTGTAGTCGGTGCCGGGCAGCCGGAGCTCTTCATCGATCGGGAACAATGCCGGCTCAAATTGGCCCTTGGCCTCCAACTCAATCGCGCGACCGGTCTTGCCGGGCACGCGCCGGCAGGTGCCGGTGAGACGGCCAAAGACGTCCCCGCCGGCTCGGCTGTACGACAGCACCCCGTCCTCTTCCTCGAAGCCGAAGTCGGCGATGATTTCGGGGCGCTGCACGTCCGGAGTTTCGAGCTTCCGCTTCGGGCCTGGTTCGGGATGAAGGAACTCGGGCAGGATCGCGCGGCGGTCGAGCCCGGGGGTTTCCCAGCAGAGCCGGGCGACGGCGTTGGTGGCGAAGCCGGCTTCGAGGCGCAGGTCGTGGCGCTCGCCTGCTTGCAGCGGTACCTCAGCGTAGATGCCCTGGGCCTGAGGCAGGCCAAACGTGGTCTCGCGGAAGAGCCCCGCATCGGTGTCCAGGATGAGGTTCCCACCGATCCAGAGTTTCAACCATCGTGGCTTGCCGGGAGTGCCCCAGCCTTCGCCGCGCCACGGGGCATACGATTCCCACACGAGGCGGTATACTTCAGTCGTGGGGGCTTCGACCTGACCGGTCCAGCGGCAGGAGAAGCTCTGCGGGTTGACGCCCTTGGGCCAGCCGTCCTTTCCGGTGAACCAATAGAAGAACACCACCGGATCGGTGCGTGTCAGAACCGGCTCACCGGTGCAGTCGGGCGTGTTGAAGTACTCCCCCTTCAGGCCGGTACCATCCCGCCTGGCCACCGGGGTGGCGGCGGCCGCAAGCTGGATCCTGCCCGTGGCCCGATGCCATCCCTCCCAGCCGGTGATGCGGTAGATGGGCGAACCACCGGTCGAGTTGAGCGCGTAGTAATAGGTGTCGCCCGTCCGGGGGTCCGTGGCGAGATGGCCCGTCGGATACTCATTGGTATTCTCTTCCCCGTATTCCTCTTTTCGTAGCGTGTCGATTGGGACCCGCAGCAACTCGTCCACATAGAGGCCGTCCTCGGTCCAGACGCTGGGGCGGGCGGACTCCTCGTCCGAGGCGTCCCCCAGCACAACGCAGCCATGCGTGAACCCGACCAGGCCGCGCGGCATGGCGGTGGAGCCGGTTTCGTGGTCGTCGTCCGAGCTGTGCTTGCCGACACTCCAGAGCGGCTTCCAGTCCTGGTCCCACTTGACCAGGCGATCGAAGGCGGAGCAGGAGTTGTAGTACCAGGCGCCATGGTTCTCGACCCCTTCGCCGGGATTGTTGAAGGAATCGGCGAAGCAGGCATACCAATGGCCGTCCGGGCCACGGCGGCAATCGTAAGGGAAGGTCTTCCTGCCGTTCTCAACCCACGGCTCGTATTTCTGGAGTTGAGCGGAGGCATACACCGGTGTGCCTCCGGCGGTGAGGCGATGGGGCGCGAGTCGATGGCCGGGTTGGTAACCCGTGGCATGGACGGTAGTCACCAGCAGGAGGTCGTCGGGATTGACGTAGCCGCCCAGTTGGTTCCGGCTCAGCCACTCGACCTCGTCGTCGGTGGCCTGGCCGTCGTCGTTGAGGTCGTTCCACAGGTAGTTGCGCTTGTTTCGGCTCCCGCTCGCGTTGCAGGGCCGGAGCTCGTTCTTCACCGGATCATAGATCGAGAGCGTGAGGCCACCCGGTTGAACTCCGCCGCCCTGGATGTAGATGCGGCCGTCGTGAGCGAACAGGGTGGGAATGACCGGCACACGCGCGAACGGGTTGCGGGCAAACACCTCCTGGTAGATCTCGACCACGCGCCAGGTCTTCTTCTCATAGTCCACCTCGCAACGCACGAGCGCCGGCTGGTCGGCATTGGCCATGAACCAGACGTGGCGCGGGTCATCAGGCTCGGGACAAACGATGATCCCGTAGTGCTGGGCGCCGAACCACTCGCGCAGGAGCGTCCCGTCGGCCGCATAACGCGCGGTGCGACGCGGCGGCGTGTGGTTCCCCTCGGTCACGACGAACCCGCCCTCGGCGTCGGCTTCGATGTCCGTCAGCCCACGGAAATCGGTCGGCACGTAGGCGCCGTCGCCCCGGCCTTCGGGGCGCCCGAAGGCCTTTACGAACTGGCCCTCGGGCGTGAAGCGCTTCACCTGGTGATGCCTCTGTCTGGAGCCGGGCGTGACCTTCACTCCCGCCGCCAGGTCGGGTGTCCTGCCATCGGCGACATCAGGCACCGGCGCCACGGCAGTCCCTTTCGCCAGGTCGCTGTTCTCCGCGATGAAGAGCTCCCCGGACTTCGGGCTGACCGCCAGGCGCCAGGGGCTTTCCAGCTTGTCGGCCGGAATGACGACGCGCGGGGTCTTGTCCGGTCGGCTGAGGGCGATCACGCGGCCCTGGGCGATGGCATGCACGGTGCCGTCGGCCGACACCGCGATTCCGGCCAATCCCTGAATGCCCTCCGCCTTGTCCACTTGCCGGCCATCGCGGGCGTCGAACCAGGCAATGGCGTCATGTTGGGGATAGGCGGCCACGAGGAGCCCGTTTGCGGCATCGCCGGCGAGATCGTTCGGGCGTTCGGCAATGCTGCGCTTGCGCCGGGCATCGTCGCTGGTTCCTGCCGGAGCCACGTAACCTTCCCAGCGGAGATTCCAGGGCTTGGGCTGCGTATCACTCCCCGTGAAGACACGCCCAGTCATCGCGTCGGAGCCATACACGGTGCCGTCGCGCATCAACTCGAACAGCCGCCCGTTCACAAGTGTCAGGGCCTCACCCCCGCCCATCCACGGGTCGGCCTGGTTGCGGTCGTTGACCCAGAGCGTGCGCCCGTTCAGGTCGGTCTTCACGCCCCAGTGGCCCCCTTCATTGACCGCGCCCTGCCGGTAGAGGCCGGTGGCATCCACGGCGGCGGCGTTGGGCGATTGATGGTTGCCGGTGGCCTTTTCCCAGGCGGGGTCGGTGTTCTGTCCCACCTGGGTGATGAACTCCGCGCGCAGGCCCTCGGTTGCCAGGAGTTTCCAGGTGTACTCGCCCGCGGGCAGCGCGTGGCCGTAACGATCCAGGCCGTCCCAGGTCAGGGTGTGCCGGCCCTGGGTCAGCGGCTTGCCGGTGAGCAGCGTACGCACGAGGCGGTTATCGGGATCATATACTGCCAGCGAAACGCGGCTGTCCGTGGGGATGTTCACGGGAATGGAGACGCCGGCAAGGGCTGCGCTGCCGATGAGGGTTGCCAGGATGCTGGCGGGGACGAAGGCCTGGTTCATAGGTGATCGCTGCGTGTCATGGCTGGGTCAGGGATCAACACGAAGGTCAAGGGCTGGTGTCCAGCCACACGACCATCTCACCCGGACCGCGGTTGGACCAAAGGTGATACGGGATCGCCGTGGCCGGGACGGGCTTCTGCTCGCGCGACAGGGTGCCTTCCAGCACCCAGGCACCGCCCAGCAGTTCAGGGCGCTGCCGCGGCGCAAACACCGTGCCGGAGGGCATGGCAAGGTCGAGGACGTGGCCGCCGTGGTCCGCCCCTTCGAAGCAATAGACGATCGGCCCGCGCTGCAAGGCGACCCTGGCGGCGCAGTCTTTCACGTTCGGATGGGCCACGACGCGGCGGACCGGCATGGGCAGATCCAGTTCGATCGTGTCGCCCGAGGTCCATTCGCGGTTCAGTCGCGCAAAGCCGTTGCTCAGAATGCTGGCGAGCTCCAGGCGCCGGCCGTTCAACGAAAGTGCGGGTGGTGGCGGGGGCGCATCGGCAAAACGGTAGAGGTCCCCGGGCACGGGCTGGTTGCGCGACCAGCCCGGGATGCGGACCCAAACGGCCAGGTCAGACTTCGGATGCCCCGTACCGGACTCGAGCCGGAGCTTCACGCGACCGTCCCATGGGTAACCGCCCTCCTGGGTGAGCCGCCAGGTGGCGTTGCCGAGGCAGACTTCCGCCTCGCCTGCAATGAACAGGTTCACGAACAGGTCGTTTCCCCGAGTGGCATAGGCGAATCCGGGAATCTGGGGGAGATAGCGCGCGAGGGTGGGCGGGCAGCACGCGCAGGGGAACCACTCCTTGCGCGTGGCCGAGGCGTCGGCGTGTGGCAGGCGCTCCCGTTCGGCCGGCGCCCAGCCGAGGTTGAACTTGAACTTGCCGTCGGATGCCAGCGGACAGGCGTAGAAGTAGCGGTCGCCGGACAAGGACACACCCGCGGCCAGGTTGTTATAGAGCGTTCGCTCGATGGCATCGAACCAGGCCGCATCGGGTTCGACGCGAAACATGCGGGTGGCCCACATCGGGAAGGAAACGGCGGCGCAGATCTCGGTGTAGGCCGTCCGGCTGGGAAGGTCGTAGGGCGGTCCGAAGCCCTCGTTGTCGTGCCGCGAGCCGATGCCACCGTTGAGATAGAGCTTGCGGGTCACCACGTCGTCCCAGAGCCGTACCAAGGCCGTGTGATATCGGGGGTCGCGGCTGAGCCGTCCGACGTCAGCCGCGCCGGAGTAGAAGTAAGTGGCGCGCGGAGCCTGGCCGACGGCCTCGGTCTGATCGAAGATCGGCAGGTGATCCTGCGAGAATTCGCCGCGTTTGCGGCGGCCGCCGTCCGCAGTGCCACGGGTGTCCACGAAGAACTTCGCCAGCCGCCACCAACGCTCATCGCCGGTGGCCTCGGAGAGCCGCACCAGGGCCGGTTCGATCTCCTCATGGCCTCCCACGTCGACCCGTCGGCCGGACCCGAACAGCCGGTCGATCAGGGTGGCGTTCCTCAGCGCGACCTCCAGCAGCGTGCGCTTGCCCGTGGCTTGGAAGTGGGCCACGCCCGCCTCGATCAGATGTCCGGCGCAGTAGAGCTCGAGATTGTCCGTGAGATTCTCCCAGCGCGTCAGTCCCTTCGGTCCGCGTCCGCGCTCGCTCAACTGGATCACGGTGCGCAGGTACCCGTCGGGGTCCTGCGCCTTTGCCAACACGGCGATGAGAGCATCGAGTTCCCGGTCCAGCACGGGTTCAGGCCGCTGTTGCAGGGTGTAACTGGCCGCTTCGATGGTCTTGTAGAGGAACTCGTCCCAGTTCGGGAGGCCGTGGTAATCGCCCTCACACAGGCCAGCCACCCGCTCGAAGTTGGCCACCACGCCGACCTCCCGGCACAGGCGCAGGATGTGCGGCAGGGTGACTGCGCGGTTGCGCTCCAGGATCGGTTCCCAGAACGGATCGGCAACCGTCACCTTCTGGAAGGCCGCAAAGCGAAGCGGCTCCGGCTCGCCGCCTTCCGGCACCCGCTTCCGCGGCTCGATCACAACCTCGTGGTTGACGGACATGGGGGGAGCGACGAAGTCCGTGCCGGTTTCGGTTGAGCTCTCCGGAACGTAGTGCAGGGCTCTGGCCAGAAAGGCCTCCACGCCGTGGAGGACCCCGGTGGGATCACCAACGATCAACACGCGCTCCTTGAGGGTGCGTAGTTCAAATCCTCCGGCTGGAATGCGATCCGCTTTCAACCCTTCGGCCGCCGCTTGCGGCGAATCGCCCATGATTATGGCCGGTCCCGGCTTGGCCTCTTCAACGATGGGCAACGTGGTGCCCGTCGCCCGCTTCACGCCTTCCTGCAGGCGGGCGATGGCGGCCTTGAAGGGACCGTCCGCACCGCCTTTGACCGCGATGACCCCGCGCGCCTGGCGGGCTTCGATAAGCACAATCGGAGCGTGGCGCCGGGCTTCGGCGGCCGGAGCCGGTTCGCCTGTTGGTTTCCCGGTGTTGCTGGACGTGAAAGTGATCCCGTGGGCGAAGCCCAACAACTCCACCCCGGGAGAGGTTGCCGTCAGGGTTTCCCCATTCCGGGTGACATTCTCGAATCGAACGTTGGCCACCGAATGCGCGGGTCCCGGCCCGCTGACGCGAACGCGACCGGGTGGCTTCCCGGCGGGCCCGGCGAAGGACACGTTGCGGAAGACGACATTCTGGACCCGGCCTGGTGCCGGTTCCCGCGCCCATTGCGTGACCTTCGGCCGCACGTCGATCAGGCCGCGCTGGCCGGCCGTGCGGACCCGGATGTCCTCGAACAGGATGTTCTCCTGCACCATGTCTTCCGAGGGCTCCAGACTGATGCAGAACGGAACCTCGTCGGGGGTCCAGAGATCAGGAAAGTGGAGCACATCGATGTTTCGGAAGACGAAATTTCGAAACGCCTCCGCCTGCGACTCGCAGCCAACGCGCCAGATGTGGGCGCGGTCGCTCCACAGGACGCAGTTCTCGACCCGCAAGTTCTCCACGGGCATTCCCTGGGCCGGGCGTGCGGCGGAAACCCCGGCAGCCGAGTCGCCATAAAATCCCTGCCAACGCGCCCCCATTCCTTTGGGCGTCACACAGTCGTCATCGGATCGCACGAAGCAGTTGGCGATGGTGACATTCCTGGAGTTGACGATATCGAATCCATCGCCGTTTTCCACCCGCGCCGAGAGCAGTTTCACATTCTCGATGCGGACCCGGTCGCAGCCGCCGGGCACGAAGGTCCAGCTCCAGCCGTCTTTGATGACAATGCCCTCGACCGTGACGTCACGGCAGTTTTCGAGCAGGACCGGGTAACGCGTTGGTCCCTTGAAGCGCGGAAAGGCGTAGCCGTCGAGGATGCCGCGTCCGCGGATGATGATGTTGGTGCCGCGCGCGTGGATGCCGCCCTGGACCACGGCGCCCGCCGCGAGGTAGAGCGTCTGGTTGTTGGTGAGTTGAATGGCACCGGCCTCGTGCAACCCCGGACCGAAGTATCGGACGGTCGAGTCCTCCTGATCGGGCGGGGTGGCCTCGGGTGGATTGGCAAACAGCAGCAGGGGTCCGTTCTTCCCGTCCGGCTCGAATACGACCTGGCCCGGCTTGCCGAGTTGCATCACCGCGTTCGTGCCGGTGACCTTCGCCACGATGCCGCGCGACTCCGGCAGCACGACCAGCTTGTCCAGCAATCGAGTCGTCGAGACTTCGACTTGTACCGGTTCCGCCAGGTCGAACGAGCAGAACCAGTAAGGGCCGCCGTACGAGGGCACGTAGCCCGGGTCCCAGGTGTGCGCCTGGTAAATGGGGACCGGACGGCCCCCGACGGTCACGACATACGGAGAGTCACTCGCAGCCCCGGCGGGGACGGCGGCGATCGGATGCGGGGTGAGGTGAGACGGCGAGGATTCGCGAGGAGCCGACGATGGCGCGGCGGGGGAGGCGCCGGATGGCCGCGTTGCGAGGCGCGCGATGAAATCGGCGACGCTCATGCGATCGGAGTTGTTCTTGCCAACGTAGCGGAAGACCTCCTTGCCGTCGGGGCCGAGCAACACCAGCGCGGGGTAGTGGACCACCTGGCCGTGGAATTGATAGCCGTCGGGAATGCCGAACGCCTGCGCCAGCCTGGCGTCCGGGTCGCGGTAGATCACCGGGAGTTCCTTCAGCCCGTCCTTCCCGAGCTTCCCTGACCACGCTTTGATTTCCGCCGCGCTGTCGGGTTTGAGGAAGACATGCACCACTTCAGGCGTTGTCGCCGCCAGCGCTGCGAAGTCATGAGTGTGCTTGAGGCAGAACGGGCATTCCGTCTTCAGCAGGAAGTGCAGCGCGACGTGCTTCCCCTTCGAAGCCGAAAGGGAAAACGTCGTGCCGTGCGTCGGCGACTCGAGCGTGAAATCCCCGGGATTCTCCGCGTGCAGCGCCAGGGCGGTGACGAGGCAAGACAGAGCGATGCGGAGGGTTTGGTTCGGTGTCATCTCAGTGGCATTTGGGCTCGTAACAGACGTTGGAACTCGAGGACGCCCGGGCGGCGCGGGGCGGTTCGGGGATTCACTTGAACACCGCCCTTCCCCAGGTGGCGGCGCGTTCCCAGGTGTGGATGCGCACGGGCTCCGAGGCGTTGCGGAGTTCCACGAGTTGACCACGCCAGAGCCGTCCTGTCTCGTCGCTCCAATGCGCCGTCCAGGACATCGCCAGCATGTCACCTGGCCGCGGAGCCTGCGGCGCGTTCAACAATGCCCAGGGGATGGCGTATTCCAGCGTGTAGCCGCGCCCATCGGCATCGCGACCGAAGGCGGCGCGGTAGCCGGCGGGATTCACCACGCCCCCGTGGAAATCCATGCCGTAGGCGATATGCAGACAATTCTGTGAGCTGGGCGCGTGATGCCACATCGTCAGGTGGGCAAGTCGCTCGCTGGTGGCGTTGGCCAGACGGGCGGCGTCCGGCTGGATGCGGCGAAACTGGTAGTAGTTGGGGGCATTCGCGTCCACCGGCCAGCCAAGGGCGCGATCCGTGGAAAGCCGCACCTGCAAGCCGCCGCCACGCCAGCCGAACTCGCCGTCCGTCACCGGATCAATGACGTTCCGCATCGGTGCGGGGTCGCCCAGGTGAGCCGCGATATACAGAAACTCCGCGTCGTAACGCAGGCGTCCTTCGATGAACTGCCCCTTCGCATCCGGCCCGCCGCGCTCGGCGCGAAAGGAGCCCCCGTCGCTCCACTCGGACAAATCACCATCGATCACGACGGGCTGTGCCACCGACGAGATCCTGATTTCCTCGAAGCGCGTGGGATTGAACATCGGGCTGAGACGTTCCTCGTGTTCGATGGGCTGGTCCGCGGGCAACCGACGAACGAACCGTTCCGGGGCGTAGGCAAGCGCCTGCGGTGCCCGGTTGGCCTCCGGGGTGAAGCGTGCCGCGCTGCCGGCGGTCAGGCGCTGTGGAAAGCTGCCCGCACTCGCCGCCGGCTTCGGGGTGGTGATCACCACGCCCTCGTAAACCTGCACGTCGGTGCTCATGCCGGGTCCGGCCTTGACGGCGAATTCCGTGCCCAGGTCCACGACCTGCGCGCCGGGGGTTTCCAACTGAAAGCCGACCGCGTTCGAGGGTACATGCACCACCGCTTGACCCCGGTGCAGCAGGGCGCGCATCGGATTCAGCAATTCCAGGTCGCCGGGCCCCTCGAACACCATCGTCACCCCGTTGCTCAAGGCGATTTCCACCGCGCCGGCGACCAGGGAGAGACGCCCCGGCCCGAGCGCGTGACCGGCCTGGACGCCACCGGCCCGGCCCGACGCCTCGGCGCTCAAGGCCCGGGTGACCTGGGCGAACCCGGACGACGGAGCCAACGATGGATTCCTGATCCGGGGGGACACCGCGGCCAGCATCAGCAGCAGAACGGCGGCTCCAGCGAGCACCCACCGGGGCCAGCGCCGCACGAAGTCCGTCAGCCAATGCTCCGGCGCACCGCGTTTCTGGCCGGGCGGGGCGGCGGTCCCGGCCGGGACGAAGGCCTCGGCGGATTCCCGCTGCACCTCGCCCACCACGGCGCTGCGGACTTGCTGCTCGAACACATTGGCCTCGACAAACGCGCGGAGGTGATCGGGATGCGCCCGGAGCCAGGCCTTCAACTCCTCGCGTTCCGCCGGGGTGAGGGCGTCATCGAGGTAGTCGACGATCCGTTGGCGGGGATCGGTCATGGGGCGCCCCTTTCGGTTCGCAACTGCTGTTTGACACAGGCGCGGAGCTGCTCGCGGATGCGCTGCAGGGCCACGCGCACGGCGGCGCCCGTGCTGCCGAGGCGACGGGCGATCTCCTCGGAGTTGTATTCCTCGAAGTAGCGCAGGCGCAGCATCTGCCGCGGGCGGGCGGGCAGCCGTTCCAGGCAGACTTCCAAGGCGGACGAGCGTTCACTGGCGTTTACCGCCGTCTCGGCCCACATCTCCGTGAACTGGTCGAACAGTTCCGTGTCGAAGCAGACCAGGCTCCGGGCGGCGTCCCGACGGAGGCCGCGCACCTGGAACTGGGCGACGCCCAGCGCCCAGGCGAGAAACGGCCGTTCCCCATCGTATTCACCGAACCGCCGGAACAGCACCAGGGCCGTCTCCTGGGCAAGATCCTTGGCCGCGGCCGGATCGCGGACCGTGGCATGGAGGAAACCCAGCACGGCCGGCTGGGACTCCGTCCACAGCCGCATGAAGCGCTCCTGGTCCCGTTCGTTCAGCATCGTCGCCGTGTATTGCCACGACGGGGCAGGAGTGTAACAACCCATGGAAGCAGCCGCGACACTCGCGTTCCCCTGTCGCATCGCGGTTCCGGCTTTGCCACGCCAGGCGGTTGCCCTTGGACTGCTGGCGGGGACGAGCGACCCGAACAGGGCGACAAACAGGGTGTCCAATTTCCGCCAGGCACGACAATTCAGGCATGAACTTGAACAATCCGGGTACCCGTCCAGTGCTTTCGGCCTGTTCGACCTGGGCGGCAATGTCTGGGAATGGTGCTCCACCTGGTACAGGACGAACCTCATCCGGGCGGACCTGAGCGATCCGGCCATTGTTCGAGGCTCTCCCGCCCTCCTCGATGATGGTGGTGGCGGGCAGCAAAACCGCGTCGTCCGAGGCGGTTCCTGGCATGCCCAGAGGCAGGTGGATCTGCGGACACGCTTCCGAGGAATTGGCGGCCCTCGCATTCGTTTTGACGACTTTGGTTTCCGATGTGTGCTGGAGCGTGAGGAAGCCGCGCCTTGAGACTTGAAATATGGCAACGCCGTTGCAAGATTTCACGCATGGTCCCTCGGGAACATTATCTTGTCCGGGTCCGGAAAGCCTTGGGACGCAATCCTGTGGTGGCTCTGCTTGGCCCCCGCCAGTGCGGCAAGACCACTCTCGCCCGCCAGATGGTGCCGCCCGGACACCCTCAATATTTCGATTTGGAGGATCCGGTCATTGCCCATCTCCTGGAGCAGCCCATGACAGCGCTGCAGGGACGACGGGGGTTGGTCGTGATCGATGAAGCGCAACGCCAGCCCGCGCTTTTCCCTGTGCTCCGCGTCCTGGCCGACCGCGCGGAGTCGCCGGCGACGTTCCTCATTCTGGGCAGCGCTTCGCCCGATCTCACGCGACAGACGGCCGAGTCGCTGGCCGGGCGCGTCGAGATCATCGAGATGCGCGGCTTCGATCTGGGCGAACTGCCGTCCGAAGCCCAGGAAACACTCTGGCAACGCGGCGGCTTTCCGCGGTCCTACCTGGCCGCCGACGAGGAGGGCAGCGTGACTTGGCGGAAGAACTTCATTAGGACCTTTCTCGAACGCGATCTCGCGGCCCTGGGATTCGGCCTGTCGCCGGCGTTGATGGGCCGGTTTTGGGCCATGCTGGCCCACTACCACGCGCAGCTCTGGAACGGCAGCGAGATCGCCGCCTCGCTGGGCGTTGCTCCCAACACCGCCCGCGCCTACCTCGATGCGTTGGAGCAGACCTACATGATCCGCCGCCTGCTTCCCTGGCAGACCAACCTGGGCAAACGCCTGGTCAAGACCCCCAAGATCTACTTTCGCGACTCGGGCCTCTTTCACACCCTCAGCGGCATCCATACCGCTGCCACCTTGCTGACCCATCCCAAGCTGGGCGCTTCCTGGGAAGGCTTTGCGCTCGAAGAGATCCTGCAGGCGCAACAGCCGGACCACGCCTGGTTCTACGCGGTTCACAGCGGCTCCGAACTGGACCTGCTGATGGAAGTCCGCGGACGGCGGATCGGCGTCGAATTCAAGCGGGCCGACGCTCCGCGCGCCACCCGTTCGATGCACCTGGCGATCACGGACACAGCCCTGGACGAACTCTGGGTAGTCTATCCCGGTACACGATCCTACGCCCTGGGCGATCGGATCACCGCCCGCCCGCTCCACGACTGTCTTGGCCAGCGATGAGACTGAAAGCGGCCAACTCAACCATGCTCAAAAAGGGGACACCATGAGCGACGAATCTCCGCCTTCCTCCAGCCTCATCCTCTACCAAAGCGAGGACGGCCGCACCCGCATCCAGTGCCGGTTCGGGGGCGAAACCGTCTGGCTCACGCAGAAGCTGATGGCCGGGCTGTTCCAGAAGGACGTGCGCACGATCAACGAGCACATCCAGGACGTTTTTGCCGAGGGGGAATTGTCGCCGGATTCAGTTATCCGGAAATTCCGGATAACTGCCGCCGACGGCAAGAGCTACGAGACGCAGCACTACAGCCTCGACGTCATCATATCCGTCGGCTACCGGGTGAAGTCGCATCGCCCGAATTCTCGTGCGGACGATGAATTGTCTTTCCAGTTTCCGTCGGAAACGAGAATACAGGCATGATGCTGAAAAGTGTGGGCGGGGTCTTGTGCGCCACGGCGATCCTCGCCGCTGCTCCCCTCGCCACCTTTGAGTGCCAGGAGATCACCGGCCGGGATTGGGCGCGGACGCTGGTGACCTATCCACTGGAACTCGAAGCCGGCCAGGCCAGGCCCGGTGCCGTCCGTTTGACCGACGGTCAAGGCCTGGAGGTTCCCTGCCAATTGTCGAGGCTGACGACGCATGTCGACGGATCGATCGCCACCGCACGGATCAGCTTCTACGCCGCTCTCCCCAAGGGAGGAGGCTATCGCTTTGAACTGACCGACGGTAAGCCCGCGGCAGGCAAACCACCTCGAACGACGGTGGACGGAAGCTGGCTGACCCTCGACAACGGCCCGGTCGTTATCCGCCTTCCCGCGGGCAAGAAGCAGTTTGCCAAACCCCTCGCCATGGTGGGGGATCGCGCGGCGGCGATGAAGAACCTGGACCGCATGGAACAGGCGGGCCTCGCTTTCGGCCCAATCGCCGGCGTTCGCCTTGCCGATGGACGGTGGGTCGGAGGCAGCTACTTCGCGGCGGAGGCCATCAAAGTCGTGCGCTACCGACAGAAGAGCCGGGAAACCCAACCCGACGACGCCACGCCGCGGGCCGCCCTGGAAAAGGCGCCGAAGGCGACGGGGTATGAGATCCTTGCGGGCAAGACGCTGGAAGCGCCTGCGGCCAAGGTCACCCTCTCATTTGCCCTGGATGAACAAGGCGCTCCCATGGAACAGCTCGCTCCGGGTGTCAGGAAGCAAACCCTGGCCCACGGCGTGGCCTTCGACTTCAACACGCCGGAGCCAGTTCGTTTTGCCCAAGGCCCGGTGGTTTTCGTGGGCCGTCGTGGCGGCATCCAGGTCGATACCTCCAGGAAGACCGTGCGTCTGGTCCTGCTGGACGGACAGAAGATCGGCTATGGCCAGTTGCAGGCCGACGTCGGCACCGGTCCCTACGATCTGACCTTCCACCACGACCAAGTGGTGGGCGTGAGCGAGGGGCCCGGACGCTTCATTCATGTGACCCTGCCGGAAGGCATCGTCCAACTGGCTGCGCTGACGATCGGAGGAATCAGTTATGCCCCCGGCACCTACGGCCAGATCGCCATCGTGCCGGTCCTGGACGGCCGATGCGAGTTTACGCTTGAGAACCTCCCACAGCCGCCGGTGTTCCGGAGTTGGCAGTTGTGGTAGATGCGCCGGTGCGGGCCACCCCTAGCCAAACGCAAAAGCAGGGTTTGGAGCCTGTTTGATAACCCTGGAATTGCCTGATTGCTCACGACCGTGGCTGCACCTGGCCAAGGCAGCCTCGGGTGATCCTGCCGCAGAAATCACCAATACAGGGACGCCTACGCTAAGAACCGGCCGGACGCGAACGCACCCGGCCGGTTGAAAGAGTACCTCGTGTCGGGTTACGCTCGTACGCGGCGCAGAACGCCGAAACCGACCAGACCCAACGCCGCGGCGAAACCGAAGAAAGCGGGCTCGGGCACCGGAGCTGTATGCCACGCGTAGACAGTTCCCGAAGCCGTCAAGCCACCGGGATCCACAGCAAGCGTCAGGAGCCAGTCGTCGCCACCGTCTGGGACAGGGGGAAGGTGGTGCTGCACCGAACCGAACGCGGTACCACCACCCGGATAGGTCCTGGGGAACAGTATTGCAAGGGCGGCGGTGAGACTTGGTGCAGTCTCGCCCACGTGGGGGGCCACCAGATGGCTGCCCTCAATCGACACCACGTGGAAGGGCCCCAGGACGCTGTCCGAAACCGTGACCTCCCAGAACGGCCCCGTCCAAATCGAGACAGAGCCCGCCGAGGTCAAGTCGAGGGTGAAGGGGATTTCGAAGGACCAGGGGCCGCTGGGGAGTCCGCCCACCGCAGGGCCTGCGGCAGACTCCGATATCGGGGGGCCAAGAGACAATACCCCTGCGTTCGCAGCGATACCGCTCATCGCCACCAACGTGGCGATGGGAAGGAATGGGACGTTCATGGGTTGGGTCAGGATGGAAACGAGCGCTTTAGCACCGCGGATTAGGAGTTTGGGTTGTTCTCACTGCGTACGCGTAGACTTATCCGTGACATTAGTTAGTGTCTGGAATGAAACATGTATCTATTTGTCGCTCAATTAGATAAGTG
>CAZHUS010000049.1:0-55097 GCA_964535555.1 uncultured Verrucomicrobiota bacterium
GCCCCGACCGGCAGACAGGAATGTCTGCCCTACCTGGCTGCGGTTCATGGAGAGCGACCTGTTCCATTTTGTACTGCTCAGTGACCATGAACCTGGCATGCCAGGTAGGGCGCGCTGTCCCCAGCGCGCCGGACTCGGCGGGCAGCGGAGTGCCCGCCCTACCTTGGGGAGGTTCATGGGAAGGGTAAGGCTGCGCCGGGCCGGAGGGGTGCAGTTGGTGCCCCCGCCTCCTGACGTCGGCGCCTACAAGACACCACTCCGCGTGCGCCCGGCCGTTCCCCACTCGTTGAGCGCGCGCTCGTCCATGGCCCGTATGGTACCGCCCAGTTTCTCGAGCGCTTCGCCCACCAGGTAGAGCGAACCCGCCACCAATCGCAACGGTTCGTTCGCCGTCAGGCGCAGGGCGTCTTCGAGCGACTGGCAAGCCGTCAGGCGTATCCCGCGATGCCCCTCCGCGCAGGCGGCGAGCAATTCCTCCGGGGTGGCGGTACGGTTGCTGTGGACCGGCACGAGCACCACCGAACCCGCCAAAGGCGCCAGGATGCGGCACATCGATTGCCAGTCCTTGTCGCGCAGAATACCGAGGATCAACGCCGGCTTCTGACCCGCGAAGTGCCGCCCCAACGCCGCGGCGAGAGCCTCGGCCCCGGCCGTGTTGTGCGCGCCATCGAGAAGCGTTACGCGCCCTTCCGCGTCCCGAATGGACTGCAGGCGACCGGCCCAGCGCAATTCCCGGAGTCCGCGGGTGATCGCCGCATCCTCCAGGGGCAGGGCTTCCCGCAGCACCCGCGTGACCGCGAGGGCGAGCGCCGCATTCAGCCGTTGATGTTCACCCAACAGGGGCAGGTCCAGCAGGGAGACCGGCGGTTGGGCAGCGTCCGCGGCAGTGACTTCGATCAACGGGCTCCCCGCCATGGCCGCTGCCGCCCGGATCACCGCCAGCGCCTCCGGAGCGTCCGCGGCCGTCACCACCGGCACGCCGGGCTTGATGATCCCCGCCTTTTCGGATGCGATCCGCGCGAGCGTCTCCCCGAGCCACTGCTGGTGATCGAAGGCGATGTTGGTGATGACGCTGACCAGCGGCGTCACGATGTTCGTGGCATCCAAGCGTCCGCCCATGCCGGTCTCCCATACGACGAGGTCGCACCGCTGTTCGACGAAATGCCGCAAGGCCATCAGCGTGACCACCTCGAAGAACGTCGGCGAGTGATCGGGCGGGAACCCCGCCATCAGCGCCTGGAGTTCCGCGACCTGCCGGACCACCCCCGCTTCCGTGACCGGTTCGCGGTCAACCTGGATGCGTTCCCGGAAACTGACGAGGTGCGGTGACGTGAACAGGCCGACCCGCCGGCCGCCGGCGCGATACATCGACTCGAGCATGGCGCAGGTCGAGCCCTTGCCGTTGGTGCCGGCAACATGAATGAACCGCAGCTGGTTCTGCGGATCACCTGACAGCGCCGCCAGGCGCCGGGTGTTCTCGAGTCCCAGCTTGGTCCCGAAGAGCTGGAGATCGTACAGGAACTGGATTGCGGCCGGGTACGTCACGGTGTTCTTTGGATTAATCTTGTTCTCGTCCGCGGCGAACGAACAATCGCGACCCACGTGTGAAACTGTCAATTCCCAGCATGGCCGGCCTGGCCGGTGTCCTGGTGGCGTCCGGGGCCTTTACCCGCGCCGAGAACTGGCCCGGCTGGCGGGGGCCGCGCGGCGACGGCACCAGCTCCGAGACCAACCTGCCGGTGCAATGGTCGGCCGCAAGCAACGTGCTCTGGAAGGTGGCGCTGCCGGGAACGGCCCATGCCTCCCCGATTGTCTGGCAGGACCGCGTTTTCACCGTGACCGCCCTGCCGGAATCCGAGGAGCGGGTCCTGCTCTGCCTCGACACGAAGGACGGGAGCACGCGCTGGCAACACACCGTGCTGAAGTCGCCGCTCGAGCGGAAGCATTCCTTGAACAGCCATGCCTCGAGCACGCCCGCCACGGACGGGGAGCGGGTGTACACGGCGTTCCTGGACGTGAAGGAAGTCGTTGTGGCCGCTTACGACCTGAACGGACGCCCGCAATGGACCGTCCGGCCCGGCACCTTCGCCAGCATGCACGGTTTCTGCAGCTCGCCGGTGCTCTTCGAGGACAAGGTGATCGTCAACTGCGACCATGACGGCGAGGGGTACATCGTGGCGCTCGACCGGCGCGACGGCCGGGAGCACTGGCGTATCTCGAGACCGAACAACACCCGGAGCTACTGCGTCCCCACGATCTTCGAGGCCGGGGGGCGAACGCAGATGGTGCTTTCGGGTACCCTCTGTGTCACGAGCTATGATCCCCGGAACGGGCGGCTCCACTGGATCATCGACGGTCCCACCGAGCAGTTTGTCGCCTCAATCGTGTACCACCCCGGCGCTGATCTCTTCTTCATGACCGGGGGGTTCCCCGAGCACCATCTGCTCGCGATCAGGCCCGACGGTTCCGACAATGTCACGCGCACGCACGTGGCGTGGCGTCACAACCGGGCTTCGTACGTGAGCTACGTCCCCTCCCCGATCGCCGCGGGAGACTACTTTCTCGTCGTTTCGGACCCGGGGTACGCATGCTGTTTTGACGCGAAGACGGGCAAGCTGGCCTGGCAGGAGAAGCTCGGGGAACACCACGCCTCGCTCGTTTCCGCCCACGGGCTGGTGTATTTCCTCAGCGACGAAGGCGTCACCACGGTCGTGCGGCCCGGACCCGAGTATGAGGAAGTCGCCCGAAACGAGCTCGGCGAGCGGTGCTTCGCCTCTCCGGCCTTGAGCGCAGGACGCATTTACCTTCGCGGCGACCGGCACCTGTTTTGCATCGGGAAGTAAACGCGGCCCACGCCCGTTTCCTCAGCGCTCGCCGTTTCGGCAGCCACGGGCATCACGGAAAGTTGGCACCCTCCTTGCCATCGATGCCGGCCACATGGGCTTCGAGGGCGCGGCAGATACCGTTGGAACGCGGGCGATGTTGGTCGAAATGGGGACGGGAGTTCGGCGTCCCGAGGCGGCCGCACCGCCGGCGGTTTCGAGCGCCTGCGGGCCCTGGTCCGGATTGGTGCTCGAGCAATTCCCTGCCGGAGGCGACGTGGAAATGTCGAATGTCGCTCCGACCGAGCATCACCTCCTGCTTCACCTGGACGGGCCGGCGTCGTTCGAGTGGCAGGACACCGAGCGCAACCGGGCTTTCGAGCTCCGCTCCGGCCAGGCGATGTTTTGTCCGGCGATGGTGTCTTTTTCCATGCGCTGCTGGCGGGGCGGTCGCTTTCTCGCCCTGGTGTTGGACCGGGCGTTCGTAAGCAGCACCGCACACGAGTTGCTGGGCGGGGCGGACGGTCTTGGCTGGAAGCCCACCCAACCGTTCGACGATCCCCTGGTTGGATCCATCGCCTCGAGCCTGCACGCGGAGATCCACTCCGCTTTCGCCGGGGGACGTACCTACGGCGAGATGCTCGCCACGTCACTGGCCGCCTTCGAGCCGGCTCGCGCCTGCCGGTCAAGAGGCCGTTCGAGGAACTCGAACAGTTGCTGAAATTCTCCTGAACTTGACCTGATCACAACGGACTTGCCCATCCGAGGATTCTAGCCTCCCTCCCTGCTCGCCCGGGAAGTTGACCGACGCGGATCGCGGACGTCGTAGCAGGAAAGGCGGTCGTGGTAGCGCAGGTAGAGCCGGCCTTCGCAGATTACCGGATGCGCCCACGCATCCGTCACCCGCCCGGGGACGAGGCGGAAGCGGCTTTCGATGTGGAATCCGGCCGCGGCGGTCGTGACGAGTGTCATTTCGCCCTCCTGGCTGAGCCAGTACAGGCGTCCGTCGGCATAGAGCACGGGCCCCATGGGCATGTCGGCGATCTCGTGACGCAATGCGCCTGAACGCGCGTCCACCGCCGCCCAGCCGCGGCGGCCTCGGTAAAACGCGCCATAGAACAGGCCGTCGCGCTCCAACACGCCGCCCTGACCCGTGTCCAGGTCGGTTCGCGCCAACCGGTCGACCTTCACTCCCTCCGGGTCCGCCTGGGTGATCCGGAAGATCTGACCCCCTCCCGCATCGGGTGCCGTGACCAACACGGTGTCTCCGAACGCCACCGGCGTGGCTGCAATCACGGAGTACCTGGTCGGGAAGGGGCGGGTCCACAGGAGCTGCCCCGATTCCGCATCCATCCCAAACAAGTGTCGGAGGGAACACTGGACGAGTTGCTTCCGCCCCGCCAGGGACACGAGAATGGGCGAGGTATAGCCCGCCGAATCCGCCTCGCCCTGCGGCGTTGCGAGCCGCTCCTGGGTGGCCTTCTCGGAAGGGCCTAGTAACAATGGTGCGCTGGCCCAGACGACTTCGCCGCTGTCCACGTTCAGGGCGACCATGAGCGCCTTCGCCCCGCCGACCGTCACGAAAACCCGTCCGCCCTCCACGAGGAGAGACTCGCTGAGCCCCCAGGTGATGTTCCTGGCCTCGTACGCGGCCAGGGTCTCGCGAGCCCACAATTCCCGTCCGCTGGCGGGGTCATAACAGGCCACCCGCCCGTGCGCGTTCTTGTGAAACAACCGGCCGTTGCTCAGGGTGCAACTGCTGCGCGAGCCGGGATACTCCCGGCGCCACGCCAGCCCGTTGGTCGCGCGCCACAACACTTCGCCCTCCAGGTTGAGCGCCAGGATTTCAAGCCGCTCTTCAAAGTCGCCGGTCAGGAAGATGCGTTCTCCGGCCACGATCGGCGCCGAATACCCGCGACCCATGCCCTCGACCGACCAGACCACCGGCGGGCCGCCTGCCGGCCAGGACTGAAGCAGCCCCGTCTCCCTACAGACGCCATCACGGCGAGGCCCGCGCCACTGTGCCCACTCGGACGGGAGACTTGGACTCACGGCCGTGTCGGCGTCTTCCGTCGCCACTTCCCGGCTTCCGGCAAGGCCGGCTCGGCAGGCCAGGACGACGATCAGGGCAAGCCATCCGCCGAAGCGGCGAAAGCTCCGGCACGACAGTCGCGGGAAGATCAAGCGCACCGGGAAGGGTTGCCTCGGAGCACCGCGTCCGTCAAACGAGCGAACTCAACGCTAAGGCGCATGGCCTCTGACCAAATCGCGGGTCCGTTCGGGCCAGCTTGCCGCGCGGAGCGTGCGCATCTGGCTACGCAGTTTCCCTAGCACTCGACCACCTTGCGTCATTCACGTGTCGGGCTCTAAGGTGGCGCTGTGCACAAGTCGAGCTTGCGAATTCTTCCTTCGACACCAGGAACGCTGCATCCATGGTGAGGTGGTTCATGAAGCATGCTTTGGCCAAAACGCGCCGTGCCTGGAGGCCATCCTTGGGGATCGGGCTGATCGCGGTTTGCATCTTCGGTCTCGCGGGTCACGCCGCCGAGGCCGCCGTTGAACCCGACACTGGACCGTCGCTGGCCACCTTGGCGGATGAATTTCCCCTGGAGCAGCTGGGAGAGATCCCGATCGAATCCGTCTCCACCGCTTCGCGCTTCGTGCAGCGGATCTCCGAAGCCCCGGCCTCGGTCTCGGTGATCACCTCCGATGACTTCAAGCACTACGGCTACCGCACGCTGGCCGAAGCGTTGCGCAGCGTTCCCGGCCTTTATGTGACTTACGACCGCTCGTACAGCTACCTGGGAGTGCGCGGCTTCAACCGTCCCGGAGACTACAACTCACGCGTGCTCGTGCTCGTGGATGGTCACCGCCAGAACGACAACGTCTTCGAGGGCGCCTACATGGGCCGCGAGTTCATCCTGGACCCCGATCTGATCGAGCGGGTTGAAGTGGTTCGCGGGCCCGGCTCAGCCCTTTACGGCAGCAGCGCGCTCTTCGGGGTCATCAACGTGATCACGCGCCGGCCGGCGGACGTCCGCCATGCCGAGGTTTCCGTGGAAGCAGGCAGCTTCGAGTCCTACAAGGGGCGGTTCAGCTATGGCGGCGTTTCCACCAACCACGACGTCCAGGTGATGGTGTCGGGTTCTTTCTACCAGAGCGAAGGGCCGGCCCAGCTTTACTTCCCCGAATTCGACACGCCCGACAACGAGGTGAACCACGGCGTGGCCGACCACATGGACCAGGAGCAGGCGCACAACTTGTACGCCAGCGTGGCCTGGCGCAGCCTCACCCTGAGCGGGGCGTTCGTCTCGCGCGACAAGGAGATCCCGACCGCGTCCTGGGAAACGCTCTTCAACGATCCCCGCTACCATGCCGTGGACGATCACGGCTACGTGGATCTCAAGCTCGACCATGCCTTCAGCGAGTCCACCAAGCTGATGGCCCGTGCCTATTACGACGATGTGCGTTACGCCGCGAACTACCCCTACTTCCCGTTTGTGGACGTCGAGGACCAGGGCCTGAACCGCGACGAGAGTTACGGGCAGATGATCGGCGCCGAGGCTCAGCTCTCCCAGCAATGGCATGCCCACATGCTCACGTTCGGGGCCGAGTGGCGCGACCACCTGCGACAGGACGTGCTGAACTTCGACGTGGCGCCCTATCAGAGCCTGCAGGACGAGGAACACACCGGCATGGACGGCGGCGTCTACGGCCAGGGGGAGTTCGCCATCCGCACCAACCTCCTCGCCAGCGCCGGCGTGCGGTTTGATTATTACGACTCGTTTGGAGGCACAGCGAATCCGCGGCTGGGCTTGATCTACAGTCCCTGGACCCCGACCAACTTCAAGCTGCTCTACGGCACCGCCTATCGCGCGCCCAACATCTACGAGCGCTATCTCCAGCTGGGCGACCTCTCTCCGAATTCCAGCCTCGACCCCGAAACGATCCGAACCTATGAACTCGTGTGGGAACAGAAACTGCCAGCCGACCTGCAGCTCACCTTGTCCGGTTATGTCTACCAGATGGACGACGTGATCTCGCTGGATCCGGACGCGCTGATCTTCGAGAATGGCGGTGCGGCGGAAGCGGCAGGAATTGAGTCGGAACTGAACTGGAAAGGCCCGGCCGGGCTGAGGGCCAGGGCGAGTTACGCGCTGCAGCACGCGGTCTGGGAGGATACGGATAGCTCGCTGGCCAACTCGCCGCAGCACCTGGCCAAGCTCAACGTCCTGGTGCCGATTTTGCCCGAGCGACTGCTGACAGGGGTGGAGTTCCAATACACCTCGACGGCGGACACCATCCCCGGGCGAACGAAGGACCACGCGGATGACTTCTGGCTGGTGAATCTCACGCTGTTCAGCGCCCGCCTCGTGCACGGGCTGGAAATCTCAGGCAGTGTGTACAACCTTTTCGACATGGATTACGCGTATCCCGGGGGGCCGGCGCACCTGCAGGATGTCATTTACCAGGACGGTCGCACCTTTCGGATCAAGCTGAGCTATCACTTTTGAACGCCTTCCGGCCAAAGTCTGGGTGGCGAAGGACTTGGTGGCTGAGCCTGGCCCTGCTCGGCGCGTGCTTTCTGCCGTGCCGACAAGCGCCGGCCGGGGAGCCCGCACCACGCCCCGAGCACGAAATCAAGGCACTGTACCTGTACAACTTCACCCGGTTCGTTGACTGGCCCACGGACAGCAACGCCCGCTCCAACACCCCCGCCCCGTTCAGGTTCGGGATCGTCGGCGCCGCGGAGGTCGCCCGGGACCTCGAGGAAATCACGCGCCAACGCACCTTCAAGGAACGGCCCATCCAAATCCGCCAGGTGACCACGGCCCTCGAGGCGAAGCAGTGCCAGATCGTGTTCCTGGCGGCATCGGATCGCACCTTGACGCTGCCCCTGCTGCGGGAGCTTGGGACCGAACCCGTCCTCACCGTGGGAGAAGGCGACGACTTCCTGCGCGACGGCGGGATGATCACTTTCATCCGCCACGAGAAGAACGTGCGGCTGCAAGTCAACCCCGAGGCTGCCCAGCGCGCGGGGCTATCCATCAGCTCCCGCCTGCGCAGCGTCGCCGAGGTCTACCGGCCGCCGAAAGCCGCGCCGTGACGTGACGCCCCGATCAGGAGGCCGTTCCGCGCCCGGGCCGCCTGAGGTTCCCATGGCGCGGTGGACGTTCAGGGCAGGGTTCCCCCCGTGATCCGCTGGTACGCCTCGAGGTACTTCTCCTGGGTGCGAGCCACGATGGCGGGAGGAAGCGCGGGCGCGGGCGGCGTCTTGTCCCAGTCGAGCGTCTCGAGGTAATCCCGGACGAACTGCTTGTCGAAACTCGGTTGTCCCCGGCCGGGCTGATACTCGACCGCGGGCCAAAACCGCGAAGAGTCGGGGGTCAGCACCTCGTCGATCAGGATCAGCCCGTCCTCGAAGAGGCCAAACTCGAACTTGGTGTCGGCGATGATAATGCCCCGGTCCCGGGCGTAGTTCCGACCGTCGGTGTAGAGTGCCAGGCTGAGTTCGCGCACCCGCCCCGCCGTCTCGGCCCCCACGATCTCGCAGGCCCGCTCGAACGGGATGTTCTCGTCATGGCCGGATTCGGCCTTCGTCGCGGGCGTGAAGATGGGTTCGGGGAGCTCGGCGGATTCGACCAGCCCCGGGGGGAGTTGGATCCCGCAGACGGTCCGGCTCTGCTTGTACTCCTTCCAGCCGGAGCCGGCGAGATAACCCCGCACGACGCACTCGATCGCCAGGGGTTTGGCCTTCTTCACCAGCATGCTCCGTCCCCGGAGCGTGTCGGCGAAGGGCTGCAGCCGGGCGGACCAGGGAGCATCGGCTCGCGCCAGCAGATGGTTGGGGACCAGGCGGGCGAAGCGTTCAAACCAGAAGTGGGAGATCTGGGTCAGGACCTCGCCCTTGCGGGGGATGCCGTTCGGCATCACGCAGTCGAACGCCGAGATCCGGTCGGTCGCCACCAGGAGGAAGGCGTCCCCCAAGTCGAAAATCTCGCGGACTTTTCCGCTCTTGAGCTTCGGGATGCCGGGAAGTTCCAGTTTCAGGATGGGCTCGGTTGCCATGGGCGGAATTATGGCGGACGAGGTTTACCGCGCAAGACGCGGCGGGGCGGGCTGAGGGCTTTGACGGGAGTTCCCGGCTGCTCGCACCCCGAGACCAGGGCTCGAGGGGCGAACACTTCGGCCGGTCGGGTGGCGGCGGCAGCGGCGCGGCTCGACCGGCCCCGCGCCACCCATTCGCCCACCGATGGGGGCGATCAGTTCAGGTCGGAACGGAAGGCATGACGATTGCTTACACGACTTTTAGCGTGCTAAACGTTTGCCAAAACCTTTGTCAACGGCCGAAACCCGCCTAGATTCCGGCCTTCGCATGCTCGGCTTAATCGAGATCCAGTGGTGGCATTGGGTTACCTTCGTTCTGGCGGTCCTGTTGTTTCTCGCCTTTGACTTGGGCGTGCTGCACCGGGAGGCGCGGACCATCCGGTTCCGCGAGGCGCTCGCCTGGACCTGCTTTCTGTTTGTCATGGCCCTGATCTTCGCCGGCACGCTCGTTCCCGTGCGCGGCAAAGAGGAGGCGCTCGAGTTCCTGACGGGGTATCTCATCGAGCTTTCGCTCTCGATGGACAACGTCTTTGTCATCGCCGTCATCTTCTCCTACTTCCGGGTTCAGCTCGAGTACCAGCACCGCGTGCTCTTCTGGGGAATTCTCGGGGCGCTGGTCATGCGCGGGCTCATGATCTGGCTGGGCTCCGAGCTCGTAGCCGCCTACCACTGGACCCTTTACATCTTCGGCGTCTTTCTGGTCATCACCGGGGTGCGAATGCTCGTGGGCGACGACGAAGGCATCGAGCCCGAGCGCAACCCCGTGCTCCGGCTGGCCCGGCGTTATTTCCGGGTCAGCCGCGACTTCGACGGGCACCGGTTCATCACCTGGGAGAACGGACGGAGAGTTCTGACCCCGCTGGCGTTGGTGCTGTTGATGGTGGAAACCTGCGACCTGGTTTTTGCCCTGGATTCGATCCCCGCGATCTTTGCCGTGACGCAGAAGCCGTTCATCATTTTCACGTCGAACGTCTTCGCGATTCTGGGGCTGCGCTCACTCTACTTCGTCCTGGCGGGTGCGATCGGCTATTTCAGCTATCTCAAGTACGGGCTGTCGGTTGTCTTGATTTTCATCGGCTTCAAGATGCTGGTGGTCGAATGGGTCAAGGTGCCGGTGAGCATCTCCCTCGGCGTGGTGGTGGGAATCATTGTGGGCTCGATCGCCTGGTCGGTGATCGTCGCCCGGCGCCGCATCCGGGGTGGCGGGTGAATCCGTGCCGCGGGACGCGCAGCGGCCGGGGTCAGAACTCACCCGGCCGCGCAAACCACGATCCGCTCGTCATGGCTGGGAACGACGCGCGCGCCGGGAGGCACCACGAGGAAGTCGGCCTCCGCCCATTCGCCATCCAGCCACCGCTGCAGCAGACCGAGGTCACCCGCGAGTTCCTCGTAGGACCATTGCTTCTCGGTGCACACCCGCTGCACCTGCTCACGGCAGGCCAAGCCGCGCGCAAACTCAAAATCGATGAGCGTCCCGTGGGTATAATGGGCGGCCCAGCCGGCCATGACGTCTCGCAGGTACTGCGCCTGTTCTTCTCCGTACTTGGCCACCCACAGCTCATACTCCCGCGCCCCGGCGGCCGCGCTCTGCGCCGGCATGAACAGACCGTGCCCGGCCGCCGCTTCGGCGCCGCGACGGGCGCGCACTTCGAGCCACCCGGCCGTGAAATAGTACGTGCCAGGCCGGTCGGTGAAGCACCGCTGGTAGCGCTCGCGCGATCCCAGGAAGAAAGTGATGCAGTCGTGGGCCCGCGGGATGACCAGACGCGTGGAGCCCGCCTTCAAGTCCTTGAGGATGCTGCTGCAAAGTCCGTACCCGATCAGCACCGCGTCGTATTTCCCCGGCGGCACGGCGTCCACGCGACGTTGGATCTCCTCCTTGCCACGCGAGGGGGTGTCATGCAGCCCCTGCGGCAGAAACTCGAGATCCAGCACCGACGGACTCCGCGCTGCCAGGTGACAGACCTCCCGCAGGGCGACCTCGCAGGCAATGACCTTGAGATACATGGATCAGTCGCGGCGGGACGTCCACCGGATCGCGTTGCCCAGCAGGCGTCGATAGGCGGGATTCTCGAACGCGAAATGGTCGTGCCCGAGTTGCAGGTACACCACGCGGGACGCCTCGTAAGGCTTCGCCCACGCCACAACCGGACCGCTGGTTGGCTCCTGCGTCTTCAGCAGGGGTGTCACCCCCGGATGGACGTCGAACAGGTTGTAGGTCTCGTCGTGAATGTCGAAGTCCTTGACCCCCTGCGTCACCGGGTGGTCCGGGCTCACGACCTGGACGCGGAACCTGACATCGTGAAGCCACTGGGACCGCTCCTTTTTGATGCCGTCCCGCTCGGCGGGCTCGAGGTAGTACTTCGCGCCGATGATGCGCTCGTACTCGGGCCAGGCCTGGTAATTCGCGATCGCGTGGTGCGTGACCACCAGCCCTTTGCCTTCCTTCAACCGGGCCAGCAGGTTCGACTTCCCGGCATCATCGATGGGCTGCCACATGTCGTACAGGACCAGCACATCCCAGGAGCGCGCCTTTTCCGCCGCGAACCATGCTTGCGCCTGGGGATGGGTGACATGGTTGAACGTGATGCCCGCGTTGTCCCGGAACACCTGGAGGAACTGGTTCGTCTCATACTCATGCCCTCCCGTGACGAGCAAAACGCGGACGGGGTTTTCCGTTTCGGCCGCGTGCGTGGCCGGAATCCTCGCCAGGCCAAGGGCCACCAGAGAGATGGCGGCCAGGGAATACGTGGTTGCATTCATGGTCACTCGTGTGTCGCCAAGGCCGAATAGGCCGGACGGTCGCCGCGGGCAAGGCTTTTCTGGCAGGCTTTTCCGGCCAACCGCTTCGCATCCACGGTAGGGCGGGCACTCCGCTGCCCGCCGAATCCGGTTCGCGGAGGCGCGCACCCCACCGCACCGCCACCTCGCACCGGCAGCCCCAGCATCACTCGATACGCCCGGAAACCGCAGAAACCGCGGCGGCCTCGGGCGCAGGTTCGATGTGAACCACCACGTGCTGGATCGACAGGCGCGAGTTCTTGAGCCGGTCGCTCACTTCATGCGCAATTTCGTGCCCGCGCCTCACCGAAAGATCCCCATCCACTTCGACGTGGATTTCGACCAGCAACCCCAGGCCACTCTTCCGGGTGTGGCATTTCTCGACCCGCAGGGCCCCCGGCACGGACCCGGCCAAGGTTCGGATCTCGCGCTGAACGGGTTTCGGCAGGGCTGTGTCCATGATCTCCCGCACGGCCGTCCGCAGGATCCGGGAGCCGTTGAAGAGAATGGCACCACAGGCGAGCAACGCCGCCCAGTCGTCGGCGCTCTCAAAGCCCGGACCGCCGACGAGCGCGATCGTGATGCCGACGAACGTCGCGGCGGAAGTGAGGGCGTCCGATCGGTGGTGCCAGGCTTCGCCCTTCACCGCCGTGCTGGTGAGCTCTTCACTCACCCGGTTTACGAAACGGAAGAGCGTCTCCTTGATTGCCACCACCAACGCCAGGACCGGCAGGGTGAACCAGGCCGGAGCGTGGTGCGGGGTGATGATCTCGCGAACGCTCTGCACCACGATGAAGCCGGCGGCGAGCAGGAGCGCCAGCGCCACCACCGCTCCCGCAATCGGCTCGGCCTTGCCGTGCCCATAGGGGTGGTCCTCGTCCGCCGGAAGCGACGAAACTTTCAACCCCGTCCAGACCACGAGGGAACTGACGATATCGGTGGTGGACTCGATCCCGTCGGCGATCAGCGCGTAGGAATGGCCCACGAGGCCCGTCACGATCTTGACGATGGCCAGCACCACGTTCACGGCCAGCCCGACTCCGGCCGCCAACAACCCGGTCTTGGAGGAGGTCACAATCCGAACCGCCGGGCGACTTGGACGCGGCGGTCCCCTACTCTGTCAGCGTCGACGGCGGTTGGTCAACGGGCAGGCGGCCGTTCGGGTCCAGGGCGGGTTCCGCCGCTCCAAAAGGACTGGTGCCAGGCCGCACGACCCCTAGAGTGGCGCGCATGTCCCATGTTCTCCTGCCTGCTCTGCTGGCTCTGGTCGCGGTGTCCTCGAGCCTCGGCGCGTCCTTCCAGGAACAGCTCGCGCGTTGGCCGGCGGTGGCGCGGGGAACCACGGGCGCAGCGCTGCCCGAAACCGTGGTGCTGCATCGCGATTGGGAGGGCGCGATCTGCCGCGTCACGGTGGAGAACCGCGGGCCGACACCGGTGGCGATCGGAAGCGTGGTGCTCGCCCAGGGGCCGCACGGCCTGGCTCCGGCAACGCCGGTGTATGGCGAGGGTTTCACCATGCTCAGTCAGACCGGAGGCACGTTGGGCGAACCGCTGGACGAAGGATTCTTCAGCGACCGGGCGCACTACCGGATACCGGAGGTGGACGGGCACCGCACCGTTTATGGAGTGATGACCCTGCGCGTCTCCCCGGACCGGGTAATTCTGCTGGGCTTCACCAGTGCCCGACGGTTCGTCGGGAGGTTCTCGTTCGACGCCAAGGAACTCACGATTTCCTGCGACCTCGAGGGCCTGGAACTGCCGGCCGGATCAAGCTGGGAGCTGGAGCCGCTGCTGGTGGTGGAAGGCCCGGATCACAACGCGTTGTTCTCGCGACTGGCGGACGAGCTGGCCCGGAACCACCCGCCGGTCTTCAAAGCCCCCGTGGCAACAGGTTGGTGCTCGTGGTACTGCTTCGGGCCCGAGGTCACCGCCAGCCAGATCCGCGGAAACCTGTCCTGGGCCAGGGAGCACTTCCCCGGCCTCCGCTACATCCAGATCGACGACGGCTACCAGCCCTGGATGGGGGACTGGCTCGAAACCGGAAAGTCCTTCGGCGGCGACATCCGCGCCGTCCTGCGCGACATCCCGACCGCGGGATTTGAGCCGGCGATCTGGGTGGCACCTTTCGTGGCGAGCCCGGAATCCCGGTTGTTCAAGGAGCATCCCGACTGGTTTGTGCAAGACCCGTCGGGTCAGCCGTTGAGATCGGACCGGGTGGGCTTCGGCGGGTGGAGGCTCGGCCCCTGGTACGTCCTGGACGGCACCCATCCTTCCGCGCTGCAGTGGCTCGAGGATTTGTTCCGCACGCTGCGTGAGGATTGGGGGTGCACCTATTTCAAGCTCGACGCCAACTACTGGGGCGCCTTGCACGGAGGCGTTCATCACGACCGCAACGCCACCCGGGTCGAGGCGTACCGACGCGGGATGGAAGCCATTCGCCGGGGAGCCGGCGAGGCGTTCATCCTGGGCTGCAACCATCCGCTCTGGCCTTCCCTGGGCCTGATTCATGGCTCCCGTTCCTCGATGGACGTCAGCCGTGACTGGCATCATTTCACCAAGACCGGACGCGAGAACCTGCTGCGCGGATGGCAGAACGGCAGGCTGTGGTGGAATGATCCCGATGCGCTTTGCCTCAACGGCCTGGTGCTGACCGGGGGAACCGACGCCGCCGCGGCGACCAGATCGATTGGCAAGGCGAACGACGAGGAGTTCCTGTTCCACGCCACGCTCGTCTATGCGACGGGCGGAATGTTGCTGGCCGGCGACGACATGCGGACCTACGGCGAACGGGAGCGCAACCGGATGGAGGTCCTGTACCCGCCCACGGGTCGGGCCATGGCCTTTCCCGCCGACCGCTTCGATGTCGGCCGGATCGCGTTGCCTGAGGCGGAAATGGTCGCCCTGCTGAACTGGCAGGACGCACCCCGCGACTTCGTGGTGCCTTTGAGATCCCGTGTCCGGGTGACCGAGCTCTGGACGGGCCAGGCGCTGGGCGTTCACGAAGAGCGCTTCACCTTGAAGCAGGTACCCTCGCATGCCGGCCGGCTGCTGCGCCTGGTACCGGTCGAGACGACTTCCCCCGGAGCCGACTCCCGGTGAGCCGCAACGCGTCCGGGTAACAAATCTCGCGGTTTACAGGGCCT
This sequence comes from uncultured Verrucomicrobiota bacterium, assembly GCA_964535555.1. Lineage (GTDB taxonomy): Bacteria > Verrucomicrobiota > Verrucomicrobiia > Limisphaerales > J093 > DSVZ01. The sequence goes on from CAZHUS010000049.1 coordinate 14,855, forward strand.
TGTCCGCGGCGTTGTGACTCAGGAAGACGTCGTGTCGGAAATCCCGGCTCATGGGTTGTCTGCCGGACAGGATTCACAGGATGGACAGGATGCCGAGGAGAATCTTGGGCGTCGGCACCCTCGAATCCCGGAGATCCTGTCCATCCTGTCGGCAACCCATGAACCCCGGCAGGAAAGCGGGGGTGAACCCCCGCACTCCAGGCGCTTCGCGACTTCGGACGTGCCTTGGAGCGGCGCGAAGCGTTTGGAGTGCGTCCGCTTCAGCGGCGCTTTCTGGGTTCATCGTCCCCATGCGTTTCCGGATCAAGATCAACAACCAAGAGCATGGAAATCCCCGCTTTCCATGAACCGTCCGGTGAGGGCACCGAGCGGTTCATGCTTTCAAATGGGGCGCGCCGTCCCTGAGGCGCCGGAGCGGCGGGCAGCGGAGTGCCCGCCCTACCTTGCGCGGCGCGTGCGGCGGGCAACGGAGTGCCCGCCCTACCTTGCGCGGCGCTGGAGCGGCGGGCAGCGGAGTGCCCGCCCTACCCCGCGACGGTTCATGGGTTGTCGGTCTTGGCGGCCTTTTCACGGCCGCGACAAGACCGTGATTCGCCCGGTCAGCCCTGGCTTTCCTTGATGCGGCGGATGTGGCCGCGACCCATCCCCTTCACCTCGCAGCCGAGCTCGAGATAGCGGCGGATTTGCTTGTCGTTCAGGATGCAGAAACAGTCGATCACGGCGAACGGTTTGCCCACCGCCGCGAACACTTCGTCCGGCTGCAGCTTCAGGTATTCCTCGTGTCGCACCGCCATCACCACGGCGTCGACACCCTTCAAGGCCTTCTTCAGGTCCGGTTCGACCCGCAGGTTCTTCAGCACGTCCTGACGGGTGAAGAACCGGCTTAGGCTGTAGCCGGTGGCCGGGTAGCTGTCCTGGGCCTCGAACTCCCACCAGTGCTCGACGTAGGGATCGTGCACCTTCACGTCGGCGCCCATCTCGGCCAACTTGCGAACCATGACCTCGGACCCGCTGTACCGGGTGTCGCCCACGTCTTCGCGATAGGAAGCACCACAAACGAGCACCTCGGCCGCGGCGAGCGCCTTGCCCATGTTGCGCAGGGCGTCGCGAACGAGTTGCGGCGCGTGCAACGAGCGGGTGTCGTTCACGTCGATCGCCATGGGCGTGATCTTGAAGATGTCATCCTCCCAGCCAAAGATGTGCTTGTAGGCCCACATCCCGAGCCCGCCGTCCTTGGGCAGGCAGTAACCGCCGATGCCTGGCCCGGGGAACATGATGTTCGAGTGCGTGGGGCGGACCTTGACGGCGTCGATGACCTTCTTCAGGTCCACACCGTTCCGCTCGGCAAAGAGCGACCACTCGTCCATGAACGCGAGCAGCGTGGCGCGGTAGCTGTTCTCGACGATCTTCGCCGTCTCGGACTCGATGGGCCGGTCGAGCACGGTGAGCGGGAACTTCTCGGTGTTGAGCACGTCGGTCAGGAACCGGGTGACGCGGGCGCGTGCCTCCTCGTTGATGCCGCTGCAGACGCGCCAGAAATCGCGGATCGAGGCGACGTAGTTGCGCCCCGGCATGACGCGTTCGTAGCTGTGGGCCAGGAGCGGGTCGGTGGCGATGCCGCGGCGCTCGAAGATCTTCTTCATGATCGGGTACGCCACCTGTTCGGTGGTCCCCGGGGCAACGGTGGTTTCGATGAGGACGAGCGCCTCGGCAGGAATGTGCTCGGCGATGGTGGCCATCGAGGCTTCGAGCGCGGCCATGTCCGCGGCGCCGGTCCGGACGTTGCCGAGCGACTCCTTCAGGTAATCACACTGCACGTCGACCACGACCACGTCGGCGAGGCGGAGGGCCTCCTCGGTGTAGGTGGCCACGAGCGACTTCTTTTCCTTCACGCAACGGCTGATGAGGAGGTCCACCTCGGGGTCCTCGGCCTTGATGGGCGAGGTGCCGCGGTTCAGGAGCGGGATCTTCCAGTAGCTGCGCGGGCTGGGCCGTTGCATGCCGATGACGAACTTGTTCGGCCGGCCGGTCTTCTTGTCGCTGGCGTCGGCAACCACCGCCGCCATGACGGCGCCGACGAAGCCGAGGCCGACCACCACCACCACCTCGCGACCGTTCTTGCGGTTCTGGTCAGCGAGCTTGCGCAGACGTGTGAACTCGGCCTGGTAATCCGCCGGGGTGGGCAGCGGGAACGCCTCGCCCGAAGGACTGATGGAGGCGGCGGGTTTGGAGGCAGATTTGGCAGAAGAAGGCGATGGACGTTTTGGCATGTTGGGAAAGGCTTATAGCCAGCGCCTCCGGTGAGCGTCAAGCTGCGGACACCTTCTCAAAGCTTCAGTCCTTGGACCGCAGCGGTTGCGGTGATTTGCCGGATGGGCCATGGAGAGGAGCGCGGGCTTCAGCCTCCAGGGACGTCGCGGCGCCGGTGTGGCTTCCTGCGGACTGAGGTCCGCGCTCCTGGGGCGGTTCATGGGCGGCGGGGATTTCCCTGGTTTGGGTCATTGATGCTGGTCCTGGAAACGCATGGGACGAAACCCGAAAAGCGCCGCTAAAGCGGACGCACTCCAAGCGCTTCGCGCCGCTCTCACGCGCGTCCGAAGTCGCGAAGCGTTTGGAGTGCGGGGATTCATCCCCGCTTTTCGTAAGCCAGTTCATGGGTAGTCCCCCTGGCCCCGCGGCCATGCGCAGCGACCATGAACCCGGTAGGGCAGGCTTTCGAGCCTGACGGTCCACAGACAGGCCGACTCGGCGGCGCCCCACCGCCGCAGCATTGCCATTCCCGCCCCATGTCCCCAGAGTCACGGGCGCGGCAGACGCAGAACGAGACAAGGCAAGGGCATCGGCATGGCATGAGCACGAACAAACAGGGCTTGTTTGGCGTGGTGGAGGGATTCTACGGCAAGCCGTGGAACGCCTCCCAACGGGGGACGCTTTTCCGCTGGCTCAAGGACGGCGGGCTGAATGCGTACATGTACGCCCCCAAGGACGACGCGAAGCACCGTGCCGTCTGGCGCGAACGCTACGAACCGGGCGAGGCCGCCGACCTCGAAACCCTCGTACGCGCCTGCCGGACCGCCGGAATCCGCTTCATCTACGCCCTGTCTCCCGGTCTCGACCTGCAGTTCACCGCCAGCGCCGATCTCGACGCGCTCCGGGCCAAGTTGCGCCAGATTCACGAGCTCGGCGCCCGGGACTTTGCGATCCTGTTCGACGACATCAATCCCAACCTCGACGAGGCCGACCGGCAACGGTTCGGCACCCCGGCCGCGGCCCAGGCCTTCGTGACCAACGAAGTCCTGCGCTGGGCGCGGAGTTGGGATGCCTCGGCCCAGGTGCTGTTCTGCCCCACGGAGTATTGCGGACGGTTCGCGGATCCCTCGGTCGCCGCCTCGAGTTACTTGCGCACAATCGGAGAGCTGCTCGACCCGGCGGTTCACGTGCTGTGGACGGGGCCCGAGATCATCTCGGAGACCATTTCGGTCGAGAGCCTGCAGGAGTTGCAGCGGGTGCTGCGGCGCAAACCGATGTTGTGGGACAACCTGCACGCGAATGACTACGACATGCGGCGGCTTTACCTGGGGCCCTATGCCGGACGGAGCGGCGCGTTGCTGGGTGAGGTGTCGGGCATTCTGCAGAACCCCAACGGCCAGTTCGAGGCCAACTTCGTGCCGGTGCGCACGCTGGGCGCGTACGTCCGGGACCCAAAAGCGTACGAGGTGAAGGCGGCCTACCGCGAGGCGCTGACCGCCTGGCTGCCGGCTTTCAAGAGCCGGGGGCGTCGGGATTTCACCCTTGCCGATCTTGAGTTGCTGGCTGACATCCTGCACCTCCCCACCGAACACGGCGAACTGGCGGACCGCTATCTCGCGGATTTGCGCGCGGTGCTGTGCACGCCGCCCAACGGCTGGGGGGAACTGGCGGCGCGCACCGAGGAGACCACGCGCCAGATCGTGGCCATCTACGACAAGGTGACCGAACTGGCCGATCGCCAGCTCATGTACGCCCTCTACAATCACTGCTGGGAGATCAAGGAGAACGCCGGGCTGGTCGCGGATTGGATGCGCTGGCGCCAGCAGAACCCGGAGTCCAGGGCGATGTTCTCCTCGCCCGGCTTCCGGCCGAAGATCTACCGGGGGGGCTTCACGGCGGCGCTCGAGCGACTCATGCCGGCGGACGCGTCCGGCCGGATTGCGGTGAAGTGTTGACGAGGTTGCGCCTCGACCCAACGGCGTCCGTCGCTTCCGCGCGACGCGGCAAGAATCGCCTTCAGCCCTCTCATCCGGCCCGGTACACTGGCGCCCATGGCAGCACCTTTGAGGGTTGGGGTGGTAGGCACCGGCTCGCTCGGCAAGGAGCACGCGCGCGTCTACGCCCAACTCGCAGCCGCGGGTGTCGTCCAGCTTTCGGGCGTGTTCGATCTCGCGCCCGACCGTGCCCGCAAGATCGCCGAAGCCCACCAGACGCGCGCCTTCCCAACGCTGCACGAGGCTGCCGCCGCCTGCGACGCGCTCAGCATCGTGACGCCCACGACGACGCACTATGAACTTGCCCGGGAGCTGCTCGATCAAGGAAAGCACCTCCTGGTCGAGAAACCCATGACCGACCGGGCCGACCAGGCCGAAAGCCTGGTGCAGTTGGCCCGGAGCCGCGGCTGCGTGCTCCAGGTGGGGCACATTGAACGGTTCAACCCGGTTTTCCAATACCTGCAGCAGGTCGCGACGCGACCCCGCTTCATCGAAGCCCACCGGCTCTCCTCGTACACGGCGCGCAGCACCGACATCGGCGTGGTTCTCGACCTCATGATCCACGACCTGGACATCGTCCTCGCCTTTGTGAACTCGCCGGTGACGGCCGTTGACGCCGTGGGCATCCCCGTGCTCAGCCCGACCGAGGACATCGCCAACGCCCGCCTTCGCTTCGCCAATGGGTGCGTGGCCAACCTGACCGCGAGCCGCGTGAATCCCGAGCGGATGCGCAAGATCCGCGTCTTCAGCGCCGGACAGTCGCCGTGTTATGTGTCCCTCGATTACCGCGCCCAGGAAGGTTACCTCTACCGGCTCGCGCGAAGCGAGGAGCCCGAAAGCTCGCTTTGGAGGAAACTGCTGGCGGCGCGAGACTCGACGATTGTCAGCGAGTTCGCCGGCAAACGCATCGTGAGGGAACCGGTGCCGATTGCCAAAGAGGAGCCGCTCCAACTCGAATTGCGCAGCTTCGTCGAATGCGTCCGCGCGCAGCAGGTGCCGGTGGTGAGCGGCGAGGCGGCCAAACGCGCGCTCGACCTCGCGTTCGAAATCACGCGACAGATTCGCGCCGGGGAAGCCGGGCCCGCGGCATGAATCTGAACCGCCGACGCTTCATGTTGATCGCCGGGGAGCCCAGCGGCGATGCCTTGGGGGCCGAACTCGTGGCGGAGCTCAAGGTAGCGCTCGCGGGAGATCCGCTGGCCCCGGAGTTTCACGGCGCCGGCGGCCCGCGGATGGCGGCAGCCGGGGTGCGCCTCGAACTGGACCTCACGCAGCACGCCGTGACCGGCCTGGCCGACGTGCTGCGAAACCTGGTGAAGTTCCGCCGGATCATGGCCGGGCTCTTGCGCATCGCGCACGCCCAGCAACCGGACGTGGTCGTGCTGATCGATTTTCAGGCGTTCAACCGCCGGTTCGCGCGGACGCTGCGCCGGCAGTGTCGTCGCCGCCAGCAGATCTTCGCGAACTGGGCTCCGCTGGTGGTCCAGTTCGTGTCCCCGCAGGTCTGGGGTTCGAGGCCGGGACGGGCTTACGATCTGGCGGCCGACATCGACCTGTTGCTCTGCCTTTTCCCCTTCGAGAAGGACTGGTACGCGCGTCGCACCCCGCGCCTCCGCGTCGAAGTGGTGGGGCATCCGCTGCTGGACCGGCACCGGACCCGCCAGGCCTGGCTCGCCGGGCGCACGGTCCGCGAGACTCATCCCCACCCGCTGGTGCTCCTCCTGCCGGGAAGCCGCGCGGGCGAACTGCGCCGGCATCTGCCGGTGATGCTGGAAGCGGCCCGGCTCATCGCCGCCCGGCATGACACCCGGTTTCGAGTGGTGCTGCCCGAGGAAAGGTTCCGACCATTGGCCGACGAACTGACGCACGGCCACAAGGAGGAGCTGTCCCTCGACGTGGGAGGATTGGCGGAGGGACTGGCGGAGGCGACCGCGGCGATCGCCTCCACCGGCACGGTGACCCTCGAGTGCGCGCTGTTCCGCGTGCCGACGGTCGCGTTGTACATCACCTCGCCACTGACCTATCTCATCGGCCGCCAGCTCGCGACCGTGAAATACCTGGCGATGCCGAACATCCTCGAGAATACGCGGGTGATGCCCGAGTTCCTGCAGTCGGATGCGAGTGCGGAGAACCTCGCGGACGCGGTGCTGAATTTCCTGCGGCACCCCGGACTTCGCGAAGCGTACCGGCGCAAACTCGACGAAGTCGTGGCCGGACTCGGCCCGGCCGGCGCCAGCCGCCGCGCGGCGGCGAGCATTGCCGGCCTGTTGCACGAGCGCCGGACTGGCGTCCCCTCCGGGCGCGCACTATGATGGGGTCACACCGAGATGCGAACCGGATCATGACCACGGCTCAATTCGCCGAACTGAAGCAGGCCGCCATCGTGAACGCGCTGCGGGCGTGCCAGCTGTTTTCCGGCGTGGCCCCGGCCGACTTGCGGAACGTGGCGTCCATCGCCTTGCTGAAACCCCTCACCAAGGGGGATTACCTGTTCCGGGAGGGCGAACCGTCGCGTGGCTTCTACGTGGTCCAGCAGGGCGCCGTGAACGTTCACCGCGTGGGCGCCTCGGGCAAGGAGCAGGTCATCCACGTGTTTCGGGCGGGCGAGTCGTTTGCGGAAGCCACGCTCGCCACGGAGACCGGCTATCCTGCGGACGCGCGGGCACTCGAGGCCAGCCAGGTTCTGCTGATTCAGAAGCACGAGTTCATCGCGCTGCTGCGGCAGCACCCAGAACTCGCGCTGCGGATGCTGGCGGCGATGAGCCAGCATTTGCGCGTCCTGGTCGGCCTGTTGGATGACCTCACGCTGAAGGATGTTGAAACCCGGCTCGCAAACTGGCTGATCAAACGCTGTCCGCACCGCGACGGGACTGAACCCGTCGCCATCGAGCTCAGCATGACCAAACGGGTGCTCGCCTCCGAGCTGGGCACGGTCAGCGAGACCTTCTCCCGCACCCTGGCGAAGTTCCGCGAGCAGAAGCTCGTTTCGGTCAAGGGTCGCGTCCTGACGGTGCTCAACCCCGCCCAACTCACCGCCCTGCTGCGCCGGAACCTGGGGGAATAGGCCCTCGAAAGGCTTGCCTCCCCGGGGACGGCGGGAAACTTTCAGGCCGATGCGGTTTTGTATTCTCGACTAGCGGTATGCCGAAATTCGCCTACAGGGCCCGTCGCCGTTCCGGCGAGCTGGTGCAAGACGAGGTCGACGCCACGGATCGCCCGGCGGCGGTCTTGAAGCTTCAGCAATCCGGGCTCTTTCCCCTGATGGTGGAGATGGCGCGGGGCGCGGGGGGGAGGGCGCGGCGCGAGCAGGCAACCCGATCCTCGAGGGGAGGGATGCTGCCGCTGGCCCTGCAGCAACTCCTTCGCCGCCAGCGCCGGCCCAAGCTGGCCGAACTCGCCACGTACGCCCAGCAGTTGACGAACCTGCTGCGCGCGGGCATGCCGTTGACGCTCGCCCTGAACAGCATGTCCCACCTGGGATCCAAGGGCATCCCGCCCGACGTCAGCAAACAGCTCAAGCAGGACGTCATGGAGGGCAAGAGCCTGTCCGAGGGCATGGCGCGCCAGTCCCGGGTGTTTTCGGAGCTGTTCGTGAACATGGTGCGGGCCGGCGAACAAAGCGGCGCGCTGGTGGAAGTCCTCGAACGCCTCGCGCACCACTTCGAACGGTTCTCGGAAGTCCGGCAGAAGTTCATCTCGGCCATGATCTACCCGGCCGTGGTCTGCTGCGTCGGCATCGTGATCATCATCTTCTTCATGAGCGTGATGCTGCCCAAGTTCCTCGTGATCTTCGAAGGAATGAAGGGCGTCACCCTGCCCGCGTCGACCCGGTTGCTGATCGGCATCAGCGATTTCTTCAAGGGTTACTGGTGGACCCTGCCCGCGCTGCTCGTGGTGGGCGTCATCCTGTACCGCCGCTACAAGGCGACGGAAAAGGGCGCGCGAGCCATCGACAGCGCCTTCATGCGCGCCCCGGTGCTGGGGCGGGTCGTCAAGCTCACCATCTTCAGCCAATTCGCCCGCACCCTGGGGACGCTGCTGCAAAATGGTGTCCCGGTCCTGACCGCCCTTCGGATCACGGAGCAGGTCATCACGAACCGCGTCATCCGCGAGGCCATCGCCGCCACCCGCGAGGCTGTCACCGACGGCAAGAGCCTCGCGCAACCGCTCGCCCGAAGCGAGGTCTTCCCCCAACTCATGATCGACCTGGTCCGGATCGGTGAAGAGACCGGCGACGTGCCCGGGGCGTTGAAGAACGTGGCGGAGACCTACGAGAACGAACTCACCATCGCCCTGCGGGTCATGACCAACCTCATCGAGCCGGCCATGATCGTGATGATGGCGATGGGTGTGGGCTTCCTGCTCTTCAGCGTGCTTTCCGCGATGTTCCAGATCACCGCGAACCTGGGCCGCTGATGCGTTGCGCCACCTCACCGAGGCTGCCCCGGAGCCGGACACCCGCCCTTCATCGGACGGCGGGTGGGTTCACGCTTTTCGAGATCATGATGGTGCTGGCCATCCTCCTGATCATCGTCGGCGTGGGTCTGCCGGCCATGGTCAGTTCGGTGCGCAAGGGCCCCATGCGCCAGGCGATCAGCGATATCGAAGAGGGTTTCTTGAAGGCCCGCATGCTCGCCATCCTGACCGGGCAGCCCGCCGAGTTCGCCATCAACGCCAGCGACGGCTCGCTGAACGTACGCCAGGTCTCGGAAACACCCCGAACCGACAACGCAACAGCCGGCGAGCTGGACGTGCCCGTGGAGGCCGACCCCGGCCTCGAGGTCGACGGGGAGAGCCGGCCACGAACGGAAGTGCTGCCGAGCTTCTCGGCGAAGCTCCACCCCAGCGTCGCGTTCCGGCAGCTCACCGTGAGTCTGCGGGACATGATGGACGAGGAAGAGGCCGCCGTGCGGTTCCATCCGAACGGGACCAGCGACGCGCTCTTCGCCGTGGTGGTTTCGGAGGCGGGTGAAGAGAAGACCATCGCCCTGGAGATCACCACGGGACGCCCCCGCATCGAGACCATCCGATGAGGCTCACCTTCAAACCACGAGCGCGGACGTCGCGGGCCTTCACCCTGTTGGAAGTGATGATTGCCATGGCCATCTTCTTCATGGCCATCTTCGCCATTCTCGGGCTGGTATCTCAGAACCTGCAGATCGCCCGCAGCCTGAGCCTCGGCGAGATCGACGTCAGCACCGTGGCCGTGGAACTCACGCTGCAGACGTTGACCAACCGGGAGATGAGCGAAGGGTTCGTCAGCGGCGACTTCGGCGAGACCTTCCCCGGCGCCACCTGGGGGGCGAACCTGTACCTTGTATCGTCAAACGCCGGAGGGTTGCGCAGCCGTTCCTCAGGGGGAGGCCTCTACCAGGCGGACATCACGATCACGTGGGCGCAAAACAGCCTGATGAAGGAAAAGCACGCGAGCCTGCTGCTGTACCGGCCCAACCTGGGTAGCGGTGCCGCGGGGGCCGGGAGGGTGAATCCGTGAGCACGGTGCCCCTCGCAACTTGCCAGCCCGGGATGCCCTGCCCGGCGCGGGGGAGGCGGGCCTTCTCGCTGTTGGAGTTGATGCTGGCCCTGGCAATCTTCTCGATGGTGATCACCGCGGTTTACTCCACCTGGACGGCCGTCCTGCGGAGTTCCCGCGTGGGAATCGACGTGGCGGCAACAGCGCAGCGCTCACGGGTGACCTCGCGCACGATCGAGGATGCGCTGCTCTCGACGGTCATGTTCCAGGCCAACGCGCCCCTGTACTCGTTTCTCGCGGACACCAGCGCCGAATTCGGCGCGCTGAGCATGGTCTCGCGCCTGCCCCCTTCCTTCCCGGGCAGCGGGTATTTCGGCGACCTGGTCGTGCGGCGCGTCACCTTCAGCGTGGTGCCGGGCGCTGACGGGACGAACGATCTCGTGCTCGAGCAGATGCCGATCCTGGCAGCACCCGACAAGAGCGAGGCGGAGCGACACAAGATCGTCCTCGCCCGGGATGTGCGTCTCTTCCAACTGGAGTTCCTCGGACTGCCCGGGACACCGACCGCGTCACGCAATGGCGATTGGGCCACGGAATGGCCGTTCACCAATGCGCTGCCGTGGCTGGTGCGGTTCAGCATGGCGTTCGGTCCGCCGGTGGCGGGCGATACTCATCGTTCCAAGGACCTCACCGTGCGCACCGTTTACCTGCCCAGCACGATGGTTCCCATGGCCTCTTCGCAAGGTTCGGCGCCGCCGCCCCAGCAACCGCCGCAGCCCGTACCGCCGGGAGGCGTGCAGCCACCCCCCGCGGCTCCGGGTCAGGTCCCGCGGCCGGGCCCGTGAAGATGAGGATGCCAGCCATGCGCGCGTCTCTCCATGAACCTGTCCCGAAAAGCGGGGATGAATCCCCGCACTCCAGGCGCTTCGCGACCCCGGACGCGCCTTGGAGCAACGCAAAGCGTTTGGAGTGCGTCCGGTTCACCGGCGCTTTTGGGTTCATGACCACGGAGCAGGTCCAAACGGAACCTGCCCCCCGGTTCGCGGGACGCTCGACCCACCAGCGGATCGGTTTCCATCGGCCAGGCCTCAAGTGTCCCCAAGCCCAGCGCGGTTTCGCCCTGATCATGGTGATGACGGTGATCTTCGTCCTCGCCATCCTCGCCGGGGGCTTCGCTTACTCGATGAAGGTCGAAAGCCGGCTGGCGGCGAACGCCAACAACGAATCCGAGTTGGAATGGATGGGGCGTTCCGGCGTCGAACTGGCCAAGTACGTTCTGGACCAGTCCCAGCGACTCGGCGCGCGCTACGTTTCCCTCAACCAGATCTGGGCCGGCGGACCCGGAGACGGACCCGAAACCAACAGCCCGTTGATGGCCATCAATCTCAAGCAATACCCGCTCGGCCCGGGCTCCATCTCGGTCCACATCACCGACCTCGAGCGCAAGCTGAACATCAACCGCATTGCGGGCCTGCAGGGCCCCCAGGGCACGGGCAAGGAAGTCCTGCAGCGGGCCTTGACCATCGTCGGTGCTGACGCCTCCGAAAGCGCGGTCATTGTGGATTCGATCGTGGACTGGAAGGACCCGGACGACGCCACCGGACTGAGCGGCACGGAAAGCGATTTCTATCTCGGCCGACAGCACGGCCACGTCGCGAAGAACGGCGCCATCGACGACCTGGCCGAACTGCTCCTCATCAACGGAATCGGCCCCGAACTGTACTGGGGACCGCGCTGGACGGCCCACCAGTTCCAGCTCGTCGAGCCTCAGGGCGGGCGGCGCAATCGGGGAAGCCTGGGCGTGTCGCCTTACCCGCTGGGACTCGTCGATATGTTCACTCCCATCTCGAACGGCTCCGTCAACATCAACACCGCCTCCAGTCCGGTCCTGCAGGCTGCCCTGGGCATTCCCGACAACCTGGCCGCGGAGATCATCCGCGTGCGCTCAGGCCCCGACGGCATCGAGGGAACCGGCGACGACACCCCCTTCCAGAACACCGCCATGGCAATGGTCCCCGGCATGGAAGCCATGCCGCCCCAGGGACGCGCCCCGCTGGGCGTCATCAGCACTCATTTCGAAGTGACTGTGGACGTCCGACTCGGGCGCTCGCACCGGCAATGCGTGGCGATCCTGGGACGCAACATCCCGGGTGTCGGCTCCCCTGCTTTGATGGGTGAGGGCGGCGTGAAAGTGCTGCAGTTCAGTTGGCGCTGAGCGACGGTGTCGGGAAGCGATCGTCCTGCCTGACACATTTCGAATGGGTCGCGTTCTTTTCATCACGGGTACCGATACGGGGGCGGGGAAGACCGTCCTCACCGCACTGCTCCTCGGGCGTTTTCGGCAGTGTGGCATCCACGCCCTGGCGATGAAGCCGTTCGCCACCGGTCCCCCGACGGACGCGCGGTTCCTCGCACGGGTCCAGGACCGCGCGCTCCCGCTTGAGACGCTCAGTCCCTTTCACTTCCGGGCTCCGCTGGCGCCGCTGATTTCCGCTCGCCGCGAACGCCGGACGGTAAGGCTGGCTGAAGCGGTAACCGCGGTCCAAAGCGTGCAGGCAGGCTGTGATTTACTCATCGTGGAAGGCTGTGGCGGTTTGCTGACGCCGCTAGGGCCCGGTTACACCGCGCGCGAACTCATCCGGGGCCTGCAACCGGCGAAGGTGCTCGTCTGCGCCCCGAACCGGTTGGGGGTGCTCAACCAATCGCTCCTCGCGGTGGAGGTCCTGAAGGGCAGCAGCCTCCCAATCAGCGCCCTGGTGCTCATGGGCGTGAGCCGGCCCGACAATTCTGTGCGCGATAATGCCCGTACCCTGCGCGAATGCGCCGCTCCGCTCCCGGTCTTCGAGTTGCCATGGCTCGGTGCCCGGGCCACCTCGATCGCCCGGATCCGCGCTGCGTCAGTCCGCCTGCGGCGCCAGCTTTCCCGGATGGTGCGAGCGCTGGGTTCGCCTGAGGACCAGGAATAATCATCCGCGGGGCCGTGAACCTGCCATTCCTCCAGGCAGGGCGCGCAGTCCCCGGCGCGCCGGCCCTGGCGTGCACGGAGTGCCCGTCCTACCTGGCGGTGGTTCATGTGGAAGATCGCGTCGGTCTCACGTGGCGCTTTCCATCCGGGAACTTCCGTGGTATCTCTTCGCCATTCCACACGGTTGCTGGCAGCCACAAAATCCCATGAATCCCTCGTCCTTTCGTCCGGATCAAGCGGGCACCCATCGGGTGAGCCGGCGGCGCTTCCTCACCTCGGGTTCGGCAAGCCTGGGCGGCGCGGTCGCGCTGGCGACGCTTCGCGGCGGGTCTGCTCTGGCCGCGGAGGCGACGTCGGCGGGTGAGTTGCCGCACATTGACCCCGGCCTGGTCGGACCGTCCTTCTTTGATGACCAGGAACGCCAGGCCTTGCTCGACGTCTGGGAAGCCCGGTCTCCCTTCCGCTACTGGGGTCCAAAGGCGCCCGTGAAGGTGCGGCAGTTCGAAGAGGCCTTCGCGCGGCACATGGGCACCCGGTTCGCCGTGGGCGTCACCTCCGGCACGGCGGCCCTGGACTGCGCGATCGCGGCCCTGGGAATCGGACCCGGCGACGAGGTCATCGTACCGGCCTACACGTGGTGGTCGGACTACACCTGCGTGGTGCACGCCGGAGCCCTGCCCGTCTTCGCCGACATCGACCGCACGCTGAATCTGGATCCTCGGGACTTCGAAAGACGAATCACGCCACGCACGAAAGCCGTCATCGCTGTGCACCTCCTGGGCGGACCGTGCGACCTCGAGCCGATCCTGGCCACGGCGCGCCGACACCGCGTTGCCGTCGTGGAAGATTGCGCCCAGTGCGTCGGAGGATCGTACCAGGGCAAGCGCCTGGGGAACTGGGGCGACATCGGGATCTACAGTTTCCAGGTCAACAAGATGATCACATCGGGCGAAGGCGGCGCCGTGGTCACCAACGATCCCGTCCTGTACGAACGCGCCGTGCGCTTCCACGACATGGGCTCGTTCCGTTCCCTCTTCGAGGAGCGGACAGGTGGGAGCCAGGTCCCGGTCTTCGCCGGCGAGAACTTTCGGATGAGTGAATTCACCGGGGCCGTCCTGGGGGCGCAACTACCCAAGCTGGACCAGATGATCGCCACGATGCGCGGCCACGCTGGCCAGATCCGGGACGCTCTCAAGGACCTGGCCGGGATTCGCTGGCGCAAGGCGCCCGACCCCAGCGGCGACATCGGCTTCGCCGTCTTCTTCGAAGTCGCCGACCGGCCCACGCGGGACCGGTGCATCCGCGCCCTGCAAGAACGCAACGTTCCCGCGTCCACGCTCACCGGTTCCGTCCTCCTGCCCACCGACGAAGCCGTCATTGCCAAGCGCACGCGCCACGCCGCCTGGCCGTCTTTCACCTCGCCGGAAGGGCGCGCCATCGCCTACGGCCCGGATGCCTGTCGTCCAACGCTCGAGGTGTTCGATCGCTTCGTCCAGGTGCGGGTTGGCCCGCGGTACACGCCCCGGATCAACCAGCACATCGCCGCCTCCATCCGGGCTGTGCTCGGAACGCTGTCATGAAGCCGTGGACGGGCTTCCACGGAACTCAGCGAGGTAGGGCGGGCACGCCGTTGCCCGCCGAAGCCGGCGCGCCGAGGACGGCGCCCCCGGGCTTGGCGGGCAGGTCCCTGGTCCGAAGTCACCTCCAATTTCCTGAACGCCTCGCTCTCCGTGAACCGTTCCAGGAGCGCGGACTTCAGTCCGCAGAAACCCGCGCCGGCACAGGGACGTCCCTGCGGGCTGAAGTCCGCGCTCCTCGACGATTCAAGGCCACTGAGCAACCCCACAAGGAACATCGAACTCCGCATGAACTCGACTCTCTCCCGCCGTGACTTTCTCCGAACCGCTTCCACCGCCGCGAGTGCTGCCGCCCTCGCCCCCAGCCAGGTCCTGACCCGCGCCGCCGACGCCCCGCGACCCTTCGCCAGCGCGGGCAAGCCGGCAATCCTGGGCGGGACACCTGTCCGCAAGACACCGTTCCCGGCCTGGCCGGTGTTCGACCAGACGGAGGAAACGGCGCTCCGGGACGTGTTGCGCAGCGGCAAGTGGTTCCGGGGCTACGGTTCGAAGGTCAACGAGTTCGAGGAGGCGTATGCACGGCTGATGGGAGCCCGTCATTGCATCGCCACCGCCAATGGCACCAGTGCCCTGCTCGCTTCCCTGGGCGGACTGGAAATTGGACCTGGCGACGAGGTGCTTCTCCCGCCCTACACGTTCGTGGCCACGCTGAACGTGATCCTCGTGAACCACGCCCTGCCCGTGTTCGTGGATTCCGATCTCGCGACGTTCCAGATGGACGCCACCAAAATCCCCGGAGCCCTGTCGGAACGCACGGCCGCGATCATTCCGGTTCATCTCGGGGGCGGCGCGGCTGACATGGACGCCATCCTGGAGCAGGCCAGGCCTCGCCAGATCCCCGTCGTTGAGGACGCCTGCCAGTCGCACCTTGCGGAATGGAAGGGGCACAAGGTGGGCACGCTCGGAACCACGGGTTGTTTCAGCTTCCAGGCGAGCAAGAACCTCAATTGCGGCGAAGGCGGCGCGGTGCTGACCAACGACGAGGCCGTCGCCGAACGCTGCTACGCGTTTCACAACAATTGCCGGCCGCGCGGACGCGCCAGCTACAATTTCAGCTACCTCGGCGGGCGCGGCGCGAACCTGCGCCTCACCGAGTTTCAAGCCGCGTTGTTGCTGGCGCAAATGAAGCGGCTCGAAGCGCAGTCGCGCGTCCGCGAACAAAACGCCGCCCATCTCAGCCGCGGCCTCGAGCGGATCCCCGGACTGGCTCCGGCGCGGATGTACCCGGGCTGCACCCGTAACGCCTACCACCTTTTCATGTTTCGTTATCAACCGGAGGGCTTTGGCGGCCTGACCCGGGCGCGATTCCTCGAGGCCCTCGCGGCGGAGGGCATTCCGGCATCCCCGGGTTACTCGCCGCTGAACCGGGAGCGCTTCATCCTGGAGACGCTGGCCAGCCGGGCCTACCGGCGAATCTACCCGCCCGAGGTGCTTTCCGGATGGGAGGAACGCAATCGATGCCCCGTGAACGAGCAGCTTTGTCAGCAGGCGGTCTGGTTCACTCAAACCATGCTCCTGGGACCGCGCCAGGACATGGATGACATCCTCGCCGCGGTGGAGAAGATTCACGCCCATGCAAGCGAACTCGCCGAACCCAAAGCCTAGCCGAGCAAACCTCAGACCGGGGTGCGCCCTTCTTTCCATGAACCTGCCCATGAACCTATCCCGAAAAGCGGGGATGAATCCCCGCACTCCAGGCGCTTCGCGGCCCCGCACGTGCCTTGGAGCGGCGCGAAGCGTTTGGAGTGCGTCCGCTTTAGCGGCGCTTTTTGGTTCATGGTCACGGAGCAGGTCCGCAAAGAACAGGTGGCTCTCCATGAACCGCCCCAGGAGCGCGGACTTCAGTCCGCAGGAAGCCACGCTGGCCAAGGGACGTCGCTGCGGGCTGAAGCCCGCGCTCCTCATCGGTTCATCGCCATCGCGCATGGCCCTGGGGCCAAGGGGACTTTCCAGGATGCCTGCGGCCAAACCGAGCCACGCCGTTCACGACCGGCCGCCCGGTGAACGCCGTGGCCGCCCACCGTCCGCATGGCTTGGGGCACGGGCACTGTGGCGACTGGGTTGCCTCCTGGCAGTGGTGGGAACGGCTTTGGAACTGGCGGCCGCGGATCCGGCGCTGCAGGCCGGCGTCTCCCGGATCAAGATCACCCCGCCCGGCGCTTTCTGGATGTCCGGTTACGCCGCCCGCAAACATCCGTCGGAAGGCGTGCTCGCCGACCTTTGGGCCAAGGCGCTTGCCCTGCGCGACCCGGCGGGGCAGACCGCCGTCATCGTCACAACCGACCTGATCGGCTTGCCGGGGCACATTTCCGCGGACGTCATGGCGCGGGTGAAGGAACGATTCGGCCTGGACCGTTCACAGGTCCTGCTCAACTCCTCTCACACCCACTCGGGACCCGCCGTGGGCCGCAACCTGAGCGTCATGTTCGATTTCAACGCGGTCGAGGCCGGGCGCGTGGAAGCTTACAGCACGCAACTGACTTCCGACCTGGTGACCATCATCGGGGAGGCCCTCAAGGATGTGGGGCCGGCCCAGGTCACGGTTGGTCACGGGCGCGCTGGCTTCGCGATCAATCGCCGCGAACCCACAACCCAGGGAGTGCGGATCGGCGTCAACACGGCCGGCCCCGTGGATCACGATGTCCCGGTCCTGAAGGTCACGGCCCCGGACGGTCGCCTCCGCGCCGTGCTCTTCGGCTATGCCTGCCACAACACCACGCTCGGCGGCGACTTCTACCAGATCAACGGCGACTACGCCGGCTTCGCCCAGGCCGAGTTCGAGACGGCGCATCCCGGGGCGACGGCGCTCTTTCTCATGCTCTGTGGCGGCGATCAGAACCCCAACCCTCGCGGCACGGTGGACCATGCGCGGCGTTACGGAAGCGAGCTGGCCACCGAGGTTGCTCGCGTCGTGGCGGGTGCGCTCCAACCGGTCCGCCCCCCGATCCGCACCGCCAGCAGCAGCGTGAACCTCGAGTTTGCCCCGCATACCCGGGAGACCTTCGAACAGGAGGCGAAGGACCCGGACGTGTTCCGTCAGCGACGCGCGAAGCTCATGCTCGAGGCGTACGACCGCGGGGCACCGGTCCGCCACGTGGCCTTCCCGCTCCAAGCCATCCGTTTCAACGGGGATCTCACCCTGCTCGCCCTGGGCGGCGAGGTCGTCGTCGGCTACGGTCTGCGGGCGAAAAAGACTTACCCGAAGGAGAACCTCGTGGTCTCCGGGTACTGCCACGACGTCATGTGTTACATCCCCACGCGCCGTGTCCTGGAAGAAGGCGGCTATGAACCCGTGACCAGCATGATCTACTACGGCCAGCCGGGGCCGTTCACCGCTGATGTCGAGGAGACAATCTTCACCGGGATCGACCAACTGATGCAGCAAGTGGGCGCCGCGCGCTGAGAATCCGCTTGGCGGGCTTGATCGAGGAGGAGTCCCTTGGCCTGCTGGCCATGCGTGGTGGCCATAAACCCAAAAGCGCCGGTAAACCGGACGCACTCCAAACGCTTCGCGCCGCTCCCAGGCACGTCCGAAGTCGCGAAGCGCCTGGAGTGCGGGGATTCATCCCCGCTTTTCGGAGCAGGTTCAGCCGTGGCGACCTTCCCCTCCTGAACCCGTTCCGTGGCCATGAACCTGCCATCCCAGGTAGGGCGCGCGGTCCTTTGCGCGCCGAACTCGGCGGTCAGCGAGGTGCCCGCCCTGCCTGGCTACCGTTCATCCGGAGCGTGCGCGCGTGATCGAACCTGTGCCGCCGACACGGCGCCCTCCGCAATCCCGCCCACGGCGACTTCCCCTCGTCGAAGTTGAAAGGGTGGACTGTAGACCACGCCCGCCACGAGCGCTGAGAACCGCCATTCGCCCTGCCTCATCCCGTGGACGATCCCGTCGATCGCGCACTGGTCATAGTATTCCAGGCCGCGGCCCAGGGCGTAGGTGAGCAACTTGGCCGCCAGGCAACGCAGGAACTCCTCGCGTCGGGCGGTCAGCAGGATCCGCTTGAGTTCGGCCGGGCCTCGGAAGGACTCGCCGCTCACCAGTTGTCCGGCGGGATCAATCGGAAATTCCCCGTCCCGATCCCGCCACGCACCCGTGCCGTCGAAGTTTTCGAAGCCAAAGCCAATCGGATCCATCAACGCGTGGCAGGAAGCGCAGAGCGGGTCGGCCCGATGCTGCTCCATGCGCTGACGCAGCGTGCCGGTGAGCTTCGCCTGCGGCGTCTCCTCCAACAACGGCACGTTGGGCGGAGCCGGCGGCGGCGGGGTGTTCAGGATATTATCCAGCACCCACTTCCCACGCTTGACGGGTGAGGTGCGCGTGGGATTGGAGGTCAGAGTGAGGAAACTGCCCTGGGTGAGCACCCCGCCGCGCGACGTCCCCTTCAGGCTCACGCGCTGGAAGGCATCGCCGCGGACGCCCTCGATGCCGTAATGCCGGGCGAGTCGCTCGTTGAGAAAAGTCCAGTCGGCGTCGAGGAACTCGAGAACACTCCGGTCTTCGCGCAGGATGGTCTCGAAGAACAGTTCCGTCTCCCGCCGCATCGCGACCCGAAGCTCGTCGTCGAACGCCAGGAACTCCTTCCGGTCGGGCGCCACCACCTCGAGCGTCCGAAACTGCAACCATTGACCGGCGAAGTTCGCGGTGAGGGTGGATGCCCGCGGGTCCGCGAGCATGCGCTGGATTTGAGCGTCCAGGCGGGCCCGCAAGGCACCGCGCTCGGCCAGGTGGAACAATTCCTCGTCCGGCATCGTGCTCCACAGGAAGTACGAGAGCCTCGAGGCCAGCGCGAATTCGCTGACAGGTTGGACGCCTTCCGGATCGCTGTCGGCCGGGGGCAGTTCTTCACGGAACAGAAAATGCGGTGACACCATCACGGCCTGGAGCGCCAGCTTCACGCTCGCCTCGAAGCTCTCGCCCTCAGCCTGCCCCAGGCGAAACAACCCCAGCAGCCTCTCCAGTTCGTCCGACTTGATGGGCCGCCGGTAGGCTCGCCGTGCAAACTCGCCGATGATCTCCCGCGCGCACGCCAGTTGAGCTTCGGAGCCGGATCCTTCCGGCTTCACGAAGAAGATTCGCCGGTGGCTTTCCGGCACAGCGTCGGCGGGGGTGTGCTTCGGTCCCGCGATCTCCAGGTGGACCACGTGCAGGTTGCGGTCACGGTTCGCCGGATCCGGATCGTCGGGACGGTAGTAATCATTGAGGAAAGCCACCGAAAACCGGTGCTTGCCTTCGCTCAACGTCAGACGGTGTTCGTACGTTTCCGGCGCAGCCTGGCGCGCCTGCACCTCGAAGACCTGCACGTCCTTGCCATCGACGCGGAAGGCCGCCCTCACGGGTTCAGGGCCTGCCTGCTCGCCGTACAGCCGGGCCTTGAGAACGAATTCCCCGGGTCCCTCCAGCGGGGGCAGCGCGCGCACCTCCCCCTCGCTCGGAAGCGTTCGGCCGCCGTCATCCGCCTCGCCTCCCCCCTCCAGGTCGTCGCCGTGGAGGCGCTTCACCGGAGCCGCCGCTGGTCCAGTAACGATGGCGGCGTCCAGCACCTTGCCCGCCGCCGCAAGGTACTTCTCCAGCAGCACCGGCGGCAGCGACAACACATCGCCAATGTTGTCGAAGCCGTAGCCGATGTCGTCCATCGGGAAGTCGTCCGCGGGTTGGAGATCCACCCCGGTGAGGTCGCGGACGGTCAGGTTGTACTCGGTGCGGTTCAGACGACGCAGGGTGACACGCCCGGGGTCGGGTCGGCTGCAATCGACCTGGAAAAGGGTGTCACGCAGCCAGGCGACCAGGGCGGCCCGTTCCGAGGCGCTGGGCTGGGGCTTGTTGGCCGGCGGCATCAGGCTGCCTTCGACCTGCTGCAGGACCGATTCGAAGACCGCCCGATGGCTCCGGATGGCGTCGGCATTGGCGTAATCCCGCAGATCGAGGCCCCCACGCTTTCGCTCGCCGTGGCAGTCGTAGCAGAAGGACTCGAAGACCGGCCGGACGTTGGCTTCGAAGCTCAGGGCGGCTGGCTGGGAATCTGCCGTAGCGCCGTGTTCGGTCGAGGGAGCTTCGCCCGCGCGGCCAGCCAGCGCCATACCGGCCAGGAATCCAGAGGCGACCAGCCCAAGGCCAGCGGCAGGCAATCCGGACAAGGGCGCAAGCCATGCGGCGATTCGATTCAGCATCGCCCCGCAAGATAACGAAGCCCCCCCGGAGCGCAATGTCGCTGCCTCCGCTTCCGGGATTGCCTTCACCGGCGGGCCGGCGTTGAATGACCGCACATCACGAGCCGTCAGAACCGAACACTGTTATGGCCACACGACACTTGCTCACCCGACGCCAGTTCCTCGCCTCCACCTCTGCCGCCGGCGCCGTGGCGCCGTTCCTCCTCCCCTCACGGGTCTGGTCGGCCGAACCTGCCGCCGCGCCGTCCAACCGCATCACCTTCGGGTACATCGGCGTCGGCACCCAGGGGCGGCATTTGCTCCGGAGCTTCCTGCCCCACGCGGATGTCCAGGTGGTCGCCGTCTGCGACGTCGACACCACCCGCCGGGGGCATCACAAGAAACTGGTCGAGGAGTTCTACAGCACCAAGCAGGACAAGGACTTCAAGGGATGCGCCGAGTACCAGGACTTCCGCGAACTCATCGCGCGGAAGGACATCGACGCCGTGGTGATCGCCACTCCCGACCACTGGCACGCCTACCCGGTGGTCATGGCCGCCAAAGCCAAGAAAGACATCTATTGCGAAAAGCCGCTCTCGCTCACCATCCATGAGGCACGCGCCATGGCGAATGCGGTCCGCGAGAACCAGCGCGTCTTCCAGACCGGCTCGATGCAGCGTTCCGACAGCGCCTTCTGGAAGGGCTGCACGCTCGTCCGCAATGGCGCCATCGGCGACATCAAGGAGGTCTACGTGTCGGTGGGAGGCCCCAGCAAATGGTGCGACCTGCCCGAGGAACCCCTGGAGCCCGGTCTCGACTGGGATTTCTGGCTCGGCCCGGCTCCGGTCCGTCCCTACAACTCCGTCCTCAGCCCGCGGGGCGTGCACGACGGCTTTCCGAACTGGCGCGGCTACCGCGAATACTCCGGCGGCGGCATGACCGACTGGGGCGCGCATCATTTTGACATCGCGCAGTGGGGCCTGGGGATGGACGACAGCGGCCCGGTCGAGATCATCCCTCCGGACGGGGGCGACGTGAAGCGCCTGACCTACAAGTACGCCAATGGCACGGTCATGTACCATGGCGGGCTGCAAGGGTACCAGTTCGGCGTCGTGTTCGTGGGCACCAAAGGCAAGGTCTGCGTCGACCGCGGCCGCTTCAAAGCCGAACCGGAGTCGCTGATGAGCGAGAAGTTCGAAGCGATGCCCGTCCAGCTCTACCGGAGCAACAACCACTACAAGGACTTCGTCGACTGCATCCGCAGCCGGAAGCGCCCGATCTGCGACGTGGAAGTGGGCGCCCGCTCCGTCACCGTCTGTCACCTGGGAAACATCGCGTACTGGCAGGGACGCAAACTGAAATGGGACCCGGCAAAAGAAGAATTCGTCGGCGACCAGGAGGCGAACCGCTGGAAGGACGTCGAGAAACGCGGCGAGTGGAAGGTGTAACCCGGCGTCCCGTCGGAATCCTCGGTCGCTCCAGGCTGCAGGCTGCAGGCTACAAATCTGCCCCGACGCCGTAAGCGCCAGTCCCGACCGATCGTTGCATGCTCTGCGCCGTATGGAAAAGGCGCATGCACCTGTAGGGTCCTCCTTCGACGAAGGCTTGGCCGCGTTCGATGTCAACGACCTCTGCCATCCCGACCGGCTGGCGGAAGCGGTCATCTCCAAGCTGAATCTCATGCCCCCGGGCCGCCTGGCCCATGAACGACTCGAACTGGGAATCCGGCTGATGCTCGGCATGGTCCGGGACGCCGTATGCGGCGGCTACCGCCGACTGCCGCTGACCACGCTCGCAGACTTCCTCAAGGCGCTGCACTACTTCATGAAGTGGCGCGACCGCCGCCCCGACACCTGGGAGGGCGGCTACATGGACGACCTCGAATTGGTCCTGCAAACCACGACCGCCCATGCCCGTGCGATCGCCGATTATCGTGAGTGGCACGCGCTTCATGGGAACCTGCCCCGAGCCACCTCACCGGGCGCGAAGGTGATCCGGATGGACCTGAACGAACACCAGCCGGTGCAATGGGCCGTCGGTTGAACCTGAGGCCTCCGGGCACACGGCGACCCGAAGTCTACTGCTTGAACTTCCAGTCGTTGCCCACGCGCTTGAGCCGCATGCCCTCCGTCGTCTCGCCCGGGAGGATCTCGACCTTCAAGGTCACCTCGTCGTCGCTGACGGCTTCGGTGCCGACGATGCGCCAGCCGGGTACCATGCCGGCCTGCTTCCAAAACTCCTCGGCCCCCTCCCGGGCGAACCCCTCCCGCAACCTGCGGGCGGCGTCCTCATCCATCAGGCTGAACAGCGCGTTGGTGTCCTTGTGCTCGATCGCCCACAGCATCGACTGCAGGGTAGCCTCCGGGGAACCCGCCCCGGCGAACTGCGCATCGCGACGCCGCACGTAACCTTGCGGCAGCAAACCCCCGCCTGCGGTGCCTGGCCCGGTCTTGAGGTTCGCCCGGAGCTGCTCGTTTTCCTTCCGGATTCCGCCCAGATCGCGGGCCTGTTGGCGCAGCCGGGTGACTTCTCCGCGGAGTTTCAGCATCTCCAGCTTGTCCGATTCGCTGAGCTGACCGGCAGGCGTCCGGTTCGTGGAGACCGCGACATGCCTCACCCGGTTGGTCTGGCTTTCGGCGGCGGTTCGTTCAGAGGCCGCCTCGAGGCGAAGCTTGTCGAGCGTCGCGTGCTGACGGTACGCCACCACGCCGGATCCGATCGTCAAGGCCGCAAACAAAGCCGCGAGAATCGTCGGGACGTTCATGCTCATGGAGTGGGCTCCTCATCGGCCGGTTCCTCGGACTCGACCGGTTGGGCCGGGGGCGGCACCGGCTGCAATCCGTATCGCTTCATCAGCTCCGGGCTCATCTGAAGGGTCCCTGGGGGATTCGGCGACGCCGCCGGGGCACCTTGGTAGGTGGGCGCGGAACCGGGCTGCAGACCATAACGTTCCATCATCCGGGGATCCATACCGGTAGCGCCAGCCGGGACGGTGGGTGCCGGATTCTCGAGATACAGCTTCCCCTCGCGCTGAACCATCGCGGCAAACCGCTCCGGCGTGAGTTGCTGCACGCTGCCGTCACACAACCCGACGTTGTGGTGTATCGGGCAAACGAACGCGACCCGCTGCGGCTCGGTCTCTGACCCCGAAGCGGCGAGGTATTGGTAACTGGTGTTCGCCGCGCTGAATGAAGCCCAGTCCGGCGCCGGCTGCCGCCCCTCGTCCGCGGGGCAAACCAGGATCTTCGGCGTCGTCATTTCCTCCGACATCGAGAGCAGGTCCGGCGGGAGCACGTCGCCATGGTCCGTGGCCCAAATGCGTGCCGCGAGTCCGAGTTGCTTGAGGTTGTTCACGCAGACGATCCGCTGCGCTTTGCCTCGAGCCGCGGTGATGGCCTGGGTTTCCTCCGGAGTCAGCCCCGCCGCGGCTGCCGCCTGGCTGCGGAGTTGTTCATTTTCAGCCTTCAAGTTCTGGAGCTCCGCAATCTCGGCTTTCAGGCCCGCCGCCGTCGCCCGAAGCTGCTCGAGTTCCGCCGCGCCTTCGGTGAACGGCACCTCGGCGGGGGCCGGCGTGGAACTCCGGGCAGCCGGGGCGCGGCTGGAATCCATCACAGCGGCACTGACGGCGGAATCTCCGGCACGTTCTGCGGCGGCTTCGAGTTCGCCCAACTGGCCCTGCTGAACCACCACGACCGCAAGGCAGGCACAAGCCGCGGTTCCTGCCGCGAGGGCAGGCCACCATCGTCGCCACCAGGGCGCCTCCGCGGTGGAAGCTACCCCGGGCCGGTCGGTCCCAGGCTGGGGGATGTCCGTGACCAGGCGCTGACGCAAACCTGGCGGGGGTTGCGGCCGCGGGGCACGGCGCAACACAGATTCGATCGAGTCGTCGGGAGTGTTCATGGTCTTGTCTCTGGGATGGGGATGCGAGGCGTCCTGGACTCACGGGCGAGGCGCGACTGGAGGGTTTGCACCGCGGTGCGCAGCCGGTACTTGAGGGTGCTGGTGGGGATGCCAAGGGCTTCGGCCGTCTCCTCCAGCGTGAGGCCTTGATAATAGTGGAGATGGACCGCCTGGCGGACCTCCAGCTCGAGCCGGTCGACTTCCGCGTACAGCGTGGCGGCCAGGTCGGCCCGGGCGGCCGAGACATCCGGACTCGAACCGTCATCGGTACGCTCGGCCCACCATTCGTCCGAACGCGACTCGAGCCGGTGGCGGCTGCGGCGCCAGTCCTGCCACACGTGGCAGGCAATCCCATGCAGCCACGACCCGAGCGTGGAACGTCCCACGAACCGCGGCAGCGCCGACCATACCCGCACAAACGTCTTCTGGGTCAGATCGGCAGCGTCGCTGTCGCTGCCACTGAGCCGTCGCAGAAAGGCGTAGATCGGCCCGTAGAAGCGATCCACGAGGGCCGTGGCCGCGCCGAGGTCACCGCCGGACGCCGTCTTTGCCAGCTGTATATCATCCACATTCATGGCCTCATCCTCTTAGTCGCATCAGACTCCCGGATTGGACAAACAAATCTGCAAGACGGCACGGAAAGGACCTGGCGAAGCTTGCACGCACCCGTTCTGAGCCCAATATCCAGGCAACCGAATGAACCCGGCACGTGACCGCCATGACCCTAAGCAATCGCAGGACCGCCGCCATCGGACTCGGAGTGCTTCTCGCCCTGGTCTTCCTTGCCTTCTCCACCCAACGGACGGTCGCCCGACTGCGCCAGGAGAACGCCGCCCTGCGCCGCGAGGCAGCCCAGGCGGCTCAGTTCCGTGAGGAACTCGACAGGCTCGGTCGAACGAACGCCGCGACCACCAGCGCCCTGGAACGTGACCGCACCGAACTCCTCCGCCTTCGGGCCGAGGTCACCCGGCTTCGCCGGCAGCTGAAAGACACTGCCTCCGCTCCTTCGGCGCAACCCGTGAGCCTTCCCGGGAACCCCGCGACCAGCGCGCCCACGCCCCCGGCGCCCACGCCACCAACCGGAGCCGACGACGGTTTTCTCCCGGCCGACCAATGGGTCGACGCCGGGTTCGGCACCCCCGAAGCCGCGTTTCAGACCCTGCAATGGGCGATGCGCCATGGCAACCAGGAGCGGATGCAGCAGGCCTTTCTGATCGCCCCCGGCGCCGTCCCCGAAGGCGCGCAATCCATTGGCGTCAACCTCATGGTCCAACCATCAGCGGGCGGAAACGGTCCCGTGGCCATCCCCGCGGAAGCCCTCTCCGAAGCCCCGGTCACCACGCAAATGCCGGAGTTGACGGGCAGCCGGATTCTCACCCAGCAGAACTTGGGACCCGACGAGGCTCAACTCACCGTCGAGAACCTTCACGCCGACGGCACGCGCCTGCCCGCACAGCTGAACTTCCGGAAGGTCGGCAGCGAATGGAAGCTGGCGCCAACCGTCATCCAGGTTCCCGCCACGGGAGCTCCAGGCTCGCCTTGAGTTGCCGGGGTCCCGTGGCCGCCGGCGGACCGCGGGAAGGACCGCGATCGCTCCGCGGTCGCAGCGGCAACGGACTCCAGGGCGCTGCGCCGCCCTGAAGAACCGCGCCGGACCGTCTGTCCACGCTGCGGCCGGGAACCGGCCGCGGTCCGAACAAGTCTCCCAGGGGCGGGACTACTGTCGCCAGTCCGCCAGCCCCGGTCAGCCCCTGTGAAGTTGCGCACGCGGGCCTTGGCAGCTAGACTCATCGCTGCAGTTGGTTCGTTTTCGCTGCATGCACACATACCTCGAATACTTGTGGGTTGCCTTCGCCGTCCTCCTGATGTTCGGCGCGTCGATCTTTGTCCACGAATTGGGGCACTTCCTGGTGGCGTTGTGGCGGGGCATGCGGGTCGAGGCGTTTGCCATCGGATTCGGCCCGGCGCTCTGGAAGCAGGTGCGCCATGGCATCGAGTACTCGGTGCGCTGGATCCCGGCGGGCGGCTTCGTCCGGTTGCCCCAAATGATCACGTCCGCTGCCCTTGAAGGCGGCGACAAACCCGGAGCCGAGCCCTTGCCGCCGGCGTCCCCTCTCTCGAAGATCCTCGTGGCCGTCGCGGGGCCGGTCATGAACATCCTGTTCGGTTTTGCGGTGGCAACCGTGATCTATTTCACCGGCCTGCCGGTCGCCGTGAATCCTGCGGTGGTCGGCCATGTCGACGAGGCTTCGGAAGAGTACCAGCTCGGCATTCGTGATGGCGACCGGATCGTCGAAGTCGCCGGCAAGCCCGTGGAATCCTGGGAGGACGTGAACGCGATCGTGATGGTATCCCGGCTGAGTACGCTTCCAGTCACGATCGACCGGAACGGCCAGCGCACCGCCTACGAACTGGAGGCGGCCATCAACCCGATCATCGACTTGAAGATGCTGAACCTGGACCCGCAGGACCATCCCGTCGTCCGGGAAGTCCTGAAGGACAGCGCCGCCGAGGCCGTTGGGCTCAAGCCCGGTGACACCGTCCTCTCGTTTGCCCAGGTGCCGATCGCCGGGCGCGAGCAGTTCATCAAGCTCATCCAGCAGCGGCCCGAAAAACCGACCGAACTTGTGGTTCAGCGCGGCGACGAAACGCTCACCCTGACCATCACTCCGCGGCTGAACCCGAGCACCAACCTGGGCCTCATCGGCGCCCAGATCGGCAGCAGCGACCGGGTCGTCTACCAATTGCAGAAGCCCGGCCCCACACCGTGGGCCAGTTTCATGGACGTCTGGAACAAGACCGTCGGCACGATCGGCGCCCTGATCTATTCCAAGCAGACCGGGGTCGGCGCCCGCGACCTTTCCGGACCCGTGGGGATCTTCGCCATGCTGGCGGCCCAGGTGAAAACCGATTACCGCCTCGCGCTCAGCTTTCTGGTCCTGCTGAACATCAACCTCGCCATCCTCAACCTGCTCCCGATCCCCGTGCTCGATGGCGGGCACATCCTGATGGCGCTGTTTGAGCAAATCCGCGGGCGACCCCTGAGCTTCAAGTTCGTCGAGTACGCGACGACCGGGTTCGCCCTGCTGCTGATCTCCTTCATGCTTTACGTGACCTTTTTCGACCTGAAGCGTCTCCCGCTGATCCGCCTGTTGTTCGATCGCGACGCACAGATCCAGCAGATGGAAAAGCCCGGTGCGACTGCCAGCCCGGCGCCGGATACCGCTCCCGAGCCGGCGCCCAGCCGCCCGTGAAGCGCTCCGATCCACGGCCAGGGAGGGCGGGCACGCCGTTGCCCGCCGAGTTCGGCGCGCAGAGGACTGCGTGCCCTACCTTTTTCCATGAACCTGCCCCGGAGCGCGGACTTCAGTCCGCAGGAAGCCGCGCCGGTCAGGGGACGTTCCGGCGGGCCAAAGCCCGCGCTACGCAACGGTTCATGGTCCCCATGCGCGCCGGTCCTCCC
This sequence comes from uncultured Verrucomicrobiota bacterium, assembly GCA_964535555.1. GTDB lineage: Bacteria > Verrucomicrobiota > Verrucomicrobiia > Limisphaerales > J093 > DSVZ01. Next base: position 42,681 of record CAZHUS010000049.1, read on the forward strand.
GGCGTCCCGGCTCCCGATGAACCGTCCGCTGAGGGCACCGGGCCTGCAACCTGTAGGCCGGGTCCCCCGACCCGGCGCGACCGGATCACGGTCCCCCGCGCGCCACTTTGCCGGCGGCACGATTTCCCATGAAGTATTGCGACTCGGTCTATCAGTTCCGCCGGCGGCCCACCCGTGAAGTCGTAGTCGGCGACCCATCGCGCGGCGGCGTCGTCATCGGCGGCAGTCACCCCGTCGTGAAACAGTCCATGATCACCTGCGACACCATGGACACCGCCGCGTGTATCAAGGAGTCTCTGGATCTCGTCGCCGTCGGATGCCAGATCGTCCGGATCACTGCTCCCACGGTGAAGGACGCGGCGAACCTCGAGCCCATCGTCGCCGGATTGCGGCAACGTGGCTGCCTGGTGCCCATCGTGGCGGACATCCATTTCAAACCCGAGGCCGCGCTCGAAGCGGCGCGCTGGGTGGAGAAGGTGCGCGTCAACCCGGGCAATTACGCCGACTCAAAGAAGTTTGCGGTCAAGGAGTACACCGACGAACTGTACGCCGCGGAACTGGCGCGCATGGACGAGAAGTTCGTGCCGCTGGTGCAGCTCTGCAAAGACCTGGGGCGGGCCATGCGAATCGGTACCAATCATGGCTCCCTCAGCGACCGCATTCTGAATCGCTACGGCGACACGCCCGTCGGAATGGTCGAGAGCGCGCTCGAATTCGCCCGCATCTGCCGGCGACTCGACTACCACCAGTTCGTGTTCTCGATGAAGGCCAGCAATCCCAAGGTGATGATCGAGTGCTATCGCCTCCTCGTCGCGCGCCTGAACGAACTCGGTCCGGACTGGAACTACCCCATCCATCTCGGCGTCACCGAGGCGGGCGAAGGTGAAGACGGACGCATCAAGTCCGCGATCGGAATCGGCTCGCTGTTGGCCGACGGGCTCGGGGATACCATCCGCGTTTCGCTGACGGAGGATTCGCCTCACGAGATCCCGGTTTGCGAGGACCTGATCCGCCTGACCCCGGAGCTGGCGAATCATCGGCCGGTTCCCGAACTCGCGCCTTCGTTCGACGCTTTCACCTTCGAACGCCGTTCCACGCCCGAGATCGACCTGCCCCGGGTTGTTGATCATGCCAGCGTGCCGCTCGCGCGTTGCGGCGGGGAGCAGACGGTCCGGGTCGTGGTGACAAGATCGGTGTTCGACGCCGTTGCTCCCACGCTCACCCCCCGCTCCGACGTTCGTCCCGAAGCCATTTACGAGGATCTCCAACTGCTCGAGGTGGATCCTCGAGTTCCGTTCGAGATTCATTGCGACACCCAGCTGGTCTCCGTGAAGGACGGACTCGACCTGCCGCCGATCGCCGCCTTCCGTCTTCTTGCCGCCCGGCTCAAGCATCTGGGCCGCCAGAATCCGATCCTGCTGAAGGACACGTTGCGACCCGACCTGTCCGTCGCCCCTCGCGTGGCGCTGCTGCACTCGGCGGCGGTAATAGGCTCTCTGCTCGCCGACGGCATGGGGGACGCCATCTTCGTCCGGGCGGAGTCGGATCCCATGGCTTCCCTGAGGCTGGCCTACAACATCCTGCAAGCCGCCGGCTGTCGCTCGTTCAAGACGGACTACGTGGCTTGCCCCAGTTGCGGCCGCACCCTGTTCAACCTGCAAACCGTCACGGCCCGCATCAAGTCGCGCACCGACCACCTCAAAGGCGTGAAGATCGCCATCATGGGCTGCATCGTGAACGGACCCGGCGAAATGGCTGATGCGGACTTCGGCTACGTCGGTGGCGCCCCGGGCAAGGTCAATCTCTATGTCGGGAAGAAGCCGGTGAAGTTCAACATTCCCGAAGCCGAGGCGGTGGACCGGCTGGTGGACTTGATTCGCGAGCACGGCAAGTGGGTGGACCGTGAGGCCGCCCCGGTTGCCGTCGCGGTTTAAGGCGGAGCGCGCACGGTCGGGCGGTCGATTGCCAGGCCGAAAACATCCGGCAGGGGACTGCCGCGGATCGTTTTCTGATCGCTTACGGCTTCCCTCATTCGGTAGCCGCCAAGCCCACTCGGTCGCCCCGGACTGATTCCACCCGATCCATCCTGGCCCGCTTCCCCTCCGACCTCGCCACCTGACCGGACCGAAGCTCGAAACAGCTATTTCACGATTTGGCATGCCCATCAGTTGCTATGGCGCGCGCGGGTCGGTACCGAGGCCCAGGACGGCGTGAAGCCGCAGCGAGACACGGCAACGACGCGGAGGCGGGCTACGACTTCCCGCGCCCGTCACCGGGTCCGCCACCGCTGGATTGAAGCGAGGCAGGAGTGCCTTCCGCGCGGCGACCTGGGTGTGCAGAATCCTGATATAGCTGTTTCATGAAAAAGCACGGTTGCGGGCGGCAAGTGGTCCCGGGTGGTCGGCGCAGGTGTGACAGCGACTCGGAGCTCAGGAACCCACTCCCGAACCCACGAGTTCCTGCGACAGCACGACGTGGTGTCCCCCCAGGCCGAACAGCACCAGCCATGCCCGCCACTGATCGCGGCCGATCACACCCGCGCCAGCCTCACCCCTTCCGCCCGAGCCCTGGTACTTCCGAAGGAACCGGCTCTCCGGACTCTCCAAATCGAGCCGCGCACCACGGGCATGATACCCGGCCACGATCAGCGAGAACTCCGGGTTCGGCCAGGGATCAACAAACCCTGACCACGGCAGGCCGACCTGGAACGTATGCCACCGTTGGTAAGTCTCCTTTCCCGCCACGACCGTAGTGGTTGTCACCTCGCCATCGCGAAAGTAACGCAACCGCAAGGATGCACCGGCGCCACACTGGTTCACCTGCCGCTGGAAGGCCTTGGTGCTTGGGACCGGCTGATTGTTGAGCTCGAGGACAAGGTCACCCGGTCGCAGACCGGCTTGAGCAACCGGGCTGTTGGACGTCACCGCCGTCACCAGGATGCCGGCGCGATACTGGTCCCGGAGCACGTCGGGAAACGCGGGAAGCGCCTGACTGAAGCGCACCACCCCAGGGCGGCGGGCAAGTTGGTACTCGCCACCGATCCAGCCGCGCTCAAGCGTTGGCTTCGACGACGAACAGGACGGCGCGCCCTACCGGGAGCGAAGGGTGCACGGCCCCCAGCCGTGACTCACCCTTGGTCATCCAGCCTCCCGACCCGTTCATCCCCAGACCGGCATTGCGCGAGGCCGCGGGACGATTAGCGTCTTCCAGCGTCGTTGGCGCGCGGCACCGATTCCGTCCATGAACTCCCCGTCTCACACTCCCGTTTCCGGAGCCGGTCGGTGCGCCGCCGGCAGCGGGCGTGCGGGCGCGCTGCGGTTCGTGCCGCTGACCGTGCGGAGCCACTTCTCGTTCCTGGACTCCACCCTGTCGACGACGGAAATCACTCAACTCGCCCGCCAGCACGGCCTCCCAGCGGTCGGGTTGTGCGACCTCGGCAACTTGCATGGCGCGGCGGAATTCACCGCAGCCGCCCGCCTTGCGGAGGTTCGCCCGATCCTCGGCGTCGAGGTGCGAGTGAAAGGGCGGCCGCTGTGGTTGTATGTGGAAAGCTCCACGGGGTATGCGCGTTTGTGCTCCTGGCTCGCCACCGCGCGTGGCGCGCTCGACTCGCCGCGCCTCCGCCCCGGGCCGGAGCGCACGCCGGAGGATGAGGATCCGGCGGGCGACCATGCGGGTCGTGCGACGGCCTGCCGGCTCCCCGATTTCGCGCGGTTCTTTCATGGAGCTCCCGACGAGGTGGACACGGGAGGCCTGGTTGCGGTGGCGAGCGATCCGAATCTCGCGGCGTACTTTCCAGGCCGGTTCTATCGTGCCCTGCTCACGCGGGGCGACCTGCGGCGCCATCGGGAGGAGCGATCCGGTTCCTTGCCGGCGGTGCCGGTGCTGCCGGTGCACTACGCCCTTCCCGAGGACCGGTGGCGTTTTGAGATCGCCCAGTCCATTCGAACCCTCACCTTGCTGCGGCAGGAGCATCCGGAAAAGGCCGGTCCTGGCGACCGGCACTTCCGGCGTCCCGCCGAGGTGACGCGGCTTTTCCGGGGCAACGAAGAACTCCTCGAGAACACGCTGGAGATCGCCGACCGCTGCCGCTTTGTCATACCGTTCGCCAAGCCCCAGTTTCCGGCGTTCGCGCCTCGGGACGGCTCCAGCGCCCATGACTTCCTGAGAAGTCTCGTGCTGGCCGGGGCGAAGCGCCGGTATGGGGCCGCCCGGTTCGCCTCGGTTCAGGGTCAGATCCACGAGGAGTTGGGGATCATCGCGAAGGTCGGCTACGAGGAGTATTTTCTGATCGTATGGGACCTCCTCGGGGACTGTCGGGCGCAGGGGATCGACTGGATCACGCGCGGCTCGGCGGCGGACTCGCTGGTGTGCTACTGCCTCGGGATTTCGAATGTCTGCCCCATCCGGTTCGATCTCTACTTTCGGCGCTTTCTCAACGAGGAGCGCATGGCGCTGAACAAGCTTCCGGACATCGACATTGATTTCCCCCATGACCGGAAGGACGACGTGGTGGACCTGCTGTTCCGCAAGTACGGGCCGCGTCACTGCGCCGTGGTGGGCGGTTTCTCGACTTTCCGCGCGCGCAGCGCCTTTGCCGAGGTCGCGAAAGTCCTCGGTGTCGCCGAACGGGAGGTGCGGCGGTTCACGGAGCATTTTCCCTGGAGCTTTGGCGGGGGCTGGGAAACCCAGGACGCGAAGGCCGCCACGCGAGATCCGGGTGACCCATCCGACCGGGCACAGCGCGAAGGTCGTCTGACGGCGTTGCTGCGGGCGCGGATCGAAACGCGAGACCTGCCCCTGGATGAGGAGCCCTATCGCAGCGGGCTGGCGATGGCGGAGTTCCTCGAAGGCGTGCCGCGTTACGCCAAGATGCACCCGTGCGGTGTGGTGTTGTCGCGTCAGCCCATGCACGAGCTCACGCCGACGTTTGTTTCGGCCAAGGGCTGGCCGACGACGGACTTCGACATGGATTCCGTGGAAGCGATCGGACTGGTGAAGATGGACATCCTGGCGCAGGGGGGCCTGGCGGTGATGCGGGACGCGCGGGCGGCCCTGGCGGAGCGCGGCGTGGTGGTTGACCTCGACCGCTGTGAGCAATCGAGTCCCCCGAAGCGGACCAGTGCGGACGGGGACCGGGAACCCGAAGGGCCGGGGCCGCCGTCGGGCCAGGACTCATTGGAAGGCGCTGCGGCTCGGCAGCAGGCTCGCCCCAGCACGAACGGCGGCTCGACCGAAACCGATCCGGACGGACTGTCAGCACTGCTGCTCGTACCAGACTCGACACCGCGACTGGCGTTCGACGACGCGGGCATCTGGGACCTGATTTCGGCCGGCGACGCGCGGGCGGTTCATCACATCGAGTCACCGGCCATGACGTCGCTTTGCCGGATGTGCAACGTGAGGGACGTGGACACGTTGGTTGCGATCGTGAGCGTGATACGTCCCGGCGCCGCCAACGAGGACAAGAAGCGCGAGTTCGCCCGGCGCTACCAGGGCTTGCGCCCGGTGGCATACGCGCATCCGTCGCTCGAACCGGTGTTGCGGACCACGTTTGGACTTGTCGTGTATGAGGAGCACATCCTGCAGATCTGCGACGTGTTTGCCGGCATGCCCGGCGGGCGGGCGGATGTCCTGCGGCGGGCGCTGGTGAAAGAGCAATGGCCCGTGGTCGCGCAAATCCAACAGGAGTTCCTCGCCTGCGCCGCCCGGCGGGGACGGGAGCCCGAGGACACGCAACGGGTATGGGAACTGGTGGCGGGCTTTCACGGTTACGCGTTCTGCAAAGCGCACAGCGCCGCGTACGGGGTGGAGGCGTACCAGGCCGCCTGGCTGAAGCGGAACTTCCCCGCCGAATTCATGGCGGCGGTTTTGACCAACGGGAAAGGCTTCTATCGCCCGCTGGTGTACGTCCTCGAAGCGTGGCGACTTGGCATCGCGGTGGTTCCGCCCTCGGTCAACGAGCCCGGACCGGCGTTCGACGTCGTTCAGCGGGAAACGGCCCAGCCGGGACCCCGCGGCGTTCGCCTGGGTTCGCAGGCCATTCGAGCTCCCCTCACGCGGCTGGCGTCGTTGACGGCGAAGACCAAGTCCCGGCTCCTCGAGGAACGCGAGCGGGCCCGGTTCGCCTCGCTTTCGGATTTCTATCTTCGCGTGAGGCCCGCCGCCGAGGAAATGGAACTGCTGTCGCGAGCCGGAGCGTTCGACGGTTTTGGCGGGACACGATGTGAGCAGTTCTGGGAGATCCAGGCGTTGCGAGCACAGGCCGGTCCCGCAGCGCGGGCGGACCAGGAATGGTTGATGGCGCCAGGGTCGGACCTTGTCTCCCGCAGCGATGGTCGGGGCGCAAGCTGCGGAAGGCTGCCCGGGTCGTTGGAGGAACCGACGCGGCTCCAGAGGCTGACTTGGGAGACGGAGTTGTACGGCTTCCCGGTCAGTGGTCATCCGCTCGAACTGCATCCGGAGATCGCCTGGGATACGTATTGTCCGGTCTCGCGTCTTGGGCAGTACGTGGGCGAGGACGTGACGCTGTGCGGCCTGGTGATCGAGGACCGCGTACACCATCAGGTCACGGGGGAGCCGATGAAGTTCCTGACGCTGTGCGACTGGACAGGGATGGTGGAAACCGAACTCTTCGCGCAGAGCTACCGGAGCTACGGGCTGGCCACCGTCCGCTATCCGGTACTGGAGGTGACGGGCCGGGTCGAACCGTTCGAGAACGGCAGGGGCTGCACGCTGCGAGTGCTTCGGGCGGGCAAGCCGCGGACACACGGGGAAAGCCCGGCATGAGCCGCGGATGACCATGGATGAACGCGGACGAGGGCGGGCACTCCGTGGGATCCGGCTCCAGCGCGCCAGGGACAGCGCGGTCTGCCCGGGCGATGACGGGCGAAGCCGCGCCGAGCCGACGGGTTGGGACTGGATGCCTCGCCTCCTGGCGTCGGCGCCTACAACGGAGTTTCAGTGAAACGAGGCTGCGCCGGGCCGGGGTTGGACAGGCGGCAGCCCGGCCGGTTGAGGCCTTCCTTCCAAGGCACGAAAAAGCCGGCGCGACTTGAGGGTCGGGCCGGCTGCGAGTGCGAAAAGCCGCGTCGCTGAAATCAGGTCTACGCCCGCTCCATGTACTTGCCGGTGCGGGTGTCGATCTTGACCTTCTCGCCGGTGCCGATGAAGAGCGGCACCTGGACCGCGATCCCCGTCTCAAGCGTCACCGATTTCTGAACGTTGTTCGCCGAGTCGCCCCGGATACCTTCGGGAGCGTCGGTCACGGTGAGCACGACGGAGGCAGGCAGGTCGATCTGCACGGCCCGTTCCTCGACGAACGTCACGGTCACGGGCGTGTTTTCGACGAGAAAGTTCTTCGCATCTCCCACAACCTCGGGCGAGAGCGTCACGGTCTCGAAATCCTCCGGGTCGGTGAAGACGAAGTCCTGTCCATCCTTGTAACTGAACTCCATCTTGCGCGCGAACAACGGCACCACCTCCACGCGTTCGGTCGAGCTGAACCGGATGTCCGACGACTTGCCGGTACGCACGCTGCGCAGCGAGGCCTGCACAAAAGCGCGGAGGTTCCCCGGCGTGCGGTGCTGGGTCTCCAACACCACGCACACTTCGCCGTTGTGCATGATCGCCATGCCGCGCCTCAAATCGTTCGCTGATGCCATAATGCTGCGGTAATCTCTGCTTGATATCGCCGCGCCGGCTTCGACACGGGCCGGACAGACTAGCCGTCAGCCGGGGGGTGGCAAGCCCCGTTTTACGGTCGTTCGGGTCGGCTCTCGGAGAGAAGCCGCGCCAACGGCCGCACGCGGAGATTCCGGTAAGCGACCGGACCATGGTCACCTTGCAGCATCAGGGGCCCGAGCGGTTTCTCGTCCTTTTCATCCTCCCACACCGCCGCGCGCGTCGGCCCGGTCAATTCCACGTTCTCGTGGATGAGCTGGCCGTTGTGGCGGACGGCGATGAACCGCGCATTCGCCAGCTTGCGTCCGGCCGCATCGAAGCGGGGCGCGGCGAAGGTGATGTCAAAGCTCTGCCAACTGCCGGGCGCCTTGCTGGCATTCACGCGCGGCGAATGACCTTCAAACTCGCCGCGGGCCTGGGTCCAGCGCGGGTAGATGCCGCCGCACTCGATCCCGGGATATTTGTCCTTGGCCACGCCGAAGCTGTCGTAGACCTGCACCTCGTAACGGCCCATCAGGTAAACGCCGGAGTTGGAGCCTCTGGGAACGCAGAATTCGAGGTGCAATTCCACATCTCCCCACTCCTCCAAGGAAATGAGGTTCACCGTGCGGCCGGCGTCGCCATTGAGCAGCACGCCGGTTCCGGGGGTGATCTTGAAGCGGGCCGGGTCAGCGGGCTCGACGGCCACCGCTTCGACGGCTTTCCAATCGCCGGTCGGGACGCGCCACCCGGCAAGCGAACGCCCGTCGAAGAGCGCGACGTCGGGGGCCGCGTCTCCGGCGTGGATCCAGGGGGTGAGCAAGCCGAGCAGGGCGGAGGCGACTCCCACGAGTCGGGCCAGGCGGCAAGCAGGGAGTGTCCGGTTCGATGGGCAGCGGAGTGCCCGCCCTGCCTGGCTGCGGTTCATGGAGAACATGTGGATCATGGGGTCAGCATGTGCCGAGAGGCGTCCGGCTTCAAGCGTGCGGAACCATGGAGGCACGGGAACCCGAAGACGCAGGACTGCTCGCTCCGCGGTCGCCTCTCACCAATGACCGGGCTGGTCATTGCGGCGGCGGCGCAGGTCGAAGCACGTCATCTCGGCCGAGTTGCGGAGCAGCAACCGGCCGTGGGCGAAGGCCGGGACGTTCCAGGTCTTGCCGGTCAGGGCGTTGACCCGCTGCTTCTCGACAAAGCCATCGGGAGTTGCGGGCACCAGCACCAGGGCGCCATCCCCGGTGAGGATGAACAAATGTCCTTCGGCGAGCAGAAGCTGGCCGAAGCCGTAGCGGCCTTCGCGCCAGACGCGTTCGCCGGTGGCGGCGTTGACGCAACAGAGCACGCCCTCATCCAAGCCGTAGAGGTGGCCCTTCCAAAACACCGAGGCATTGAACTTGTTCTTCATCGACGAGTTCCGCCACACCTCGACCGCTCGGAATCCCGAGCCCTCCGCCCGGATTTCGAGCAAGGCCGCGCCGACTCCGTAGCCGGCGGAGATCATGAAGCGGTTGTTCCCCGTCAGCACCGGCATCGAAATGGCGTTGTCGTACGGCACGGTCCACGGATAGTCCCAGAGGACTTCCCGGTTCACGATGTCGAGGCCGAGAACACGGTGGCTGCTCACGAGCAGGAGCTGCCGTCGCCCGGCGAGTTCGATCAGGGCGGGCGACGTGTAGGCCATGGTGTCCGTGAGTGCGGACCATTGTTTGTCGCCGGTGAGGAAATCGTAAGCCACGACGGCCTGACCGAGAGAAACGCTGCCGCTCAGGACCACGACGTTGTTGCCCACCATGATCGGCGAGCAGGCGAGGCCGTAACGCAGGTTGGCGGCCCCGGTCTCTTCGAGAATGTTCCTCCGCCAAAGCACCGTCCCATGGAGGAGGCTGAGACACCTCAACTCCCCCGTCGCACCGAGGCTGTAGATGAAATCCTCGAAATAAAGCGGCGTGGCCCGGGGGCCGTCGCCACCCATCCATTCCGAGAACCGCGCGGGGTAGCTGGTGACCCACTCTTCGCGGCCCGAGTCGAGGTCGTAGGCCACCACCGCCTCGTTCTCGCGGCGCTGTTCGATCGTCACCGCCAAACCACGCGCCACCACGAACGAGGCGTAGCCCCCGCCGCAGGGAAGCCGCCACAGCCGGCGCAACCCGTCCACGGGCCAGTCGGTCAGGATCGGGCGCTCGTCATAAATCCCATCGCGTCGCGGACCGCGGAAATCCGTCCAGTAGGGAGTCAGTTCGGCGACCTGGTTGGTTCGGGACGAGGCGGTCGGCTCCGACAATCCCTGGTCGCGCCGGTTCTGTTCGACGAGCGGGTAGTTCGGCACGGTTTTCCGGCGCACGACCGAAGGTCCGAAACCGCCACGGAACTCGAGGGCGATCAGTCCCGTCGCGGAGGCTGCCAGGAGCGTCAGGACCAAGTAAGGCACCAGCCAGAGCGCGGCGAAGATGGTCACCAGGACTTTGCGGCCGCGGCGGGACGCCGGATCGCGCCAGGCCAGCCACAGGCCGAGGGGGGGGCAGACCAGCAGGATCAGCCGTTCAAAAAACGGCGTCCGATACCACCGGATGTCCGGCGGAACAGGAGGGAGGATCTCCATGTGTTCACGCGGGGTAGCCGCCGGCGATATACGCCTGGAGCTGGTCGATGGCGGCTTTTTGCGTGCGAATGGTCCAGTTCACGAGGTCGCCGATCGACACGATCCCGGCCAGTTCATCGCCCAACATCACCGGGAGATGACGCACCCGTTTGTCGCTCATCAACTCCATGCACTGCTGGATGCTGGTCTCCGGCGTGACGCGATGGATCGCTTCCGTGAGGATGTCGCGCACGGCGGTGGTACGGGAGTTCTTGCCGAGCAAGGCCACCTTGCGCGAGTAGTCGCGTTCCGAAACGATGCCGGCAAGCCGCCCGTGGTCCATCACCAGCAGGGCGCCCACGTTCTTTTCCGCCATGAGTGCAATGGCGTCGAAGACGGTGGTTTCCGGCGTCACCGACCAGACGGTACTGCCCTTGGTCTGTAGGATGACCTCGACGGTCGTGAGCATTTCGATGCGTTGCATACGGGTTGCCAGGCCTGCCTGGTGCGTCGGGCCGCGGCCCTCAACGTGGCCCCGGGAAACGCAGAAGGCTTACTGCAGCAAATCATGAACGCGGCGTCCCGAGCAAGTCAAGCAAGCGGGCAGGCCGCCCGCGTTTCCGGTCCGGGGAGCGCACGCGGCTCGCGTGCCGTTCGCGGCGGCGCGCCGCGAACTCTCCGACAACCAAATTGCGACCACGGGCGTTCGGCGGGCCGCCGAACGCAGCGGGCGGGCCGCCCGCGCTCCCCAGATCGACGGGAGCTACTGTTGTCCGGCCCGTTGGAGGGGATCCCAGTACTGCGAGTTGATGAGGGCGCGGGGCGTCCGGTCAGCCGGGTTGGCCGGGGGATTGATCATGGTGCTCTTCCGCGCCTCGGCGTGGCCGTCATTGAAGGAGATCACGGCCATGCCGAGGTGGCGCTTTGGCTCGACGCCCTCGTAGGTCGGGAACGAACTGCTCCGGACCACGGCCGGGTCCATACAAGCGGCTTCCCACCAGAGACTGCTTCCCCACACGGGCGGAGTGCCGTAGGGCTGCTTGTCGCCGACGACCAGATTGGCGGCGGGATTCACGATGGCGCTGCGCTTGAACTGGGGCTCGACCGCAAATTGGACACCGCCGACGGTCACGGAGCCCGCGCCGTACGGATGGTGGCCGAGGAACCAGCCGTTGTAACCATACCCCACGAGGTGGCAGTTGAACTTCCACTCCCAACTGGTGCCGTCATCCAGCCGCTTGCCCTTGATGCTGGGATCGCGAAAGAGGTTGCTGCTGCTGCCGGAACCGGGAGGCGCGATGGTCGTCCCCCACCAGTTGGTGAGGGACGGGCCGGCGTCCGAGGTGTTCAGGTTCTGGTTCCGGTGGGCCGGGAAAGTGTCGCGGTTCTCGTCCGTGTAGAACTGCATGAAGAGGCCGATCTGGCGAAGGTTGTTCATGCAGACGGTGCGCTGGCCCTTGGCCTTGGCCCGCGCCAGCGCCGGCAGGAGAATCCCGGCGAGGATCGCGATGATCGCGATCACCACGAGCAGTTCGATGAGGGTGAAGCCCAGCCTCGGCCGGCCCGCCGAGGGGCAGACAATCCGGAAGCCGTTCGCGAGACGAGGCGGATGAATCTGGAGGCGCGTGCTCATGACGAATACTCCCAGCCCGACCCGGTCCGGGCATGGTTGACGGCGTGCCGCCCACCCGCGTGAGCGTGGCCACCACACGCCGTTCTTTCCATGCAGGCACATCCGGAACGGCTTTGGACTGCGATTGACCTTCAGTTAGCACGATACCGCACAAGCGTCATTAAGAATCTTCGGCCGTGTCGCGTAGTTTTCAAAACCGGACAAATTCACGGCTTGTAGTTTTCAAAACCGGACTCGGTCATTTGGGAAGGTTGGAGAACAGGACGGTCGGTTTGGTTTTTGGGTCCGGTGGAGCTGCCAGCACGGAGTGGTGACCGGACGGATGGTGGCAGAGCACGACGCGGGAGCCGGGTGCAGCTTGGACGCGTAGCGGGAAGGAGCCGATGGGGATTCGGCCGTCGGGACCCACGCGGACGACGGTGCGCAGACTCCAGATGAACGGCCACCAAGGGCAGATGGGTTTGGGACGCAGGACCGAGCGCCGTTCTCGGAGGGCGAGGTCCCAAGCCTTCTGTGGGGTCATGCGGAGCTCGCGGTGGATCTC
>CAZHUS010000050.1:0-53799 GCA_964535555.1 uncultured Verrucomicrobiota bacterium
GGCCCCCAAGGGGGTGGCGGCAAAAGCCCGCTTTTGCCCGCACGTCCGCTTTTGCTAACTACAAAGTGTCCGGTTTTGCCAACTACAGCCGTCCGGTTTTGCTCGCACCACGACATCACCTTCGGCACGGCTACGCCGTCGTTGACGGTGACCAGAATGTTTGAGGGTTTGATGTCACGGTGGATGACGCCCTTCTGATGCGCATGCTGGATCGCCTGGGAGACCTGGATGAACAGCTCCAACCGCTCGCGGGTGGACAGCCTCGCCTCGTCACAGTACTCCGTGATCTTCACGCCGCGCACCAGCTCCATGACGAAGTAGGGGCGGCCGTAGCCAGTAATCAGTGAACAGTGATCAGTAGTCAGTGATTCGCGGTCAGCCCTGCGGGTTCCGCCACCCGGTGACTGATCACTGGTTACTGATGACTGTTCACTGGCTCCCGTCGTTCCCGCATCGAACACCTTGGCGATGTTCGGATGATCCATCAGGGCCAGCGCCTGGCGCTCGGCCTCGAAGCGGGCGATGACGGACTTCGTGTCCATGCCCAGCTTGATGATCTTGAGAGCGACCCGCCGGCGCACGGGCTCCTGCTGCTCGGCCATATAGACCACGCCCATGCCGCCTTCGCCGATCTGCTGCAGGAGCTTGTAGCGGCCAATGATCGTGCCCGGCCCCTCGTCCAGCGTGGGGTCCGCCAGCACCGTTGGCGCCTCCGGCCTGCGGTCGCCGGTGTTTAGGAAATCCAGCGCTCCGGCCTCGTCGAACGCCGCGAGCAGTTCGTCCACGCGGCGGCGCAGGTCCCGGTTCGGGCCGCAGGCGCCGAGGAGATACGCCTCCCGGGCCTCGCCAGCAGCCAGCGCCACTGCCTGCTCGAAAATCTGCTCTTCTTGGGTCATCGGTTCACGGGGTGGCCGGGCTCACCGCGGGCCACCGTCACTTGGAGTAACGCCATCGGCGGGCGAAACGGATCAGGTCGGACACACTTTCCGCCAGTGACCGAGGCAGGCCCCACCCACGAATCGGTCGCGGGTAAGGCGGGCTGTCCCCAGCCCGCCGCACCCGGCGCGCCAGGGACGGCGCGCCCCACCTTGCGAGGAAGGTTCATGGCCGATGAGCAGGTCCGAAAGAAACCGGGCAGCCTCCAGGCATCGCGCACGCAGCGCTTGAAGGGTCAGTGGCGCCGGCCTGGCCACGGCTCAGCCCCCCGCCGCGATCACCCGGATCTCCCTCATGAGCCAGGCGCGGGCGAAGTCCCAATACCGCTTTACGGTCGGTTCCGAAAGGCCCATCACCTTGGCCGCTTCGGCGTTCGTCAACCCGATGAAGAAACGGAGTTTGACCAATTCCGCCTTGGGCGGGTCTTCCCCCGCGAGCCGGTTCAGCGCCTCCTGCACCACGAGTAACGTGTCCGGCGGCGTCGCCGCGGCCAGTTCCAGCCCCTCGAGCTCGACTCGCTCCAGGCGGCCACCCCGTTTCCAGCGGCTTTTCCGACGGGCGTTCTCGATCAAGATGCAGCGCATCGCCTCGGCCGCGGCGCGGAAGAAGTGAGCGCGATCGTGCCAATGATCCCGGACGCCCCCCGTAAGGCGCAGATACGCTTCATGGACCAGCGCCGTCGCCTGCAACGTCTGGCCCGGCTGCTGTTGCGCCAGCTTCGCCGCCGCCAGCTTGCGCAGTTCCTCATAGACGAGCGGGAGCAATTCCGCGGCGGCGCGGGAGTTGCCTGGTCGCGCGCGGTCCAAGATGCGGGTGACATCGCTCATGCGCGCACCCTCGACGAGCGCCGGGGAACAGGGAATCGCCTCATGGTCGGCGCAGCCGGTAGAACCTCGCGGTGCCCGTCGCGGACACCGTCAACGGGTTGCCGGCGGGCGCGGCGGTCCAGAGGGGCGCCGCCAGCTCGTCGGCCATTTCCAGGACGAAGCCCGGTGCCGCGGGGGACCAGGAGAGCCTGACCGCGCCGTCCGCGAGCTGAATCAGCAGCACGGGTCCATCGGGAATCACCACCGCCGTTCCCGGCCAGAAGCCGCCTTCAAGCGTGAACGGGCCGCCACTCAGGGTGCCGGCCTCGGGTTGACCAACGGTTCCGCTCACGGCGAAGGATCCCCCCGCGCTCGTACCGCCGCCTCCGCTTACCGCGGACGATTCGAGGGCGAACGGTTGGGCCACGGCCGGAAGGGCGGCCAGCAAGCCCGCAACCCGCGTCCATCGCCACCCGGAGAGAATCTTCACCCACTTCATTCCCCACCTCCAGCCACGGGCGCCGGCCGGTTCACCAGCCGTTGCAGCTCCGCGACGCTCTGTGCGAGCGGGGCAGCAAGACTCGGCTTCCCGCCGGCACGCCATCCGGCGACGGCCACAAGTGAGCCCGCGTCCGACCTGCCCGCGTGGATTGATGTCATAGGCGCTGATAGAGGAACAGCGGCCGGCTGGGGATGTAGCTGAAGGTATCGTTGAAATACTGGCCCGGTCCAGCGTCCGTGAACCCGCCCCAGGTAATCATCCGATTGCCGTTCCAGACGGCGGTGTGTCCACGACGCTCCGCGGGCGCCCCGCTGGAGGTCACCGGCGTCCAACTGTCCGCCAAGGGATTGTAGCTGGCACCTTGTCCCCCCCAGACGATCACCTCCCGACCCGTCCACACCGCCGGATTCCGGAAGAGCGCGGGCGCGCCGCTGGTGCTCATCATCGTCCAACTGTTCGCGCCCGGATCGTAACGGCCGCCGTCGTTCAAGGGGATGCCGGTCTCGTTCTGGCCGCCCCAGAGGATCATTTCACTTCCCGTCCATACGGCAATGTGTCCGGCGCGTCCGACAAGGACGCCGCTTGATCCCAGTGTGGTCCAACTGTTCCCTGTCGGGCTGTACCGGCCGCCATCGTTTCGAAATAAGGCGCCGTCAACTCCGCCCCAGACGATCATCTCGGTGCCCGTCCAGATCGCCGTGTGCGAGTGGCGTCCGGGCGGCGAATTCACCAGTGTGCCCGGAATGAGCCTCCACGTGTTGGCCACGGGATCGTAACGTCCGCCCTCGGTCAATCCCGCAGTTTTGGTGGTTCCACCCCAAACGATCATCTCACCGCCGGTCCACACGGCTGTATGAAGCTGCCGAGCCACTGGTGCTCCGTCCATCGCCGTCGGCGTCCAACTGTCGGTTAAGGGATTGTAGCGACCGCCAGCGTTCTTCGAACCGAAGGCGTCCCGTCCGCCCCAGATGATCATCTCGGTGCCCGTCCATACCGCCGTGTGAGCCCAGCGCCCCGCGGGCGCGCCAGTTGAGGCGATGGGTCTCCAACTGTCGGTAGAAGGACTGTAGCGACCGCCATCGTTGAGCGCGTCGTTCTCGTCAGCGCGACCGCCCCAAATGATCATCTCGGTGCCCGTCCACACCGCCGTGTGCTCGGAGCGGGCAACTGGAGACGCGGCATGGTTGTGCTGCTGCCAGGTGTCGGTCGTCGCCAGCGTGCTCCCCATCCGGACGTAGCCCGCGTTCACGAGGGCGGGGTTTTCCGTGGCGGACAATACCAGCCCTCCGCTGGCCACACCGCTCTGACCGCCAGCCGCGAGGTTCGCCGCCGCCGCTCCGGGCGCGAGCATGGCCGGGGTGAGGCTGCCGGCCCCGATCGCGTTCGCCGCCAGAGTGCCGGTCAGATTGGCGCCATTGAGGCTCGTCAGGCCCGCGCCGCTGCCGCTGAACTCGGTGGCAGTGACGGTGCCGTTGACATCCAGCGCGGAGATCGGGTCGGGACGGTTGATGCCCACGCCCCCCGTCGCGCGGATGAGGAATTGGTTCCTGCCTGAGCTGGCGAAATTGCCGGAACTCACGTCCGCCCAGACAAAGGCGCCGTCGTGGTTGGCCATGGCTCCACGACCGGCGGCAAAGCCATACTCGCCGGCGGCGGTGTTCAAGTTGCCGCCGGGCACGGTCGCGTATTGGCCGCTGCTCGTGTTATGCGCGCCGCCACTTACCGTCGCATAGTCCCCGCCGCTGTTGTTGAGGAAACCACCGCTCACCGTGGAACCGTATCCGGTGCTGACGTTGGCAACACCGCCGCCCACCGTCGCGTAGTTGCCGCTACTGGAATTCTGGTCGCCGCCTCCGACGGTGGAACTCCATCCGCCGCTCGTGTTGCCGTTCCCACCGCCCACCGTCGCATGCAGGCCGCTGCTGGTGTTGTCACGGCCGCCGCCTACCGTTCCAAAATCTCTCGTGACGCGGTTGCTGAAGGCGTTTCCGAAGTAGCTCGAGGCACCGCCACCTCCAATCGTCGCCCCCACCATTCCCGGTTCGACGAAGTTCCCCGAGGAGCCGCCGACGACATTGGGCCCGCCTGCCGTGTTCGGCTCCAGGCGCAGCCCGCGCTGGCTGTTCACCTTGAACTCCAGCGGCTGGTTGTCCGTGGTGCCGATGAAGCTCGGGCCCGGCATGGTGCCCGCGTTGCCGCCCGTGTTCCAGGCCGCCGCCGAAAGCGCTCCGCCGGTGATCTTGGACGCATCCAAGTCGGGGATCTGGCTGGGCAGGAGTACCCCGCCTATCTTCGCCGCGGTGACCGCGCCATCCGCCAGGCTGTCCGTGGTGATCGAACCGGGTCGCACCGCCTCCGCCACCAACCCCGGGATGAACGTGTCCACGCCGAACAGATAGGCGGCCCCGGCATTGGACGCGCCCGCGTCGTCCCAGCGCGCGCCAATGAGCACGCGGTCGGTCCCCACCGCTGCCACCGCGTAGCCGAAGTTGTCGCCGACTGCCGGGCTGGGATTGGCGAAGGTGGCCAGCAACGCGCCGTTCGTGCTGAACAGATAGGCCGCCCCGGTATTCGTGATCGCGCTCGTGCTGTCCCCATAGGCGCCAATGACCACCCGGTCGCTGCCCACCGCCGCCACCCAGCGACCAAAATAGTCGCCGGCGGCCGGATCGGGATTCGAGAATGTCGTCAGCCGCGTGCCGTTGGTGTCAAACAGATAGGCTGCCCCAATACCCGTCGCGCCCGCGCTGTGCCCAAAGGCCCCAATGACCACCCGGTCGCTGCCCACCGCCGCCACGGAGCGGCCGAACCACCCGCTGCTCGCCGGGGCGGGATGGGTGAAGGTGGTGAGCAAGGTGCCGTTGGTGCCGAACAGATACGCCGCCCCGGCAGCGGGTGCGCCTGCGCTGTCCCCAAACGCGCCCATGAGCACCCGGTCGCTCCCCACCGCCGCCACCGAGATGCCGAAATTGTCGAAGGCCGCGGGGGCGGGATTGGTGAAGGTGGTCAGCAACGTGCCGTCGGTGTTGAACAGATAGGCCGCGCCGGCATCGGAGGCGCCCGTGTCGTCCCCATAGGCGCTGATGAGCACCCGGTCGCTCCCCACCGCTGCCACCGCCCAGCCGAAAACGTCGTTAATGGCCGGGGTGGGATTGGTGAAGGTGGTCAGCAACGCGCCGTTGGCACCGAACAGATAGGCCGCTCCTGTATTGGTCAGGGTCACACTCGCATCGTGCCCATACGCGCCGACGAGCACCCGGTCGTTGCCCACGGCCGCCACCGCGTAGCCGAAAACGTCGTCGGCCGCCGGAGTGGGATTGGTGAAGGTGGTCAGCAACGCGCCGCTGGCACTGAACAGATAGGCCGCGCCGGCGCTCGCCGCGCCCGTGCTGTCGCCATACGCGCCAATGAGCACCCGGTCGGTTCCCAGTGCCGCCACGGACCAGCCGAAACTGTCGCCCACCGCCGGGGTGGGATTGGGAATTGTCAGCGCGGACCAGTGCGAAGCCGGAGCCAGCTTGGCTGCGGTCACCGCGCCGTCGGCCAGTTGACCCGTGCCGACCGCCCCCGGCGCGAGCATGGCGGTGGTGACGCTGCCGGGGCCGATGGCGTTCGCCGCCAGGGTGCCGGTGAGGTTGGCGGCATTGAGGCTCGTCAGGCCGGCGCCGCTCCCGCTGAAACCGGTGGCGGTGACGATCCCGTTGACATCCAAAGCGGAGGCCGGGTCGGGCCGGTTGATGCCCACACCCCCCGCCGCGCGGATGAGGAACTGGTTGTCAGCCGTGGAGGCGAAGTCGGTGGGCTTCGCATCGGCCCACACAAAGGCGCCGGTGTGGAGGGCGTTGGCCCGGCGACCGGCGGCGAAGGCGTAGTTGGTGGCGCGGTTGTTCTCCCCACCGGGGATGGTGCCGAAGTAACCGTTGCTCAGGACCAAGTTCCCGCCGCCGCCGCCTATGGTCGCGAATTCGGCGTTCACCAGAATGGTGTTGACGACGCCGCCCGACACGGTGCCAAAACTCGCCCCCACCTGGTTGGTGTAGGCGTTACCCTGGTACTCGCCCGTACCGCCACCGCCGATAGTGGCGCCCGCCACTCCGGCGCCCACGAAATTCCGGGGGGAACCGCCAATGACGTTCACGGTGTCCGTGATCGCCGTTGGCTCGAGGCGCAGCCCGCGGGTGTTGTTCACTTTGAGTTCGAAGGGCTCGTCGTCGGTGGTGCCCAGGAAGTTCAAGTCCGCCACCGTGCCAGCGTTGCCCGTACGGCTCCAGCCATCGGACGCACCGGGAATGCCCTGCGGGCCGGTGGGACCGGGCGGACCCGCAGCACCCGGGGCACCCGCAGCACCTGGTGGTCCGGCGGGTCCGGCGGGCGTCAGCGCGTACAACGCGTACGGCACCGCGGTGAGGGGCTGACGCGGCTGTAGCGTGGTGAACACGCCCGTGCTCCTGCCGTGCCGCACGCCGATCTCGATCCAGCGCGGTGCCCCATCAAAGACGTCGCCAAAGTCGAGACTGACAGCAAACAGTCCCCCAGCGACCAGGAGGTCCTCCGCGTCCAGCGCGGTCCCCACCTGCTGGCCGTGCACGACCGCATCGAATAGGACGAAACGCAAGTCGTAGGGCCCGCCCGCCGGCACCCCGCCATCACTGAGCTTTCCCTGGTAGGAAAAGGCCGTGCCCGGGGAGCCAGCGACGACCGGAAGCAGGGCGAGCAGAACCAGCGTCACCGTCGCCCAGAGGGACACGTTAAGTTTCATGATGGACAGCCTGTGTGCGTGTCTGCGGTTTCGTGAGGCGGTCGGACCTCGGTTGACTCATGAAAGGGGAACGAGGAACGCGGCATGGATCTTACAAATACCTCCGAAAAGATCTGTGAAAGTTCAGCCGGCGGGATCACGTTCCCTTTCCGAAACCGATCATGTCTGGCCAGCTTGCACCCCAGCCCGTTGACGACAGCCTCGTGACGCGTGCCAGCCTTTTGGGCCGGCTGAAGAACTGGGAGGACACCCAGAGTTGGGAGGAGTTCACCCGGATCTACTCGCGGCTGATTCGCGCCGTCGCTCTCAAGGCGGGGCTCACGGAGTCCGAGGCCCAGGATGTCGAGCAGGAAACGCTGCTCTGCGTGGCGAAGACGATTCACGAGTTCGAATCCAACCCGCAGCGCGGCACGTTCAAGAGTTGGCTGTTCAACCTCACCCGCTGGCGCATCACCGATCAGTTGCGTCGCCGCGGGACGCCCCCCGGTGCGCTTGCGGGGGCCAACTCTCCGGCCACCGCCACGGGCACGTCCACCGCCGACCGGTTGCCGGGCCCGGACAACCTGGACGCGGAATGGGACATCGAATGGAAGCGGAACATCCTCGAGACGGCGCTCGCCCGCGTGAGTCGGAGGGTGAAAGCCAAGCACGTGCAGATTTTCGACCTTTACGCCCTGCGCCACTGGCCCGCGGGTCAGGTCGCCCGGGAGTTGGGAGTGACGCGGGTGCAGGTTTATCTGGTCTGCCATCGCCTCACCAAACTGATGAAGCGGGAGGTGACGTATCTGGCCCGTAGCCTGGAATAGACTCCAGCGGCATGAAGCCGATGTCCGAATTGCCTCCGCCCATCCCCGAATACGCGCTGCTCCGGTCCATTGGGAGCGGGGCCTACGGCGAAGTCTGGCTGGGGCGCAGCGTCACGGGGGTCTATCGGGCGGTGAAAGTCGTCCACCGTGCCCGCTTCAGCGAGGATCGTCCCTTCGAGCGCGAATTCGCGGGCATCCAGCGCTTCGAGGCGGTCTCGGTCGGGCAGGAATCGCAGGTCGCCCTGCTGCATGTCGGACGCAATGATGCCGCCGGCTTTTTCTACTATGTGATGGAACTCGCCGACGACCTCGAGACCGGCGAAGAGATTGTTCCGGAACGTTACGTGGCCAAGACGTTGAAGGAACTGCGGGCCGACCGCCGGCGCTTGACGGCGACCGAGTCGCTCGACATCGGCCTGGCTCTGACCCGCGCCCTGGCCCACCTGCACGCGCACGGCCTCGTCCATCGTGACATCAAACCGTCGAACGTCATCTTCGTCCACGGGGTGCCCAAGCTCGCGGACATCGGCCTCGTCTCCGCCATCGACAGCTCCCATTCCTACGTCGGCACCGAAGGTTTCGTGCCGCCCGAAGGGCCAGGCACGGCGGCGGCCGATGTGTTCAGCCTCGGCAAGGTCATCTATGAAATCAGCACCGGGCAGGACCGCAATGAGTATCCCAAACTCCCGGAAGACCTCGACCAGCTCGCGGACCGGCGCGGGCTGCTCGAACTGAATGAAATCGTGCTCAAGGCCTGCGACCCGGACCTGGGGCGTCGTTATCCCTCCGCCCAGTCCATGCGCGAAGACCTGCTGCTCCTGCAGGCCGGCAGGTCCGTCCGCCGGCTGCACGTGATGGAACGTCGCTCCGCCATCGTGGGCAAGTACGGCATCGCGGCCACGATTGTCACGGCGCTCGCGGTCGCCGGCTGGCTTTGGGCCGCCGGCCAGGCGCGGCAAACGCGGGAGAACCTCGAACGTGCGGGGCGTGCCGAAGCCGACGCCGTCGCCCAACTGTTCCAGGCGAAGCTGAATTGGGTGCGGGCCAACCGTCTGACCGGCCAGCCGGGCCAACGCTTCACCAGTCTGGCCGAATTAACCCGCGCCGCCGCCCGGACCAACAGCCTGGACCTTCGCAATGAAGCCATCGCCTGCCTGGCCCTGCCCGACCTGCGCCCGCTCAAGCCCTGGGCCAAGGCGCCCGACCGGGACACCTTCGTTTTCAGCCCCAGCTTCCGGCTTTACGTGACCAACGATGACCAGGGCAACGTGACCGCCCGAGACACCGTCACCGACGACGTGCGGCACCGGTTCCCCACCCAGGGCGCGCGGCTGACCGTGGCTTTGATCAGTTCGGACGAGCGATTCCTGGCCACGAGCGACGTGGCTGGCCACGCTCAACTCTGGGACTGGTCATCCTTAACCCCGGTCCGGCTGGATTTCCCGCCCAACGCAGCGTTGCTCGCCTTCACCCCGGACGATCGCGCGCTGGTGGTGGGACATCCCGACAACTCGCTCCATTTTCTTGCCGTCCCCAACGGACTGGAAAGACACGCCATCCCCGGCCCAGCCCAGGTGCGGTGGATTCGATTCAACCGGACCGGGGAGATGTTTCTGACCGTCGTGGACGGCCAGGCGCTCATCCATCGCACGGCTGACGGCCAACCCGTGCGTACGCTGAACCCGCCGGTCGGCGCGCGCGGCGGCATTCGCCATGCCGCCTGGCATCCCGATGGGCGTCGGGTTGCGCTCGTTTGGATGGACAACCTCGGGGTGTGGGAGGTGGAGACCGGCCGGCAGCTTGCAGTGTTTGAAGGGCACGAGGGCACGATGGTGGACCTGGTCTTCACCGAGACCGGGGAATGGCTCGTCTCGACTTCTTGGGACCACACGACGCGCCTTTGGCACACGGACACCCACCGCGAAGCGCTGCGACTGCCGGAGTCTGGCAACGGGGTTTGTCTCAGCGCTGACGGCAGCCGCCTGGCTTTCAACTCATGGGATAGTGGGCGCGTGCAGCTCTACGAACTCGCCCTGCCGAAGGTGGTGCAGCGATTCACGGTGCCGCCGCCCACGCGTCATGCGGGCCATTTCACCGCGCAGGTCGTGTTTAGTCCCGACGGCGAACTGGTGGCCGCGGTGGACAAGGAAGGCGTGTACTTGTTTCAACCTCCGTATCCCGCTCCGCTGACACGACTCCCGGTGGACGCCGCCTATACCGCGCACTTCCAACCCGATGGAAGCGCGCTGCTGACGTCCGGACCGGATGGCGTCCGCCGCTGGCCCCTGGCCTGGTCCACCGACCACTCCGAGCTGCGCCTCGGGCCACCGACCATACTTGAACCCACGCGCGGAGAGCCGGTCGCATTGTTCGAGGTATCCCGCGATGGCCGGTGGATGGTGGCAGCGACCCGGGCCACGTTCCTCTGTTTTGATCCGGAACATCCGGCTGGAATCATCCGCACGGAGCCACAGATACAAGCCGGCAGCCGGCCCCATCTGAGTTCGGACGGACGCCTCGCGGCGAGCTACGCGACTGCCGGCGCAGCCGCCGTTCAGGTCTGGAACCCCCGCACCGGCCTGCTCATCACCAATCTCCCGGCTTGTCAGGTGTACGACCTCGCCTTCAGCCCGGACGGACGCTGGCTGGCCGCCGCGGCCGAGGACGCGACGGTGTTTTGGCGCACCGAAGACTGGAGTCCGCGGCACCGGATTCTGCAGAGCCCCGACGCCCCGGGTCGCTGTCATCTGGCGTTCAGTCCCGACGGCCACGCCGCCGCCGTCAGTGTCGCCGACCGCGAAGTACGGATGGTGGTGGTCGAGACCGGTGACGAGCTCGCCTCCCTGCCCACCGGACGCTTGTTGACCTCGCTTGCCTTCAGCCCCGGCGGGGACCGGCTCGCGGTCGTTCTCCAACCAGGCTGCTTTGAACTTTGGAATCTCCGGCAACTGCGCGAAGAGCTGGCCGCAATGAGCTTGGATTGGCCCGCGCTCCCGCTCCCGCCCAGCCCCCGCGCCGGGAAGGCCTTGCGTTTGGCCGTTCTCCCGGAGGTCGTGCCTCTGCCAGCATTCAGCACCGAATAGACTGCCCGCCCCGCGAGGAAGCCCCCGGCGGTCGCGAGCCGCATGAGAGTTCCACGGGGGTGGCCATCCGAACGCCAAGGAACGAGGAGCGCCCGCCTGCTACAGGCCAATCCGATGGATGGACTCCGATGCGCGCACCCGGTCCTCGCGACTCATCCGTTCTGCCCGTGGGAAAACCCGCTTACACTTCGCGTTACCGCCGGGCGCCTTCTCCTCCATGAGCGGGCTGTTCGCCGAAGCGCTGACGCTCACGCCCCACATGACCCAGGGTCCTTTCTCTCGACTCGCCAGGAACCTCCACGAGGCCTGTGGCAACCATACGTTGGCGCGCCTGGCGTGGGCTGTGCCGTTCTCGCTCACCAGCCATCGAACACTATCCGGCCCACCGCGCCGAAACCGAAGATGCCCTGGAACTCGGATTCATACGGTCGCTTTCACGGTCGGGACTGGGGGGTTCCGCCGTGACAGGATTCCGTCCGCGCCGCAGCATCGGCACGTGAGGCTCCTGTTCGACGACGATTTGGTGGAAGGCGTGGTGCAGTTGTGCGCCACGGGCAAACGGGCCGGCATCCCGCCGCTTCAGATCCGGCGCTTCCACGCCGAACGCGAGCGCTGCTACCAGGTGCTCGACCCGGACGAACGCGCCACCGCCTTCGCCCGCGTGCATCTGACCTGGTTCACCGAGTGGGGCTTCGAGAGGTTTCTCGCCGCGACTGCTGCACGTCTGCCCGTGCTGGACGGTGCCCTCGCGGCCCTGGCCTTCCGTAAGGCACGCGGCCAGCAGGACGAGGGCGCAGAGCTCTACGCCGACGCCAACAGCTCACGCCGTGGGATTGTCGCCCTCCGTCCGGAGCGCTTCGCCGACGAGCCGTCCCTGACCCGTTTCCTGCACCACGAACTGGCGCACATCTCCGACATAGTGGACGAAGGCTTTGGTTACTCCCCTGACCTCGGCGCCGCCGGGCAGACGGCGTCGCAACTGCGGCTCGTGCGCGAGCGCTATCGCCTGCTCTGGGCTGTCAGCATTGACGGACGCCTCATACAACGCGGCCTGGAAACGGTCACCGATGAGGCTGGGCGGCGCACTGAGTTTGACCGCGGTTTCGCCTTTCTCCCGGAACCGCGCCGCACAGAGCTCTTCGCTGCGCTCTGGGACGGGAGGCTCGCGCAGCATCGGGAATTGCTCGAACTCGCCGCCGACCCACGCGGACTTCAGGGCACAACCGCTCCTCTCCCGGGCGCCGCCTGTCCGCTTTGTGGTTTCGCGGCCTTTCAGTGGACCGACGCAGCCACTTTGCGTCCGGAGGCGCGTGAACGGATTCGCACTGAATTCCCTGGCTGGCAGGAGGTGGAGCCCGTGTGCGCCCGCTGTGCCGAGATGTACAACGCCGTTGCGGGGCTCGAGTACCCGAAAACCGTGTGCCTCTGAGGGCGCAGGCGGATTTCGGATCCGCCGAACTCCCGTCGGCGCGATTTCAGGCCGCTGGCGGCATCGGGCTGTTCGTTCGGGCCCGCGCCTCGAGTGCGGCAACGAAGGATGCATGTTCCGCACCCTGGAGGCCTTCGCGAAGCGTTGTCATGACTTGGGCGCCATTCCCGGCCAACAACGCGCTCACGTTGAGCCAGAGGCCGGGTAACACGCGGTTGCGCACGACACCGTCGGCGCCCGGTTCGAGGGGCGGTACTCGTCCTCCTCGAGCAGCCACCAGTCCACCGCGCCGTCCTCGGTCCGCCAGACGAGGTCCTCCCGCACCCCGGCGCGGCGATACGCCGTCAGCTTGTCCCGAACGTCCAGCGACACCGTGCTGGCCGATACCTCGGCCACGAGCTTGGGGGCGCCGAACAGGCAGCCCTTCGGATTGAGCCGGCCCTGACCGCCGCACTCAGGCACCCGCCGCACCAAGCCGTCCCGCTCCGCGGTGCGTTTGGAACGTGGACTTGGGGTCCGCAGCGACGGCGAGAGGTGGGGAGCGAGGCGATACGCCGGGTTTAGCCGGCAGGATTCAGAGGGAGGTCGCTGCGACTTACATACCGCGCGCTGGTGCGCTGGCGAGGCGCGGAAGGCCTCGTGCCCGGCGTGGCGGACGCGGCGGAACGCCCGGATGAGTCAGCGAAGCCTTGAGGGGAATCAATGCCACTCTCGATGACGGGGGCGGGTCGACGTTGGCCAGGTGGACCCGGAGGGCCGGGTACGGTGGGTCACGCGCATTGAATACCAGCCCACCTCGGGGACGCCTCGCGGTGTAGTGCATGACCTGGCCGTGGATACGGCCGGCAACGCGGTGGTTTTCGGCTTCCTCGATCGTGGAACCGCGGACTTCGGGAGAACGACGGTATACCCCGGCTCCCGCTGGGAGAACGACTGGGGAGACGGTTTCATCGCCAAGTACGATGCCTCCGGCAAGCTCCGGTGGGTTCGTCTGGCCGGTGTCCAGGGCACCAAGCGCATGTCGATGGGCGTGGACCGGCAGGGATGTGTGTACTTCCTCGTGGGAACCGGTGGATGCCGTCTCCATCATCGCCGGCCGGGACCGCCAGGCGATGCTCGATGTCGCCGCCTCCGCCGCCCGCTTCTTCCGCCTTCCACCACGCTGAGGTCCGCTGGCATCAGGCCGGCTGGCGAACCAGCAACTCCGGGGCACCTTCAACAAGATACGGCTCACGGCCAGCGCGCGTCGGGTGTCGCCATGGGAGGCACCTGGCCAGGAGTCTTGACCCAAGTCATGATGGGCCGGCTTTGGCATTGACCACCGTGGCCGACGGCGTTCTATCGGCATCCTAATGATTCCCATCTCTGTAGTTGCGGATCAGGCTTCGACGGAGGCGGTGCCGCGCCGGTTCCCGACCCGCCATGAGGGGGGGCCACGGACGAAGGCCGAGCGGTCCGGGGCTGGGGGAATTGCCGCGTGCGGGAGGCCGGGATGGCTGCCCGTGTGGATCGTGCTGGCCGGTCTGGCCGGAGCGGATCTCCGGGCGGCCATCTTGACCGTCACCACGTTGAACGACGAGTGGAACGAGGACGCGAATTGCTCGCTGCGCGAGGCGATCATCGCAGCCAACACCGATCAACCCGTGGGCGCCTGTCCCGCGGGCTCGGGCGATGACGTGATCGTCTTCGCCGGCCACCTCGCCGGGGGCACGCTGCCGGTGACGCTCGGCGGCAGACTGAAGATCACCGCCAATCTCACCATTCAAGGCGGTGGAGTGGTCCTGGATGGCGCGGGAAGCCAGGAACTCCTGTCGGCCCTCGCGGGGACGGGAGCCGCGCCCATCGAGCGGTTGGTGGTGACTGATTTGACGGTCCGCAACGCTCGCGGCACGGGGTTGTCCGCCACCGCCCGGCGTGTGGAACTCCGGGACTGCGTGTTCGAGGACAACGGCCAGGTGCTGGCCAACGGCCCCACCGGGGTCCGCTCGGTCCACGCGGAATTCCTGGCCGAGCGGGTGGTCTTCCGTCGGAACCTGGGCACCGCGGCCCTGTCCGCAACGGGTCCCGTGGTGGCGGGGCCGGGGTCAGTGACCACCACGCTGCGGGACTGCCGCTTCGAGGACAATCCGGGCGCGGCGATGCTCCAGTTCAGTGATGCGGCGAACGTGGTGACCGTGCTGAACTCGGAGGTTCTTCGGAACGGCTCGGGCATTTCCGTGCAGGCGGACACGGTGCGGGAGGGCGCGCAGGTGGTGGTGCGGGACAGCGAGATCCAGGACAACGGGCCGGTGGGTGCAGTGGGCCTGCACGTGGTGAACGCGGCGTTGGAACTCACCCGGAGCCGGGTCATGGGCAATCGCGGGGCGCTGCACTCCGCCGCAGTGACGGTGAGTGCCGCTTCAGGTTCGTTCGAGGCCACGGTTCGCGAATGCGTTATCCGGGGCAACGTCACCAGCGGCAGCGGCTTCACGGCGGGCGGCCTGCTGGCCTCAGGTCTCCCGTTGGTGATCGAGGACACGACCCTGGCGGACAACGAGGCGAGTGCTCCCCTCTCGGGAAGCGGGGCCGGGGGGCTTCACTACCAGGGGCCCCGGATCGAGATGCGCCGCTGCACGTTGAGCGGGAACCGCATGACCGGTGCCCACCAGCGCACCGGGGGGTTGCGCTGCACCGGCGAAAGCCGGATCGAGAACTCGACGATCTCGGGCAATCATCCCTCCGGCCTGCAACTGGTCGGGAGCCACCCGGCCGAACTGCTGAACAACACCATCGTGCGAAACGAGGGCGTGGGGCTGAGTCTCACCAGCATCCCGTCCGTTCAGCCGTGGGTGGCGAACAACCTGCTCGCCGACAACCTGGACCTCGACCTGTCCGGGACCATCGGCGTCGCCCCCCAGGGCGGGTTCAACCTGATCGGCGCGACTTTCGCACCAACCCAGCCCACGGACCTGGTGGGCGCTGAACCAGACCTCCGGGACCTGGCGGAGAACGGGGGCTTCACCCAAACCCATGCCCTGGGACCGCAGAGTGCCGCGCTGGACGCAGGCGGCAACGACCTCGCCGCCAGCCTGTCATCGGACCAGCGCGGCCAGCGCCGCGTGGTGGGACCGCGGGTGGACATCGGGTCCGTCGAGGCAAGCGGGCCGGGTCCCGATGCGCCCTGGATCGGCGACTTGGTATGGGAAGACGCCAACGCCGACGGACAAAAAGATGGATCCGAGCGCGGGTTGCTTGGGGTCACGGTGCGGCTGTGGCGGGATGCGAATGACAACGGGCTGGTGGACGACGCCGAGCGTCCGCCGTTCCGGACCCAGGTGACCCCGCCGGAGGGTCGCTACGCCTTTGCCGGCCTGCCCGTGGGCGCCTACCTGGTGGACGTGGAGATGGACCCCCAGGTGTTGCGCAACCGCGCGGCCGTCACCACGGGCGCAATGCCCCGGGCGGTGCGGGTCGTGTCCGGCCAGAGTTATCCCGGGGTCGATTTCGGGTTTCAGGCGCGCGGAGGCGAGATCAGTGGTGAGGTGTGGGAGGACTGTAAACCCGACGGCAAGGCGGGAGTGGGCGAGGCGTTGCTGCGGCAATTGCCGGTGACGTTGCACCGGGACACCAACGCGAACGGGTCGCTGGACCCGCAGGATGCGGTGGTGGCCGCGACGGTCACGGACGGTCAGGGACGGTTCCGGCTCGAGGGCCTGGCCACCGGGCGACACCTGGTCACGGTGGAGACAGCGACGTTGCCTCCCGCGGCGGTCCTGAGCACCGCCGCGAATCCGTTGCCGGTCGAGGTCGAAGGCGGCCAGGTGCAGGGTTCCGGCATCCCGGCGGGAAAGCACGAGGCGGCCTTCGGCTTCCGCACGGGCTACCTCGGGTCGTCGGTGTGGCTGGACTCCGACGGGGACGGGCTGCTCAACCCGTTCCTGGATGAACCGCTACCGGGCGTCGAGTTCCGGTTGCACCTGGATGCCGACGGCAGTGGCACATGCGATCCGAACGACCCCTTGGTGGCGGTGGACCTCAGTTTCTTCGATGGCGCCTTCGGGTTCTCGTGGCTGCGCCCGGACGCCGCCTATGTGGTGGTTCTCAACCAGGCGACGCTGCCCGCGGAGGCGGGACAACTGCTGAACGGGGTGCTGCCCATGCGCGTGGGACCGGCGGAGTTCGCGGTGGACTGCGAGCAGTACCCGCGCGCGCCGCTGTATGAACGCCGCGGGGCCGGCACCCCCGCTGCCGCGGCGCTCGGGGACCGGGTCTGGCGGGACCTCGATCAGGATGCCCTCCAGGACGCCGGCGAGCCCGGTGTGGCCCGCCATCGGGTCCGGTTGCTGGACGCCGCGGGGACGAGCGTCCTGGCCACGGTGTTCACCGACGCGGACGGCCGGTACGAGTTCGACGGCCTGGCTCCGGGAACGTACCGGGTCACGTACGGTCCCTCGTGGGCCGGGTTGAGGCTGACGACTCCGGATGTCGGGGGCGACGACACCCTGGACAGCGATCCGGTTCCCGCCAGTCGGACGACCGCGCCGGTCACGCTGGGCGCCGGCGAACGCAATCTGACCGTCGATGCGGGCCTGCGCGGCAGTCCCGAGGAACCCGTGATTCCCGTGCCGCAGGTGAACTGGGGGCCTGCCGACGGCACCGGCCGGATGGTGCTGCGGGTGGTCACGGAGTTCGGTGCGGTTTACCGGCTGCAGCAAACCAGCACCGTGGAGCCACCGGCGTGGCGTTCTGTGGGGGCAGCCAGCCTTGGGAGCGGCGGAGTGGTCGAATGGGCGGCGCCAGATGCCGGAGCAGAGGCCACCGCCTACTACCGGGTGATGATGGTCCGCGAATGAGTGGAAGCGCCCGGCGCGGGACTTGACCGCCGGCAAGGACCGGGGTCGGATCCCATGACATTCTATCTCGCCCATGAGCTTCGCGTGCCAGCATTTCGACCTCGAAAAGGACTTCTGCCTGCTCTTGAAGGCAGCGTGTGTCCCAGGCCGCCCCGGGTGTGTGCTGCGAACCAACTCGGCATTCTACGTCCCGGCGGAGGAGCGGTTGCGCCAGGCGGAAGCCGCCACACCTCGCGAGCCGCCTCCCCCGGTCCGGCGTTCCTCGGCGACCCGGCGGAGGGGGCGGGCGCCTTGATGCCAGTCAGGGAAGTGCACGGGATCTGCATCGGCCGGCCCGATTCCTCCTGGGACAATCCGTTCTCCGGGGGTGTTGGCACGGATTCCAGGCAGCGACACGACATTGTGGTCTTATCCAAGGCTTGAGCCAGGTCAATTCCAGGTGTCGGAAAGCGCCGCAGTATATCGGGCAGGGCTCCCATGAACGCGCTCGGACGTCACATCGATTACCTGCGGATCTCGGTCACCGACCGGTGCAACGAGCGCTGCCTGTATTGCCGCCCCCACCAGTACCACGGTTGGAACGATCTCGCCGGAGAGCTCACCGACCGCGACCTGATCCGCATCGTGCGCGTGGCGGCGGAACTGGGCTTCCGGAAGTTCCGGCTGACCGGTGGCGAACCCCTCCTGCGCCCGGGCCTGGTTGAACTGGTGAGGCATCTGGCCGCCACACCCGGCGTCGAGTGCATCGGCATTTCGACCAATGGCCTCAAGCTGCCCGCCCTGGCGGGTCCCCTCCGTCAGGCCGGCGCGCGGACGGTGAATGTCAGCCTCGATGCCCTGAGTCCTGCGGTATACCGACGAATCACCGGTGGGGCGGTGGAGCCTGTGCTCGAAGGGATTCGCGCCGCGCTCGAGGCCCGGTTCGAGTTTGTGAAGCTGAACACCGTCCTCATGCGCGGGGTGAACGAGGACGAGCTCTGGTCCTTGGTCCGCTTCAGCTCCGAGAACGGCGTGCCGCTGCGCCTGATCGAGTTGATGCCGCTGACTTCCCGCGACGTGTTGACCCCAGCCAACTTCCTGTCGGTCACCGAAGTCAAGGCCTGGCTTGCACAACGCGAGGAACTCGTGCCCCTGCCGGAGGCCCGCCTGGGCCACGGCCCGGCGAAATATTACCGCCTGGCGAAGAGCGGCGCAGTGGTTGGCTTCATCGGGGCGATGACAACCCCGCATTTCTGCGACACGTGCAACAAGGTGCGGCTGACCGCCGATGGCCGCCTCCGGCCCTGCCTGGGGCACCACGAGGAAGTGAGTTTGCGCGAGGCCCTTGCCGACACGGAGGACGATGAGGGGTTGCGACGCGTCTTCCGCCAGGCGCTGGCGGCCAAGCCGTGGGAGCACGCCTTCCGGGACAACTTCACACCATGTCGCCCCATGACAGCCATCGGCGGCTAGGCGGCCCGACGTCATGCGAGGCGGGTCCAGCGACCTGATTCAATGATGCCCACCGCGAACCCTCCGCAACCCCCCGTTCGCACAGGATGGACGACCTGGCTGGTTCGGGCCAGCCTGGCGGCGCTGCTCTTCGAGACGCTGACCGGTCTGGCGATTACGCTGGCACCGTTTCACGCCGCGGTTCAGTGGAGCCTCCTCTTGCACACCGCCGTCGGCGCCGTGACGCTCCTGCCCGTCGCCTGGTACTGCGCCCGGCACATTGCGGACTACCGTACTTACGCCCCTTCGCACATCACGGTGCTCGGCTGGCTGGCGGTGCTGGGGCTGGGGGTCGTCTCCGTCTCGGGCGTGGTGCTGACGGTGCAGGCGGCGGTCGGCATCAAGACCGGCAGCCTCTGGCGCCAGGTCCACCTGATCGCCACGCTGGTGATGATGGCCGGCGTGGTGCCACATCTCGCCGCGGCGATCCTCAAACAGCGCAAGACGCCACCGGTACCCGGCATGGCCGCCGGACTCCTGCAGGCGTTCGCTGCCGCCCTGATCGGGGTTGGCGTGTGCTACGCGCTTGGTTTGGCCTATTCCGGCACCCGTTACGTCAACGCCTTTCCTGAGGACTATAGCTTCCTGTACGGCACGAACCGGCCGTTCGCTCCCAGCCTCGCCAAGACTGATACGGGCGGCGCCTTCGACGCCCGATCGCTGGCCGGGTCGCAGTCCTGCGGCACGGCGGGTTGCCACGAGCAGATTGTCGAGGAATGGCAGCCCAGCGCCCATCGCTACGCGGCGATGGACAAGATCTTCCTCGGCATCCAGGACGTGATGGCCAAGCAGAACGGTCCGGAGTCCACGCGTTACTGTGGCGGCTGTCACGATCCCATTTCCCTGTTCAGCGGCACGAAGAACATCTTTGTCGAGAACCTCACGGGCCTGCACGGCTACCAGGAAGGCGTGTCGTGCCTCGCTTGCCATGCGATTCGGGAGACCGATATCAAGGGCAACGCCAACTACACGGTCACCCAGCCGGGCGAGTACTTGTGGCAATGGGCGACCAACGGCGTCGGGCGGTTCGCGCGGGACTTCCTCATTCGCAGCTACCCGGCCGAGCACAACAAACTCGCGAAGCGCTCGTTCAAGAAGCCGGAGTATTGCGCCGCCTGTCACAAACAGTTCATCGACGCCGAGGTGAACCGCGTCGGCTGGGTCCAGTTGCAGAACCAGTACGACAACTGGGCGGCCAGTCACTGGAACAAAAAGGGCGACGCGCAGAAGACCGTCGAGTGCCGCGAATGCCACATGCCGCTGGTCGAGTCGCGCGATCCCTCGTCCGGTGACGCGCTCGACTACAATCGCCACCCCGGCGACCGCAAGCACCGCAGCCACCGGTTCATCGCCGCCAACACCATCATCCCGCACGCCCAACGCGACCAACTCGCGGGCTGGAAGACGCAGCTCGAGTTGACCGAGCAGTGGCTGCGCGGGGAAATGCCCATCCCGGAAATCGCCGACAAGTGGGCCCATGGCCCGATCGTGAAGCTCGCCGCAAGCGCGCCACCGACCGTCGCCCCCGGCGGGACGATCCCCCTGCGCGTCGTCATGGCCTCGAACAAGGTGGGTCATGACTTCCCCACCGGCCCGCTCGACATCATCCAGAGTTGGCTCGACATCACCGTCACCGACGACCGCGAGAACGTCGTGTGGACCTCGGGCAAGCGCGACGCGAAGCACTTCCTCCAGCCCGGCACCTTCCTCTTCAAGGCCGAACCGGTGGACCAGCACGGCAATCTCATCGACCGGCACAACCTCTGGGAAATGGTCGGAGTGCGATTCCGACGCGCGCTATTCCCCGGCTACTCGGACACCGTGAACTTTAGCATCGTGTGCAGCGGCGCGGCGGCCGGCGCCACAAACGCGGTGGCCCAGGGGCCGTTGCCCGAGCAACTGGACATTCCGGCGCCGGCCATTCCAGCTCCCGCGGCAGTGGGGGAATACCGCATCGCGGTGTCGCTCCAGTACCGCAAAGTGGATCAGTTCCTCCTGAACTACCTGCTGGGCGAAACCAACACCCTCACCGCGCCAGTGACAGAGATCGCGCGCACCGAACTCAAGGTGACGGTGGAACCGGCGAAAGCAGGCAGGGCGGGCGCTCCATCGCCCGTCGCCCACGACGCGCCGGGGACGGCGCGCCCCACCCTCGACCGGAGCGCGGACGGCCACGTCCGCGGCGGGCGTGTCGTGGGTTCGGCGGCATCGGACCTTGCCGCCGATCCTACCCCATGAGCCTGCCGCCGCTCTCACCCCGCCGCCGGCGCCTGCGGTGGGCGTTGGCGATGCTGAGTACCCTGTTCGTGCTCGGCGCAACGGTCGGGGTGATCGTTTACCAACGGTCCCGGCCGGCCTCTTATCGCCCGGACGAACGGCCGGACGACATCACCAACGAACTCGCCCGCAATCTGCCGCCGGAAGCCCCGCGTCCGAAACTGACCGACGTCACGCGCGAAGCCGGGCTGGCTGAGTTCCGCAACTTCACCGGCGACCGCACTTCGCAACTGCCGGAGGACATGGGGACCGGCCTGGCCTGGGGGGACTACGACAACGACGGGGATGATGACCTGTTCGTGGTTTCTGCCGGCGGCCCGCTCGATCAACCGGCCGGCGGACTCCTCCCGAGTGTTCTGTTCGAGAACCGCGGCGACGGCACGTTCCGTCCGGCTCCCGGATTCCCGGAACTCCGCATCCGGGGGATGGGCGCTGCCTGGGGGGACTACGACGGAGACGGCTTCCTCGATCTCGTCGTGACGGGCTACAACGCCCTGCGCCTGTTCCGCAACGAGGGCGGGAGCGGCCGGTTCACGGCCGATCTGCGGCTTCCAGGCCTCCCCGGCTTCTGGTCCAGCGCGGCCTGGGCCGACTACGACCGCGACCGGCGCCTCGATCTCTACGTGTGCAACTACGTCGAATACGCGGAGAACCAGGCCGATCACGACAAGGTTTCCGACCAGATCGGGACGGCCGTGCCGTTCACGTTGAATCCGGCCTCCTACCCGGGCGGACGCAACGCGCTGTTCCATCAGAACGCAGACGGGACGTTTACCGATGTCGCGGGCGAGTTGAAGGTGCAGAACCCGGAAGGCCGCAGCCTGGGCGGGCTTTGGCACGACTTCGACAACGACGGCTGGCTCGATCTCTACGTGGCGAATGACGTTTCCGACAACGTCTTCTACCGCAATGTCGGCGGGCGGTTCGAGGACCTGAGCCATCCTGCGTGGGTGGCGGACTATCGCAGCGCCATGGGGCTGACCGCCGGCGACTTCGACCGCGATGGCGACGACGACCTGCATGTCACGCATTGGGTCGCGCAGGAGAACGCGCTCTACGAGAACCTCTGGGCTGACCTGAACCTGCGGAGAGCATCCACGAACCCAGTGACCAGGGCGGTTGGCCCCGTGGTACAGCCTGGCGCGGCCGTGCCGACGAACCGTCCTCCGCCCGTCCGCTTCGTGGACATCGCGGACCGGAAGGGGCTCGGCCAGATCGCGCTGCCGTTCGTGGGTTGGGGCACAGATTTCGTGGACTTGGACCAGGACGGTTGGCTCGATCTCCTCGTGGTGAATGGGAGCACGATCGAAGCCGATGGCCCGCCGCCGAAGCGGCTCCAGCCCCAGGAAGCGTTCGTGTTCTGGAACGAACGGGGCCGTCACTTCCACAACCTGGCGCCGCTGCACCCCGGGCTCCGCCAAAAGCACGTCAGCCGCGGCCTGGCCTGCGCGGACTTCGACAACGACGGCGACCAGGACTTCATCGTGGCCGACCTGGGTGAAGGCGTCCGGCTTTACCGCAACGACATGGCCGGTGGCAACTGGCTCAAGTTGCGTCTGCGCTCGAAGAACGCCGCTGGCCAACCCAACGGCTTTGGCGATGGTTCCACCGTGATCGCCTGGGTTGGGGAAACCCCGCTGCGTCGTAGCGTAGCCGGGGTCAGCTACCTCTCGCAGCGGAGCCACACGCTGCACTGGGGGCTTGGCTCCGCGACCCGCGTGGACCGGTTGGAAGTCCGCTGGCACGCGGGAGGCACGAACGTCGTCGAGAGTGTCGCAGCCAATGCGCTGTACGAAATCGTCGAGGGTCAGACTGCTGTGCTCTGCGTAGGAGCCGACGTAAGGAGGCTCAGCCCAGACGCCACGAGGCTTACACCGGACGACCGAACAGCCACTCCCGAAGACCGCACGCAAGCGAGCCTCCTTACGTCGGCTCCTACGAACGAACGGGAACGCCTCCTCCGGTTTTGGAACACGCAGCGCGCCGCGATGAACGCGATGAAGGTCGAGCAGGACAACGCGAAGGCGGTGCGCCTCTTCCGTGAGGCCATCGCGCTCAACCCGCAGCACGAGGATTCGCGCTATTACCTCGGGCTTTGCCTCGCGAGCCTGGGCGATGCCGAGGGGGCGCTCACGGCGCTGGCCGGCCTGCAGCAACTCGATCCGCAAAGCCACCGTGCCTGGCAGCAATGGGGCGTGGTGCGCGCCCTCAGCGCCAGGTCCGATGCCGACCTCGCTGCCTCCGAACAGGCGCTGGAGCGCGCCCACCGGATCAACCCCGAGGAAACCGGCGCCCTGCTGGTGCTCGGCGAGGTGGCCTTGCTCCGCGGGAACCACCCGCTCGCGGATGAGCGGTTGGCCGCCGCCACCCATACGAATCCGAAAGCGGTGGGCGGTTTCTTCCTGCGCGGCTACCTTGCGTGGACGCGGGGTGACGAACCGGCCGCGCGGCGATTTCTCGAACAGGCGCGCACGGCCCTTGGCCCCGACTGGCAACCGAGCGGGGCCACGAGCGAGGGTGACGTGAGACAGAAGCAGCATGTCGAAAAAACGCCGCTCACGCCGTATTGGGAGCAATGGACCGGCCAACTCGAACCTGTCCCTGCCTTTGCGGCGCTCAATTCCCGGTTCAGTGGGCGTTGACCGACAAGGGTTCGCGACCGCGGCGGACCGTGAGGCGCCGGCAGGTGGCTTAACGGCCAGACCCGCGGTCCCCGAAGTCCTCCAAGGGTGCGTTCCTTGTTCCTTCCGGACCTGCACACCGGCGATGAACCCGGTGGAGCGAGGCTGCGGCCGAGCCGGGTCCGGGTCCGACGGGGGGTTGCTCGGCCGCAGCCGCGCGCCACCGGGACCGGGCGGTTTATGGCAAGGAGGGACGCCGCGGGCGGCGCGCATTGCGACCATGAACCAGAGATTCGTAAGTGCTTGGAAATCAAGGAAACCATCCGACGGTTCATGGAAAGCGAGCGGGACCCGTTCGGCTTGACCGCTATCAAGGAAGCGTCGCAGCTTTCGTCCGTTATTACTGCCATGGGTGAAGTCACCCTGTTGCTCGAACGCGCCCAGGCTGGCGACCCGCAGGCCAGCGAGGAACTGCTGCCGTTGGTGTACGACGAACTGCGCCGACTGGCCGCGGCGCGCATGGCACGGGAGGCACCCGGCCAGACGCTCCAGCCCACGGCCCTGGTCCATGACGCTTGGCTGCGGCTGATCGGGCCGGGGGACCTGCACTGGAACAGCCGAGGCCACTTCATCTGTGCCGCCGCCGAGGCGATGCGACGCATCCTGATCGAATCCGCCCGCCGCAAGCAGGCGCAGCGCCGTGGGGGCGGTGCGGAACGGGAAGAACTCCAGGAACACCACCTGGTCTGGGAACGGCCCGCTGACGAAGTGCTGGCGGTGAACGAGGCCTTGGCCACGTTTCAGGCTGAAGATCCCCAGGCGGCGGAACTGGTCAAACTCCGCTACTTCGTCGGCCTGTCGCTCCCCGAGGCGGCGGAGGCGCTTGCCATCAGCCCGCGCACGGCCGACCGCATCTGGGCCTACGCGCGGACCTGGCTGAAGGTGGCGATGGAGGCGCCATGAGCGCGCCACCGTTGTCTCCCGGCCCCCGCGAGCGGGAGTTGTTCCTCGGCGCACTGGACCAGCCCACGGTCGCCGAGAGGAAGGCCTTCCTCGACCGTGCTTGCGCAGGCGATGCGCCGCTCCGGCAGCGACTCGAAACCCTGCTTGCCCGGCACGCCCAGCTCGAGGACTTCCTGGAATGGCACGGGCATCAGTGGCCGGGAGGCCAACCCGACTCCCCGCCAGGGGACGGACTCGCGTCGGGTGGGGTGGAAGTTTCCGCCGGCGGACTGACGCGGCCTGCGGCTGTGGCGCGAGCGGACCGCGTCGCGTGCGGAGGCGAACGGCCCGGCGACCGGATCGGCCCGTACAAGTTGCTCGAGCGGCTGGGCGAAGGCGGTTGCGGCGTCGTTTATGTGGCCGAGCAGCAGGAACCGGTGCGCCGTCGCGTGGCCCTCAAGGTCATCAAGCTGGGCATGGACACCCGGAGTGTGGTGGCGCGCTTCGAGGCTGAACGCCAGGCCCTGGCCCTGATGGATCATCCGAACATCGCGCGGTTCCTCGATGCCGGCGTAACCGGCGCCGCCAAATCCGAAATCCGAAATCCGAAATCCGAAGGAAGTCCGAAGTCTGACCAGAATCTCAAATCAGAAATCGGAAATCGGAAATCAGAAATCCCCGCCGGTCGTCCGTACTTCGTCATGGAACTGGTCAGAGGCGTGCGGATCACCGATTACTGCGAGGAGAACCGGCTGCCGATCCGCGAACGTCTCGACTTGTTCATCCCGGTCTGTCGGGCCGTGCAGCACGCCCACCAAAAGGGCATCATCCATCGGGATCTCAAGCCGTCGAACGTGCTGGTCACGATGAACGACGGCGTGGCGGTGCCCAAGATCATTGACTTCGGCATCGCCAAGGCCGTCGCGGGCGAGGTCCTGACCGACAAGACCCTCTACACCGCCTTCGAGCAGTTCATTGGCACGCCGGCTTACATGAGTCCCGAGCAGACCCTGATGACCAGCGTGGACATTGACACGCGCAGCGACATCTACAGCCTGGGGGTGCTCCTCTACGAACTCCTCACCGGCCACACGCCCTTTGACACTCGAGAACTGCTGGCATCAGGCCTAGACGGCCTGCGCAAGACAATTCTGGAAAAGGAGCCCGTGCGGCCCAGCACCCGCCTGGCGCGCGACCGCTCGCTCCCAAATCAAAAATCAAAAATCAGAAATCAAAAATCACAAATCGCCCGGGACCTGGACTGGATCGTGATGAAGTGTCTCGAGAAAGACCGGGCTCGACGGTATGAGACGGCGAACGGGCTGGCGGTGGATTTGGGACGGTATTTGAGCAGCGAGCCTGTGGTCGCCCGCCCGCCGAGCGCGCCGTACCGGGTCCAGAAGTTCGTTCGACGGCACAAGGTGACAGTGGCTGCCGGCACAGCAGTCATCACCACGCTGGTCTTGGGCGCGGTCATCAGCACGTGGCAAGCGGTTCGAGCGGTCAAGGCGCAGGAGAACGAATCTCGCCTGCGTCGCGAAGCCCAGACCCAGGAGGAGGCGGCGCGGCGCACCGCGTACGCCGCCGAAATGGCGCTGTCGTATCGCGCCTTGGCGGAACACAACCTGGGAGGCGCCCGCGAGTTGCTGAACAAACAGCGTCCTCAGGGGGCAGTGGATTTACGCGGGTGGGAATGGCGGCATCTCTGGGAGTGCACCCGTGGCAAGGAGTTGTTCGCTCTCGCCGGACATTCGGACTTTGTGTGGAACGCCGCTTTCCTGACGGACGGACAAAGAGCCGTCAGCACCAGCGATGACCAAACACTCAAGGTCTGGGATCTGACCGCGCAGCACCTCGTTCAGAGCATCTCGTTGGCCGCTAAATTCCCACGGATGACCGTGTCGCCGGATGGGCGTCTTCTGGCGCTCGGAGGTGGTTCACTGCAGATCTGGGACGCATCCACGCTGAAGAAGCTTTGGGACATGCCTCTGGACGTGGGTGGCCTCGCATTTTCGCCCGATAGCCAGTGGCTCGCCGTGGCAGGCCAATCCAATGTCTCGATCATCAATCTCACCGCCGGGCATGCCGCGCATGGCTTTTCCAGAGGCTCCAGCGAATGGGAATGGGCCTTCATGCTTGGCCTCGCGTTCTCCCCCGATGGAAAGTCGGTCGCTTACGCCGACCGAAGCGGCCAAATCCGGCGCTACGACCTGGAGAGCGGCACCGAAGTTCATGTGGGATCCGCTCAAGGCACTCTCAGTCTGGCGTTCAGCCAGGACGGCGAGACACTGGCCTCAGGCAGTTTTGAGGGCCTGACCATTTGGGACCCGGGCGGGGAGTCGGAACCAAAGAAACTGGTCGGCCACCGCGGTCACGTAGGCTGCGTGGCGTTTTCACCCGACGGCGAGGTGGTGGCCAGTGCCGGGCTTGACCAAACCGTTCGGCTCTGGAGCACACGCTCGTGGG
The DNA here is from genome assembly GCA_964535555.1 of uncultured Verrucomicrobiota bacterium. GTDB lineage: Bacteria > Verrucomicrobiota > Verrucomicrobiia > Limisphaerales > J093 > DSVZ01. The sequence goes on from CAZHUS010000050.1 coordinate 26,951, forward strand.
AGGAACTCGCCGTCCTCCGCGGACACGACTTGGAGCTGTTCAGCGTCGCCTTTTCAACGGACGGCAGACGGCTGATCTCCTGCGGCAAGGATGGAGCGGTTCGGGTCTGGGATGCTCGGCCACCACCTCGCCTACGGTACCGCCCTGCTCCTGGCTCCTGGTTTGTCTGGCCGCGTCCGGTGGAAAGCCGCTCCGTGGTCATTCACGGCGACTGGGAGGCGATCAGTTTTCTGGACGGACGGACACTACAGGAGGGCCCGCGACGGAACGTGCCTGCGAACCTGCGTTTGGCAACAGCGGTCGCATTCGGCCGAGGGGCAACCAGGGCTGCTCTGGGCCTGGAAGACGGAACGGTCGAGTTGTGGGGCACCGAGCCGTTCGAACGCAAGGGGATCATCGCCTCCGGCGGCGGTCCGCCCGAGTGCCTGATCTTCAGCGACCGTGGGGATGATCTGGCGGTTATCCGGAGGGATCACACGACGGAGTTGTGGAACACCGATGCTCCCGAGCTTCTCCTGACCCTCCCGCCGGCACGGTACCCGGCCAACTATCCGTACTTCCAGATGGGCTTCCATGCCCGCGACCGCTGCTTCGTGAGGATCACGGAGGCAACATCGGCCTCTCCTGAGTTGGTTGAGGTCTGGCGGATCGGCGGGAAGGAGGGGCGTGCGATTCCAGCCCCGCACAAGGGTGGCGTGCGCGCGGCGGCACTCTCGAACGACGGCGCCACGCTCGCGACCGCTGGCTGGGACGGGAGAATCCGGCTTTGGGATGTCGAAACCGAACGCGAACGGGCCACGCTCGGCGGCGCTTTGGACGGCTATGCGTGCCTGACCTTCAACTCCGATGATTCCAGACTTGCGACCGCAACCGGCGATGGCGGCATTGTTCTCTGGGACCTGCGTCTGCGTCAGCCCGTGGCTCAATGGCAGGCATTCCGGGAGACGGGCAATGTCCTGCGCTTCGAGGACGAGGATCGTTTGCTGCTTGCGGTGGGGGACTGCACGAACGCCGGCCCCCACTGGCAAGGCGAGGTTCGCGTCTTCCGCGCGCCGTCGCTGGCCGAAACCGACCGCGGCGCGCCGGAGGAACGCCGGAAGAACCCGTGAAAGACAGTCCGAGCCACCTTCGGGCCGTGGCTTGGCGCTCGAATGTCAGTCCCCGGCATCCGGGAAGATCCGGTTCAAATCACCTGTGGAAAAAGTGACGCGGTTTGTCCGCCGATTGCGCACGAAGGGTCAACGGACCTCCACTCCGTCGGTCGGAGAACCGAAGTCCAAAGTCAAACAACACATAGGTCTATGAACTGTGGAAACGACTCACCGTGGAGCCTCCCTGGCCTGACGTTGGCGCTATTGGGCCTGGGGGCGCTCCTTAGTCACAGCAACGCCGATCCCATCCTCTACGCCACGGCCGGCGCAGGAACATCGCTGGTCAGGATCGACGTCGGCACTCAGAAAGCCACGACGCTGGGCGACTTCGGCGTGCCGGGCGCCGACGCCATCGCCATCAACGCGAAGGGCGAGGCCTTCACCGTCACGCACGGCTGGCCACCCGGCGGTGACTCGCAACTGGCCCGGGTGGATCTGGCCACCGGACAGGCCACGCCCTTCGGCATCCTCAACAAGCCCGAGAACTTCATGGGTCTGGGTTTCGCCCCGGACGGCACGCTCTACGGCGTCAACGCCGGCAGCGGCACACCCGACGCCGGCAGTCTGTACAAGTTCGACTTGGCCACCGGCGCGGCCACGAAGGTGGGCGGGACCGGCGGCTGTTTCGACATCATGGACCTGGCCTGGGCGGCAGACGGTGCCATGTACGGGGCGGTCAGTGATTCGCTCTACCGGATTGACGCCGCCACCGGGCAGGCGACGCTCGTGACCAAGCTGCAAGGAGTCTCGCGGGTGATGGGGTTGGCCATTGACCGCGCGGGCATCTTCTACGTGTCGGAGACTCTCCCGAACGCTAGCTTGTTCCGCGTGGATCCGGCCACAGGGGCGACCACCAGGCTCTTCGACACGGGCGTGGACCACGTCCACGGGTTGGACACGGTGCCCCCGCCGCTGATCCGGCCCTCGACGAGTTTCCAGCACACCGCGGTCTTTCGCGACCAGCGCATTACCCTCGCCATCAACCCCACCGGGGTCGGCCCGCTGACGTACCAGTGGCGACGGGACGGGCAGGAGTTGGCCGGGCAGACGAACAAGTTCCTGACCATCGCCGCGGTGCAACCGGAGGACGAAGCGGATTACGCTGTCGAGGTTTCGAACCCGGGCGGAACCCTGATCACTCCGCCGGCGCGGCTCTGGGTGGTGCCGCCGGCCACCGAGTTCCAGAAACAGAACTTCACCAATACTGCCCGCGTGCGCCTGCCGTACTTCGTGCATCGGCCCTCGGACTTCGATGTCGCCAGGCGCTACCCGCTGGTCGTGATCATCCACGGCGGCGGCTGGCACGAGGGCCTGCTGCCGGGGGGCTTCTGGGATTGGCCGCAGGTATCTGTGTTCGCGTCCTATCGGCAACAAATGCGTGATCCGGTCATTCTCGTGTATCCCACGCACCGCAGCGAGATGGGGGGTGGTGGCTGGTCCAACAGCGAAGCCGACCTGATCTCCGAACTCATGGACCGGTTGGCGACGGGCCTCCCCGTGGAACCGGATCGCATCTACGTGACTGGCGGGTCGGCGAGTTTTGAAGTGGCCGCTCGTGTGGCGCGCCTGCGGCGAGAGCGTCTCGCCGCTGCCTTGCTGCACTCGGGCTACGTCCGCCCGGATCCCGTACTGAAGGGCCTGCCCATCTGGACATTTCAATCCCTGCTGGAAGGACCGGGAGCGGGTGTGTTCAGTGGGGAGTTGCGTGCGTGGGACGGCCATCCGCTCCACACCGAGTTCAAGACCGCCTCCCACGAGGAGGTGTACAAGACAAAGAGCTCAAGCCCTGCCGTGGTCGAGTGGCTGCTGGCTCAGCGCCGTGGCCAGGCGGAAGTTGGCAGTCCCGTCCTGAGGCTTGACCAACCGTCGGACGCGCCCGCGCACCACACAAGCGCGACCGCGCTAGATCTCACAGGAAAAGCGCACGGGCTTGGCGATCCCGTCCTGGGCGTAACCTGGGAGAACAAGACGCTGAACAAGAAAGGCACGGCCGCCGGCGGCGAAAATTGGACCGCGTCCGCCATCCCGCTCGCCGCAGGCAAGACGAATGTCATCGTGATTACTGCCACCCTCAGTGCCACTTGGGCGCCGGGATTTGAGGGGATGATGGCGACGACCTTCAGCGACACGGTCGCGGTCGTGAGTTCACCGGTGCGTCTCAGCCTCGCACGCCAAGGCAACGAGGTGATCCTCGACTGGGCCGGCGGCGTGCCGCCGTTCGCGGTGCACACCGCACCAACGATTGAAGCCTCGGCTTGGAGGGAACTCGTGCCAAACGCCACCCCTCCAGTCGCCGTGCCGGCACCGACTCCGATGCAGTTCTACCGGGTCAAAGGCCAATAAAGATCGAACCCGTTCACAGTCTGCTGTCGCCAAAGGAAATCGTTTGAAAGCAGAGCGTTGCGCGGATTCGAGCGTCACTATTGCCCCTTGCCTCGCCTTTTGACCGCGGCTTCCGCGCCGTAAGGCAAGCCGGGTTCGCACAAAGCCCAAGCGTCCACGGTCGTCTCGACGACGTCGGTTTCCCGGTCGGTTGGCCCGAGGCATGCGGGAGGCGGTGATCCGGAACCGGAGGTGTTGGGAAGGGGAAACTCAGCCAGAAAGAGGTGCCCAAGATGGGAGAGCCCGCAGAAATGCTCGCCAAGCCATTCCTCCACAATGGTTTACTCTGGCGACACGAGACTGGTCCTCGAAGTCCGGTAAGGATCGGTTCGGCTTCCTTTTCTTGGAGGGTGACGCTGTCTCCGATTGGCGACGCACTTTGCGCTCCGAATCCGGGATGCGCCGCAGGCTATGACTGGACCAGACTTCCTCAAGGTGTATGCCGCGATCATCGTCGCGGCGTGGCTCTGGGCCCGCTGGCAAAACCGCGCGGCCAGAAGCGGGCCGGCCGGAGAACCTCCCCCGTGGCCCACGCCGCCACTTGACGCACGGGAGTTGGCTTATTTGCGCGGCGATACCAGCGAAGTGATTCGCTTGACGGTGTTCGCGCTCGTCGCGCGCGGTCACTTGCGGGTCTTCAACAGGAGACTCCTCGGGATCGAGACCGGGTTGGAGATCGGTCCAGCCGAGGATGCTCCCACCCCTCAGGACCTGGACCCGCTCGAAGCGCTGGTGTACCGCTTCTTCCAAGAAACCCGACCGCCCGCCAAGATCTTCCAAGACCAGGACTTGCTCGAGCGCGCGGCCGCCCATTGCCGCGACGCCGAACACCGCCTGAGGCAGGCAGCCTTTCTGACGCGGGCAGACATCAAGCGTCGCGGTGTGGTCGTGACCAACATCGCCGTGGGGGTAATCCTGGGCATCGGTTTGCTGCGCCTCCTGCACGCCATCACTCGGGGCTGCGAAAACGTGCAGTTTCTCATCCTCATGGGCGTGATTGGCGCCGTGATCGCCTTCGCTTTGGGTCAAGTGCCACGGCTCAGTCCCCGAGGCCGGAGCTATCTCGCATCCAATCAGGAGAAGTTCGCAGAGCTCAAGGAGCGTATCACTCGGCTCGATGAACCGTTGGATGTCCGCGCCTTGGTGGTCGCCGTCGCCCTGTTCGGGTTCAGCGTGCTCGAAGGAACCGCCTATGCGAAGCTGGCGTCCGGCTTTACCCAAGCCGCCTCCAGCGGCGGCTGCGGTGGCGGCTGTAGCGGCGGCGGGTGCGGTGGCGGGTGCGGCGGGTGTGGCGGCTGTGGATAATAGGTTATGCAGCGCTCGATCCAGAACTCAACCTGGCTCCAGATCACACCGCGAGACGGCGCGGCAATCGCCCCTCCCGAACGCGAGAGGATATTGGCTCGCCTGCGCCGGTTCACGTTCCAATGGCATTTGACCGAGCGCTGCAACCTGCGGTGCGCTCACTGCTATCAGGAATCGTACAACAGCCCTGAACTCGAATATGCCGCTTGGCTCGAGGTGCTCAACCAACTGGAACAGTTCCTCGCGGAATGGCGCGCCGCGAGCGGAAGCCCACGCCGGCTTCACATCACACTGACGGGTGGCGAGCCGCTGGTGCATCCGGATCTGATGCGGTTGCTTGAAGTTCTCGACCAGCGGCGTGATCGGTTCAGCTTCGCCATTCTCTCGAACGGTCACCTCATCGACCGTGCCCGCGCCCGTCGCTTGGCCCGCCTCGGACCCCGCTACGTCCAGGTCAGCCTCGAAGGCACGGCGGCGACCCACGACCGCATCCGTGGCCCCGGCAGCTTCGCCCTCGTTTCAAACGCCATCCGCGAACTGACCCGCGCTCACATCCCCGTGATGATCTCGTTCACGGCTCACCGGGGCAACTTCCGTGAATTTCCGGCGGTGGCGCGGCTGGCGCAGGAACTGGGCGTCACCCGCGTCTGGACAGACCGGCTGATCCCGCTGGGCGCCGGCGCTCAGGGTGCCACCGGGTCGCTCACCCCCGCCGAAACGCGGGAGTATATCGAGTTGCTGAAGTCGGCCCGACAGAGCGCGCGTCGGCGCTGGTCGTGGTGGCCTCGGCGGCGTACCGAAGTGGCGCAGCATCGTGCCCTGCAGTTCCTGGGGGGTGAGGGCGTGCCGTATCGCTGTGTGGCGGGCGAATCGTTGCTGGCGTTGTTGCCGAACGGCGATCTCCTGCCGTGCCGCCGGATGCCCGTTCGGGTAGGCAACGTGCTCCAGACCCCGCTGCGCGATCTCTACTTCGAACATCCCCTGCTGCGCACGCTGCGGAATCCCCGTCACATCGCCTCGGGCTGTGAAGGTTGCAGCCTGGAGAAGCTCTGCCGGGGCGGGCTAAGGTGCCTTTCCTTCGCCCTGCACGGTAATCCCTTCCACAGTGATCCCGGCTGCTGGCTGGCGGGTGGACAGTCCGACACTCAAGGGACATGAACGGCTCGGATCTACCTTCTGAGGTGATCCACCTCAGCGAACCGCTCGACCTTGACCGCCGATTGGGCAGCTCGACTCTGGCGCTCGTCTTCGCCATCATCTTGTTCCTTTGCTCCAAGGCCTTCGACCCCTCCGACCCACAGCAGAACGAGCATCGGATCGCGTTCTGGATCCTGGCCGGCGTGCTCTTGGTGGCGGCGCCGTTCTCCCCGCTGCATTCCGCCATACAGCTCGACCTCGGGCGCCGTGAGGTGACGGAGACCCTGTTTTACGGCCGCCTGCCCCTGCGCCGACGGCGCTGGCCCCTCTCGTACTTCGTTCGTGTCGTCCTCAGGCACACCACGCATGATGGCGAAGGTGACATCGCCTATACCGCCGACGTCGGACTCAAGCGGTCGGATGACAACCAGATCCTTTGGGTCCGGAGTTTCCCGGCCACCGAAGCAGGCATCCCGGTCGAAGCGCATGCCTGGGCCGGGCAGTTGCGCGATTGGACCGGCCTGCCTGAGGGCTCCGGGGCAACCCCTGGAGAATGCCGAGGCCGCCATCTGAAGCGTTCCGGCGAGCTTGCTCACGGGCGCCTGCCGGGCCAGCATGTGTAAGATCGGCACCCGAAAGCTTTTCTACAGGGCAAAGGCCTTCGGGCTGATGACGAGAAGAACAGACCATGTTGGCGGAGCATAAATCGAAAACCGAAGTATGAACATCAACCCGCTCCTCCTCGTTCCTGGCCGCAGGTCCGCGCGCATCTTCCTTTGCGGAGCCTTCGCCTGCGGCCAGGTCATCGTCGCGGCCGAACTCAGACTCAACGATTTGGAAGCTGCAGCAGCCGGTTCGGCGATGGAGTTACCTTCTCCGGGGTCCGTGTCCGGACCTGTGGACCGGTTATGGGGTCCCCAAACCCAGTTGGCGATCCAGAATTTCCAGATCGGCGGCGAACGCTTCCGTTGGGGACGGCCGGTGGTTCGTGCGCTCGGATTGGTCAAACTCGGTGCCGCCGAAGCCAATCGGGAGTTGGGAGTATTCGACAACGGATCGGCCCGACTTGAACCCGAGTTGATTGATGCCGTCGTGCAGGCGGCGCGTGAGGTGGCGGACGGCCGCTGGGATGATCAATTCCCGCTGGGGGTCTTCCAGACCGGTTCCGGCACGCAGACCCACATGAACGCCAACGAGGTGATCGCCCAACGGGCGAACCAGATCGCCCGCGCAACGGTGGGGACGCCGCGCGCCATTCACCCGAACGATCATGTCAACCGAGGGCAATCTTCCAACGATGTCTTTCCCACGGCCATGCACGTGGCCACGGTGACAGAGCTGGACCAGACGTTGTTGCCCGCCGTGCGGGCGCTGCGCGACACCCTGGCACGCCACGCCCAGGCGTATGCCGAGGTGCTGATGGTCGGCCGCACCCATCTGCAGGACGCCACCCCGCTCACCCTCGGGCAAGTCATCTCGGGTTGGGTGGCCCAGCTCGACCAGGCGTCCGCGGGGGTCGAGGCGGCCCTTGCCGGCCTGTATCCGCTGGCCATCGGCGGCACCGCGGTGGGCACCGGCATGAATACCCATCCCCGATTCGGTGAACGGGTGGCGGCGCGCCTGGCGGAGGCCACCGGGTATCCGTTCGTCAGCGCCACCAACAAATTCGCGGCGCTCTCGGGACACGAGCCCATGGTGCAGGCCAGCGCGGCGCTTCGCACGCTGGCGGCGGTGTTGCTCAAGATCGCCAACGATGTCCGTTGGTATGCCTCCGGACCGCGAGCAGGTCTGGGGGAACTCGAGATTCCCGCCAACGAACCAGGCTCCTCGATCATGCCGGGCAAGGTGAATCCAACCCAATGCGAAGCCTTGGCGATGGTTGCCTTGCAGATTTACGGCAACGATCAAACGGTGGCGATGGCGGGGTCGCAGGGCAACTTCCAGTTGAACGTCTGCAAGCCCCTGATCCTGCACAACGTGCTGGAATCAACGGCCCTCCTGGCAGCCGGTTGCGAGTCCTTCCGCAGACACTGTGCGGAGGGACTGCGGCCCAACCGGTCGCGGATCGAACAGCATCTGAACGATTCGCTGATGCTGGTCACCGCGCTGACGGGCGAGATCGGATACGATCGCGCGGCGGCCATCGCCAAACGCGCCCACCAGGATGGCATACGACTGCGCGCCGCCGCCGAGGAGGCCGGTGTGCCGACCGAGGTCTTCGACCGCTGTATCGCCGGGGAGTTCGAGCGGATCCTGGCGCAAAGCCGGCAGCAGTTGCGCCAGCCCTGAACGCAAGGCCGCCAACCGCCAGGCAAAGCTGCGGGACGCGCACTGAACATTGAAGCTTATCGCTTGTTGAACCACAGTGAATGCCATGAAACCTCCACGCCGCATCGTGCCCCGGGGCAGTCGCCTGGTTGCGGTCGCTGCCGCCGTCTGCTCGCTGTCCGCCAGGGCGGCCCTGGCCGAGGAGCAAGCCTCGATGGAGCAGCTCCGGGACTATGCGCGGACCACTTCGCTTCGGGCGGCGGTCGCGTCGGGCAACGTCGAACGGATCACGGAGCTGCTCGAGGCCCATCCGGAGTGGTTCCTGAGCCGTGATCTCGAGGGGAACACGCTCCTGCACGGAGCCGCGGCGGCGGGCCACGCGACCCTGGTCGAGTTGCTTCTCGAACGGGGCGCGGACCCGGGCACCGTGAACGCCAGTTTCCAGTTGCCGCTCGAAGTCGCGGAGATCAACGGACATGGCGACCTGGCGCGGCGCCTCCGGGAGATTCTTGCCGCACGTCATCAACAGGAGCTGGACCGACGAATCTCGGTCTTGATCCTGCCCTTTCGTAATGTTTCGGGTGATCCTGACCAAGCGCATTGGAGCGACTTCTGGAGCCACGGGCCTTCCTCAGCCCTGAGGAGAATGGCGAGGCTGCGGTTGCTGGGCGATTCCGCTGTGCGCTTCGGTTTGCAGGCGATGAATCTCAAGCCCGGCGAAGCGATCACCTTGGAACAGGCCCGCGAGATCGGTCAGCGCGTCGAGGCACGCCGGGTGGTTTGGGGCGAGCACGGCTCCAGCAACGGGCTGTGGGGCGTGACGGCGCGGATGGTGCAGGTTGCGAGCGGGGAGGAGGTGACGCTGGTGGCGGTCTCGGGGACCAACCCCTTTGATCTCAGGGATACGCTGGTGGAGCGGCTGCTGGCTGGGCTCGAAGTTCAACCTACGGAGGAGGAATGGAAGCGATTGCGCAAGCGGGACACCGAAGAACCCGCAGCCGTGGCGGCGCTGAGCCGGGCGCAGAAGCTGGAAACCGACCGCCGCCCGATGAAGGAGATCGAGTCTGCCTACCGCGAAGGTCTCGCCGCCGACCCGCAGTGGAGCGCCGCGAAGCTGGGCCTGGCCATGGCACTTGTGAACTTGGGCCGGTTGGCCGAGGCCGAGACATTGATCGAGGAAGCGGTGGAAGCTGAACCGGACGAAAGCCAACCCCATCGGCTGCTCGGCTTGATTCGAGACAGGATGGGACGAGCAGCGGAGGCGACCGCCGCCTTGCGCACCGCCTTGCGCCTCGATCCCGAAGGCAGCCCGAACCTCGGGCATTGGGGCGTGGTGCAGGCCAACAGCAAACGGTGGGAAACAGCCATTCACTACTTGGCCACCGTGGTGCGGTTGGATCCGACCGCTGCCGACGGGCACGCGTGGCTGGCCAAGGCCCTTATTGGCGCCGGGGACCATGAAGGTGCGCGCGCTGAACTCGCCCGCGCGGAACAACTCGCTTCGGAAGATGTCAACGCAGTCCAGTTCCTCGCCGAGGCTTACGCCATGTTGGGCGACTTCCCGGAGGCCGTCGCGCATTACGACCGGGTCTTCGCCTTGGTCGCAGATCGAGGCTTCAACGCGGAAGCCGTTCAGTCACTGTCCAAAGTCGCCACCGAGCTGAGAAAGCGCCTGGTGGCGACCCCAGTCCGCGCCGTCCCGCCCAAGGATTACACGGCCGAGGAACTTGAGGTGGCGCTGGCCTCGCGACTGACACCGGAGGAACGCCGGCTTGTGGTGAACCCGCTGGAAGCTACTCCCCAAATGCGGGCGTGGGCCGAGGGGGTGGTACGCGACGCCACGGACGATTGTGCCCGGGCGCAAGCCCTATTCCAGGCCGTCTGCCAGCGCGCGTCCGGCCAGCAGGGCTGGGGGGGACGGCCGGCGCTTGAGGTATTCACTTCCACACAGAAAGCGCCCGAAGCCTTGAGCTGCAACGAACAGGGGAAACTCTGGGCAGCACTCGCCCGGGCGGTGGGTTTGCGCGCCTTTCTCGTCCATGTCGAGTGTGATCCCGACAACCGGGTGCGCTACCATGATTGCGCGATTGTGTTCCTGTCCGGCGAAGCCTTCCTGGTGGATCCGGCGTATGCCTGGTTCGGCGTTCCCCATCGGGAGTTCGTCGTGCTGGACGACCTCCAGGCTATCGCCCATCAGATGCTGGGCTCTGGGCGTACGGAGATGCCGGACGCCTGCGAACCGCTGCGGGCGGGGATCAAACTGCATCCGGACCTCCCGTGGGCTCAGCTCATCCTGGCACGGTGTCTGGTCTTGAGGGAGCACTACGCCGAGGCGGAAGAAGCGGTGCGCCGCGCGGAGCACTTGCAGCCCGGCCGTTGGGATGTGGCCATTGTCCGCGGCTTGCTTGAGGCGCATCGGGAGCGTTGGGACGCGGCTGAGGAGCACCTCCGGGAAGGACTCCTCCGGAACCCCGACGACGGTTTCGGCCAGTATTTCATGGGAGAAGTACTCCTTGAACGGGGGGCACTCGCCGCGGCGCGGGAGGCGTATCGAGCGAGCCTCCGTAGCTTGTTGCCGCCAGCGACTCAGCGCCGGGCACGGCTGCGCTTGGCCGAACTGAACGAGCGCCTGAGCCGGGAGGACACCGAAGCCCCTTGGCCGCAGGGCGATGCCGGAGGGCCGGGTCGGGCCTATGAGGGGTCCGTCAAGCCATGAAAGCGATCACCGAACCATGGTTCATCGGATCTTACTTTGGAGCCGGCGCGCTTGCCTTTCGGACCTGCCAGGCGGCGAGCCCCAACAAGGCCGCGGTTAACAGCAGGCCGGGGATCAGAAACACGATGATCCAGTCGCGGCTCTGCACGAGCACCACCAACTTGAGTGCCTCGTCGGGACTTGGGGGATTGACCTGTGCCAGGCCAACCAACCATGGCGCCCAGCCTCGAGTCGGATCCGACCGCCGCGCAGGATCAAAGTAAAAGGTGAGATGGCCACGTGTGATCCACCTGGCCGGGAACACCAGGATATTGGTGCGGTTTTCGGGCGCCTCCGGATGAAGGTGGATTACCCAGTCGGTGGCGGCCGCGCCGGTTGGCAGGGTGCTGGCGTCCTGCCGGCCGACCACCACCACCTCGTGATGGTGGATGTCAATCGCCTCGGCCAGGGCATCGGGGGTGGTTCGCAGCATGGCGGTGAGCACGCCTACGGCCTCGCCGGGTGCGACGCCGGGCAAAACGACGCTCAGTCCGATCTTGCGCAGTCCGTCTTCCTGGCTGTCATACACGGCCGAGATGTAGCAGTTCGTCCTGCCGGAAGTACGATAAACGCTGATGGCACCTCGGAAATAATCACGACGGCTCCGGTCTTCGATGGCCTTGGCTGGCTCAACGGGCGGCCAGCGGCCCAGGGTCCTGCCCTCGCCGTTCATCAAGACCCAGTTTTCGATGGTCGCCCAGTCGTCCCCCGCGGGCGAATGGCGTTCCGCCAGCCTGGCCAGTTCGTTCGTGATCGAGAACGTCGGCGACGGTTGGCGGGTCGGGGAAAGCAACGCGCGCAGTGTGGCGGCATCCTCCTCCACGCGGTGGCCGATGTCGGCCAGGCCCCGGGCCAACACCCGCTCCGCGACCAAACTGGCGAAGGACTGGTTATCGCGCAACAGTTGGGCACGCTCGAAGAGGCCGGCGCCGGTGAAGAGGATCCACAACGTCAGGATGCCAGCCAACAGCGCCGTGATCCCGGGATTGCGCCGACACCAGAGCGCCGCCCGGGTGAGTGGAGCCACCGGACGGGCGATCACCGGTTCCCCGCGCAGAAAACGCCGCAGATCGTCCGCCAGAGCTTGGGCGGTCGCGTACCGCCGCTCGGGCTCCTTACGCAGACACTTCCGGCAGATGGTGTCGAGGTCCCGCGGTATCTTTGGGTCCACGCGCCGCGGATGAAGGGGTTCGCACTCGCGGACCTGGCGCAGCAATTCCAAGGTCGTGTCCGCCCGAAAGGGAGTCCGGCCGGTGAGCATCTCGTAAAGAATGACGCCCAGGCTATAGATGTCGGAGGCCACCGTCAGATCCTTCGTCTGACCCGCCGCTTGTTCGGGCGCCATGTAAGCCGGGGTGCCCATCACGGCATCCGGTTGGGTCAGTTCCGGGTCCCGCTCGAGCAGCCGCGCCAGGCCGAAATCGGTCACTTGCGGTTGCCCGGACTCGTCCACGAGGATGTTGCCCGGTTTGAGGTCGCGATGCAGCACACCGCGCTGGTGGGCGTAGTGAACGGCCTGGGCCAGGGTCGCCACAAATTGGCTGGTCCGGCGCGCCTCGAAGCGTCCGCGTGCCAGCACATGGGCCAGGGTCTCGCCCTGGATCAACTTCATGCACAGGAAATGCTGCCCGCCGACTTCCCCGATTTCGTAGATGGGAACGATGTTCGGATGCTCGAGTCGCGCGGTGGCCTCCGCCTCGATTCGGAAACGCCGGACCCGGCTGACGGAATCGAGTTGATCGGGCAACATCAGTTTCAGGGCGACGTGCCGCTTCAGGCGGTCGTGCCAGGCCCGAAACACCAACCCCATGCCGCCCCGCGCAAGTTCGCCCACCAACTGGTAATCCCCCAGCGAGTAGAACTGGATGCCCAAGGCCGTGGCTTCCCGGCGCGTCACCGCCGCCAGATCGGCCACGGTCGGATCGGGTGGCACCAGTTCCGCGTCTTCAGCCAACCGCAGGAGACAGCCCGCACACAGACCTGCCGGGGCGGCCGCGGGGCGCTGGGCGCCGCAACGCGGACAACGTGCCTGGGCGTTCATGCGCTTGGTGCGGGTGGCTCGGCTCCTGACCGCCGCGGTCCTGGCTCAATCCGCCACCGGTTCGCACCCGGTGGCACCGCCCGGACACTGTGCGATCACGGCGAACAGATGGCGAATCTCAGGCATGACTGCCTCCGGCTGGCTGACGGTCCGGCTGACCTCCTCCCGCAAGAGTTCGGCATAACGTCGCCGCAGCCGGTGAAAGGCCACCCCCACGGCGTTGGCCGTGATGCCGTGCTCGCGCGCCACCTCGGCATGACTGCGCAGTTCGACCCCGCCGACCAGGAACTCCCGTAACTCGCCGAACACGGCGCCCCGGCCTGACTCCCGATATTCCTGCTCGAGCCGGGCGAGCACCCGGCTCACCAGCGCCCAGGCCCAATCGGCATCGAATACGGCTTCCGCGCTTGCCTCGGGGTTCGCGCGAGGCAACTGCGCCTCCGCCGGATCCGCGTCCAGTGACAGGTGCGGGATGCCGCCGCCGCGTTTCTGGGCCTGGGCCCGGTCATGGGCGTTCGCCAGGAAGTTCTTCAACGAGGCGATCAAGAAGCATCGGAACCGTCCGTACTCTGGACGCAACCCCTCCAGTGCGTTCCGCGCGAGCAAGCCTGCGAAGAACTCCTGCGCCAGATCTTCCGCATCCGGACCGGAAGCGCCGCGGCGCCGGATCAGCCCATAGACCGGTTGCCAATACTCCTGGTACAACCGGCCGAACGCGTCCCTCGCCTCCGGGGTGCCTGCCCGAGCCGCCTCGAAAATCACCGTCCAATGGGTCTGTGCGAACCAGCCTCCCGGCGTGGTTGCCGCGTCCTGCGGGGGGCGGGTAACGGGTGACGGGGCCTGCACGCTCTGGTTCATAGCGGATCCCGACGCGTGCGGCTACCCAAATCACAGTCTGCTGTCGCCAAAGGAAATCGTTTGAAAGGAGAGCGTTGCGCGGATTCGAGCGTCACTATTGCTTCTTGCCTCGCCTTTTGACCGCGGCTTCCGCGCCGCAAGGCGAGCCGAGTTCGCACAAAGCCCAAGCGTCCACGGTCGTCTCGACGACGTCGGTTTCCCGCTCGGTTGGCCCGAGGCATGCGAAAGTTTGTGATCCGGAACCGGAGGTGTTTGCAGCGGGAAAGACATTCTCTGTTAGGGCGTGGCGTGGTTGTCCCGCCGTTTGCGCACCGGTAAATGGGCGCCCACTCCGACGGCCGGAGAACGGTGCCCACCCAACGCACCGCGACCTAAGCTGATCAACCCGATGAAGCGCATGCAGAACTTCGCGACGGCAACGGTGGTGACGGCCCTGGGAACCGCCACCATCGCCCTGGACGCCGACGCCATCGCGATCAAAGCGAAGGGCGAGGCCTCCACCGTGACGCACGGCTGGCCACCCGGTGGGGATTCCCAACTGGCCCGGGTGGATCTGGCGACCGGACAGGCCACACCCTTCGGCGCCCTCAACAAGCCCGCGAACTTCATGGGGCTGGGTTTCGCCCCGGACGGCACGCTCTACGGCGTCAACGCCGGCAGCGGCACACCCGACGCCGGCAGCCTGTACCAGTTCGACTTGGCCACCGGCGCGGCCACGGAGGTAGGCGGGACCGGCGCGGCGGCGGTGACGCTGACGGGCTCGGCGGACAGCCGGGGCCGCGCATTGGCCGGACTGACCTGGACGAACCTGACTGGTCGAACCGGCGGCACCGTCACCGGCACGACCGCATGGCAGGTGAGGCCGGTGCTGCTGGTGCCCGACAAGACCAAGGTCATCGTCATGACCGCAGCCATGCCCGCCACTTGGATCCCCGGGCAGGCCGCCGCCACCACCTTCAGCGACACGCTCTCGGTCTTCAGCACCCCGGTGCGGCTGAGCCTCACGCGCCAAGGCGGTGAGGCGGTCCTCGGCTGGACCGGCGGTGTGCCGCCGTTCGCGGTGCAACGCGCGGCGACCGTGGACGGCCCCTGGACCGAAGCGGTTTCCCACATCTCGCCGCCGGTCACGGTGCCCGTGCCAGGTCCGACCCACTTCTACCGCGTAATGGGTCGGTAGCGCGGCTCCTTGACCCAGGTCATGAGAACCTGGCTTTGGAATTGACGACCGACGCCGGTCGCTTCATTCGACTCCTAATGTGTGGCATAGGCGTAGATGTTGGTCGGGTTTGCCCCAGGACCGTCGAGGCCCTGCCCGGGGTGAAACCCACACGGACGCCGCAGCAGGTGCAGGAGCGCGCGACCACGATCGCCTGGACGGCCACAGACTGTGCCGGACGCGGTCTCCCCGCCTCGATCGTGCCAGGCGGTCTGGCCGGAGACCCACTGCCGGAGACGTCCGGCGGGGTCTCGCGGATCGCAGCCGACCTCCTGGTTCCCGGGAGCCAGGGGCTCCGGGAGGGTGGGCGGAATCGGAGCACGAATTCGATCGTCATTCGCTCGAACCACCGCCCCGGGTCACCCCGCGCACTGATGGAACGGCAGCGACGGCGGCGTGGGCTGTCGCTTCCGCTGGTTGCCCTGGCGAAGCTGGCCCTGATGGCCATGGGGCTGGCGGGCAGCCCAGGCCTTCAGGCCGGGACGTTCAGCATCACCCGGGCCTACTTCGGGGGGGACGGCTACCCGCGCGTGGAGTTCGCGGGGCGCCCGGACGCCTACTACCTCCTGTACCAGGGATCGAATGTCGCCGAAATCACGCTGCCCACCGACGTCAAGCTGGGCGCCGAAGGTGTGCTCGAACTGGCGGACCGGTCCGCCCCGACCGCCAGCAGCACCAGCTTCTACCGGGTGCGGGAGGTGTCGCAATCCGACCCGCTCGACACCGACGGCGACGGCATCGACGACGTCTGGGAGTTGCGGCGGCCCAGTCTGCTTCACCCGCTCGATGCGGCTGATGCCCAGACTGATCCCGACCACGATGGCCATACCCTCCTGCACGACTACCTCGTGGCGACCCAGCCGCTGACGACCGTCCTCGCGTCCTCGCCGGCCCAGGGGGCCGACGATGTTTCCGTGACGCGGGAGACGATTCTCTGGTTCAGCCGTCCACTCAGCCCCGGCACCGTCCTCCAGCGCACGAACTTCTTTGCCACCTTCGTCCAGCAACCGCTCCTGAGCCGGATCGAGTTGTCGGCTGACCGCCGCAAGGCCACGCTGTTCTACTTGGAGAATCTGCCCGGTTCGGCGCGCATCCGGGTATCGCTCGATTGCGCCAACCTGCAGGACGACCTCGGACGCGTGGTCGATGGCGACGGCGACGGCACGCCGGGTGGGACCCGGATCGTCGAGTTCGACACCCTCTCCCAGTCCGCGCTGCCGGGCACGGTCGTCTTTGGGCGCGTCTTCGCCTCCGAACTGGCCGTGCGGAGTGCGGGGCAGACGAACCTCTCGGTGAACGTCCCGCTCGCGGGCGCCATCATCACGGCGGACGGTCTCGAGGAGACGGTGCGGGCCGTCACGGATCAAAACGGGAACTTCCGACTGGAGAACTGCCCGCCGGGCGAGTTCTTCGTCCATATCGATGGCCGGCCGATCACCAACCTGGTCGCTGGCATCCGGTATCCGGACCTGGCCTACTATCCGTACGTCGGCAAGAAGTGGGTTGCCGTGCCCGGCGCGGAAACCAGTCAAGGCGAGATCTACCTGCCCCTGGTTCAAGCGGGCACGCTCCAGCCGGTCAGCCAGTCCGAGGAAACGGTCGTCACGTTCCCGCCCGGCGTGCTGGACGCCTTCCCGGAGCTCGCGGGGACCATCCTCCACGTCCCGCCCAATGCCCTGTTCAGTGACAACGGCACGCGCGGTGGCCGGGTGGGCATCGCCCCCGTGCCGCCCGACCGCATCCCCAGCCCGTTGCCGGACGGACTGCAACTCCCGGTGGTCATCACCGTGCAAACGGACGGCGGCTCGAACTTCGACACCCCGGTCCCGGTCTGCTTTCCGAATCTCGACCGCCTCTCCCCCGGGAGGAAGAGCGCCTTGTGGAGCTTCAACCATGACACCGGCCGCTGGGAAATCATCGGCCCCATGACCGTCTCCGCCGATGGCACGACGGTCTGCACCGACCCCGGCGTGGGCATTCTCTTCCCCGGCTGGCATGGCACGGCACCCGGGAGCAGCAATGACGGCGGGGATGGCTCGGGCACGCCGGGCGGCAGTGACCCCGGTCTCCCCGAGAACTGTTTCGTCGTCAACACCCAATCCGACTGCACGACTTGTTCGAATGAACCAGGCGACCACGAGGCTGATCCCATTCACTTTGGCACGGGTGAATTCCATCTCGAGACCATCGATCTGAGGACTCGCGGGGTGGGCCTCGATTTCGTCTGGGGCCGATCGTACCGTTCGCTCTCGAGCAACGACAAACAGCCCGGCATCGGTTACGGCTGGGATTTCACGTACAACATCAGCATCGACCCGCCGAGTTATGCCGGCACGATCTACTGGTCGGCCTCCTCCGGAGGTGGGCAGTCCACGATCAACGTGCATGACTCTCCGGACAAAGCCCTCGGCCTGACCCTTCACTATGGCGCTTCCGGGCGCGACGATCACTTCGAATACGATCCGGACCTCGACGTGTGGACCGCGAACGGACACGTTGCCAGCCTGAGCAAGAGCACCGAGGGCGTGTACAGCATTCGCTTCCCGGACCTGACCACCTGGACGTTCAAGCCCGCGAACGAGAACGGCGCCGACAAGATCGATCGGATCGAGGATCGCAACGGCAATGCCCTGACGTTTCACTACAACGAAGAGCACCGCCTCACCCACGTGGAGGACACCCTGGGTCGCACTAACGTCATTACCTGGGACAGACCCTATGATCCCGGTGGCAGCCCGCCGTGGGTGATCACGGAGGTCACCGACTTCGCGGGTCGCAAGGTACGGTACCGGTACTTCGTAGACGCCGACGATCCCCAGGGCAACCAGGGCAACCAGGGCGACCTGAAGTCGGTCACCACGCCCTCCGTGAGCGGCACTCCGAATGGCAACGATTTCTCGGACGGCAAGACAACCAGCTACACCTACCTCGTGGACCCCCTCGAGGTGGCGCCGAGTCCCGGTTACTCGTTGACCCTTCGGGACGGCGGCGGTGGGGGAGGCGGAGCCGGGACGATGGTGATGCCGGACGTGCCGGAGAGCGACGTGACCTCCCGCGACACGCGTCGTCACAATCTCCTGACCATCACCGATGGGCGTCGTAATGACCCGGGCGACCCGACCTACGGCGACGGCCCGTTCGTCATCAACACCTACGACGGCGAGAAGGACCGCAGATACCTGGGCTATGATCGCGTGGTCTCGCAGAACTGGGGCGGGCAGACCGTGTTCATCAGCTACAGCGACGCGGACGACGCGAATCCGGGTGTCGATCTTCCCACCACCGCCGTGGTGCGCGACCGGGCGCAAAACTACGCGGTCTATGATTACGATGAGGCCTTTCGCTGTGTTCGGGTCCGCGAGTATACCGGCCGTCCCGGGCTCTTCGCCATCACCGATCTCCGGGCCCTCGCCGCCCTCAAGCTGCGCTCGGACGATCCCGACTACTTCGAAACCCGTTACACGTACAACGCGGACAGCCAGATCGCGTCCGTCACGTTTCCCCGGGGCAACAGCGTTGAGTACGTCTATGAAGGGGACCTGACGCCGGACGCCCATGCGAATGCCCGCGCCAACCTCCGCTACCTCCGTCGCAACGGGGTCGAGGAGGAATTTCAGTATCTTGGGGAGGGCGGCGGCTGCTGCAACACGAGGTTCATCACCTATCACAAGGACGGGCGGGGCAACGTCACGCATCAGACCTTCGATACGAAAGGGAACCTCCTCACGCGCACGCACCGGCTCGATTCCATCGTCGAAGCGTTCAAGTACGACGATCGCGGCCGGTTGGTCCGACGCATCCTGCCCGACAACGGGAGCGGCCACGCGCGGATGGACGCCTTCGCGTACGATCCCGTCTCGGGTCAGTTGCGGCAGCAGGTCCTCGATACCGTCGGTTTCAAGCTGACCACCGGCTATACGCGTGACGCCGTGGGAAACCTCACTTCGATCACGGACCCCCGGGGTGGCGTCACCCAGCTGGTCCAAAATTCACTCGACCAGGTGGTCCAACTCATCCTTCCCTCTCCGACAGCTGGCGGCCTGCGGTACACGAATGACTTCTACTACGACGCCAACGACAATCTGGTGCGGGTGGACCGGCACAACATCGGCGGCGATGGCGCCGTGGAGGCCAACCGGCATTTCACCACCGAGTTCGAGTACGAGATGCTCGACAAGGTCATCCGCCGCACCGAGGAGGTCGGAACGGCGCGATTCATCGAGACGGAGTTCGCCTACGATGGCAACCGCAATCTCACCAGCATCCGCCTCGGCGAGGCGGTGGCCGCGCGCCAGCCGGACAACACCATCTCCCTCGCCTACGACGAGCGCGACCTGCTTTACCAGATCACGCGGGGACCCGGTTCGTCCCGGCCTTCGACCACCCAGCGCGACTACGACGGCAACCGCAACCTCAAGGCGCTGCGGACCGGAATCGAGACCTCCGAACCGCACGTGCATCTGTTCGAGTACGACGACTGGGACCGGCTCAGCTCCCTCACGGATCCTGCGGGAAATGTCACGATCCGATCCTACGATAACAACCACAACCTCCTCGGCCTGAGCGTGTACGGCGAGCTCGAGGATGTGGCCGGATCGGTCAACAACATTCTGCTACGGGAGACGCGGTTCGCCTGGGATGCGATGGATCGCCTGACCGAACAGCGTCGGAAGTTCTTCAATCCCGCGGATGGCATCGCGATCGGCGACGGCTGGTCCACCCATGCGTTCGGCTACAACGGCCTTTCCCAGGTCGTCGTCATCACCAACGACAACGGCCACCAGCAGCTCCTGGCATACGATACCGCCAACCGCCTCGGGTCGGTCACCGACGCGAAGGGCAACCAGACCATCTACGGCTACAACGACAACAGCTCGGTCATCCGTCTCCGGGAGGTCGACGTGCTGGACCTGGGCGGCACCCAAGAGTTCGACACCGGCTACCAGTATGACACTATCGAGCGCCTCACGCGCGTGGTGGACAACCGCGGCCACACCACCCGGTTCGAGTACGACTCCCGCCACAACCGCGTCACGAAGACCGACGCCCTGGGCAACCTCACCCGCTACGCCTACGACGGCCTCGAGCGGCTCACCGAGACCCGCTACGAACTGCGAACCGGCGGCACGGGCGCCGGGGGGCTGATCGAGACGATCGTCAATGCCCAGACCTGGGACGACTCCTCGCGGCTCACGGCGCAGATCGATGGCCACGGCAACGCCACCACCTACGTCTACGACGCGCTCAACCGCCGGGTCTCGACCGTCATGGCCGACGGCACCGCCGACGTTGTCGAGTACAACGGTCATGGCAACCCCACTTCCCGGACCGACGCCAACGGCACGAAGGTGACGCTGGCCTACGACGCCCTCGATCGCCTGGTGAGGAAGGAGATCGCGCCGGCCCCGGACGTGGCCGCGACCACCACCACCGAGACCTTCGCTTACGACGGCCTGTCCCGGCGGATCGCCGCGGCCAACGACGCCTCCGCCGTCACATTCGCCTACGACTCCCTCGACCACGTGGTCGCCGAGACCCTGCGGTTTGCCGGCTCGCCCGACATGGTCACCACGCTTTGCGACTACGACGGCGTGGGCAACTTGATCCGGTGCGTGTATCCCAGCGGCCACGCGGTCACGAACGCGTTCGATGCGCTGGAGCGCAAGTTCCGCATCACGGATGGCGACGGTTTGGTCGCCGAGTACGCCTTCGCCGGCCGGTCGCGCGTGCAGCGACGCACCTACGGCAACGGCGTCGTTTCCACCTACATCTGGAACGGGGTCACCGGCCTACCCAATGCGGCGGGGGATGACGGGGTGAAGCGGATCTCCCGCATCACCACGACCGACGGCTCAGGCGTTGACCTCGACCGGCGTTCCTTTGCCTGGGATGCCGTCGGAAACAAGATCCGCCACACCGACGAACGGATTCCCCGAACCACCACCTACGCGTACGACTCCATCTACCGGTTGACCAAATCCGACCGATTTCCGGCGCTCGGCAGCCTGGGGACCGTTACCTACGCCTATGACGCGGTGGGTAACCGGACGACCGTGACCGGTGGCAGTTCCGCGGGCAGCTATACGATGCAAAGCATCAGCCCGCCGGCGGACCAACAGGTCAATCAGTACACGTACTCCCCGGAAGGCCGCCACCTCTACGACGCCAATGGCAACCTGGTTTCCCTGTACAACTCGGTGGACGGGCGGACCCGCACGTTCCAATACGACTATGCCAACCGCATGGTGGCCTTCTCCGATACGGCCACGGGCGTGTCGGCCAGCTACGCCTATGACGCGCTGGGCCGCCGGATCCGCAAGTCCGGTCCGGAAGATCGCAAGTATTTTTACCGTGGCTGGACTTCCGTCGATGAGGTGGACCTGGATGCCGGCACCACGCAGTCGTTCGTTCGGGGACATTACATCGATGAAGTGCTGAAGACCGAACAGACCTCTGGCGCCTTCTACCACACCATGGATGATCTCTACAGCCTGAGCCTGCTCACGGACGGAGGTGGCTTACCCGGTCAACGGCTCACGTACGAGGACTTTGGCAAACCTGTAGTGATTGATGGCAGCGGTGGCATGCTGCCGGGCGAAACGACCTCTTTGAATCATGCTTTCACGGGTCGGCGGTTTGATCGGGAATCAGGCTTGCAGCATTATCAAACCAGGTACCTCGATCCGTCGCTGGGCCGGTTCTCGAGTCGGGACACGATTGGAGCCTGGGGCGACCAGATGGGCATGGGCAGCCCGTTCACCTATGTTGCGAACGGCCCGCTCGCCAGACTTGACCCATTCGGCCTCGCCGGTGACGAATCGCCCACCATTAGGGCCGAGAAGGAAGCAACGAGAAGTGCAATGGAGGCCGTCCCCAAACGCGACTCGGAGATTCTACACCAGGTCATTGATGCGGTAGCGTCCGATGCTGCGTTTGTGAAGAAATTGGACTCGCCATTTTCCGGACTTGGCAATTGGGCGGGATTCGCACGCAATATGTCATACGGGTTCGGTGATTTGTTTAACCTGGATGAGTACGACTCCGATAGCGACCCATATGGCGCTGGAAGGCGTCAACGCACTCACACGTGTGAGGGGATTGCAATAGACGCGGAGAACCTGATTAACAGCTCCGGATTGCCTGTCTATGCGTCGCGCATCGATCGCGGCGAATCTTTGGAGGGACACGTTGCAGTTCGTGTCATACTAGATTCTGGCGCTACGTATGTTCTCGACTGGCATCAGACATTGAGGCCAGACAGTCCAAGGATTCAGACAGTGCCTGATTGGTGTGGTGATAACTGCGCCCAGGTCATTGGCAATTGAGCGTGCCCCATTGTGAAGAGTCAACAGCCGTGCCGAAATGGCGAGCATCAACTGGCGAGGAGTCACTGCGCCACGGTGCATCGCGCAGGAGTCGCCCGGTTGGGCAAAATGAACATCACGGCCTGGTGTCTTGACTGTGGGATAACTCTATTGAGCATGCTTCATCGCGCTGTAAGTCTCTCGCTTTCGCCGCTTTTCCCGATCGCGGTGTTTTTTTCGAGCGCCGAAGTGATTGCCGACTACTACGCCGTCGAAAACCTCCGGACCGGCCAGGTCGTCCGGCGGGGGGTGACCGGTTCGGGCGGCATTCCGGCGAATGAGTTGATCCTCGCGCCGAACACGCTGTATCGCTTCTGGCTCTACGATCCGGAGCGCAACATGGCGGGACGCATCCTCCTGCGCACGCCCGATGCGGGCAGTCAGTTCAGCCTGCCGGAGATCAAACTCCAACTCGCGCAAACCCGGGACCTGGACCGCGACGGGCTGGACCGTCATGCCGAGTTCGTCCTCGGCACGAACCCCAACCATCCCGACACCAACGGCGACGGCATCTCGGACGGCGCCGCCATCCGGATGGGTCTGGATCCAGTGACCGGTTTTCGAACCGGCATTGTGGGCGGCACGGCCACGGCCACCGAGGCGGTGGACGTGGTGGCGCGGAACGACGTGGCGGTGGTGGCCAACCGCGGCGGCGGCATCACGATCTTCAACGTGTTCAACCAGCTTTCCCCCCTCATCATCGGACAGGTGGACACGCCGGGTGATGCGCAGCGCGTGGCGCTGTCGGACGACACGGTGGCGGTGGCGGATGGTCCCGCCGGTCTGGCGATCGTGGACATCGGCGAACCCGCGTCGGCCGCCATCGTGCATCAGGTGCGGTTCGGCGTCAGCGCCGTGGCCGTGGCGGCCAGCGTGGAGACGGCTTACGTGGCCCTCGCGGATGGCCAGCTGGCCGCCGTAGATCTGGCCAGCGGCATGGTGCCGCACCGCATCACGCTCGCGGAACCGGCCTGGGATGTCGCGGTGGGCGGCGACGTGCTGTACGCCATGGGCGTCGGCCGGTTGTTCGTGATTCCGCTCATGCCGGGGGAGTTCAAGGTAGTGCACTCGGTTTCCCCCACGCAGCCGGGCTCGGGGAACCGGTTGTTCGTGGGCAGCCAGACCCTCTATGCGCCGTTCGTGACGGGTTACAACCTGTTCGACCTGGCGAAGCCGACGGAGCCCGTGGCCTTGCCGGCGGTCGTCACGGCGCAGCGGGGCTGGAGGTTCGTGGTGGGGAATGGATCGGGATTGGCGCTGGCGGCGATTGCAGACCCCGCGGTGGGCCTGGCGCAGTCCCTCAACCTCTACGACGTGGGCGCGGATGGGCGACAGAGCACGTACCTGACCTCCTTCTCCACGCCCAGCTACGTCGAGTCGGCCGCGCTTTACAACGGGCAGGCTTATCTCGCCGCAGGCGTCTCCGGCCTGCTGGTGGCGAACTATCGTTCCCCGGACACCGGCAAGGTGGCGCCCACCGTCCGGCTGATTTCGAGGATGTTCGCGACGGGCGCCGAAGCGGGGCGCCCGGAGTTGTTGCGGGCGGAGGTCGCGGACGACGTGCAGGTGCGGAACGTCGAGTTTTACGTAAACGAGGCCAAGGTGGCCACCGACGGCAATTATCCCTTCGAGCATCGCTTCCGGGCGCCGCTGCTCTCCGGGAGCGAGACGTTCACGATGCAGGCGCGGGTCTCGGACACGGGCGGGAACGTCGCCTGGAGCGCCCTGGGAACGGTGGCCCTTTCCCCGGACGTGACTCCGCCGCAGGCGCTGGCTTCGATTCCGGCCTCCGGTGGCATCGCCGTCTCGCCGGCGGTCATCACGGTGTTCTTCAGCGAAGCCATCGAGGCCGGCACGCTCACGCCCGCCACGGTGCGCCTGGCGCAGGCCGGGGCCGACGGCATCCCCGGCACGGCGGATGATGTGGCGATCACCGGCTTCTCGTTCGTCCTGAACCGGGAGGGTTCGACGGCGACCGTGCGGTTGACCGCGCCGCTCCTGCCGGGGCGACACGAGTTGCGGATCGAGCGGGGGGTGACCGATCTTGGCGGCCTCCCGTTGGCCACGGTCTATACCGCCGCGTTCATGGTGCTGGGCGGCACCGACGGAGATGGCGACGGGGTGCCGGATGAGGTGGAACTCACGCTCGGTCTGAACCCCGGCAACCCGGACTCCGATGCCGATGGAGTTCTGGACGGCGCCGAGGATCCGGACCAGGACCACCTGGGCATTGCCGGTGAACTGGTGGTGGGCACCCACCCCGGCCTGGCCGACACGGATGGCGACGGGTTGGTGGATGGCCTGGAGGATCCGGACCTGGACGGCGTGGACAATCGGAATGAAATCCTGCTTGGGCTCCACCCGCTGGTGGCCGACACGGATGGCGACGGCTGGTATGATGAGGCGGAGACGACGGCCGGAAGCAACCCCGCCAGCGCGGCCTCGCGTCCGTCCGTCACCCTCGCGGCGTCCCCGGCCATCCGGACCCTGCGCCCCTCGACGGCGCGGCCGGCCGAAGAGGTGCCTGCGACCGTCGCCGCCAGCCCGGGGGTGAGCCTCCTGCGACCATCCGCAACTCCGCCGGTGGGTTTCGAGTTTGGAAGCACCGTGGCCCACCCGGGAACGAGCCTGCTCCGACCCACAACGATACGGTCCGAAGGGGCGGACTGGAGCACCGTGGTGGCGTCGCCCCCCGCGGCAATTGACACCCGTACCGAATGATCCAACGGCAACCCGACCGGCACTCACCTCTCATCCCTCATCCCTACTCCATGAAAACCCTGACCTACCTCGCCTGCATCGCGGCCCTTTGCGTGGCCAGCCTGACGGGCGTCCGCGCGCAGAGCTTCCCGGTTCCCGGGGGCAGCACCGGTGCGGACGGGCCTTTGAACGTGACCGAGAACACGGCGCTGTCGCTGCCGCGGGACGGCGTGTTCAATTTCACCACCATCCACGTCGCTCCCGGCGCGACCCTGACGTTTACCCCCAGCAGCAGTATCACCTACACGAGCCTCTACCCGGCCGTGCACCTGCTGGCCACCAGCGACGTGCTCATCGAGGGGACCATCGATGTTTCGGGGACCGGCCCGAAGGGTTTGTTGGGCGGGAAGGGCGGACCGGGCGGTTTCGACGGTGCGGCACCCGCGGTGCCCGGGTTGCTGGGAGGCCGCGGATTCGGGCCTGGTGGCGGCGGACGTGGGGAGGCCGGCACCGGCAATGGTAGCAGCCAGGGTGCCGCGGGGTCAGGTGTCTATGCGACGCTCGTGAACGCCATTTATACCAACTGCGGCTTGCCGTATGGGAGCCCGCTGCTCATACCCCTGCTCGGTGGATCCGGCGGGGGTTCCGAGGATAACGCACCCAACCTCGGTGGCGGAGGGGGAGGCGGGGCGATCCTGGTTTGCTCGAATAGCCGGATCGAGGTGGCGGGACGCATCGAGGCCAACGGAGGAGCCGCCAGTTTCGCGGTCGTCAACAGCGGCAGCGGGGGCGCGATCCGATTGGTGGCGCCCAAGGTGGCTGGCACGGGCGAGCTCACGGCCAATCCAGGGTCCAACATCGGCTCCGCCGGCCGCATCCGGATCGATGCCCACAACCGCACTGAATTCCGCTGCGGGCTGCGCGGGGTGGTCAGTCAAGGGTCGTTCGTCGTCGCCCGGCTGCCGAACGAGCCCCACCTGCGGATCGTGCATCTCGCCGGCCGGGACATCCCGGTGGACGGCGGTCCGGTCGAGATCGTGCTCCCCGTGGATGCGCCCTCGACCCAGCCGATTCGCATCCGGGCCGACAACTTCGGGGCGGTCATCACGATCGAGGTGGCGGTCATGCCGGTCAACGGGCCGGCGACGACGCGGTCGTTCACCCTGGACAATGCCGCGGCGAATCCCGCGATCCTGGACCGGAACCTCGATCTTCCCGGCAACACGTTGTTGCACGTGGAGGCGTACAAGCGGTGACGGGCCTGGAGTGGGGCGACCAACCTGATCGTTGTCACCGCCACGCTGAACACGACTTGGGCGCCGGCCTTTGGCGGCAGCACCACTTTCAGTGACACCGTTTCGGTCTTCAGCACCCCGGCGCGGCTGGGCCTCACGCGCCAAGGCGGTGAGGCGGTTTTCGGCTGGACCGGCGGTGTGCCGCCGTTTTTAGTTCAAGGCATTTCGACGGTGAGCGCGCCGACGCGGTCGGAAGTGCTGCCGGATGCGACGCCGCCGGTTACGGTGCCGATTTCGGCGGCCAGTGGCTTCTTTCGCGTCATCGGGAAGTGACGTCCAATGGGTCGTTGGCGCCGTTGTTTCCGACCGGCTTTGCACTCCTGACTGAGGTTCCCCCCTTGGGACCGCATCGGACCATCGTGTCCACGCCACCGTAA
>CAZHUS010000051.1:0-53677 GCA_964535555.1 uncultured Verrucomicrobiota bacterium
GCCCGGAACTGGTTCGCCGCGTGCGGCTACAGTTTTATTTAAACTGCTCTAGCCCATCGGTCAACCCGGCTGCTCCTAGGATGCGGCCCGTCCCCGGGTGCCAGCGTTACCCGCCCGCGGCTCAAGCACCAGACGGCGGCAACGGCCCTGGCGAGGGCGCCTTGACGTACGATGGCTGGCGTAGATGGATGGCATCCAACGTCACCTCCGGGGCGACGGGCGAGCGCAACGCTCCAAGCCGGGCGAGGGTCAATGCGTCCGGATGAGCATCGCGGGCTCGATCGAAGACCGCATTCAAGCCAGGCCCGAAGACGTGTGCCCCGGCATCGATCCGACTTTGAAGCTCCGCGAGGCTGACCAAACGCAACGGTGCGGCCTCCCGGATGCCTTCGTTGCTCAGCTCGAATTCCGCGAGATGGAACTCGCGGCGTTGCGCATCGACGGCGAGGTGCACCACACCGCGCCGGCCCTCGAGCTGAAGACGTCCGGCCAGAGATTCGAGGCTGCTCATGCCGACGATCTCGATGAGCGCGCCAAGCTGCCATCCGCGGGCAAGCGCGATGGCCGTTCGAATGCCCGTGGCACTTCCGGGGCCGAGGCCGATGACGATCCGGTTGACGTCGTGGCGCGAGGCCTGTGCCTGGTCGAGGGCGGACTGGATCAGCGCGAACGCAGGCGTGGTGCGTCCGGATGTCTGGAGCGCCGTTCCGGTGCGGACCGCGGTGGAACTGTCGCCGGTCACCCACACGGCGGCCCCGCGGTGATCGGTGGAGAATTCAAGCCCGAGCGTCGTCATAGGAGATCTGTCGTTCCTGCTCGTTCAGGACGCGGAGCTCAACGTGGCGGCACGGAGCGAGACTCAGGGGCATTCCGGCGGACAGCCAGCGTTCAAACCACTCGACCACCACGACGCCGGGCGGCGACAGCAGAAAATCGTCGATCCCGGCGCTATGCAACTGGGCCGCCGTTTCCAGGCGATAGAGGTCGAGATGCCACAGCGGCACCCGGCCGCCGGAATATTCGTGCACGATGGCGAAGGTGGGGGAATGCACGCGCGCCGTCACGCCCAGCCCCTCGGCGAGGCCTTTGACAAGCTGGGTCTTGCCCGCCCCCAGATCGCCGGTCAGGCCGATCAGCCAGCAGGCCGGGGCTCCCGCCCCCCAAGCGCGACCGAGCGCCAGCGTTTCCTCAGGACTTCGCGAAATGAGTGTAACCATGGAGGGGCAGGTCCCGAACCGCGCCGGCTTCGCGCAACCGCACGCCGGGCTCGGAAGTGACGCGGCCGACGCAGGTCAACCGCAGGCGAGAGAATTGGTTCCTCCACGCGTCGAGCAAGGCGACCGCGTCGCTTTTGGACACGGCGAACAGCAGCTCGAAGTCTTCGCCATCGGCAAGAGCCGCCGCGAGCGGGGGACGCGCGCCGGAGCTTTGTCGCGCCCGAAGACGTGCCGCCCGGCTGATCGGGATGGCGTCGGCATGGAGTTCCGCCCCGAGGCGATTCGCGGCGAGGAGGTGCCGCACGTCTCCGGCCAGGCCGTCGCTCAGGTCGATCATCGCTCGCACGGCGAACCGGGAGGCGAGCCAGCGCGCTTCCTCGAGGCGCGGTTCAAAGTCGAGGTGGCGGCCGGCGAGGGCGCCGCCCAGCTCGCCGGTGACGAACAAGGCGTCGCCCGGTTCCGCGCCGGTGCGGAGGACGGCGCGGTGCTTTTCCACGAAGCCAATCAGGGCGATCGAGATCAGGAGCCGGCCGGGATTGGTGGTGGTTTCGCCACCGGCGATCGCCACGTTATACCTTTGGGCGAGCGCCTTGATCCCCGCGTAGACACCCTCGATCCTTGCCACCGAAAAGTCTCCGGGAAGGCCCAGGGTGATCAGGGCGCTGAACGGCGTGCCGGCCATTGCGGCCATGTCGCTGAGACAGCGCGCCAGGGCTTTGTGGCCAATTTGTTCCGGTCGGGCCGTGGCGTCGAAGTGAACCGCCTCGACCACGGCGTCGGTCTTGAAGAGCAGCCAGCGGTCGGGCAGGCCGACATCCAGGACCGCGCAATCATCGCCCGGTCCGACCAGGAGCGAGGCATTCGTCGGCAGGCTGGAAGTCAAACGGGCGATGAGCTCGAATTCGTTCACGGCGACGGAGTCATCCCTTGGACTGCACCAGCACGACCCAGGCATAGTTGGCACCGTTGAAAGCCATATGCGCGAAGATCGGCGCCAGCAGGTTGTCCGTGCGTTCGTACAACACGGCCAGAAGCAGCCCGATGAACGTCAGCGAAAGGAACGTCAACGCGTTCATGTGGCTCAGGCCGAACAAGACCGCCGTGCCCCACAAGGCGAGGCGCGGATATCCCGCCTGCTTGAGGGCCGGGTAGAGGATGCCGCGGAAGAGCGTCTCTTCGAACAGGGGCGCCAGCACGATCGCCATGACGGCGATACCGACCCGCCGGGCCAGGTCGCTCGTCTGACGCAAGGCCTCGATGCTCGATTGCTGCACGGGCGGGACATCCAGCAGGACCATGACCCATTGCGACAAGAGGAGGATGGCCATCGCGCCCGCCATCGCGAGGGCGGCGGTCACAATGCCAAAGCCCGCCATTTTGCCAGCTTCCTCCGGGCGCAACCCGAACGCCTCGCGCCAGGTAAGGTCATTCTGCCGGGCGAAGCGGGCGAACAGGGTGAGTCCCAGGACCTGCATGCTTGTGCCGGTGCCCAACGTGATCCAGAAGCGCCTGGTCTCCTCCGGAACGGAAGCCCAATACGAGTCCGCCAGCGACCCCGCCGTGCCCGCCACCGCGAGGGCGAGAAACAGCATCAGGAACAGCCGCAGCAGCGAGTCGGGCGACCAGCGCTTGGACGACAGCATCGGCGGCAGCGTAACGAGGCCCGGATTTCTGACGAAGGAAAAAGGCCCGATTCGTCCTGGCACCAGGCATCCGCCGTTGGTGGGGACCGCGGCCGGCCCCGGCCGCAGCAGAGGCGAGCCGTCAGGGCGATTCCTCAGATCTGGAACGCGCCACGCAGTCCGTGGTCTTGGAACGCGGAGCGATCGCGGTCCTTCTCCGCGAGGTTGCCGGCCACCCGGGGATACCATGGCTCCCCCATCGAGGGCGTTAGTCCAACATCGACCGTCTCCAGCGCACCGTGAGATCGTCCAGCTCGGTGAGTCCGAGCAGTGATCCCGCGCCACCGAACTGCGTACGCAAGGCGCGATTCCGGGCCGGTCCCGTCACGTAGAACTGCCGCGCCTGGTCCCACGCATTTCTCCAATACTCCCGTAAGAAGGGGCTCCCCGGCGATTCGGCGAATCCGGAGCAGACATTCAGGAGTTCCGGCGAACTTCCTTCGAGGTAGGCCAACAGCAGACCGGTCGTTCGGTGGTCGAGGCGCGGCAGGTCGCAGGCGCTCCCATCGGATTTCAACAGGGACCGCGGGAGGTGCCGGGGTTCCGGCCAGTCTTCACCGAGTCCCCAGAGCAGGCGAACCAGCGCCGCACCGGCCAGGCGGGCTCCGGGCTTGAAGGCGCCGAACACTCGAGGGCGGTGGCCGAGACTGGAACAAGACGCCCCGACGAGGTCGGGAGTGGTTTGGGAGTTCGCCTCCTTCGCCGGAGGCGCAGGGAGCTCGGCCGCTGGGTCAGGCCAGAGAACAGGCTCCCGCGGGCGCCCGGATTCGTCGGGCGGGTCGGGCCGGGACGGCCTCGTAAACCGCAGCCGAAGCCCTTTCTGCTGCACGGACAGTTCGAGGTAACCGTTCGCGTCCGGCCAAACCCCCATCCGGTTGAACCGCGGCCGGTGAGTGCGCAACAGGTCGTTCTCGCGCAAGGTCGCCTGTTCTTCCGTGGCGCACACTTCCCAGGTGATACTCCGCACGAGGTGCAGCAGCCGGATGGTTTTGCGCGAGGCGTGGGCCAGCGAACGGTAGGAGGTCAGGCGCTGGCGCAGATCGCCCGCCTTGCCCACGTAGAGAAGGCGACCCTCGGCGCCGAACATCCGGTAGACCCCGGGCTGGTGCGGTATCTGCCGGAAGAAGGAGCCGCCCAACCGGTCGTCCAGGGGCCGGGCCGAAGGCAGGAGCCGCAACTGGATGGCCGCGGAGGGCATGGGTGGGTTCAGCGAGGAACGAATGGTCGAATAGCCGCCTGCCAGGTACGGGGCGCCGTTCGCGGCCAGGGCGCGCTGTCCGCCCTGCCTTGCGTGGGGCAGGCTTTCGAGCCTGCCGGTGCGCCGGACTGTCGAGTCCGGCGACGCCGTGGGCGACTGGGAAGTCGCCCCCACCGGCAGACAGGGATGTCTGCCCTACCGGGCTGTGCTCCAAGGAGCCGGCTCACCGAAGCTCCCCGTCCTTGGGTTGGCTCTCAGTAGTCGTAGAGGCCGCTGTCACGGCTGTACGAGCTGCCGCCCCCGCCGTAGCCGCCGCTCTCGTCCTCCTCACCTTCGGGGCCACCGAAGAAGTCCCCAAGCACATCGCCCATGTCAGCCTCGATCTTCTCCGGGTCCTCGCCCTTCTCGAGTCGTTTGATCGCGACGTCGAGTTCCTTGGGGACTACGCCCGGCGGCATGATGTCCTTCATCTTTTTCATCATGTGCGCCATGTGCCGGGGGTTGTTCTCGTCAAGATGATCCATGTCCCGCTCGAGCTCGCCCATGGCGCGTTCCATGCGGCTTTCATCGATGTCAGGCATGGGTTCTTCGTCACCCTCCGCCGCGGCAGCCGGCTCCGCGAGGCCCTTGGGCATGGCGAAGCGGCTCATTTGCTTCCGCATTTCCTTGTTGCCGCATTTCGGGCAGGTGGGGAGATGGTCCGGGTTCACCTTCTTTGACAGGAAATTGAAGATGACCCGGCACTTCGGACAGGCGAACTCGTAGATCGGCATAGGACAACTCCGGTTCTCAATCCAACACCGGTGAAACTAGGGAACCGCGCGGAGGGTCGTCAAGCCGACCGGTTCACGCGTTCAATCCCACGTCCACCGGAGTGCGGTGTAGACGAACCGGCCCGGGCCCGGCAAGTGAGTGCCCACGGCGACATCGCTTCCCGACACCCGGTTGATCCCCCCGAGATGATCCGCGTAGAACGTATCGAGCAGGTTCTCCACGCCCGTCTCGAGCGAAAGCGTCCGCGTGAACTGATAACCGGCGCGCAGGTTCCACACGATGTGACCGGCTGTCGGAGATTCGCCGTTGTAGGCCGCGACGTCATCCTGGTCCGCCACCAGCACAAGCTGCGTGCCGGCACTGAACTTCCCCGGTTCCCACTCCAACCCGAGCAGACCACGCAGGGGGGCGATGCGGTACAGGTTGTCATCATTGTCGCGGTTGATGCCCCGCACGTAGCTCAGGTTTCCAAGCACCGTCCAGTCCGGTGCGAATCGCCACTCCGCCGTCATGTCGACGCCATAGAGGTCGGCCCGGCCGAGGTTGGCGTATTGCAGCACCGGCCGGCCGGTGTCGTCACGGCGGTCGATGGGGCTGCCCTGGATGTAGTCGTAAACGAGCGAGTAAAAAGGCGAGGCCCGCACCTGCCACTCCTTCCCATGCCAGTCACCGGTGACGCTGAACTGCCAGGCCGTTTCCGGATCGATGCCGGGGTTCCCCAGGTAAGTTCGCCCGTCGGCCTGGCCGGCACTGGCGCTGAGCGGCGTCCAGAGATAGCGCTCGACCAGGTTGGGGGCGCGGTTCTTGCGCGCCGCCCCGACTTCGTAGGTGCTCCAGTCCGCGGGAATGAACCGGACTGCGGCGGTGGCATCCACGCTCAAATCGGCGTAAGCGTGCCCGAGCTGATTGAACCGCTCGGCGTCCGGTCGCGCCGCCGGGAAGTAGCTCTCCACGGACCCGGCGTCGGTCCACACCGAATCCGCCCGAACTCCCAGCAGCGTATTCCAGCGAGGCGACCAATCCACCTGCCACTCGCCGTACCCGCCAAGCCGGTCCCGGGAGCCGTCGTTGATGGTGGTCTGGCGTGCTCCGCTGTCGGCGTTTTGCTGATACGCATCGAAGCGGTTTCCGTGGTAGTCCAGGCCAACCCGATAAGTGTGCCCGCCGCGTGGCAGGGCCGTGCCGGCGCGGAAGCCGAGGTCGTCGCTGGTGGCCGGCGAATTCATGCGCCGCGGCCCGGCGGGACGCAGCGAGTAATTGTCCATCAAGTGGTCGGTGTGGTGGTAATAGAGCCGGCTGTCGAGCGTGGCCACGTGCATCAGGTCGCCCTCGAACCCGGCCGCGACGTTCCAGCCGTCGTCCTTGATCATGTCCATCGGCAAGGCCGGCGTGCCCGCGCCGCGGGTTTGGGTAAGACCGGCGTCCGCAATGAACGTCCCGGGGCTGATATCGGCCGCACCCCGGACCGCATGATGCATCATGTCATACCCGCTGGCGCGAACCCGTCCTCCCGGGAAGTAATAGTCCCCCGCGCGCTGGATCGAGCCGGCGTACTCGGCACTGTAGCGGTTGTTCGCCAGACCGGCCACGGCCTCCCCAGACCAGCCGTGGTTCAGCGAACTGAGTCGTCCAGAGAGCTCTCCGAACGGCCGTACGGTTGCGTTGGTGCCGAAGTGCGGTGACGGGGATTCGGCGATCACGGTTCCCGCGATGCTGTCGCCGCCGAGGCTGACGGGAGTGACACCCGGCACGACCAACAGCAAGGCGGCGCGTGTCGGCGCCAGGTAGTGCAGGGGCGGATCCATGTGGTTGGGACAGGCAGGGGTCAAGGTCATCCCATCCACCAGGATGCGGACACGATCCGCATGCAGGCCTCGGATCTGCGGCATCCCGGTGAGACTGCCGTTGCGGACGATGTCCACCCCGGGGGTTTCCGCGAGCAGCCCGGCGGTGTCCTGCACCCGGGCCCGCTCGGGCAATCCGGGTCTTTCGATGGCAACGGCCAGCGGCAGTTGACCTACGCCGATGTCATTAAACCCGATCACCACCCCCGGCGGCATGCGTTCCGCCGGGGGCTCCGCCCCTTCCCCTTCTCCCCCCGCCAAGGCCCCGCCGGCCCAAACGCCCATCTGCAAACCGACCAGCACACGAAGAGCACTCATCACAACCTCACTTTCCGTTCACACCTCATCTCCGCCAACACACCGTGACGACCCCCGCTTGCAGTCCTGGCACCCACCGACGCAAGTGCCGGGCGAACCGGGAAAGCACAACCAGGGATGAAAGGCCTCCGCGCCCACCACGCTGGGGAATGCCGGAGCCCTTGCCAGGGGACAGGAATCAGGCGTGACCGCAGCGGGGAGGCGGTTTGGGAGGGGGCGAAGTCCGGGAATGCCAGGACGCGAGGCGCAACGCCGGAAGTGGAGTGGGATCGACAAGCGGCGGGTGAGCCTCGATTGCCCGGGGCAGCAGTGCGAGGTCAAGTCGCGCTTGCAGGTTCAGGACCGGTCGCTGCCGTTCCTCCTGTTGCCGTCCTTCTTGGACGGCATGGCACAGCGGGCAGGGATGTTCGCCGTCGAAGGTGTTGGCGATCGCCTCGCTCAAGGGCGCGGACTGCGCATAGCGCACCATCATGCTCCCGAACGCGAACGCCTGCAGAGCCACCCAATGGGTTCCGCTGGCGAGCAAGATCGCCAGCAGCGCGGCTGCGGTACCGCTCCACGCAAGGAAGCCGCGAGCCGCCCGGGCCCGAAAGCGCGAGGGTGGGTTCGAAGCAGCTGGGTCCCCCGGGGTGTTCCGCGGGACCGCCGGGCGGCGCACGACCTGGCCGGTGAAGCAGGACGGGGTCAACCGAGTTTATTTGGCCCGAGGCTTGTCCGTGAGGGCGTTCATGAACGCCCGCAGAGCGCCCGCTTCTTCCGGGGTGAGCTGCTTGTCCAACTGGATGTAAGCCATCTTGGTGATGGTCTCATCGAGGGTGGTTTCCTGGCCGGCGTGGAAGTAGGGGCCGGTGATCACGATGTTGCGGAGGCTGGGGACCTTGAACTTGTGTTCGTCTCCTTCCTCCTTGGTGACGGCGAATCGCCCCATGTCCTTCGTCTCGTACGGGTGCACAAGGCCGACTTTCTGATAGGTGTTGCCCCCCAACACGGGGCCGTTGTGACAGGTCGTGCAGCCGACGTTCAGGAACAGCTCCAATCCCTTCAGCTCGGCGGCGGAGAGCGCCTGGTCCTTGCCCTTCTGAAAGTCATCGAACCGGTCGTGCGTGATCAAGGTGCGTTCAAAGGCGGCGATCGCCTCGGCCATGTTGTCATAGGTGATCGGGTCCGCGACTCCCGGAAACGCCTTGGCAAAAGCGGTGCGGTAAGCCTTCACGCCATTGAGCTTCTTGACCATGGTCGCCTCGTCCGGCATCGCCATCTCCACCGGGTTCAGCACCGGACCTTTGGCCTGGGCTTTGAGATCCTCGGCGCGGCCGTCCCAGAACTGGGCAAAGTGGAAGCCGGCGTTGAGCGTCGTGGGTGAGTTGCGGTCGCCGCGCTTCTTGAAAGCGCCTTCGGACGTGGGCTCGTTGTCCACGCCGCCCTTCTTCTTGTCGACGGCGTGACAGGTGTTGCAGGACTGCGAGTCATTGACCGAGAGGCGGTTGTCGAAATAGAGCTCCCGGCCCAGCTTGATGCGGTCCGGCGTGTCCTGATCGCTGCCCGGCATTTTGTCGGGAATCACTCCGATCAGTTCGAGGGACTTGGCGCGCAGTTCGGCGGTCGGGGCCGCCGCGGCCGTGGCGGTGACAGTCAGGCCGGCGAGGGCGACAGCGAGGAATCGGGTCTTCATAAGGCTGGTGTTGGCGCGTAGCTTTGACGAATCCGACGCCATTGAGGCAGACGCCCGACCGGTCGGCCTACCGTCGTTTGCCAATTGATGCCCGTTTTTTGGTCTTCAGCGGCCGGCGAGCCGCTCGAACAAGCCGGAGCAGCGTTGTTCGGTGCGGTTATTGCGAACCGCCATCGCCAGGGCCTTCTTCTGGCCGATGAGCACCACCAACTGCCGGCCGCGCGTCACGCCGGTGTAGACCAGGTTCCGCTGGAGGAGGAGGTAATGCTGGGTGGCCAGCGGGATCACCACCGCGGGGAACTCGGAGCCCTGGGATTTGTGGATGGTGATGGCGTAGGCGGGCGTGACCTCGTCCATCTCGCCGTAGGCATACCGCACGTCACGTTCGTCGTCGTACCGGATCGTGACTTCCTGTTCCACCGGATCGATCCGGACAATCTGGCCGATGTCCCCGTTGAACACGTCCTTGTCGTAGTTGTTTTCGGTCTGGAGGACCTTGTCGCCCACGCGCATCCGCCAGCCGAACTTCGCCACGACGGGTTCTTCGGCCCGGCCCGGGTTGAGGGCCTCCTGCAAGCGCTGGTTCAATTCCCCGACACCCAGGCTGCCGCGGTTCATCGGGCAAAGCACCTGGACCTGGCGCAGCGGATCCAGACCGAAACGGGCGGGGATGCGGTTTCGGACCACCTCGATCAGCACGTCCGTGATCGCTTCCGGCTCCTCCCGCTCGATGAAGAAGAAGTCGGAAGCGGCGTCGCGCGGCGCCAGCTCCGGCAGCCGTCCGGCGTTGATCAGGTGGGCATTGGTGATGATCCGGCTTTGCGCCGCCTGCCGGAACACCTCGGTGAGCCGGGCGACCGGTACCACGCCGCTGGCCATGAGGTCGCGGAGAACATTGCCGGGACCGACCGAAGGCAGTTGGTCCACATCACCCACGAGCAACAAGCCGGCGTCCTCGGGGAGCGCCCGCAGCAGGTGATGCATCAGCAACACATCCACCATCGAGCTCTCGTCCACCACCAGCAGGTCGGTGTCGAGGGGATGAGCCTCGTTCAAGGCGAAGCCGCCTTCCCCGCCGCGCGCTTCGAGCAGGCGATGCACCGTTTTCGCGGCAAGGCCCGTGGCTTGGGCGAGCCGCTTGGCAGCCCGGCCGGTGGGAGCGCACAGAAGACATCGAACCTTCTTTGCGCCCAGGATGCGGAGGATCGCATCCAGAAGCGTCGTCTTGCCCGTGCCGGGTCCCCCTGTAATCACCAGGACCCGACTGGTCAACGCGAGCGCGACGGCTTCTCGCTGGCTGGGGGCCAGGGTCTTGCCCGTCTTGGATTCGCACCAGGCCAGGGCCTTCTCGAGCTGGATGGGCGGATATGCGGGTGGGCAGCTGGCCAGGCGTCGGATGCGATGGGCAATGGCCTCTTCCGCCCGCTTGAGCGGGGGCAGGAAGACGCAGTCCCGTCCGCGGACCGTATCCGGCGCGAGCTCTCCCGAGGCGATCGAATGTTCCAACGCCTGCCCCACCACAGCGGGGTCCACCTCGAGAAGCGCCTGCGCCTGCTCGCGTAGCAGTTCCTGGGGCAGCGCACAGTGCCCTTGCGATGTCGCCTCGAGCAGCACGTGGCGCAGGCCGGCATTCGCGCGCAGCAGCGAATCACGTGGAATGCCGACCTTCTGGGCGATCTGGTCCGCGCTCTTGAAGCCGATGCCGACAATGTCGCGGGCGAGGCGGTATGGGTCCGCCCGCACCGTCTCGATGGCGTCGGCGCCATAGGTGCGGTGAATCCGTACGGCGCGGCTGGTGCTGACTCCGTGGGAGTGCAGGAAGACCATGATCTCCCGGATCACCTTTTGTTCGGCCCAGGCTTCCTTGATCCGCTGGCGGCGTTTGGGACCGATGCCGTCCACCTGTTCGAGCCGGGCGGACGCGGTTTCGATCACGGCGAAGATCTGCTCGCCGAAGCGCTCGACGAGCTTCCTGGCGTACACGGGACCCACGCCCCGAACCATCCCGCTGCCCAGGTATTTCTCGATGCCATCGCGCGTTGTCGGCGCGGTGCTGGTGAGCAAGACGGCGCGGAACTGCCGGCCGAACTCGCGGTCCTGCACCCAGCGCCCCTGGGCGTTGACCCATTCCCCGGGGCTGGCCGAGGCGAGGCTGCCCACGACCGTGACGAGGTCACGGTGCCCTTTGACTTTGACCTTGAGCACGGCAAAGCCGTTTTCTTCATTGAAGAAGGTTACGCGCTCGATGAGGCCGGCGAGATGGTCCGCCGGAGCGGAGGCACCCTCCAAATCCGCGGGTGAAGGACTTCCAGGGTTCAAGGCGGCCATCGTGTCGACGCATGCTAAGAGCCTCTCTGAAAATTGGAAGCGGCCCTCGGTGGGTTTTATGGACCGGGCGGTCTGGCTGCGTTGCTCCCCGGTCACAGGCCGCTGGCGGGTATGCTCCGTCGTCCCGTCCCGCCATCGGGCTCCTGCCATTTTGATGAAATAGCTGTTTCATGAAATCGACGCCGCTCCGCGAAAACAGGGCCACTTCGAATTTCCAGACAGGCTCTAACCAGAAAGCGCCGCTGAAGCGGACGCACTCCAAACGCTTCGCGCCGCTCCAAGCACGTCCGAAGTCGTGAAGCGCCTGGAGTGCGGGGCTTCATCCCCGCTTTCCGGAGGAGGTCCATGGGTGGAGCTTCGATGCGGACGATCGTCGTACGTTTTGGTTTGTCGGGAGGTTCCGGGCGTCCGACACTCGCGTCTTCACATGAAAACTGGCTGCGCCTTGTTGCTGGCGATGGGATTCGGATGCGCGTTCTCCGCTGCGAGCGGCGATCTGCGTGTGGGTCTGATCGGTCTCGACACCTCCCATGTCATCGCCTTCACCCAAATCCTCAATGACACGAACGCTCCCGGCCACGTGCCCGGGGGACGGGTGGTCGCCGGCTTTCGCGGCGGCAGCCCGGACATCGAGTCGAGTCACACCCGCGTGGAAGGATACACCAGGGAACTCCAGGAAAAGTGGGGCGTGCGCATCTACGACAAGATCGAGGACCTCTGCGCGGCGGTGGACGTCGTCATGCTCGAGAGCGTCGACGGCCGGCCGCACCTCGAGCAGGCCCGACCCGTGATCGCGGCCCGAAAGCCGTTGTTCGTCGACAAGCCGATGGCGGGTTCCCTGCGCGACGTGCGTGAGATCTTCCGGCTGGCGCGGGAGGCGAACGTGCCCTGTTTCAGTTCGTCCTCGCTTCGTTACTACCCGGGCTTGGTCGAACTCAAGACGGCCGATGTGGGCGAGGTGCGGGGCGCCGTTTCCACCGGTCCTTCCCCCACGGAGCCGCATCACCCGGACCTGTTCTGGTATGGCATTCATCCCACGGAAGCCCTCTATGCGGTGCTGGGCCGCGGCTGCCAGAGCGTGGTGCGCACCAGCACGCCGGACACCGACGTCGTCACGGGAACCTGGGACAACAGGCGCGTGGGTACGCTCATCGGTATTCGAAACGCGGCAGCCCCGTACCGCGTGACGCTGTTCGGCACCAAGGCCGTTCTGGACCAGAAGCCCGGGGGCGACTACCGACCGCTCATTCGCGAAGTGATGAAGTTCTTCCAAACCGGGGTGGCGCCCATCGCGCCGGAGGAGACCATCGAGCTGTTTGCGTTCATGGAAGCCGCCGACCTGAGCAAACGCCGGGGCGGGACCCCGGTGAAACTGAGCGAAGTGCTCACGCCGTGAGACGGTCCATGGCCCGGGCCGCATCGGTCATCGGCCGGAAGCCGTCCGAATATGGGTGGCCCTGAAAGCCGAAAGCGGACCCCTTTCAGCAACGAGTCAGGCGCAGCTCACGGTTTGGACTTCTGCGGCTCGGCTTCCCACGGAACCAGCCATTGGTAGATGGTGTGGTTCGACGGGATTTCTTCACCCGCGGTCGCGCTCTCGCCTTCGACCATCAGGCGCTCGATGTGCGTGGGCTTGGCACCTTCCATGTCGAAATCATGCGACAGGATGCGCGACCCGGGGCGCATCCGGGCGAGCTGCGGCATCAGGCGCACGTTCAGCTGGGGCAGGAGGTACAACGTCACCACCGAGGCCTGGCTGAGATCCACGGTGAAAATGTCCTGCTGACGGATGCTGACCAGGTGCTCGACGCCCTGGGCACGCACGTTCTCGAGCGACTCCTTGACCCTTCGGGGATCGATGTCGAAGCCGACGGCGCGAATCCCGTAGCGTCGGGCCGCGGTCACCACAATCCGTCCGTCGCCACACCCCAGGTCATAGAGCACGTCGTCCGGTTGAATCCGCGCCAGTTCGAGCATGCGGTCCACGACCATCTGCGGCGTCGGCACGTAAACGACGTCGGGACGCTTCCCGGTTTCCAAGGCAGTCGAGGGGAGAGTCGGAGCGGCGTCGAGAAACGCGGCGAGGGCGTAGATCAGGGCGGCATTCCAATTGATGGCGATTTCGTTTGAACGGTAGTCGGCCTGTTCGTCTTTCCAGTCCATCGCCTTCGGATTGGGACCGCCGACCAGGTAACCGGGCCACGGCGCCTCGACCTCATCTCCGCCCGACCGGCGATCGTGCGGGTGCAGCGGTGGACGGTATCCCACGCCCGTCACATAGGAGCGGCCATGGAGGTTGCGGCCGAAGAGATGATGCAGGGCGTCCAGCGCGGTCTCGCGATACGCGGGTTTGGCGCTCGCACGGAACGCCGCCTGGAGAAGCACCGTCTGGCGGGCGACCCCGCCGTTGCAGCCCCAATAGTATCGATTCCCCAACGGCCGCGCGTAACCGTGGCTGAGCGAGGCCCGGACGATTTCGTCCGCGGTGGCGAGGAGGTTCTCCCGCAACGGCGTGAGCAGCGCCGCGTCCCTCCCCGACCGCGCGGAGGCCAGATAGGTGAGCGCGCCGAGATTCCCGACGGAGCCCCAGTCGAAATCCGGGGCGACGCGCGCATTCGCCGTGCGCAGGCGCGACTCGAGCTCCTCCAACACGCCGGCCTCGCCGGTCGTTTCCCAGAGCTCCGCCGCCGCCCACAGCCGGTCGTCATCGTCCCGGGTGGCGTAAGCGCCGGTACGAAAGCCGGTCAGGTCGGCATTCAGGTTCGCCGGGTGCTCCCGAAGGTACGCGTGACTTTTCCGCGCCGCCTCGAGGCACCGCTCCGCGTAGGTGGCGTCGTAGGGCCGGAAATGCCGGGCCGCCAAGGCAAGCATGGCCACGAAGTCGGCGGTGGCGGCCGAGCTGACCGGCGTCAGGTAGCGTTCGGTGGTCTCGAGCTCGGGCAACACGAAGGGACCGAAATTCTTCGTGCTCAGCTTGTGATACACGGCGCCATCCTCCGCCTGCATCGTGAGAAGCCAGTCCACTTCCCATTTGAGCTCTGCGAGGAAATCCGGCAGCGCCCCGCCCGACTTGGGAAGGTCCAGGGAGACCGACCGGATGGCGGGACCGAAATCCTCCCAGGCACGAAACAGCACACCGACGGTGACCCCGGCGTTCACGACGTACTTGTTGTAGTCGCCGGCGTCGTGCCAGCCGCCCGCCGCGGCCTTGTGCTCGTGACGACCGTTCACCACATCCAGCCAGGCATCCTCGAGATGGCAGGGCCCGTGGGCGAAGGTCTGGCCGTCATGTTCGCCGCGGACCGCGGTGCCGCAGCGCCAGAGGTACATGGCAC
Source organism: uncultured Verrucomicrobiota bacterium (assembly GCA_964535555.1). GTDB lineage: Bacteria > Verrucomicrobiota > Verrucomicrobiia > Limisphaerales > J093 > DSVZ01. The sequence goes on from CAZHUS010000051.1 coordinate 14,369, forward strand.
GCGTGGCGGTGCGGAAGGCCTGGCGGTACACATCCGCCCCGACATGGAAGACGGGAGACTGGCCCACACCCGCAACGTTCAAACGGTACACGCCTGGCTGGGTCAGCTTCGAAAAGTCGGCGGTGCGGACTTCCTCCCCGGTGTCGGCATTGGCGACCGGCGGCGAAAGGGTGCCCTCGAAGACGCGAGTTCCATCCGCGGCCCGGACAATGGCGAAGGCCTGGCCGGGAGCGGCGATGGTGGCGCGCTTGGGCGCGTCGGGAGGATAGCCCACCGTATCAAGCCGGATCGCCGGCGATTCCTGGGCGACGAGGTGAAAGCCGCACCAGGCGAGGAGGCCCAGCGACGTAAATCGGCGTGAGTTCATGCGTGCGAACCTGGATTGAGCCGTGGAACTGGTGAAAAGCGTAATGGATGAGCGGCGTTCCGCAAGGGTGTGGAATGTCGAGGGGTTGGGGACGGTGCAAGGCCCGGTTGACGGTAACCCGCGGAAAGGGACCGAGACCGCTTCGAAGACAATCGCACCGGCTCCGTGCCGCGTCGTCCGACCTGTTCCCCGCGCGGTTCACGCGCGCGGCGTGGAAGCCGCCGCCGCTCGAGCGTGGTTTTCGCTCGCGACCGTCCCCGGGCAAGGGCAGCTTGAGCCCGAATGACTGTGCCAGCGGAGCCTGTTCCTCCCGTCCGCCGGAGTGGCGACGGCGAGCCGCCCGGGTCGCGTTCCGGCCCGGCCCTCGGGGTGACGGCCCGGAGGTCGCCCTGGGTTCAGCTGAAGTATTTCAGCGCCACACCGACGTTCTACCCGGCGATGATCAAGGCGGCCTCGCCGGATGCGCGGGCGGGCGATCTGGTCCAGGTTTACGACAAGGATGGTCAGCCGTTTGGCGCCGGGCTGTACAACCCCAGGGCGCGGGTGCCGCTCCGCCTGCTGCACCGCGGGGCCGAGCCTTTTGGCGAGGATGATTTGCGCGGGCTCCTGGACCGGGCCGTGGAACTGCGGCTGCGGCTGCTGCGGCTTCCCGAGGCCACGGACGCCTTTCGCGTCGTGTCTTCCGATGGAGACGGTTTGAGCGGTCTGATCGTGGACAAGTACGCCGAGGTCCTCAGCGTCTCGGCGCACAGCCTCGGCGTGTGGCAGCGTCTGCCGGTCTGGCTGCCGCACCTTCATCAGCGCTTGGGAACACGACGGGAGGTGGTCGCCGTTGACGAGCACGTGGCGCAGATGGAACGGATTCCCACGAAGGCGGCTCCGGCCACGCGGCAACCGCCCGTCAAGATCCAGGAGCACGGCATCCGCTTCGAAGTCGATTTTGCGTCGGGCCATAAAACGGGCTTTTTTTGCGACCAGCGGGAAAACCGGTGGCGCCTGTCGCGCCTGGTGGGACGCGAGTCCCGGGTGTTGGACCTGTGCACCTACAGCGGGGGCTTTGCCCTGGCGGCCGCCGTGGCGGGCGGGGCGGCGGAAGTGACGGGAGTGGACCTGGACGAGCGTGCGATTTCCCAGGCGCGACGGAACGCCAACCTCAATCTGGCCCGGGTGGACTGGGTGCATTGCGATGCCTACAGCTATGCGCGCCAGATGCAGCGCAACGGACGCCTCTGGGACGTGGTGGTGGTCGATCCGCCGAAGCTGGTCGAGAGCCGGGACGCGTTCGCCGAGGGACAGCAGCGCTATGAGGATTTGAACGGGCTGGCCATGCGGCTGCTGGTGCCCGGGGGGCTCCTGGTGACCTGCTCATGCTCGGGTCTGGTCTCGACCGAGGACTTTGACGGTTTTGTGATCCGGGCCTCGCGCCGGGTGGAACGCCACTTGCAGTTCCTCGACCGAACCGGGGCAGGGCCAGATCACCCGGTGATGGCCAATTGCCCGGACAGCCGATATCTGAAAGTGCTATGGGCTCGAGTTTTCTGAGGTTCGTCGCGAGTAGCCGGTGTCAATACTCCGATGGCAGCATTGGTCGACCGGCGCCCCGCAGTGCATTCTGCGTCATGCAATTTGCTTGCCCCACCCTTTCGTGAGTACCACGATGGTTGCGAAGACAGCTCAAAGCATCGTGGGTGGGAATAAACCCAAACGTCCGCGTGCGTCACACGCTTCCGCTGAGACGACCGGCCACGCCGATCCCCCGGTTCCCCGTGGGGAGGGAGAGCTCTTGACGCCGCCGCCTCCCTTAACTCCTGATGCCGAGGCGGAAAGCCGGCCCCTGCGCGAGCGGCCGCGCGAGTCCACACCACGCGAACGCGGCAGCTACGACGGCGACTCGGCCATCCGCCTTTACCTCCGCGAAATCGGCCAGGTCCGCCTCCTCACGATTGAAGAGGAGACCGAACTGGCGGCCCGGATCAAAAGCGGTGACCGCAAGGCGCGCGACCACATGATCCGCGCCAACCTGCGCCTCGTCGTGAAGATCGCGCACGACTACGACGGCCTGGGACTTCCCCTGCTGGATCTCATCAACGAAGGAAACCTCGGCCTGATGAAGGCCGTCGAGCGCTTCGACCCCGCCAAGGGCGGCAAGCTCTCCACCTACGCAGCCTGGTGGATCAAGCAGTCCATCAAACGCGCTCTCGCCAACCAGGCCAAGACGATCCGGCTCCCCGTTCATCTCGTCGACAAGATCTCGAGGATGCGTCGCATCGCGATGAAGCTGCAGGAGGTGTTCGGTCGCGAGCCGACCGATGAGGAGTTGGGCGAGGAACTCGGGGTGTCGCCCAGCAAGATCGCCCAGTTGCGCATCGCGTCGATCCGGCCGGCGTCCCTCGACGCGCCCATCGGCGACGACGAATCGAACACGTATGCCGAGGTCGTCGAAGACGAGCGGGCGATCGACCCTTACGAAATGCTCGAGGAGAAGACCGTCACCCACATGCTCGGCGAAATGATCGAGCGCCTGGACGAGCGCGAGCAGCGCATCCTGCGTTACCGTTTCGGATTGGATGGCGGCACGGAGAAGACCCTCGAGGAGGTCGGCGCGCACTTCGGCGTGACGCGGGAGCGCATCCGTCAGATTCAGAACCTGGCGCTGAACAAACTGCGCCGGATGATCAACAAGCTCGAGCGTCAGCGGAGCTGAACCGCACGCCTGCCTCCGTTCCCTGAAATTCCCGCGCCTTGCTGCACCTTATGAGCACGCAGAGAGCCACCGCGTCCGAAATCCGAGCCGCCATCCGCAACGTCCCCGACTTCCCGAAGCCGGGCATCCAGTTCAAGGACATCACGCCCGTCCTCGCGGACGGAAGGCTGTTCGCGGGAGTGGTGGACTGGCTCACGCTGCCTTACCGGCCGGGAGAGGTTGATGCGGTGGCCGGTGTGGACGCCCGGGGATTCATCTTCGCGGCAGCCGCGGCGCTCCAGCTGGAAGCGGGCCTGGTTCCGGTGCGCAAGAAGGGCAAGCTGCCCTGGACCACGCTCGAAGAGAGCTACGACCTCGAATACGGTTCGAGCACCCTGGCGATCCATGGCGACGCGGTGGGGCCGGGTGCGCGGGTGTTGCTGGTCGACGACCTGCTGGCCACGGGAGGAACCGCGAAGGCCGCTGTCTCCCTGCTCCGCCGGCTCGGGGCGGAGGTCTTGCAGGTGCGGTTCGTGATCGAGCTGGCGGCGCTCGGGGGGCGCGAGCGGCTGGGGGGACTCGCGGTGGCCTCGTTGGTCACCTACTGAGCAGTTCTTGCCGAGGCATCCCTCCTGCTTACAATACCGACATGCAGTTGCCGTCCTCCGTGCCGGTGATGACGCTGAGCAACGTGATCCTGTTCCCCCAGGCCATGTTGCCGCTGCACATTTTCGAACCGCGCTACCGGCGCATGCTAGCGGATGTGCTCTCGGGAGACCGGGTTTTCGCCGTGGCCATGCGCCGGCGGGATCGCAGCCGGGAGACTCCGTCCGGCGTGGCGGGCCTTGGTCTCGTCCGGGCCTGCGTCACCCAGGCGAACGGGACTTCCAACCTGATCCTTCAGGGGGTGGCTCGCGTGCGGTTGGGGAAAACGACCCAGTACCGGCCCTACCGACGGCACGAAGCCATTCCGCTCCAAGCCACGGGCGACCATGGCCTGGCGGTCCATGCCCTCACCATGCGCGTGCTCGAGCTGGTCCAGGACCGGCTCAAGTCCGGCACGCCCACGACCCTCCAGGGCCAGCCGGAGCCGGATGCCGCCGGCAACGCGCCGTTCACGATCGAGACCTTTCACCACGCCCTCACCCATCTCGCGCAGCTTGAGGACGCCGAGCAGTTGACGGACCTGGTGTCCGCCACGTTGCTCCAGGACGCGCATCAGCGTCAGGTCATCCTCGAAACGGCCAAGCTCGAGGACCGGCTGCGATACCTGGTCCACTTCCTCCAAGGCAACCCCTCCCGAGAGGATTCCTCCCCCCCTCCATGAGCGAACCCAGCCATTCTCAAACCGACTCGATGCGCTCCAGCCCGGAACTGCGACAGTCCGCCCTGTTCAACGGCATGGTCCTGCAACAGGCGAACATGGCCATGATGTTCCTGGGCAAGGCGCCCCGTCCCGACACCGACAAACCGACGGTCGATCTCCACGCCGCCAGCCTCTTCATCGATACCCTGGACATGCTCGAGGCCAAGACGCGGGGCAACCTGAGCCCGGACGAGGCCGGGATGCTGCGAGAAACCCTCACCGGATTGCGGATTGCCTTCGTGGCCGCTTCGGACGCCGCTTCAGCTGCCGGAGGTTCCGGCACGGCCAATGTCGCCCCGGCGGGCGGCGGAAGTACGTCCCGGCAGGAGGGAGCCTCTCCGGAAGGTAAAAGCGACGCGCCGGACGCGGGCAGCGGCGGCGACGGCGACGCCGATCGCAAGAAATTCGTGAAGCGGTACTGAGGAGAAGAGGTCGGGCGCGCTCAGGCTGCCGCCTCCAGGATTTCCAACGCCTTCCGGGCGTCCTTGACGCGGATCACGAGCAAACCCTGGCTGACTTCGGAAGAAGCGGCGCAGTACAGGTAGTCGATGTTGATCTGGGCGTCGGCGAAACGCCGCGCAATTCTGGCCAGGACGCCGGGTCGGTTGGGTTCATCCACGAGGATCACCTCGCTTTCGAGGACGAGCATGCCCCGTTCCTCCAGAAGAAAGACGGCCTTGCGCGGGTCGCTCACCACCATGCGGAGCACGGTGTGATCCACGGTGTCGCTGGTCGAGACGGCGTAAATGTTGAGGCCAGCTTCGCTCAAGGCCTCACAGACACGGGCGAGCGCCCCGGGTTGGTTGGCAACAAAGAGGGCCAGTTGGGTGGCGATTTGCATAGGGTCGGATGCGTTGAGTCCCGACTGGAGGATAGCATGGAGGGCGCGGGGTGCCAGCCCGGGCGATCCCAGGAGATCGTCGCCGCCGCAACCCCGCCTCCCACGGGTCCTTTTCCGAGCGGAACCCCGCCCCATCCAGCCTTTACGAAAGGCGGATCCCAAGGCATGGTCCCCAGTCCATGAAGACCCTCCGACTTTTCCGGGGTGCCATGGGTATCCTGACGATGACCCTTTCCTCAATGGCGGCCGACCGCGTGGTCGCGCCCGGTGCCGAGTTGCAGAAGCTTGCGGGTGAATTCCAGTTCACCGAAGGTCCCACCGCGGACGCGGCCGGCAACGTCTTCTTCACCGATCAACCCAACGACCGCATTCTCAAGTGGAGTGTCGACGGCAAGCTGACGACCTTCGCCCAGCCCGCGGGCCGGGCGAACGGGATGTGCATCGATGCCAAGGGGGATCTCCTGGCGTGCGCCGATGAGAAAAACGAGATGTGGCTCATTCCTGCCGCCTGCCTCGACACCCGGGGTGTGGTGACCAAGACCGTGCTCTTCAGCGAGTACGAAGGAAAGAAACTGAACGGACCGAACGACGTGTGGTGCCATCCGGACGGCTCGCTCTACTTCACCGATCCCTTTTATCCGCGGCCCTGGTGGCAGCACAAGGATCGGCCCCAGGATGGTCAGCACGTCTACCGCGTGCTTCCCGACCGCAAGACCGTCAGGCGCGCGGCCGACAGCCTCAAGCAGCCCAATGGCATCGTGGGCACGCCCGACGGGAAGACGCTGTACGTGGCCGACATCGGCGACCGCAAGACCTACCGCTTCGCCATTCAGCCTGACGGTTCACTCGCCGACCGCGTGCTGCACTGTGAACTGGGTTCGGACGGCATGACCCTCGACGCCGAGGGGAACCTGTACCTGACCGGCCGCGGGGTGACGGTTTTCGACAAGACGGGCAAGCAGATTGATCAGATTCCCGTTCCGGAGAACTGGACGGCCAACGTCTGTTTCGGAGGCGCGGATCGGCAGACGCTGTTCATCACGGCGAGCAAGGGGCTGTACGCGATTCGGACCCGGACGAAGGGGGCGTTCACGCAGGGGAAATGACCCGCGGGGTCAGTTCATAGTAATGTGAACTCAAGGCGACCCGGGGCAACGTCGCCTCCACCCGCCGCTCAAACCACCTCGACCGGACATTTCGGCAGCGCGTCAAGAAACGCCTGCCCATACCGCTTCGTCAGCACCCGGTTGTCCAGCAGCACAATGATTCCCGAATCGGTCCGGGTGCGGATCAGCCGGCCGACACCCTGGCGGAACTTGAGGATGGCTTCGGGCAGCGATAATTCCGCAAAGGCATTGCCGCCCCGGGCTTCAATGCGCTCAATGCGCGCCTCGCTGAGCGGGTGGTCGGGGACCGCGAAGGGCAGGCGGGTGATGATCACGTTGCTGAGCGCCTCGCCGGGCACATCGACGCCCTGCCAGAAGCTGTCCGTACCGAAGAGCACCGAGTTCACATCCTCCTTGAAGCGTTCGAGCATGGTCGAGCGGGGCATCCCGGTGCCCTGGACAAAGCACTCGAGGCCGAGCTGCGCGAAGAAGGGTTCGAGGGCCTCCCCGATCTCCTGCATGAGCTTGGAGTTGGTGAACAGGACGAACGCCTTGCCGTGGGTCTTGCGAATGAAATGTTCGATCCAGTTCACCAGGGAGTCCCGGTAGCTCTCGTCGCGTGGATCCGGCATTTTGCCGACCACGAAGACGCGCATCTGGCGTTCGTAGTCAAAGGGGGAGCCGACTTGAAGGAGCGTGGCCTGGTCTGCCCCGACGCGGGAGGCGATGTAATTCAGACCGTCGCGGGCGCCACGGCGCGGCTTGCCCGGGTGGCCGAGGTGGCGATTGTCCATCGCCAGCGTGGCACTGGTGAGGATCACGGAGGTGTCGCTTCCGAAAAGACGGCGGCGCAGAAAGTCGGCGACCTCCACCGGGGCCGCGTTCAGGGCGATGCTCTTCTGGGTGCGGCCGGCGCGCTCGACCCAGTAAACGTGCTCCGTCGCGCTCTGCTGGAGGAAGACGCCGACTTCCTCACGGAGCTCGATCAGGCGGCGGTTGCATTCCAGGAGCTCGGTTGCGGTGTCCTTGTCCTCGGCCATGTCGATCAGCTCCCGAATCGCCTCCGAGACGCGGCGCAGCGGAAGCGTGAGGGAATCCGGCACCAGTTCGGGGCGGCGGATGCGCAGTTCGCTCCACGACCTGCGGCGTTTTCCCGAGTCCGAGGCGGGTTCGCCGCGATCGCTTCCGTGAGACCACGAGGGCGTATCCGACTGCAGTTCGTCGCAGGCGCTTTCCACGGCCTCGAAGAAGGCGTCGCTCTGGCGGAAGACCTCGGCGACCAGCTCCACCGCCCGGCCCTGACGGAGCAGGGCGAGCAGGCCTTTCTGGGTTCGCGGGTTCCAGAGACGCTGGAGGGAAAACCGGACCTGGCTGCTGGAGACGCTCAAGCCGATATGCCTTGCCGCCACCTGCTCCACCGTGTGCGCCTCGTCAAAGATGACGAAATCGTTCTTGAACAGCACCCCCTCATCGACTCCCTCCTCGAGGCCGCCCAGATGCATGAAGAACAGGGTGTGGTTGAGCACCAACACATCCGCGGAAAGGATCCGGCTTCGGACGCGCTGAAAAAAACACGGGTCGCCCCCGGTCTTCACGAAGTCAGAGGCGTGACCGCACTGTTTCGGCGAGCACAGCCCGCGTTCCGAGCACACCTGCGTCCAGACCTTGGGATCGGGTTCCTCGTCGAAGTCGGAGAGGCTGCCGTCCCGGGTCTGTCTGGACCACTCGGCGATGCGGGCCAATTCCTGTTGTTCGGTGGACGTGAAGAGGCCCTCCGCCTGCTGCATGGCTTTCTTCAGGCGGCGGGTGCAGAGGTAGTTCGCGCGGCCTTTGAGCATCGTGTACTGGAACGAGACCGGGAGAATACGTTCCAGGAGGGGAAGGTCTTTCTCGGTGAGCTGCTCCTGCAGATTGATCGTGTGCGTCGAGATGACCGCTTTTTTCTTCCGTGCCACCGCGAACAGGATGGCTGGCACGAGGTAGGCCAGGCTCTTGCCCACCCCGGTTCCCGCCTCGACAATGAGATGCTCCTGGGCGACGAGGGCGCGCGCAACGGCCATGGCCATTTCCTGCTGTTGCGGGCGGTATTCGAAGTTGCTGGCCCGGCCCAGGACGCCCTCCGGCGAGAAGAACAGGCGTACCTGCTCGACGAGGTCGTCGGTGCCGGCGGGTTGAGCTTCGAGGACGGAGATCATCCCGACGCGTTCCTCACCGGGGCGCGGTTTCCTGGGCGTTTCAGGTGCTCAGACTCCTGCATGGAGCAACGATTACGGGTGACGCGGTCGCTTCAGGGAGACTTCAACCGCAGCCCGGTTTTTGGCGATCATGTTGGCCGGCAGAATTCCGCGCCAGTTCACATTCGGGTAAACCACGGAGTTTTGGCCCAGAATCGAGCCGGGGTTGAGGACAGCGTTGCAGCCCACGTTGGCATGGTCTCCGAGCAGGGCCCCGAATTTCCGGAGACCGGTGTCAAAGGGCCGGCCTTCCAGGTCGATCGAAACGTTGCCGGGCGTGATCTTGAGGTTGGAGATCTTGGCGCCGGCCCCGAGATGGGAGGCGTAGCCGAGGATCGAGTCGCCCACGTAGTTGAAGTGCGGGACTTCGGTCTTGTTGAACAGCACGGAGTGTTTGACTTCGGATGCGTTCCCGATGGTGCAGCCATCGCCCACCAGCACGTCTTCCCGGAGGTAAGCGCCGTGGCGGATCTTGCAGTGGCGGCCGATGATGGCCGGCCCCTTGATGGACACCCCGTCCTCGACGACGGAACCTTCACCGATGAAGACGTCCTTTCCGATCCAGGCATTGCCTTCCTGCCGATGGTGAAGCGCCGGCCGGAGGTGGGCGCGGACATAATCCTTCAATCGTTTCAGGGCGTCCCACGCATGCTCGCATCCTTCGAACAGCGAGGCGTGCTCCGTCTGGCTCAAATCAAACAGGTCTTCCGGTCGGAACATCGCCCCCAGCCTAGGAGCTCGGCCGATTCGGGCAAGCCTCGGGAGAACACCGAGAACACCGGGCTCGGCGTTAAGCACTGCAAAGGCCGCCATGGCCGGACGAGTGGCGCGAGCTGAAGGGTGGCAACGGGCGACAACCGGACGGCAACGACCATCGAACCCCGACTCGGCTGTGCAAGATCGTGAAGTAGCTATATCAGGATTCCGTTCGCCATGCGTCGAGGGAGGCCGGTTGGAAGGCGGGTTGCCTGGAGTGGGGCTGTTGCTTAATCAAACGCCGCTGCATCGATGGCTCCAAAACCGTTGCCCGCTACGGAAAGGCGAGCTTAACTCAAACCGGTTCCCGCGGAGTCCCGCCGCCGGGCGTTGGTGACCGGCGGTCAAGCCCTCCGGAACCTAGCTATGACCGAATCGATCTCCCGCCGCCGTTTCATCGCCGGCTCCGTGGCGACCGGCGCGGCCGCCACCACCGGGCAAGGCGTCCTGCACGCGGCAGCGGCCGTCCCGGCCGAGCCCAACCTGTCGCGTTCCCATCTTCCGACCGGCAAGATTCGCGGGTTGACGCTCAGCCGGCTGATTTCGGGCGGCAACCTGCTCAGCGGCTGGGCCCATGCCCGCGACTTGCAGTATGTGCCGAGCCTGATGCGTGCCTACAACACCCCCGCCAAGGTCCTGGACACCCTGGAACTGCTGGAGCGCAATGGGGTGAATGCCATCATCGCCGACCCGCGCAAGAACGTCATGGACCTCTTCGCCCGGTACTGGAAGGAGCGCGGTGGCAAGATCCAGTGGATTGCGGAGGGACATCCGGGCATTGACGATTGGAGAACCAACATCCGGCAGTCGATCGAGTTCGGGGCGAAGGCCGTGTATGTGCAGGGGGTTATCGGGGATCGCTGGCTCAAGGAGGGGCACCTGGATCTGCTCGGCCAATGCGTGGCGTTCATCAAGGCCCAAGGCGTGCCCGGAGGCGTGGGTGCCCACCAGATCGAGGTGGTGGTCGAATCCGAGAAGCGCGGCTTTGACCCGGATTTTTACGTGAAGACGTGCCACCACGCGAAGTACTGGTCCGCGCGACGGCCCGACCAGGAGTTGATGGTGATCGACAATCCGGCCGACAACTACTGGGACATGGAACCGGAACGCACCGTGCGCGTGATGTCCGGCGTGGAGAAGCCGTGGATTGCGTTCAAGATCCTTGCGGCGGGCGCCATACCGCCGGCCTCCGGGTTCCGGTACGCCCTGGAAAGCGGGGCCGACTTCCTGTGCGTCGGCATGTTCGACTTCCAGGTCGAGGCGAACGCGGCTTTGACCCGTTCCCTGCTGGCGGATCGCGCGATCGAAAACCGTCCGCGGGCATGGATGGCGTGAGATTCTTATGAAGCCCAAGACCCTTGGACCCGACAACCGTTTCGTCATCATCATGGCCGGCGGACGCGGCGAGCGCTTCTGGCCCGTGAGCCGTGAAAAGACGCCCAAGCAGTTGATCCGGCTGCTGGGCGAACGCTCCTTCCTGCAGCAGGCCGTCGACCGTGTGGCGCCACTGGTGCCGCTCAAGAACGTTCTGATCATCACCAATGCGGCCCAGGCGCCCGAGGTTCGGAAGCAACTTCCGAAGCTGCCGAAGGCCAATGTCATCGCGGAACCGGTCGGTCGCGACACCTGTGCGGCCGTCACCCTGGGAGCAGCGATCGTGGGCTCGCGCTGCACGACGGGCGTCATGGCCGTGTTGCCGGCCGACCACGTGATCCCGGACGAGCGGAAGTTCCAGCAGGTCCTGGGCGACGCGTTTGACCTGGCGACGCGCGGCCAGGTGATTGTCACCATCGGGATCAAGCCGACCGAGCCGGCGACCGGTTACGGTTACATCAAGCTCGGTCCGGAGCTTCCTGCCCCCTCAGGGGCCAAGCGCATCAAAACCACGTTCTTCAAAGCCGAGCAGTTCCGCGAAAAGCCCGATTACGACACGGCGCTGGAGTATGTGAACAGCGGCCGGTACCGATGGAATGCGGGCATGTTCGTCTGGTCCTTCGTGACGATCACCAACGGGCTGGAGGCTCATCAGCCCGACATGAACGCCGCGTGTCACCGCTGGTTCGAGGCCGCGGCCAGGAGCCCGGCGGCTCTGGACCGTTTGCTCGCGAAAGACTACCCGGCGGTGCGGAAGATCAGCATCGACTACGCGCTCCTCGAGAAGGCGCACAACGTCGTCTGTGCCGACGGCAGCTTCAGTTGGGATGATCTGGGGGCGTGGCCGGCCCTGGCGCGTCACTTGAAGGCGGATGCCGAGGGGAACGCCGCCGCCGCCGATTTCGTTCACGTGGACGCCGCCCGGAACGTGATTTACGACGCGCGGAGCAAGTCACGGCGGACCCCCATCTGCGTGGTGGGTCTTCGCGACACGGTGATCGTGCAGACCGACGACGCCACGCTGGTGGCGGACAAAAGCCGGGCGCAGCAGGTCAAGAACCTCGTCGCCAAGCTCGCGCTCGATCCCGCTCACAAGCGGCTGGTTTGAACCTCGGCGGGCGGAACGGGCGCATCCGAACGCCGGGTGCAAGCCGGGCCTCTTCGCGCCCCGTTGTAACCTCGAGTCACGTCACGGCTCGGCTCTTGCAGCCGTATGACCGAACTTCCGACCTCCCCGCGCCGGTTTGTCTGGCGCACGTTCACCAGTGTGTTCCTGACCGCCTGCTTCCTGGGCGCCCTGGTCAGCGGGGCGGTGCTCTTCCTCTCGCCGCCGGGCAGGGTGGCGAACTGGACCGATTGGAGCCTCGGCGCCCTCACCAAGCATCAGTGGATCGCGGTCCACACGTCGTTCAGCGCCGTGTTTCTGGCGGTGGCGGCCTTCCATGTTTTTTTCAACTGGCGGCCGCTGGTGGGTTACTTCAAGAGCCGGGTGACGCGGCGTTTTGGGCTGCGGTTGGAGTGGGTTCTGGCCGTGGTGACCGCCGGGGCGATAGGCTGGGCCGCGATCGCCAAGGCGCCGCCGTTTGGTTGGTTGCTCGCGGCGGGCGAACAGCTCAAACAGGGGTGGGATCAACCGGCGCAACGCGCACCGATTCCACATGCCGAGCTGCTGACCTTGAGCGAGCTGGCGCAGAAGGCGGGCGTCCGTCTCGAGCTGGCGCAAGAAAGGCTCCAACAGGCTGGCATCACCGGGCACGCGCCGGACATCGTTGTGGAAGTCCTGGCCCGTCAAAGCCACGTCCCCGCCAGTCGCATTTACGAGGTGATCCTGGCGGAGCTCGAGCCCAAGGGCCGAGGGGCTGGACGTGGGCCCGGGCGCGCCGCCGGAGGGCCGGGGGGAGGCGGAGAGGGAGCCGGTGGCGGTGGCGGTGGGGCGGGCCATGGCGGAGGTCTCGGCTGGAAGACGGTCGAGCAGTTCTGCGCGGATGAACATCTCGAGTTGAATGACGTGATCGCGAACCTCAAGGCCAAGGGCTACCAGGCGGATGCCAAACAAACCCTCCGTGAGCTGGCGGCGGCCAACGGATTCGACCGGCCGTTCGAGCTCGTGGAACTGATGCGGAAGACCGTCAAACCGTAAAAACGTCCGACCATGCGCCTCCCCGTCTTTGTTCTGCTCGCGACAGCCGTTACGGCCTTGGTGATCGGCTGCAAGCCCCGGACTGCCGCTGCCGATGCGCAGCGCGCCTTGCCGGCAGCAATCGAAACCGCGGCGCTCGAGCGCGGCAAGGCCATCGCCGGACAGGCCTTCGCCCTGCTGAGCACGAACCTGGGGCAGGCCCTGGTCACCGGGGGCATCACCAACGCGCTGCCCTACTGCTCCGAGAAGGCCTACCCCCTCACTGAACTTGTGGCGGCCACGAACCAGGTGCGCCTCCAGCGCCTGACGCACAAGGCCCGAAATCCGACCAACAAGGTCGCCGGCGCCGAGCTCGAGATCCTGCGTCAGTTCAAGATGGCCCTGGACCGGGGCGAGAAGCCGCCGCCGATCGTCCGCCCGGCGTCGGCGGATCTGGTGGTCTTCTACGCACCGATCGTGATCACGAACCCGCTCTGTCTGCAGTGTCATGGAGTGCCGGGCGTGGACCTGCAACCGGCGACGTCCGCCCTCCTGGCGCAGCTTTACCCGACGGACGAGGCGACGGGATTCAAGCTGGGGGATCTGCGGGGGATGTGGCGGATTGAACTGCCCGCGCCACGGTAGCTCAGTCGGCGACGTGCCCGGGTGCGTTTCGAGGGCTCAGAAGGCCTGTGAGTGCCGGGTCCCCGGGTCCGCGCAGCGTCGCGCCACGCGGATTCGGGACTCGTTCCCTTCCGGCACACGGTGTGCTTGTTCTTGACCGTAAGGCGGTGCGGGGGGAGAACTCGGCCCGCCTGCAAGCTCATGAGTGGATCCCGGAGCCCAGTCCTTTCACCGCGATCTCCTGGCGGGGTGCGTTCATCCGCTGCCGGGAGGGACGGTTTCACGTTGATCGAGCTCCTGGTGGTGATCGCGATTATCGGGATTCTGGCCAGCATGATGTTGCCAGGTCTGAGCGGTGCGAAGGAAAAGGCCCACGAGATCAACTGCGTCAGCAACCTGCGGCAGCTGGGGGTGGGTCTCCAACTGTACCGGGACGACCACGACTTCCGTTTTCCGCCCAGGACCATTCTCGAACCGCATCCCACGGCGGCGAACGTGTGGATTGGCAAGGACCTGCAGTTCGGGCTGGGGGGTCATGATCCGGTCGAGCCGCTTTCATCATGGTCGGCGATGGCGCAGTCCCGCCCGCTGAACGCGTATGTGTCGCCCTCCCCGGTCTACCGGTGCATCCGGGACAAGGGTCAGCCGGCATTGGGCATCGTGCCTTCGAATTTCCAGGCGCTCGGGACCAGTTACCATTACAACGCCGGCAGCCTGACCGTGCCCCAAGGGGGAGGCTTCCGCCGAACGCCAGCCGACCCGGTCGACGGTCTGGCCGGGCAGACCGAGTCCTGGGTCTCGGAACCCGTTCTGCACATTCTGATGCACGAACCGCCCGCGCGGCTGTACGCGCGGCCCTCGGACGGCACGATCTTCTGGTATCAGTGGCACCGGCACGCCGGCCGTTACGAGTTCGAGGATCCGCGGATTGCCGGCGGCAAGTTCATGTCCCCGATCCTGTTTGTGGATGGTCACGCCGCGACCCATGATTTTACGAGGGCGCTGACACTTGACCCGTACCATCCTTACGAGCCCACGCGGGACTGGGTCTGGTATGAGCCGCTTCGTTGAGCATCCCGGGTCTGGTGCCGCGAGCCGCGACCCGACTCCAAACACAGCCTGTCATGCCTGAAAGTCCTCTCGTCCGGCAGGTGGACCTGCGAACGCTCGCGCCGTTTGCGCGGACCCTGGTGGGAGCCCTTCGGACCCATTCGTCCAGCAACCTCGCCCGGCTGCTGCAAGGCAACATTCACGGCCACTGCCCGCAGTGTCAGTTCCGGTTGCTGGCCGAGGACGTCCTCGCGCTCGCCGCCCCGGAGGCTCCGGACCCTGCGGTGAGTCCGAAGCTGCACCGGCTGGCGCAAGGCTTCTGCGGGCGCCAAGGGTGCGAGGCACTCTATTATCAACTGAGTTTTGAATCAGTGGAGGGCCTGGACTGGAACCACGTCCTTGCCGAGATCGAGTCGAGTGGCGGCCCGCCGACGGCCGAGACGGCCCAGGTCGAACAGGAACTCGCCGCGCGCAAGGCGGCCGCCCGCAAGCGGACCCGGCTGCGGGTGGCGCTCGGGATAGCGTTGGTTCTGGTGTTGCTGGGGGTGCGTCACGTGATGACGGGAGGCACGATTCCCTTCATTCGCGAGGCGCGGCGCTTCACGGCTGACCCGGCGACGGTTCCCAGGCTGGGCGAGACGAACGTGGCCGTGCCGATGCCCGCGGAAGGCAAAGGCACCGAAACCCCGCGGTTCCGGGCCGCGCCCGAGCCGGGGAGAAGGTAGAGGAGCGGGTGTACCGGCGGTTCGCGTCTCGAAGTCGGGGCCTGGCCGAGCGAGTGCACCGACCAGTCGACGCGTATGGTGCCAGCTCCGCCCCCAACCCGAAACCTCCCCTCGCGTCGTTCGACGGACTCGACCTGAGCGGCGAATGGGTGTTGTTCATCGCCGACCTCGAAACCGGCGGGCAGGTCCGGCTCGATTCGTGGGGTTTGGCTTTCACCGCTGTGCCGCAGCCGCTTTTGGGCTGGGGCGGCGCTTTGGCGGGACGCGAGGCGGGAGCGGCTCAAGATCCCTTCAACTGCTCGAATCGGGCGATACGCGTCTGGATGTCCGACACGATGCCATGGAGGTCCCGCAAGGGTTCTCGCTGAGCTGAGGCTGCAAGCGCTGGAGCAAAGGTCCGACGTTGCATCGGTGGCGCTGGACAGGGCTGGTGATGTCTGCCTCGTAAACGGTCACACGGTCAATTTGCCCCTGCCGGTAAAGCGACGGCAGCCCGTAGAGCTTCAGCAGCACCAAGCCCTCGGGCGTCGCGGTCGGAACGTCCAGTTCGGCAAAACGACGCGTGGTGCCAAAGGACTGTTGCGCCTCGGCAAACAGGGCGTTGGCGGTGAGCAACACATCTTCGGCAAAGGAACGTCGAAGTGCCGGGCCGACTCCACGAGTCCTCATCATTCATGGGGTCGCCGATGGCGCGTAAGCGCCGATGGCGCGTTCGAGCCGGGTCAGGGCGACGGCGTACTCGCGCTTGGCGCGGATGGTGGTCGTGCGCGCCTCGGTCAGCGCGGTCTGGGCGCTGAGCACGTCCAATTGGGTGCCCGCACCGGCGTCAGCCCGTGATCGCGCCAGCCGCAGGGCTTCCTCCGCCTGCTCGACCGTCTTCTGTTGGGACTCGAGCACTTCCCAGGATTCCACGAGGGTGGAGTACGCGGTCCGGACTTCGAGCTCGATCTGGCGGGTCACGTCGTCGGTTTCGATGCCGGCCTTGTCGAGTTGGGCCCGCGCCTCCGCGACTTTGCCGCGCGTGTAGGCGCCGTCGAAGATGTTCCAGACCGCCTGAACGCCGGCTTCCCAACCGTGGACATAATCCCCGACGTCCGGGGTGAACACCGACTTCCGAGCCCCGTAGCCGGCGAAGCCCTCGAGCCGCGGATAATAGCCCGCGCGAGCCACGGTGACGCCTTCGCGTTGCAGGGCCTCGGTGTGCCGCAACGCCACCAGCTCGGGCCGGCGTTCGAGGGCGAGCCGGACGGCGTCGGGAACCGCGATCTCGAATTTCGGTGCGTCGAGCGTGCCGGCGAGCTTGAGGGGGATGTCCTCCCAGACATCCTGCGGGACCGTGTAGCCGAGCAGGTTGACGAGCACGTTCTTGGCGATCCGATAGGAGTTGCGGGCCCGCGAGACCCGCGGACGCGCGTTGGCGAGTTCGACCTCGGCGCGCAGCACGTTGAAGCGCGGCACGGTCCCGGCATTGAAACGCCGCTGGCTGTCGGCCAGTTCGTTCTCCAGCAAGTCGACCGAGGCGAGGCTCACGGTGATTTCCTGTTCGCCGAGCAGAACGTTGTAGAAGCCCACGCGCACGTCGGTCGCCGTATCCGCCAGCACCGCCTGGTGGCCGGCCAGGGCCCGCTCCTTCAGCAGCCGGGCCGTTCGCAGCGAGGAACGCATCCGGCCGCCCTCGAAGATGGACTGCACGACCCGCACGCCGGCCGTCCAGTTCTCGTTGCCGGGGTCGATGACGGGAATGCCCGCGGGAAAGACTGTTCCCGGCGGAATTTCCAGCATGTCCACGGCGCTATCCGCGCGTGCGGTGTAGTCGCCGGTGGCCTGGAGCTTGGGAAGGACAATCGCGCGGGTCTGGATGCTCACGCCGTGCGCGATCTCGATGTCCTTGCGGCTCTTCTGAACGCCGGGGTTCTGCTCGATGGCAATGTTGAGGCAGTCCTCGAGCGTCAGTGGACGCTCGGGCCAGGGGAGTGCGTTGGTGATAACGGGGGCGGAGGCGGCGGGTTCAGGACTGCCGGCCTGAGTGGCGTCCTGCAAGGCGAGCAAGGCCGTCAGCAAGGTCAGGCCGAAGGCAGTGCGACCGGCCCCGCGTCGCCTCCGGAGCGAGAAGGCGTGTTCGGTGGGCGGCACCGAGGGAAGCGTCCGGTACCTTCCGGATCTGTTCAGCCGCCATTTACCGGTGAGGAGCGCGGGCTTTAGCCCGCAGGGACGTCCCTGCGTCGGCGTGGCTTCCTGCGGACTGAAGTCCGCGTTCCTGGGGCGGTTCACGGAGGCCTCCTGCGGACTGAAGTCCGCGCTCCTGGGGTGGTTCACGGAGGCCTCCTGCGGACTGAAGTCCGCGTTCCTGGGGTGGTTCACGGAGGCTTCCTGCGGACTGAAGTCCGCGCTCCTGGGGTGGTTCACGGAGGCTTCCTGCGGACTGAGGTCCGCGCTCCTGGGGTGGTTCACGGAGAGATGAAGGGCCTGGGAGATACCCGACTCAAGGGTCGGCGTAGCGTTGGGGGAAAGGCGGGTGGTGTTCATTGCGCGGCGGGTCAGGGGAGTGGTGCCGTGTCCTTGGGTTCAACGTGGGGAAGGCCGTCGCCGCGGGCGGCGTGCCGGGGCAGGGGTACGCGGGCGGCGCGCCCGGTCCTTCAAGGCGGCCAGGGAGAACCGGGTGATGTGAGTCGCAAGATCTTCGGCGGCATCCGGGGTGAGTCGCTGGTCGGGGAACAGGCTGCGGACCACGGAGCGGCAGTGGTTGTAGAACACGCACTGGCTCACGATGCTGAATCCGCAAAGGCGCAAGGCCTCCTCATCGCAGCCGGTCCCCACGATCGGCCGGATGATGTCGCGCAGATGATCGGCCATGGGACGGATCCGTTCGGTGACCATGAGGTCGAGCGCGTGGCTCGGCTGGATCATCTCCCGGGCCATCAGGCGTCCGAGCCAGTCGTGTTCGCCGGGATCGAAGAGGCGGGCGAGGAAATTGCGGACGAAAGCCCGGAGCCGTTCGGCGGGCGGTGCGGCGGGGTTGATGCCGCCATCGAAGGGGTGGCGGGCGTTGGCTTCGTTCATGGCGTACCGCAGGACCTCCACGTAAAGGCGTTCCTTGTCGCCGAAATGGTAGTTGATGGCGGCGACATTCGCGCCCGCCCGGCGGCAGATGTCCCGGACGGTGGCGGCGTGAAAGCCGACCTCGGCGAACACCTCGCCGGCGGCGTGAAGCAGGGCATCGCGCGTGACGGTGGCCGGGGCGGTGGCGCGGGGCACCGGAAGCAAGCTCATGTTTGAAGCGATTGTTTCAAACATTTGTTTGACACGTCAACCTCGATTTCGTTTCTTCTCCGGTGACTTGTGCCAACGAACCTTCGCTGCCCGGACCCTGCGACGGTCACGCCTCCGGGCCAGGAACCTGGTAACCCCCGTGGGGCGGGCGTCCTCCGGGGCCGGACAGCCTTTGGCCGCGACGCCGCCCGGCAGCAGCGTCACCCGACCGCGCGGTGGTTCGTGGAGCGCGGGGAGAGCGCCGCTGAAGCGGACGCACTCCAGGCGCTGCGCGTTGCTCCAAGGCACGTCCGGGGTCGCGAAGCCTTTGGAGTGCGGGGGTTCACCCCCGCTTTTCGTGGGCGGCTCCTGGGGAGACTGGCCCGGAGCTCCAGCCCCTGCGCGGCTTTCGCCCTCGCCCTGCTCCTGATCGGCTGCAGTCGGTCCACCCCGCCGGGTGTGTGGCAGGGTTACCTCGAAGGGGAGTACGTGTACATCGCCGCGCCCCTGGCGGGGCAACTCGTCGATTTGCACGTCACGCGGGGGCAAACGGTCGCCGTGAACCAGGCGCTCTTCCGGCTCGACGATACCGCCGAAGCTGCCGGCCTGCGGGAGGCCGACAGCCGCCTGGCCCAGGCCACAAACCGCCTGGCCAATCTGCGCAAGGGCCTGCGACCGTCGGAACTGGCAACGCTGGAAGCCCGGTTGGCACGCTCGCGGGCGAACCTCGCCCTCGCGGAGAAAGAGCTGGAGCGGCGGGAGAAGCTGAGGGCCGACGAGGTGATCGCCCCGACCGAACTCGACGCTTCAAGAGCGCAACGGGATGCGGAAGCGGCGGAAGTGCGGGCTTTCACCGCCGAGCTGGAAACCGCACGGCTCGGCGCGCGTGAAGACGAGATTCGCGCCTCGGAATCCGAGATCGCCTCGCTGGCGGCCGCGCGCGCGCGTGCCCGCTGGGCGCTGGATCACAGGCAGCAAGTGGCCCCCACCAACGCGATCGTGCACGACACCCTGTTTCGGGCCGGGGAGTTTGTACCTGCGGGGACGCCGGTGGTGGCGCTGCTGCCGCCGGCCAACCTCAAGGTACGGTTCTTTGTGCCCGAGGCGGAACTGGCCTCGGTGCCCATCGGTGGTGAGGCCCGGCTCTCACGGGACGGGGCTCCGGAACCGATCGCCGTGTCCATCAGTTATGTCTCCACACAGCCGGAGTTCACGCCTCCGGTGATCTACAGTCAGGAGAGCCGTTCCAAGCTGGTGTACATGGTGGAGGGCCGCATCGCGCCGGAGGAGGCGACGCGGCTGCATCCTGGCCAGCCGGTCGAGGTGAGCCTCGCGGGCACGCGAGGGGCGGAAGCCGGGTCACAGGCCAGGTAAGACCCGGGCATGGACATGGAACCTCCTGGTGTTGCCAACGGCAGCCTGGCCATCGATGTCCAGGGCGTGACCAAGCGCTACGGAGGTCGGGCCGTGGTCAACAACATTGCGCTCCAGGTGCGACGCGGTCAGATCTTCGGTTTCCTGGGACCGAACGGGAGCGGCAAGACGACTTTTCTGCGCGTGCTGTGCGGCCTGCTGATTCCCGACGCCGGTTCGGGGACCTGCCTGGGTTATGACATCCGCATGCAGACGCGCGAGATCAAGCGTCGCGTGGGGTATATGACCCAGCGCTTCAGCTACTACGAGGATTTGAGCATCGAAGAGAACCTCGACTTCGTGGCGCGCCTGTACGCAGTTCCAGGGCGACGGGAGGCGGTGGCGCGAAGCCTGGAGGCGCTCGGTTTATCGGGGCGCCGGCGGCAATTGGCCGGGCAGCTGTCGGGCGGGTGGAAGCAGCGGCTGGCGCTGGCCGCCTGCATGATTCACGAACCGGAACTGCTGCTGCTGGACGAACCGACGGCGGGCGTGGATCCCAAGGCGCGTCGCGATTTCTGGGAGGAGATCCATCATCTGGCGGCGCGTGGGTTGACGGTCCTGATCACGACGCACTACATGGACGAGGCGGAGCGGTGTCACAGCCTGGCGTACATCGCGTACGGCAGCCTGCTGACGCAAGGCAGCGTCGAGGACGTGGTCCGCGGTGCCGAACTCACCACCTGGGAAGTGACCGGTCCTGAGCTGCCGGCGCTGGCGGCCGCGCTCCGCCAGACCGCGGCGGTGGAACAAGTCGTGGCGTTTGGGAACGCCCTGCACGTGAGCGGGCGCGACGAAAGACGCTTGCTGCAGGCGCTGGCGCCGTGGAAGCGCGAGCCCTACCGCTGGGAACAGGTAGAGAGCCGCCTGGAGCACGTCTTCATCAGTCTGATGGAGACGGCGAAGGACAACTTCTCCTGAGCGTTCCGGCATGCCATGAGTCTCACCGGGTTCAGTGCGCGGCGACTGGCGGCCATCGTGGCCAAGGAGTTCATCCAGATGCGCCGCGACCGGCTCACCTTCGGGATGATGGTGGGGATCCCCCTGATGCAACTCATCCTGTTCGGGTTCGCCATCAACATGAACCCGAAAGACCTTCCCACGGCCGTGCTGGTGGCGGACCACAGTCCCTTCGCGCGCAGCCTGCTGTGGGCCATGCGGAACAGCGACTACTTCGCGTTTGTGCGTGAGGCCGAGAGCGAGGCGGAGGTGGCGGCATTGCTGGACCGCGGGAACGTGCAGTTCGTGGTGCACATTCCGGAGGGCTTCGGCCGTGCGTTGGTCCGGGGGGAGCGGCCGGCGTTGTTGATGCAGGCAGACGCCACGGATCCCACGGCGACGGGCTATGCGTTATCGGCGATGGAGTCGTTGGTGCAACGTGCGTTCGACCGGGACCTCACGGGGCCGCTGGCCACGCTGCGCGGCCGGGCCGGGCCGGTCGAGTTGCGGATGCACCGCCACTACAATCCCGAGATCGTCACCCAGTACAACGTCGTGCCCGGGCTGCTGGGGGTGGTGCTGACGATGACCATGATCATCATCACGTCGCTGGCCATCACCCGCGAGCGGGAACGAGGCACCATGGAGAACCTGCTCTCCACCCCGGCGCGCCCGGCGGAGGTGATGATCGGGAAGATCGTGCCGTACATCATGGTGGGGTATGTGCAGGTGGGCTTGATACTCCTGATGGCGCGATTCCTGTTCCGCGTGCCGATTGTGGGCAGCCTGGGGCTGCTGCTGACGGTCATGCTGCTGTTCATCACCGCGAACCTCGCGGTGGGAATCACCTTCTCGACCGTGGCGCGGAATCAGCTCCAGGCGGTGCAGATGTCGTTCTTCTTCTTCCTGCCGTCGATCCTGCTTTCGGGATTCATGTTTCCGTTCCGCGGGATGCCCGGCTGGGCGCAGGTTCTCGGCGAGGTGCTGCCGCTGACCCATTTTCTGCGGATCGCCCGGGGCATCATGCTGAAGGGAAACGGGCTGGTGGAGATCCTGCCGGAGCTGCAAGCGCTGGGCGTCTTTGTGGTTGTGGTGTTGGCGGTCGGGATCAAACGATACCGCCAGACCCTGGATTGAGGAGTTCCGAAACCGAAGGAGCCGATGAGACTGCGCGCGCAGCCAGGAGGGCGGGTTTTCCAGCCTGCCGGTGGGTCGGACTGCCCAGTCCGCGACCAGTTGGGGCCCGCCGTCCGTGGCGCGCCGAACTCGGCGGGCAGCGGAGTGCCCGCCCTACCAGCAGGGGGTTCCTGGAGAGCCACCTGTTCCTTGCGGACCTGCTCCGTGACCATGAACCAAAAAGCGCCGCTAAAGCGGACGCACTCCAAACGCTTCGCGCCGCTCCAAGGCACGTCCGGGGCCGCGAAGCGCCTGGAGTGCGGGGATTCATCCCCGCTTTTCGGGGCAGGTTCATGGAGAGCAAGGTCGCCCTGGCTCCTGACGTTGCTGGCAGGGTTGGTGGGAGTGCTGGGCTGCCGGCGAGAGCGTCCGTCACCCCCGCCGACGGTGGTCACCTTCGAGAAGGCGGCCGCGGCGTCCACGAACGACTTTCGCGCGGTCGAGACCTACATCGGGATGATTCGGGGTGAAAACGAGACCGATCTCAGCTTCAAGGTGGGTGGGGTGCTCGAGCGGATCGGGCCCGAGGCGGGGAAACTGTGGGGCGAAGGCGACGCGATCGAGGCGGGGCAGGTGCTGGCGGTCCTGAAACAGGTGGATTTCAAGGCGGAGCGTGACTCGGCGGAAGCGCGGGCGACGTTGGCGAGCGGGCGGCTCAAGCGCGGTCAGCAGTTGCTGGCCGACCAGGCGATCTCGCCCCAGGAACATGACGTCCTCAAGGCCGCCCACGACGAGGCGCAGGCCGCGTTCGAAAGGGCGGAGCAGGCATTCCGAGACTCGACGCTGCGGGCGCCGCTCAGCGGACGCGTCCTGGCGCGACTCGCCACCGCCGGAGAAACGGTGATGGCCGGCCGGGCGGTCCTGCAGGTGGCGGACCTGAGCACGGTGTCCGTGGAGTTCGGCGTGTCGGATCGGATTGTGAACGAGATCCGGTCCGGGCAGGTGATCCCGCTGGTGGTGTCTTCGCTCGAAGGCCGCCGTTTTGACGGAACCGTTTCGGAGGTGGGTGTCGCCGCGCAGCCGGGATCGCGGTTGTTTCGCGTGGTGGTGAAAGTGGCGAACCCGGGCGGGGTGCTGCGTTCGGGAATGACGGCTTCGGCGAGTTTCCGGCCGGCGCCGGGGAGGGAGGACGCGGTGGTCCTGGTCCGGCTCTCGGCGTTGGTGGCCCGGTCGACTTCGGGGAGCTCCGCTGAAGGGAACGACGGGTTGGCGGTGTTTGTGGTGGGGGAGGACGGCCGCGTACAGGAGCGGGCGGTGGAGACCGGGGACATCATTCGCAGTTCGATCGCGATCCTGCGAGGGGTGGATGCCGGGGACCGTGTGGTGGTCGTCGGGGCAAGCCGGTTGCAGGACGGCGAGCGGGTTGAGGCGCGTCCGTTCACGGTGGAGCGTCGTTACTGAGCGTGGCGAGATGAGTCACGACCCTTCTCCATCACCCGCCGGTGGCCTGGCGCGGTACTGCGTCGAACACCGGGAAGTGAGCTGGCTGGCGTTGGTGGCGGTCCTGGTGTGGGGCTGGTTCTCGTACACGCGGCTCGCGCAACAGGAGGACCCGAAGATCCCGGAACGGCGCGCGCTGCTGGTGACGCGGTTCCCCGGGGCGAACGCCAGCAAAGTGGAGGAACTCGTCACGCAGAAGCTGGAGGAGAAGCTGAACGAAGTGCAGGCGGTCGAGGAACTCAGCTCGGAATCCAGGCTCGGGGTTTCCATCATCCATGTCACGCAACGGCCGGCCCGCCAGGGTATGGTGGACCAGGAATGGGACAAGATCCGCGCGAAGCTTGGCGAGGTACGGTTGCCGGAGGGTTGTGAGGCGCCGTTCCTGGACACGGATTTTGGCAACACGGTCACGCTGCTCCTGGGGATCGTGAGTCCGCCGGCAACGGCGGCGGAGGTGACGGCCCGGGCCGCCCTGATCCGGCGTCGACTCGAGATTCTTCGGGGGGGAGCGGCGGGTGGCGGTCGCGCGGCGGCGTTTGCGTTCTTTCCGGCCGACGTGGCCGAGAGTTACCGGGTGAGCCTGCAGCAGAAGTTCATTCACGAGCTTACCACGCGCGGGCTGGCGTCCGGTACTCCCGTCATCGACCGGGGGCAGGCGTTCATCCTGGCCGATTTCGCCACCGCCGCCTCGCGGGCGGAGCTGGAGGAGTTCATGGGCAGCTTTGAGAGATCCGTCGCGGGAAGCGATGGCGAGCTGCATCCGGATTTTGCGGGAGGCGGGATCCTGTTGGGCGACGAACCGGAGGCGGAACTGCTGCGGGTGGTGGGGGCGCTGACGCCGCCGCGCTACAGCTACCGGGAACTGGAGCGCGTGGCGGAGGCGCTGGAGGACGAGTTGAAGCAGGTGGCCAGTGTGGGCCGGGTGCGCAAGGTGGGCAACGTTCCCGAGGCGCTCTACCTGCTGTTTTCGATTCCGAACATCGAAGGATACCGGCTGGATCCCTCGCTGGTGATCGAGGCGATTGCGACGCGGAACGCCATCATCCCGGGCGGTGTTCTCAACACCGAGGGGCAGGGTTTCCCGGTCCAACTCTCGGGCGAGTTCGGCGCCAGAGATCCGCTCTCGGGAGACCGGCGGTTCGCGGACGAACTGATGAACACCGTCGTCGGGGTGGTGGGCGATCGCGGCGTCGAGGCCATGAACCGTGAGAACGCGGCCAAGGGGCTCCCGATCTACCTGCGCGACCTGTTCGAGGTGCGGCGCGGCTACGAGAACCCCGTCTCGTACAAGGTCGACGTGTTGCGAAGGGATGCCCCGGGGGGCTCCCTGGTCGCGCGGCGCGCGGTGCTCCTCGCCGTCGAGATGAAGCAAGGCCAGATCATCGGATTGTTTGACCGGGAGGTTCGGGGGGTCGTCCAGGCGTTCGGCGATCCGGCGCGAGGCGGATTGCCGGAGGATCTTGAGATCGTCACGCTCTCCGACCAGCCGGCAGCAGTTCGGGACCGGATCGCGCAGTTCACGCGTTGCTTTGTCGAGGCGGTGCTGGTGGTGGTGCTGGTGGCGCTGCTGCTGATGGATGGCCGCTCCGCGCTGGTGGTGGCGGCGGCGATTCCCTTGACGATCGCGATGACGCTCGGTGGCATGCACGTGTTCGGGGTGCCCCTCCACCAAATCTCAATCGCGGCGCTGATCATCGCGCTCGGCATGCTGGTGGATGACCCGGTGGTGGCTTCGGATGGGATCAACCGCGAGCTTGCGCACGGGCAACCGCGCGGCGTGGCAGCGTGGCTGGGACCGTACAAGCTGCGACGGCCGATCCTCTTCGGGACGATCATCAACGTGGTGGCGTTCCTGCCGCTCATCCTGTTGCCGGGAGACAAGGGCGCGTTCATCTGGGCCCTGCCCGTGGTGGTCACGCTGGCCCTGGTGTCGTCGCGACTCGTCTCGATGACCTTCGTGCCTTTGTTGGGCTACTACCTGCTTCGCGGACAAAAGGGACTCGAGGCCACGAGCGAGTTGAGGCGGTTTCCGGGACTCCGGTTTGTGGACCGGGTGCTGGCGGCGCTGCTGCCGCGGTACCGACGCTGGCTGGAGGCCTCCTTGCGCCGCCCGGGGCGGACGGTTGTGCTGGCCTATGCGTTGCTGGGGCTGAGCCTGGGTCTCGCCCCGTTCCTGGGGCAGCAGTTTTTTCCTCCCGCGGAGCGCAACCAGCTGCTGATCGACGTGGAGCTTCCCGAATCCGCCTCGGTGGTGCAGACGCGGCTGGTCTGTGGCGACATCGTGCGGCGGTTGGCCCGGTATGACGAGATCCGGAGCGCGGCGGTGTTCACCGGGGGCACGGCACCGCGCTTCTACTACAATGTCTCACCGCGTGAGCCGGGTTCCTTCGAGGCACAGGTGCTGGTGAATACGCACCAGGCCGCCCAGGTGCCGCCCCTGCTGGCGAAGTTGCGCGAGGAGCTGGATCGGGAGATCGCCGGCGCCCGCTGCGTGGTCAAGCAGCTGGAGCAGGGGCCACCCGTGGAAGCCCCCATCCAGGTGCGCGTGACCGGTTCGAGCCTCGATGACCTCCGGCGACTCGCCGACGCCGTGACGCGCGAACTGCGAGCTGCCGGTGCGTACCGGATCCACGACGATCTCGGGCGAAGAACGCCCAGCATCGAAATCGACATCGACCAGGAACGCGCCAGTTCCCTGGGGATCAACAACGCCCAGATCGGACGTCTCGCGCAGGCGGCCTTTCACGGCCTGCCGGTGACCGAACTCCGGGAGGGCGATCACCTGATCCCGGTGATCATCCGCCTGCGGGCGGAGGAACGGAGCGAAGCGGGCATGATCCAGACCCTGTACGTGCGTTCACTCCAGGACCAACTGGTGCCGATCAACAGCTTCGCCGAGGTGCGGCTCCGACCGGAGTACGCCACGATCGCCCATTTCAACCAGGTGCGCGCCGTGACGGTGAAGGCATACACGATGGTGGGTGAGTTGCCGTCGCGGGTGCTGGCGCGGGCCCGACCAGCGATCGAACGGCTGGCATTGCCGGCAGGCAGCCACCTCGAGTTCGCGGGCGAGGACAAGGAACTGACCCGGAGTCGCGGGGAGATGGGAGCGGTGATGGCGCTTTCGCTTTCGTTGATCGCCCTGGCAATGGTGGTTCAGTTCAATTCCCTCGTGAAATCGGTGGTGGTGATGTTGACGGTGCCTCTGGGGTTGATCGGGGCGTTCCTCGGACTGACGGCGCTTCGGGCCCCTTTCGGCTTCATGGCCTTGCTGGGAATTGTCAGCCTCGCCGGCGTGGTGGTGAGCCATATCATTGTGTTGAGCGATTTCGTCGAGGAGGCCCGCGCCGAGGGGCGGGAGCTGCGGCAGGCCTTGATCGAAGCGGGCCTGGTACGACTGCGACCGGTGCTGGTCACCGTCCTCGCCACCGTCGGCGGGTTGATCCCGCTGACCGTGAGCGGCGGCGAACTCTGGAAACCTCTCACCGCCGTTCACATCTTCGGGTTGCTGCTGGCCTCGCTGCTGACGCTGCTGGTGCTCCCGACGCTTTACTGGCTTTTCGCCACCCGGCTCAGGCTCATCAAGTGAGAACTCGTCGGTCGGCTTACGGTTGGCTGCTGGTGGCCGGAATCGCGGTCGCTGCGTCCACCGGTTATCTGGGATGGCGCTGGCTGAACCAGCGCCGGCTCGAGCACCGTCAGAACCCCGTGATCCTTGCGGCGGCGCGACGGTACGGCGTCGAACCCGCGTTGGTGAAGGCGGTGATCTGGCGGGAAAGCGCCTTCAACCCGCGGGCGCTGGGCCGGGCGGGCGAAGTGGGGCTGATGCAGGTGACGGATGCCGCGGCGCAGGAATGGGCGGAGGCGGCAGGGGTCTACCCACTCCCGGAAACCCATCTCTTCGATGCCCGCACCAACGTCATGGCGGGGACCTGGTATCTGGCGAAACTGCTCCGCCGTTACGCAGGAACGGACGATCCGCGACCCTACGCCCTGGCGGACTACAACGCGGGGCGAGGCAACGTCCTCAAGTGGATGCAGGGCGAAGCGCGCCACCGGAGCGCAGCCTTTCGGGAGGCGATCGGCTTTCCTTCGACGAAGCGGTACGTGACGGAGGTGTTGGCGCGTCGCCGCCGCTACCTGGGCAAGGCGCGTCCGCCCGGCAGGGCCGGATCCGAGGCCCGGGACGAGTCCGGCGCAGAGACGCCCTGGCCTGCCGTTCGGTCTGAAAGGGCCTTGAGCCCGTGCGCGTGGCGGTCCATAACGCCTGCGGCATGTCCGATCCGACCCAACACTACCTGGGAGATGCGGGCCGCCGCTATCACGAGGTGAAACGGGGCCTGCCGCCCGCGGCCGTGCCCTGGATGATCCGGGTTCGCGCCGCCAAGTTCCAGCCGCTCGTCCGTTTGCAGGACACCGTGCTCGAATATGGCGTGGGTGCAGCCTGGAATCTGGCCGGGCTGCGGTGTGGGCGCCGCATCGGCGTGGACGTGTCGGACTTCCTCCGGGCCGAAGTGGAGGCGCACGGCATCGAGTTCGTCACGAACAGCCGCGCCTTGGGCGATGGCAGCGCTGACGTGGTGATCTGCCATCACACCCTCGAGCACCTGCTGGAGCCCGCCGTCGCGCTGGTGGAGTTGCAGCGGCTCGTGCGCGCCGGGGGGCGGTTGCTGCTCTGGGTGCCGTTCGAGGACGAACGGCGGCATCGGAGGTTCGAACGCGGCGAAAAGAACCACCACCTGTTCGCCTGGAATCCGCAGACGCTGGGCAACCTCGTTGAGGCCTCTGGTTTCCGCGTCGTGGCGGCCGGGTTGGCCCGTTATGGCTGGGACCGCTTCGCCGCCGCGCTCGCCGTCCGGTTCCATTTGGGCGAAGCCGGCTTCAGGGCGCTGCGGCAGTTGCTGGTGCGGTTGCGGCCCTTGCGGGAAGTGCGCATCGTGGCGGAACCCACGGGCTCGGGTGGTGTGTCCCCGGGTGGTGGGTAGCACCTTACGGCAGCCGGCGGTAAGTTGAGCAGGAGCAGCATCAGCAGGAGCGCGACCGCTCCATGGTCGGGCGCGCAACACACCGGGTCAGGCGACCAGGCCTACACGTTGTAGACTTGGTGCCCTCACCCGGCGGGCGCGTTGCGGTCTGCAACCACCGTCCGCACCGCTCGACCGTGCTGCGGCCGGGGACCGGCCGCGGTCCAGAAGCGCCTGTGGATCCACTGGCCCCACGGTCCGAAGAACTTCGCCGTTGACGGGTCCGGGCGAGCGGGCGAAAAGGCGGCGTGCCGACGATTCAACGCGCCCTGCTCTCCGTCTTCGACAAGACCGGGATTGTTCCCTTCGCGCAGGCCCTGGCCAGCCGCGGCATCGAACTCCTCTCGACCGGGGGAACCTCACGCGTGCTGCGGGAGGCCGGGCTGGCGGTCACGGAATTGAGTGATTTCACCGGTTTTCCGGAAATGCTGGATGGCCGCGTGAAGACGCTGCATCCCCGTGTCCACGGCGGACTCCTGTTCATCCGCGGGAACGCCGAGCACGAGGCGGCTGTGGCCGCTCACCAGATCCGGCCGATCGACCTGGTCGTCGTCAATCTCTACCCCTTCGAGCAAACCGTGGCCCGGCCCGGCGTGTCCCTGGCGGACGTGGTGGAGAACATCGACATTGGCGGGCCCGCGATGCTGCGGAGTGCCGCGAAGAACCACGACGCCGTCACCGTGGTCACGGATCCGCTCGACTACGCCGAGGTGGCCGACGAGGTGGTGGCGAAAGGGGAGACCTCGCTGCCGTTGCGGCGTCGCCTGGCTGCGAAGGTCTACGCCCGGACGGCGGCTTACGATGCCGCCATCGCCGCGCACCTGCCCCGGTTCTTCGCCGAGGCCCAAGGCGAACCGGACCCGGCCCAGCGCCCGGCGGCCTTGAGCATCCAGGCCCCACTCGCGCAAGCGCTCCGGTACGGTGAAAATCCGCACCAGGCCGCCGCCTTGTATGGACGATTTGGCGATTACTTCCGCCAGCTCCACGGCAAGGAACTTTCTTACAACAACATTCTGGACCTGACCGCGGCGGGGGCGCTCATCGGCGAGTTCCATGAGGACGCTCCCACGCTGGCGATTCTCAAGCACACCAATCCGTGCGGCGTGGGGCAGGCGGACAGCCTCGAGGAGGCGTGGGCCAGGGCCTATGCGACGGACCGGCAGGCCCCCTTCGGCGGCATCATCGCCGTGAACCGGCCGCTCGACGGCGCTTGTGCGCGCGCGGTGGCGGAGATCTTCAGCGAAGTGATCGTGGCGCCCGATTTCAGCGACGAGGCCCTGGCTGTGTTGCAGGCCAAGCGAAACCTGCGGCTGATCCGGATGCTCCGGGATCCGCGCGAGGCGGCGGCTTGGGAAGTGCGGAGCGTCGGAGCGGACGCGTTCCTTTGGCAGGAACGCGATGCCCGCAGGATCGGCGCGTCCGACCTGCGGATCGTTACGAAGCGCCAGCCGACCGAGGCGGAACGGCGCGCGATGCTCTTTGGCTGGCGGGTGGTCAAGCACCTCAAATCGAATGCCATCGTTTACGCCGCCCCGGATCGGACCCTCGGGATCGGCGCCGGCCAGATGAGTCGCGTGGACTCGAGCCGGATTGCGGTTTGGAAGGCGGGCGAAGCAGGGCTGTCGCTGGCGGGGAGTGCGGTGTGCAGCGACGCCTTCTTTCCGTTTGCCGATGGCCTGGTCGCGGCTGCCCAAGCGGGTGCCACCGCGGCGATTCAGCCGGGCGGCTCTGTGCGTGACGCGGAAGTCATCGCCGCGGCGGATGCGCACGGCGTGGCGATGGCCTTCACCGGCGTCCGTCACTTCCGCCACTGAGTCCGGGCCCCGCCGCCTTCGGGTTGGTTGGTATTGCAGGCTGCGGATTGGCGAGCTCGATCGTCTGGGCATTCCGCCAGGCTCGTTCGACCTTGTCCACGGTGAGCACCCGGGGCAGCAATTCCACCTGGTGTCCGAACAGGTCCATGGTCACGGTTCCTGGCAGGAACGTCGTGTCCAGGAACTCCACGCGGCCGAACGGGAGCTTGTCCCGCTGGGCGGGCCCGTCGAATCGCACCAGGGTTCCGGAGGGATTGGGCGGGAGGTTGGTCGCGGTGAAGCGAAGCGTGACGCCCG
Organism: uncultured Verrucomicrobiota bacterium; assembly: GCA_964535555.1. Taxonomy (GTDB): domain Bacteria; phylum Verrucomicrobiota; class Verrucomicrobiia; order Limisphaerales; family J093; genus DSVZ01. Next base: position 44,963 of record CAZHUS010000051.1, read on the forward strand.
CAATTCCCAAGCGGTGTTGGGTGATCTCAACCGTGGGAGTTCCTTGGGGTTCGACCCGGAACTTGACCTCCCAAGGACCCCGCCGGTTGCGCCACCACTGGACGGTTGCGAATCCAGCCACGTAAAGCACGACGCAGGCGGCGAAGACCAGCACGGCCTGTTTCCAGAAAGGATCACGCTGAGGGACCATGTCGCGGGCCGACGTTGGGCTTCCTTGCGGCCAAGTCAACCCGCGTAAATCCCCTCGTTCTCCGGACCGCGGCCGACCTGTTCGTGCGTTCGGCTGGCAGCCGGCGCCGCGCGCCCCGGGGTCTTCGTCAAGCAGGAGGGACGCACTGAAGTTAACCCCATTGCTTTTCACGGCAATTGCGCGAAGGCGGGAATGCCCTTATGTTCGCCGGGCTGTCGGTATCCGAGGTTGAAAGCGCTCATCTCTACCAATCGGGAGCGTCGCACGCGCCGGGTCTACCTGGTGGGTGTCGAACTCAAAAACGGCGAGGCTTCGGTCGCGCGTGAGGCGATTGCCGAATTGGCCCAACTCGTTACCACCGCCGGTGCCCAAGTGGTCGGCGAGGCCACCCAGCGCCTGGAACGTCCCAACGCCTCGACATTCATCGGGTCCGGAAAGGCCCGGGAGCTGGCCGGTCGCTGCAAGGAACTGCAGGTCGACACGGTGGTGTTCGATGACGAGCTGGCTCCAGCCCAGGCCCGCAACCTCGAAGAGCTTTTCGGATGCAAGATCCTCGACCGTACCGAGGTCATTCTCGACATCTTCGCGCAACGGGCCCGGACCCGGGAAGGCAAGCTCCAGGTTGAGCTGGCTCAGCTCGAGCATCTCCTGCCCCGGCTCACCCGCTACTGGACGCACTTGTCGCGGCAGCGCGGCAGCCTCGGGGCCATTGGCGGCGAGGGCGAAAGCCAGCTCGAGGCCGACCGCCGTCGGGTCCAGGAGCGCATTGACAAGCTGCGGATTGAACTGGAGGAGGTGCGTCGGCAGCGCACCACCCAGCGTCAGGGTCGCCAACGCAGCCAATGGCCCCTGGCTTCGATCGTCGGCTACACGAACGCCGGGAAATCCACCCTGTTCAACGCCCTGACTCGCGCGGGCGTGCTCGAGGAGGACAAGCTTTTTGCCACGCTCGATCCCACCACGCGTCGGCTGCGACTCCCCACGAACCAGAACATCCTCCTCTCCGACACCGTGGGTTTCATTCGCAAGCTCCCGCACCAGTTGGTGGAGGCTTTCAAGGCCACGCTCGAGGAAGTGATCAATGCGGACCTGCTGCTCCACGTGGTCGACATCAGCCATCCCCAGGCCGAGGAACAAATCGCTGCCGTGAACAGCGTTCTCACGGAGATCGGCGCCGGCGAGAAGCCGGTTCTCATGGTGTATAACAAACTTGACCTCCTCGAGGACGGCTCAGACCAACGCGGCTTCCAGGGTTGGCGGTTGCAGCATCCGGATGCGGTGGCGATCTCCGCGCGGAATGGTGTTGGGGTGCCGGAATTGCTGACGGCGCTGGGGAACGCCCTGCGGCCGGTGCGGGACTTCGTCGAGCTTGTGATCCCCCATGAGGCGGCCGGGGCGGTCTCGCGGCTACATGAGGTCGGGCAGATTGTCGAACGGGAATACAGCGGGACGGCGGCGCGATTCAAAGTGCGGATTCCGCCGCACGTGCGGGCCGAGTTCGCTCCGTTCCTGACCGGGAACGCGTAGTTACTAACGCCGGGCGCTGGGCCGGCCAAGCTGGGGCGAGCCGTTGTCTTTGATGAGGTAGGGCGGGCACTGCGCTGCCCGCCGCACCGGCTCGCCTTACTGATTCGCCTCCTGACGTCGGCGCCTACAAGGCGAGTCCTGGCGGCAATCGGCGTCGACTTCAGATCTTCTCGAGCGTCCACGGCTCCCGGCATGGCCTCGACAACAACGCGTTGGCCTCGTCGGCATGGGTGAACTGCTCGCGCCCCGGATCCCACTGGAGCCGTTTCCCGACGCGGATGGCGATCCAGCCCAGGTGACACAAGGTCGCCGTCCGGTGGCCAACCTCGGCGGGAATCAGGGTCTCCCGGCGCGACTTGACCCCCTGAATGAAATCGAGCTTCTCGTTGACGAGCGGGAGTTGGAGATCGTTCGGTCCGGGCTTTTCCTTCAACAGGCTTTCCCGGCTGGCCTGCATCGGTTTCCACCACTCCGACTCGATCCAGCCCTCCGAACCCTCGAACCGGACGTAGGGACGCCCGGCCATGCGATAGGTGAGCTCGACGCCGTTGGCGTAGCGGTAGCGCACCTTGAATCCCTGCAGCACGTCATAGAGCATTCCCGACGGCGCCGTTCCTTCGCCCTCGACTTCGACGGGACCCGTGCGCTCCGTGGCGTTCGCCCATTGGACAATGTCCAGCAGGTGTGTCCCCCAATTGAGGATCATGCCCAGGCTGTAGTCCTGAATCTGCATCCAGCCGGGTCTGCCGGCGAGGTTCTGTCGCGGATGCACCCGGGCTTCGGAGTAGGGCTGTTCGGGCGCCGGCCCGAGCCAGGCCGCATAATCCAGTCCGTCGGGGACGGCTTCCGCGGGGGCCGGAGGCAAGGCCGGTTGCTCGTGGGGGACGCCGGCTTCCACCCGTTGCAGCCGGCCAATCCGGCCGTTCCGAACGAGCTCGCAGGCCAGGCGAAATTCGTTGGCGAACCGGACTTCGGTATCGGTACGGAAGATCCGGGCATGGCGCTTCATCGCGTCGCTGATCGCGCGTCCTTCGCGAACGCTGAGGGTGATGGGCTTTTCCAGGGCGACGTCCTTCCCGGCTTTGGCGGCGGCGATCGCCATGTAGGCGTGCCAGTGGTCGGGGGTGGAGATCATGACCGCATCGACGTCCGGGCGGGCCAGCAACTCACGGAAATCGCGCGTGGTGAAGCAACCTGCGTTTCCGCCCGCCGAACCCGCGGCGAGGTGGTCCTCCACCTTCTGCCGGGTTCGCTCGAGGCGCCACGCGTCCACATCGCACAAGGCGACAACGCGGGTGTCGGGGGAAACCAGGAAGGGAAGCAGGTTCGCATGGAACGCCTGACGCCCGGTGCCGATCAGGCCGATGCCGAGGCGGCTGTTGGCGGCCGGGACTCCCGCCTGGCCCAGCACCTGGCGCGGCACGAACATCGGTGCGGTGAGCAGGGTCGCCGTCGACGAGCTCAGGAAGCGACGCCGCGAGGTTGTGAGGGGTTGTTTCATGGCATCAGGTGTGCCCACCGGACACGACAGGCGTAAGGCGGTCCAAGAAGCGGGCATCGGCGGCAGAATGTTCCCGGGGAAGCCCAGCGGCAACTCCTTTGTCGGAAACCCGCGGCACGACGTCGCGGGCATGCGGGCCGACGCCGGTGTGGCGGCGCGCCGATGGGGCGGGCGTCCTGACGAGCCGTGCTCGGGGGGCAGCGGAGGGCCCGCCCTGCCTTCCTTCAAGCCGCGGTCCGGCGCGGCCCCACCGAACCTGGGAGGGCACCCCGCCGATCCAAGCAGCTCGGGCGCTGCAGGGACCAGGCGTGCAGGCGTGCAGGGAGATCTGGTTCATGTTTGACCGTAGCAATGCTCATGCTAGCCTCCTGCGTTTCGAGGGCACCCGGGTCCTTGTGATCTCCAGGGAGGCTCTGCACGGGATTTGGCAGGAGCAGGCACATGATTGAGACCACCACACCAGCACCCGGGATCGCGAAGCCGCGCATCCGGGTGCAGGACGTTGTTATCCGGATTGCGGGCAATTCCCAGGACGGCATCCAGGCGATCGGCGGTTTCCTGGCGCGACTCGCGGGCCGCAGCGAGCAGGACGTCATGACCTACATGACGATTCCGTCCACCATCTCGGGCGGGCCGTCGATCTTCCAGGTCCGCATCGGCTCGGGGGAGATCCTCAGCTCGGGTGACGAGGCGGATGTGCTGCTGGCGTTCTACCAGCACTCCTACGAAGGTCACATCGATTCCCTTCGCAAGGGAGGCATCGTGCTCTACGACACGGCGCACGTCGAAGCCCGGCCGGAATGGCAGGCAGACTACCATCACGTGGGCGTGCCGATTTCGGGGCTGACCGTGGAGGCCATCGGGGGGACGGCGCGCGACAAGGGCAAGAACGTCTACGCGCTGGGCTTGATCGCCAAGCTGTTTGACCTGAATACGGAGAAACTCCGCGGCCTCATCCGGGAACGCTTCACGGGCAAGGACACCAGCGTGGTGCAGAACGCCCTGAACGCCTTCGAGGCGGGGTATAGCTATTCGCTGGGGCACCTGTTGGAGACGTTCCGCTTCGCCGATTCCCAGAAGCGCGGCGTCAAGCAGGTGGTCATGAACGGGAACGAGGCGCTGGCCTACGGCCTCATCGCGGCTGGGGTGCGTTTCGGCGCGGGATACCCGATCACGCCATGGTCGGACATCATGGAACTGCTGCGGCGCGAACTGCCGAAGTACGGCGGCACGTTTGTGCAATGCGAGGACGAGATCGCTTCGATCAGCATGGCGTTGGGCGCGAGCTATGCGGGCCGGGTGGCGGTCACCGGGTCGAGCGGTCCGGGATTGTCGTTGAAGACCGAGGCACTGGGATGGGGCGTCATGGCGGAGGTTCCCCTGGTCATCGTGGACGTCCAGCGCGGCGGCCCTTCGACGGGAATGCCGACGAACGTCGAGCAGTCCGATCTGAATATTGCGTGCTTTGGGGGGCACGGAGATTCGCCCCGCGTGGTGATGGCGCCGGCGAATGTCGAGGACTGCTTTTACACGGCGATCGAAGCGGTGAACATCGCCCGGCGGTACAGCGTGCCGGTGATCCTGTTGACGGACCAGGCGATCGCGACCCGGATCGAGGCATTTGCCGAGCCTGATCTGAAACAGCTATTTCAAGATTTGGCCGTCGATCTGAGCCCGGTGGGGAGCCACAAGCCTTACGACCTGACCTCGCCCGACGGGGCGGCGCGCCACCGCCCTCCGGGTGCCCAAATCCTGGACGGCGTGTACCCGATCGCCACCGGCCTCGAGCACGATGAGTACGGGCACCCGACCAGTTCTCCCAAGTTGCACGCGGAGATGACCGCCAAGCGCCGGCGCAAGCTGCAATCCCTGGCGGCGACACTGCCGCGTCCGGACCTGTACGGTCCCGAGTCGGGACAGCTGCTGCTGGTAGGCTGGGGTTCCACCATGGGCCCGATCCGGGAGGCCGTTGACCGCGCCCGGGCTGCCGGCCAGGAGGTCGCGGCGTTGCACCTGCGTCATCTGCACCCGCTGCCGCTGGGCCTTGAGGAGGTCTTCAAGGGCTTCGAACACATCCGCGTGGTGGAGATGAACGACGAGGGCGTCTACGGATACGGCCAGCTGGCCGGACTTCTTCGGGCCCGCTACCGGAGCGAGAAGATTCGGGGCGTCAACAAGTCCGACGGCATGGCGTTCAAGGTGCGCGAAATCCTGGAACAGATCCGGCACGACGTCCGGGTGGCCATGGCCAAGAACTGACGTACGATACCCGGCTTTGCGTTGACGCCCGGCTCCGACCTTCATGATCACTTCAACCCTGGAAACACCCCCGGTCACCCCGGCCCCACCGCCGGTACCCGTCCCCGCCGCCGTGCCCACGGCAGCTCCAACCACGGAAGCCCGGAAACCCCTCACCAAGAAGGAGCTCGCGGCGGATCATCCGACCTGGTGCCCCGGTTGCGGCGATTTCTCCGTGCTCGCGCTGTACTTCAAGCTGCTCGAGAAGCGCGGACTGCAACACCGGGACTTCGTGACCGTATCGGGCATTGGCTGCTCGAGCCGGTTCCCGTACTTCGTGCAGGCGCACGGGGCTCATTTCATTCATGGCCGGGCCTTGCCATTTGCCACGGGCATTTCGCTGACGCGGCCGGACTTGCATGTCTTCGTGTTCAGCGGCGACGGAGACGCGTTCTCGATTGGCGGCAATCATTTCACGCACACGGCCCGCAAGAACGTGAAGATGACCTTCGTGGTGATGGACAACGAAGTGTATGGACTCACCAAGAAGCAGACCTCGCCGACGTCGCGGGTGGGGTTCCGAAGCAAGACGGATGTCTGGGGGGCGGTGGATCAGCCGATCAACCCGCTCAAGCAGGCCCTCGCCGCGGGGGCGACCTTCGTGGCGCGCAGCAGTCACACGAACCCGAACCACCTCCTCCAGATGATGGAAGCGGCGCTCGATCATGACGGGTTCAGCTTCATCCATTGCCTGAGCGAGTGCGTGGAGTTCTATCCGGGGGCATTCGACGCGTCGAACCCACGGAAAGGCGGGCAGTTTCCGCTGATTCCGGCGGAGCATGACGTGACCGATGAATTGGCGGCCTACCGGCTCGCGGGTGCGCCGTTTCCGGGTCATTTCGGGATCCTCTACCGCGTCCAACGACCCACCAAGAACGCTGCCGAGTCGCAGATCAACGCCGAGGCTTTGAGCCGCGTGGAAGGATTGGCTCCGTGGCAGATCCTCGCCCGCACCTTCGAGAAGCAAAGGTAGTCGACACAGACGGATTGCGGACGAGACCGCCGTCTGGTTACATCCGCGGCACACGCCATACTGCCGATGCCGCGGACCAACCAAGTCGTGCTCCTCTCGAGCGGTAGGGCGGGCACTCCGTTGCCCGCCGAGTTCGGCGGGCAGAGGGCTGTGCGCCCTGCCTGGGGTGCGCAGGTTCAAAGCCAAAATGCGAGCTAAACTGTTTGGCGTCAATGCTTTCCATGAACCTCTCCCGGAGCGCGGACTTCAGTCCGCAGGAAGCCACGCCGGCCAAGGGACGTCCCTGCGGGTTGAAGCCCGCGCTCCTTGCCGGTTCATGGCGACCGAGCAGGCCGAAAGGAACCGGACATTTCCCATGAACGCCCACGCTGGTGATTCCCTGGAGGACAACGCACGGACCGCGGCAACCGCTTCGCGGCGCGAGTTTCTGAAGTCAGGCGGTGCCCTGGCCGCCACCACCGCGCTGGGTGCTCTGGCGCCGCCCCTGGTTCATGCAGGCGGGAGCGAGGTGATCCAGGTGGCGCTGATTGGCTGCGGCGGCCGTGGAACGGGTGCGGCCGCAAACGCTCTGGCCACCCGGAGCGGCCAGCTGAAACTGGTCGCCATGGCCGACCTGTTTGAGGAACGCCTGCGGCGAAGCTACGAGACGCTCCAGAACGCCGGCGCTCCGCGGACCGAAGGCACGGCCGACAGCTGGGTGCGTGGACACCAGGCTGCCCAGATCGAAGTCCCGCCGGATCGGCGCTTCGTGGGGTTTGACGCGTACCGGAAGGCGATGGACTGCCTGCGGCCCGGCGACATCGTGATCCTCACGACGCCGGTTGCCTTCCGCTGGGTCCACTTCGCTCACGCGATTAGCAAGGGGCTTCACGTGTTCATGGAAAAGCCGATTTCGGTCGATGGTCCGACCACCCGGCGGATGCTCCTTCTGGGCGAGGAGGCCTCGAGGAAGAACTTGAAAGTGGGGGTGGGATTGATGTGCCGGCACTGTGCCGCCCGCGTTGAACTGTATGACCGGATCAAGTCCGGGCAGATCGGCGAGCTCACCACGTTGCGAACGTACCGGCAGGTGTCCCCGGCGGGATTTGTCGGTCCCAAGCCGGCGGGCCAGAGCGAACTGCTCTTCCAGATCCAGCGCTACCTGGGGTTCTTCTGGGCGAGCGGAGGCGTCTTTCACGATTACGTGGCGCACAACGTGGACGAATGCTGCTGGATGAAGGACGCGTGGCCGATCCAGGCCCAAGGCCAGGGCGGACGGCTGTACCGGGACAATGCCGTGGACCAGAACTTCGACAACTACTCGGTCGAGTACACGTTCGCGGACGGGACGAAGCTCTTTCTCTACTCGCGCTACATGCCGGGGTGTCACGAGGAGTTCGCCAGCTACGCCCAGGGCACGACAGGTTCGGCGGTGATTTCGACGTTTGTGCACACGCCAGCGAAGTGCCGTCTGTTCAAAGGCTACAACGCCACGCGTGCGAACCTGCTCTGGGCCTTCCCGCAACCCGAGCCGAATCCGTACGAGCTCGAGTGGGATCACCTGGTGGACGCGATCCGCGAAGACCGTCCCTACAACGAAGTAAAGCGTGGCGCCGAGGCGAGCCTGGTGGTGCTCATGGGCCGGCGGGCCGTGCACACCGGGCAGATCGTCACGTTCGACGAGATGCTCGCCAGCAAGGATGAGTTCGCGCCCGGTGTGGATCAGCTTACCCTGGACTCTCCGGCGCCGTTGATTGCCGGTGCCGCGGGTCGCTACCCCGTCCCGGAACCAGGCCGGAAACGCGACCGGGAGTGTTGAGGCGCGCAAAGCGCGGCCAAGCCGGTGTGCGAACTGGCGTAGGGGCGACGCCCATCGGCCAGACTCGGAATCCCGGCCCGACGGCGATTCGGAGGACCGGCCCTCCCGTTGATCGAACGAGCGGCGGGGAACGGCGAGGTCGCGCCGGGTCAGGGGACCCGGCCTACAAGTTGTAGGCCCGGTGCCCACACCGGGCAGTTCATGCGAAGGAGCGCGGGCTTCAGCCCGCAGGAACGTCCCCAAGCCGGCGCGGCTTCCTGCGGACTGAAGTCCGCGCTCCGGGGGGGGTCATGGGAAGTCCCCTTGGCCCGGAGGCCGTGCGCGATAGCCATGAACCCGGTAGGGCAGGCTTTCGAGCCTGCCGGTGGGCCGTACTTTCCAGTCCGGCGGGGCGGTGGGCGACGGGGACGTCGCCCCGACCGGCAGAC
>CAZHUS010000052.1:0-53170 GCA_964535555.1 uncultured Verrucomicrobiota bacterium
TTCCAGACGACCCGGGCCGTCTCGGGACCAAGCCGACTTTGTCGACGGCCATGCCTCCGAAGGGGAGAACCTGCCGTTTCATCTGGACCATTCGGACGGTCCGGACACGATGCAATGGCTCAACTCCCAGCGGTGGTGTGATGGCAAGATCGGTACGTGGGGAGGGTCGGCGGGAGCGATTACCCAGTTGATGCTCGTGGGAAGAGACGGCCCGCAACCGGTCTGTCAGCACCTGACGGTCGGCGCGCCCGACCTCTACGAGGGCATTTATCCCGGCGGCGTCTTCAAGAAGGCCATGATCGAAGACTGGATTCGCGGGACCAAGTTCGCCACCAACGCGCTGGCGGTCTGGGAGGCTCACCCCGTTTATGACGCTTACTGGAAGGAGCGCAGTACGAGGCCGCGGCAGGCTCGAATCGAGACCGCAGCGGTCCACTTGGGCGGATGGTACGACATCTTCGCGCAGGGGACGATCGACTCGTTCGTTCAGTACCAAGCACACGGAGCCCCAGGCGCGCGGGGGACTCAGAAGCTGGTCATGGGACCTTGGACCCACGGCGTGCTGCAGAACAAGGCAGGCGACCTGACGTTCCCCGAAAACGCCAAGCGCCCGCCCGGCGAGGTTCACGATCCGTGGAAGTGGTTCGATTTCAAACTCAAGGGAGCCGCGAACGGGATGGCGGAAGCGCCGGCGGTGACGTACTACGTCATGGGCGACGTCAGCGCTCCCAAAGCTCCCGGGAACGAGTGGCGTACCGCGGCTCGCTGGCCGCCGGTCGCCACCGTTGAAAGCCGTTGGTATCTCCAGTCAGATCGTACGCTCTCCACCTCGGTACCGGGCAACGCCGCGCCCCTGAGTTACCTGTACCAGGCTGCAGACCCGGCGCCGACCATCGGCGGGCTGCAGCTCACCATCCCTGCCGGGGGGATGGATCAGCGACCGTTGGAGACCCGTCCGGATGTCCTGGTCTTCACGAGCGCCGTGCTGGAGCAGCCCATCGAGGTCACCGGCCGGGTGCGCGCCAGCCTTTGGGTTCGTAGCGACGCCCCGGACACCGATTTCGTGGTCCGACTTTGCGATGTCTACCCGGACGGCCGGTCGATCAATGTGTGCGAAGGGCAGATGCGCGCCCGTTTCCGCCAAGGGTTCGATCGCGAGGAGTTCCTCACGCCGGAGGGCCTTTATCGACTGGACGTCGACCTCTGGTCCACCAGCATCGTCTTCAACCGGGGCCATCGTTTGCGCGTGCACGTCACGTCGAGCAGTTATCCCGGATACGACCCCAATCCCAACACGGGGGACGCCTTCCGGGCGCGCGATTACCGCCGCGCCGCGCGCAACCGGGTCTTCGTCGATCATGACCATCCGTCGCACGTTTTGCTCCCGGTTGCGGAGACTGGAACCTCACCGTAAATCGCGCGGATCGGGGAGGCGGCTCCGGCCCCGCGAAGGGATCCGATCCCGGGGCGGTGCTACGGATGTGGTTCCAGTTCGGCAGGGTTAGAAGGCTTGGCTCCTGCGCTTTAGATGCGTGATTTAGCCTCTGACGGCTTGACCGGGCGCGCGCGACGCGCTATACGGTCCCTCGATTCTGGCAACCGGCATGGCAACCTGACCCCTTCCGGCCTATGACCAAACGCGATTTGGTGGTTCGCATCAGCCAGGAAACCGGCGTGGTGCAACAAGCAGTTCTGGACATCGTCCAGCGCACCTTGGATTACATTTCCGAGGCCGTCTCTCGTGGCGAGACCGTCGAATTGCGGAATTTCGGCGTGTTCGAAGTGAAAATCCGCAAGGCCCGCATCGGGAGAAACCCCAATGCGCCGGAGCGGGACGTCCGCATCCCTCCGCGTGCCGTGGTGAAGTTCAAGCCCGGCAAGGAGATGCGTGATCACGTGATCAAGTTGACCCCCGGAGAGGAAAAACGGGCCTAAACCACGGTTCCGGGTGGACCGTCCGCACGGTTGCAGCCGGTCAGTTCGTCCTTGCGACGTCCACTTGAATGGATCGACTCCCTGGCTTTCGCGACTTCTATCCCGAACCTCTCCCCGACCAGGATGCCTGGAGCGCCGACCTCCGTGGTCGGATCTTTTCGGCGTGGCGTCAAACCGCCCGCCACTACGGATTCCGGGAGTATGATGGTCCGCCGCTCGAGCCTTTGGAGCTGTTTACGCTGAAGAGCGGGGCCGAGATCATCGGGCAGCTTTACAACTTCACCGACAAGGGGGGCAGGGAGGTCGCCCTGCGGCCTGAAATGACGCCGACGCTGGCCCGGATGGCCACCGCCCACGACCGCCAGTACCGCAAGCCGCTGAAGTGGTTCGCCATTCCGCAGTTGTTTCGTTACGAACGCCAGCAGCGGGGCCGGTTGCGGGAACATTTCCAGTTCAATGCCGACATCGTCGGCGAGAAGGACCCTGCCGCGGACGCCGAGTTGATCGCGCTTCTGGTTGATTCGCTGCGGGCCTTGGGGCTGACGGCGGCCGACTTCGTGGTTCGGCTGAGCAGCCGGAACGCCTGGCAGGATTTCTTTCAGCAACGCTCGGCCGATGGTTCCAAGGCCTACGATTTCTACCAGGCCATCGACAAACTCGAGCGGGAGCGGCCGGAGGTCACTCAGGCAAAACTGGCCAGCCTGGGGATCGCTTTGGAGGACGTGCAGGCGTTCATCCAGGCGGCGGTCCCCACGGAGGAACTGAGCCGCATCCTCGAGGCGCTCGCGGCCCGGGGTTTGCAGGACTACGTCCGCGTGGACTACGGCGTCATCCGGGGACTCGCGTATTACACGGGACCGGTTTTCGAGGCTTTCGACATCCAGGGCGAACTGCGCGCCATTGCCGGGGGCGGACGCTACGACAATCTGTTGAAGCTGGTTTCCGGAGGGAAGGTGGACCTGCCCGCACTCGGCTTTGGCATGGGTGACGTCGTGCTGGCGGAGTTGCTCAAGGCCCGCGGGTTGAGCGCGGCGGCCACGCCGGGCCTGGACGCGTTTGTCCTGATCGAGGATGAGGCGCAGCGGCCGGCGGCCTTGGGCCTGGTTCAGCGCTTGCGCGACGCGGGATTTGCCGTGGATTTCCCGCTGGTTCCCGCCAAGTCCGACAAGCAGTTCAAGCGGGCCCAGGACCTGGCGGCCCGGCGCACGCTCCGCCTGGAGCCCGCCGACGGTCCCGCCAACGTGAGAGTCAAGGAGCTGGGCACACGGACGGAGACGGTCGTCCCCGAGACCGAAATCGTGTCGCACCTCTCGGGCGCGGTGGCGGTGACCTGAGCGGGTGGCCGTCGGGAGCGGGCGGGGCGCGGCTGGCATTTGCGAAGGAGCCGATCCGGCACATCTTGCAGCCGGTCTGACAAAGAACATCCATATTCTGCATTCACGAATGAAATCGCTTACATGCTGGGCTCTCGCAGGTGGGATCGCGATCGGGCTGCTCTCCGGAACGTGTGCCATGGCCGCGTCGCAGACGTTCGATTTCAAGGACCCCAAAGGGGTGAACAACGCCGTCTTTCTGCTCGATGCGCCGCTCGAGTCGATCAACGGAACCGCCAACGGCGTGAGTGGAACGGTCACCTACGATCCGGCGGACCCGGCTTCGCTGAAGGGCAAAATCGTCGTGGATGCGTCCTCGTTGCACGTGACGAATCCCATGATGAAGGAGCACATGCAGGCCAAGGACTGGCTCGACGTGGCGAACCACAAGCAGATTACGTTTGAGGCCAAGAAGCTGACCGGGATCAACCGCAACGGCCACGAAGTCACCGCGGACCTAACCGGCGACTTCACCCTGAAAGGCGTCACCAAAGAACTGACCGTCCCGGTTCGGCTCACCTACCTTCCAGGGAAGCTGGCGGACCGCACCGGCGGCCGGCTGAAAGGGGATTTGCTGGTGGTGCGCTGCACGTTCAAGATCTCCCGGTCCGACTTCGGGATCAATCCCGCGGCTTCCGCGGACACCGTCTCCAACGAGATCCAGCTCACCCTGAGCCTGGCCGGAGCGTCTCCGAAGAGCTGAGGTTCAATCCCAGGCTGCCGGATCTTGCGTCGGCGTTCGGTTCCGCCCAAGTCCTGCCACCCGGAGACGGTGGGGGGCTTGGGCATTTTCACCCCGCCGACGGGGAAGGGGGATGGTGATGAACAAGGTGGGCGCGGCAAATTCGGGCACTTCTGCCAAACGATGAGGCGTGTTCTCGCATGGATTGCGGCGGTTGTAGCGTTGGGGACCACGGTTGCGTGGTTGGGGTTGGGCGCGAATCGGGGCTTCACCAAGACGAGTTTGCCGGTCCCGAAGACCGACGAAATCACGGGAATTGCCTACACGGAATATGAGAAGCGCTTCCAGCCTGGAATCGAGCTGGCGGGCTTGGGCTGGCTTCTGGCGGCGGGGTGTTTTGTGGCCTCGCGGTTCTGTCACCGGTAGTTAAGCGGCGCACCGAGGTGGCCCATTTTTTTTGAACGCTTCCCGGGGAGGACACTCCAACAGAGTCAAAATGACCTTCGGGGTCTTGACAGCGGGTGTAGAACAGTGGCTCACACGCGACGCCAAATGGGCGTGGCTGTCAGCCGGCTCCGCGCCGGATGACACTGGAGAATGACGCATGATCAAGGTTGAGAACCTGGTGAAGGCCTTCGGGCCAAAGCTGGCGGTGAACGACATTTCGTTCGCCGTGGAACGCGGCGAGGTGCTCGGCTTCCTCGGTCCCAACGGGGCCGGCAAGTCCACCACGATGCGCATGATCACCGGGTTTATCCCCCCCACAGCGGGACGGGTGCGGGTCGGGGGGCACGATCTGGCGGAGCACCCCATCCCGGCCAAGCGGTTGATCGGGTACCTGCCCGAGAATGCGCCGGCCTACACGGACATGACCGTGTACGGGTTCCTGAACTTCGCCGCGGAGCTGCGGGGCTTGCGGGGGTCAACCCGACAGCGGGCGGTGCACCGGGCCATCGAGATGTGCTTCCTCGAGAGCGTCATTCACCAGAGCGTGGATACGCTGTCGAAAGGCTATCGCCACCGGACCTGCTTCGCGCAGTCGATCCTTCACGATCCGCCCGTCCTCATCCTGGACGAACCGACAGACGGACTGGATCCCAACCAGAAGCACGAGGTGCGCACGCTGATCCGGCGCATGGGCCAGAACAAGGCCATCGTGTTCTCGACCCACATTCTCGAGGAAGTCGACGCCGCCTGCTCACGGGCCATCATCATCGACCGGGGCCGGATCGTCGCCAACGGGACGCCGGCGGAGCTGCGCAATCGCTCCGAGGTGGCGGGGGCGGTCTCCTTGAAGCTCACGGGAATTGCCGCTTCCCAGGCGGCTCTCAAACTGCGTGAACTGCCGACGGTGAAGCGGACCCTCGTGCTGCACGAAGAGGCCAACGGCGGTCAGGTGCGGGCCTACCCCCAGGCGAAACTGCGCGACGGCGAACTCCAGGCCAGTCTGTACGAGCTGTCGTTGCGCGAGCACTGGAAACTCAGCGAGCTCAAGACCGAGGAAGGCCGGCTGGACGAAGTCTTCCGCAACATCACCCTCCCCGACACGGCCCGCGCGGCCAAGGACGATCTCCAACTGCCATGAGCACCGAAACGCATGCCACCACGGCGGCTCCCGCGACCGCGGCCGCCCTGGCCACTCCCACGGTCACCGAAGGGGAACACACCCACGCCCTGGCGAACATCTGGACCATCGCCAAGCGCGAGTTGACCGGGTTCTTCGCCTCGCCGGTCGCGTACGTGTTCATCGTCATTTTCCTGCTGCTCTGCGGCTTCTTCACCTTCATGGTGGGCGGGTTCTTCGAGAGGGGAGAAGCTTCGCTGACGTCGTTCTTCATCTGGCACCCATGGCTTTACCTGTTCCTCGTGCCGGCGGTGGGAATGCGGTTGTGGTCCGAGGAACGGCGGTTGGGAACCATCGAACTCCTGCTCACAATGCCCGTGACCGTCTGGCAGGCGATCGTAGGCAAGTTCGTGGCGTGCTGGCTGTTCCTGGGTCTGGCGCTGGCGCTGAACTTCCCCCTGGTCTTCACCGTGGCCTATCTGGGCAGCCCCGACCTGGGGGCCATCTGCTGCGGGTTCCTGGGGAGCTTCCTGTTGGCAGGCGCCTACCTGGCCATCAGCTGCATGACCTCGGCGATGACGAGGAACCAGGTCGTGAGCTTCATCATCTCCGTCGTGGTCTGCCTGTTTCTCATCCTGGCCGGCTGGCCGCCGGTGACGAACATGCTGGTCCGCTGGGCCAGCCCGACCCTGGTCGACTTTGTGGCCGCGTTCAGCGTGATGCCCCACTTCGAGAGCTTCCAACGCGGCCTGATCGACTCGCGTGATCTGGTGTTCTTTCTTTCCGTGATCGTGTTCTCGCTGTTCGCGACCAGCGTCATCATCCGCGGGCATCGCGCCGGCTGACGCCCCGCCTGGCGCCCCAACTCGAAACCCTCCACGAACATGACCAACAAACACCGCTGGGAACCCCTGCTGTATTCCACGCTCGGCGTGGCGGCGATGTTCCTGATCCTGGTGGCGATTGGCGTCATCGCCAACTACGCCAAGCTGCGATTCGACCTGACCGAGGACAGCGTCTACACACTCTCCGACGGCACGCGCAAGATTCTCGAGAAGATCGACGCGCCGGTGACGATCAACTTCTACCGGACCCGCGACCAGAACGACATGCCGGTGGTTCTGAAGAATTACGCCGACCGCGTCGAGGACCTGCTCGCCGAATACCGCCAGGCTTCGTCCGGCAGGATCGAGATCAAGAAGTTCGATCCGAAGCCGGACTCCGACGCCGAGGACTCAGCCCGGCTCGATGGCGTCGAGGGCCAGTCCCTGGGCGCCGGCGGTCTGATCGGAATGGGCGACAAGCTCTACCTTGGTCTCGCGGTGGTCAGCCTTGACGAGAAAGTGGCACTTCCCTTCCTGGACCCGTCCCGGGAGCGCCTGCTCGAGTACGACCTGACCCGCGCCCTCTCGCATGTGCTCAATCCGCAGAAGCCCAACGTCGGCGTGATGAGCGGCCTCCCCGTGTTCGGCCAGCCCATGAACCCGATGATGATGCGCATGGGACAACAGCAGGGACAGGAACCCTGGGTGTTCGTCTCCGAACTGAAGCGCGACTTCCAAGTCCGGGAAGTGCCGATTACCGCGGACAAGATCGACGACGACATCCAGGTGCTCGTGGTGCTGCATCCGAGTGGGATTACGGACAAGACCCAGTACGCGCTCGATCAGTTCGTGCTGCGCGGCGGCAAGTTGGTCGCGTTCCTGGATCCCATGTCCGTCGTGGACAGCCGGAACTCGATGAACATGCAGAACATGCTGCAGCGGGCGGCCTCCGGCGGTTCGACTTTGGAGAAGCTGGTAAAGGCGTGGGGCCTCGAGTTCGACCTCAACAAGGTCCTGGCCGACAAGAACTACGTGACCACGATCCGCCGCGGGGAACGGCCGGCACCCGAGCCGACCTGGCTCTCGCTCACTCCTTCCGCCATCAACCGCGAGGACCCCGTCACCGCGGACATCGACACCATCCTCCTGCCCGGGTCGGGCGTCTTCACCGGGACTCCCGCCAGCGGTCTGTCCCAGGCCGTCCTGCTCAGGTCCTCGACGAACGCCATGCTCGTGGACAAGATGATGGCCCAATTCGGCGGCGATACCGGCAAGGACTTCAAGCCCGAAGGCAAGGAAATGTCGCTGGCCATCCGGCTCACCGGCAAGTTCAAGACCGCGTTTCCCGACGGGAAACCAGCTGGCACCGATCCGGCCGCCGACGCGGACAAGAGTGCCGAGGAGAAAGCCAAGGAAGCTGCCGAGGCCGACAAGTCCAAGGGCGAGTCCCTGAAGGAGTCGACAACCGATGGCATCGTCATCCTGGTGGGTGACTCGGACCTGTTGTTCGACCAGTTCAGCGTGCAGGTGCAGAATTTCTTTGGGCAGAAGCTCATTGCGCCGTTCAACGGCAACTTGAGTCTGCTTCAGAACATCGTTGAGCAGGCCCTGGGGGACAGTGACCTCATCAAGGTCCGCAGCCGTTCGGTGCAAAACCGCCCGTTCGAGGTGGTGAAAAACATCCAGGCCGAGGCCGAGAAGAAGTACCTGGCGACCATCAAGACGCTCGAGGACGAGGCGGCGGAGACGCAGCGCAAGCTGAACGAGTTGGTGCAAAACCGCGACGCCAAGAACCAGCGCTTCATCGTCCCGCCCGATGTGCAGAAGGACATCGCCAATCTCCGCGCCAAGGAGGCGGAGACCAACAAGCAGCTCAAACAGGTGCGCAAACAGCTCCGCAGTGATATTGACTCCCTGGAGAACCGGCTGAAGTGGTTGAACATTGCCGGCATGCCCGCGTTGGTGGCCATCGCCGGGATCTCTCTGGCCCTCGTGAAACGCAAAAAGACCGCTGCCAAATGAATCGGAAACAGCTCACCCTGATCCTGGTTGCCTTCGTTGTCCTCGGCGGGCTGGGTCTCTGGCTGCGCAACCGGAACCTCGGATCGTACCAGACCAGCGCCGGCGAGATGGGCCGGAAGGTCCTGGGGGACTTCGACGTCAACGCCGTGGCCCGCGTGGTGGTCCGCAAAGGCACCAACGCGGTCTCCCTCCAACAGAAGGACGATCGCTGGGTCGTCGCCGAGCGTGGCGATTACCCGGCCAACTTCTCCGAAGTCGGCGAGGCCGTCCGCAAACTCTGGGATTTGAAGACCGTTCAACCCGTCCCGGGTCCGCTCGGCCCTTCGGCAATCGAACGGCTCGAACTGAAGCCGGACGCCGGCACAAACTCCGCCGTGGTGGTCGAGTTGTTGGACAAGGACGGCAAGGAGCTGAAATCAATCCTGCTGGGCAAGCTGCACCGCAGCCAACCGCAGACGCCTTCTCCCATGGGCGGCGAGGAGGGGTGGCCCGACGGGCGCTACGTCATGGCCAAGGGCCAAACCGCCGGTGCCAGCCTGGTGTCTGAGACGTTCAGCAACCTCGAACCCAAACCGGAATCGTGGCTCAGCAAGGACTTCTTCAAAGTCGAGAAGGTCCTCTCGGTGGCGGTGACCTATCCGGAGCCGACCAATTCGTGGAAGCTCACCCGCGCGTCGGAGACCAACGAGTGGACGCTGGTCGACGCCGCCGCTCACGAGAAGATGGACACCACGAAGATCACGGGCATTCCGACCGCCCTGTCCTGGCCGTCGTTCGAGGACGTCGTGGTGAACGCCGACAGCGCGGCCCTGGGCTTGGACCAGCCCACCCTCGCGGAGTTGACCACCGCCGAGGGATTCCACTACGCCCTCAAAGCCGGCAAGAAGGAGGGGGAGGACAAGTACTATCTGACGCTCTCCGTGACGGGTGACTTTCCGAAGGAGCGCACCGTCGGCGCCGACGAAAAGCCGGAGGACAAGGAGAAGCTGGACAAGGAATTCAAGGAAAAGACCGACAAGCTGACCGAGAAGCTTCGCAACGAGAAGGCCCTCGATGGGCGCGTCTTCCAGGTCTCGAAGTGGACCCTGGATTCCCTCCTCAAGAAGCGCGGCGAGCTGCTGAAGGAAGAGAAGAAGGAAGAGACCAAGCCGGGGGATTCCACCGCCGCGCCGCCCGCTCTTCCCCTGGCGAATCCTGTCGACGCGACCGTGCCGCCGCTGCCGCCGGCCTTGCCGGATGCGGAATAGACTGGGTAGCGCGCGGTCCCGGTGCCCCAAGGGCGGCGGGTAGCGGAGTGCCCGTCCTACCTGCTGCGATTCATGGAAGGGAGTCCCGGCGGGCTCAAGGCGTCGCGATGTCCTGTCCCGAGGCTTTCCGGAACGCCCACAACGTCTCGCGGCTGCGAATGTAGATGGCGTCGTGGGCGAGAGCCGGGCTGGCCAGAATCGGCTCGCCGAGTGGGTTCCGGGCAATGACCTCCAGTGCGTCCGCGGCCGCCACCACGGCAACCGTCCCGCCTTGGGAGGCCACCGCGATGCGGCCATCCGCCGCCACGGGTGAGGCGTAATTGTCGCCCATCACCCCGAGACGCTCTTCCTGGTACTTCACGGCTCCGCTCGACGCGTCGAGGCACGTGAGCAGCCCGCCGTTCTTCAGCAGGTAAATGCGACCGCGATAGAGCAGGGGAGAGGGCACGTATGGCAGCCCGCGATCGTGCCGCCAGGCGACATGCGTCGAGGTCACGTCGCCGTCGCCGCCCAGACGAACCGCCAGCAGCGCATTGCGGGATTCGTGAAAAACGCGGGCGATGAACTCGTATTCGGCTCGCGTCAGGGTGCCGTTCCGATCGGCATCCATGTAGTTGAAGTGTTGCGCCGCCGGTCCCGAGGGGAGTTCCCTTCTCGCAAGTTGGCCATCTCCGTCCTGGTCCCCCGACGCGATCAGGCTGTCGAACCCGGGCATGCGGGGAACGCCCGAGCCCGGCGTCCAACCGGCGCCATAGACCAGCCCGTTCGCCGTGACCGGGCTGGCGCAAACCTCGTTGGGCAGCCCGGAGACCTGCCACAAGTCCGCACCGTCGCGGGCTCGATAGGCCTGCATCCGCAGGGTACCGGCCGCCACGATGAGAGTCTCAGGCTGTTCGCCGATCACGAGCGGGGTGCAAAACCCCCGTCGGAAGCCGGGTCGCTCCCGGCGCCAGGCCAGGGTTCCGGTGCGCTTGTCGAGGGCCAGCAGGTGCGAGCCGACGTCCTGATCGCGCAACAGGATGACCAATTCGTCGGCAAGCACGGGAGAACTTCCCACGCCGTGTTGCGTCGAAGGTTCGGGCAGGGGCGTCCGCCAGAGTTCGTTCCCGGCCAGGTCATGACAGACCACCCCGAAGGGCCCGAAGTAACTGATGACCCGCTCCCCGTCCGTGCAGGAGGTGGGCGAGGCGGGACTGCTCAGTGCGCTGCCCGGTTCCTTCACCGTACCGCCGATCGTGCGCTCCCAACGGCTCTTCCCCGTGCGCGCTTCCAGGCAATGGACACGGAACTCGGAGCCCGAGGCGCTGGTGAGGAAGAGCGCCTCGTCCCAGATGCAGGGCGAGGAATGCCCGGGTGGCAGGGGCGTTCGCCACCACACGTTGGAATTCGGTCCGAAGTGGGAAGGAAAAGTGCCGCCAGGATTGAGCCCGCTTCCCCCGGGCCCGCGGAACTGGGGCCACCGATTCGCCGCTGTGAGGCTGGCGTTTGCGGTGGCGAGGGCGAGGGCGAGCAACACGAACGCCAGACGACCATGCCGTCGGGTGGGGGATGCAGGCGCCATGATCCAAAGGGCGTGCCACCCGCTTCGCTGTCAAGCGTTGCCGGCGTTGTCCGGGATGCGGGAGGTGGTGAACGAGACGGCCGGAGCTTCGCGGGAGGAGAAGGGCTGCGGTCCGGGCGACGATCCCGTTTCCGCGGCGTCCGACGCGGGGTCGGCGAGAGCGGTGGTCTGGTGCAGCGGCTGACTCGAGAGAGCCACCCCGTCGGCCGAGACTTCGGGCAGCGCGGCCGCCAGCAAGGCTTTGGGCTGGAGGGCGACCACGACGCGGCGGAGCACCTGACCTTGGAACGTGTAGCCCGGACCCACGGTGGCGGCGACCACGGGTTGTTCCGGGACGGGGGCGTTCGGATCCAGAAGCTGGTGCGATTCCGGGTCGTACGGACTCCCGGGTTGAACGACGTGGGCGACCAGGCCCACGCGCCGCGCGGTGTCGCGGCAGGCATTCTGAAACGCGCCGATCTGTTCGGCGAGCTGGGGTTGACCGGAACGAACCGCCGCGATGAACAGAGCGAACACGTGATCCAGGATGCGCACCGTCACCTGGAGCCACTCGCTTTCCGCGCGCCGGAGCTTCGAGGCCTCCAGTTCGAGATGCTGGATCCGGTTGGCCTGGCTCTGTTCCAGGAACTCGCGGAACTGACGTTGTTCGGTGTTCATTCGCTCCGCGATGTCGCGGGCGGCGCTCACGGCATTCGACGCGTGCTCCTGGGCGGTTTGCCACTGGCCTGTGGCCAGACCAACGCGCTCCGCCACCTCCTCCAGCCGACGCAGCTGGGCCAGGGTGCCCGTGAGCTGGGCGAGTTCCTCCCGGGCTTCCAGGCTGCGTTGCCGCAATAGGAACGGCCAGATTCCCAAGCCGGCAGCCATCGCCGTACAGCAGCCCACCGTGACCAGCTCGTAAAGGACCATGGGCCGGTGCGCCTGCTGGAACATCAGCCACGCTGCCACCAGCAGGATGACGTCGCCCAGCCAGAACGCGGCGAACGCCGCCAGACCGGGCTGGCCATGCACACGCGATTCACTCATCGGCTGCAAGACTAGGCCCGGCCGCGTCGGGGACGCGAACCAAAACCGCCTGGCCGCGCGACCTCCCCGAAGGCCCCGCCCGGCCGTCCTGAGGTAGGGCGACCTCTCCGAGGGCGCCGCGTGGCTTTCCGTTGCCCGTCTTGCGCCCCCTCGGCTGGTCAGAGACGATCCGCGGCGTGGTAACCACACCGAATCCAGTTCCCCGGGCCGAACTCGACGGGCGGCTGCAACGCTTCCGCGCCCGCATGGATGCGGTCGAGCCCGATTGGGAACTCGCGGCGTTCCTGGGCCGGGTCAATCAGTTCTATCTCACGGGCACGATGCAGGAAGGGGTGTTGCTCGTCCCCCGCGATGGCGAGGCTGTGTTCTGGGTGCGCCGGAGCTTTGAGCGTGCCGGTGCGGAATCGCTTTTCCCTGACATCCGGCCGATGGGGAGCTTTCGCACCGCGGCCGAGGCCATGGCGGGAACGGCGACGCGGCAGGCCATTCACCTGGAGACGGCCGTCGTGCCGTACGGAATGGTGGAGCTTTTCGTAAGGTACTTCCCCTGCGCCAGAGTCGCCTCGTTGGATGCACCCATCGCATGGACCCGGGCGGTCAAGACGCCCTATGAACTCGCGATCCTCGAACGGGCGGGCGCCATCCACCGACGTATCCTCGAGGAGGTCGCACCCACCTTGCTGCGCCCCGGCATGAGCGAGGCCGAGTTCGCCTGCGAGCTGTACGCGCGACTGGTCCACGAAGGGCATGACGGCATCGTCCGATTCAACATGTTCAACGTGGACATCGCCGTGGCGCAACTGGGCTTTGGGGAGAACTCCCTGTACCCCACAAGCTTCAACGGTCCGGGGGGCTGCCGTGGCCTCGGTCCGGCCGCGCCGGTGTTGGGCAGCCGCGAACGCCGGCTCCAGCCGGGGGACCTCGTTTTCGTTGATCTCGGGTGCAGCGTGGAGGGTTATGCCACCGACAAAACCATGATCTACGCGTTCGGCCGACCGTTGCCGGCGGCGGCACTCGCTGCTCATCAGCGGTGTGTCGAGCTCCAGCTGCGACTGGCTGCCGGGCTCAAGCCGGGTGCGATTCCCTCCGCGCTTTACGCCGACGCGCTGCGCAGTCTCGACGCCGGATTCCTGGAGCATTTCATGGGGTTTGGGAACCGGCGGGCCAACTTCCTGGGACACGGCGTCGGACTTCACATTGATGAACCGCCCGTGATTGCCGAGCGCTACGACGCGCCCCTGGTCGAGGGGATGGTCCTCGCCTTGGAGCCGAAGCGCGGTGTTCCAGGCGTAGGCCTCGTGGGCACTGAAAACACCTACGTGGTCACTCCCACTGGCGGACGCAGCCTGACGGGGAACTGCGCCGGGCCGATTCTCGTCTGCGTCTGACCCACGGCAGTTCGGCGAATCCGCCGCGCGCCTCCAGCGTGCGTGGAGGGATCGAGTTGCACCATTCCGAACTCGGAGCTCGACCGCTCGCTGGCGGCTCGACGCTTTGCCCAAGGTCGAGTGCGGGTGGTCGCCTGGACAGTCAGGAGCCTCTCGAGTGAGCGTCCCGCGGCGGCCGATGTCCGCCCACCTCACCCGAAGACGTCCACCCGCAGGTCCCGCATCGTGGCCAGATTCCCCAGCGCCTCCGGCCCGCGCATCGGGCGGGCCCCCGACTTGCGTCTCGGTCCGAATCGGTCCCGGTATTCCGCGAACACCCCGTTCACGTAGTTGCGCGATCCCAGGACCACCCCGTCGGTGAAGTACCGCACCCGCAGTCGCAAGACCTGCCCCAGCGTCAGCTCTCCTTCGCGCTTCAGTTCCCGCCGGATCGCGTCCGGCTCCAGCACCACCTTCCCCGAGCGGCCCGCGGTCCCGCTGGTCACCAGCAGCACCTGACGGTACTCCCGTGACACGCGCACCCAATCCGCCGAGCGGTGGAAGCTCGCAATCCCTCGCCGCGCCGGTTCATGTCCGGCCACCGCCTCAGCGTAACCGCACCAGCGGTACTCTTTAGGATCGGTCACCAAACCGGCTCGCACCGGATTCAAATCCACATAGGCCGCCACGGCCTGAACCACCCCGGGTTGGTCTTCCACCAGCACGCTCTTGAACCGCTCCGCCCAGAGCGTCCCGAACCGGTCCTTCTGCTTGTTGAACCAGTTGCTGAAGCGCTGTTTGAGCTCCTTCATGAACGCCGAGACGTCCCCGAGTCGGTGACGCAAACCCTCGCGAAGATCCTCCGGCAGCGCCCCCTGCTTCTCGAACGCCTGCTGCAGCGTCTGCACGTAGAGGCTCGTCTTGCCGTAGAACTTCCCCGCCTTGGCGACCAGTTCGGCGTCGGTGGCCGCGACTTCCGCCGGCACCCGCACCAGGACATGGATATGATTGGCCATCAGGCAATAGGTGATGATCTCGATCCCGCTGAACTCGGCCTGTTGCCAGAGCATCTCCCGGAGCCGCTCCTTTTCGAGGGAACCGAGAAGCAACTGCCCGCCGACGATCCGCGAGATGCAGTGATACACCGCCCCCCGACCCGCCACCTTGATCCGTGCCATGCGCATGACTGGCCTTTCTGTTCCGTTGACGGAAGCCACAGTAAATCATCGCGCTGGCCATGTCAACTAACAACCTGTCACTTTATATATCCATATTGCTGTTATCTTGTCTGTCATTCCAGCTGCGGTGGCAGCAACCCTCGGGCTGGTTCATGCGCGCCGCCAAGCGAAGGGACGAGGAAGAGGAGTGCTGCAGTGCTGCGGTACTCGGGGAGCGCAGAAGCGACGAGGAGACGATCTTTGGCTCATTCCCCGCCTCCGGGCAGGCGCCAAGGTTCTCGCGTCGAAGGTCAAGGCCCGAGCAGGCCATACTGCTTGAGCTTGTACTGCAGTGCCCGGCGGCTGATTCCCAGCACCCGCGCCGCTTCCTCCCGGTGCCGCGTCACGTGGCGGAGCGTCTGTTCGATCAAGGCCTTCTCCGCCTCGGCGATCGACATCCCCGGCCGCAAAGTAAAGGAGGCGGTTGATGCGTCGTGCTCGCGCAGAAAATCCGGCAGATCCGCAGCTTTGATCGTGGCGTGCTGGCATGTCAGCACGAGGCGTTCGCTGACGTTGCGGAGCTGCCGCACGTTCCCCGGCCAGGGAAAGCGCTGGCACAAGGCGAGCGCGTCAGGGGTCAAGTGCTTGGACCGGCGCTTGTGCCGGGCGGCAAAGTGCTCAAGGAAGGTCTCCATCAGCAGCGGAATGTCCTCCACCCTTGCGCGCAGCGGGGGCACGACGATGGGCACGACCTGCAAACGGTAGTACAGGTCTTCGCGAAAGCCGCCGGCGCTTACTTTCTCCTGCAACCGCTGGTTCGTTGCGGCCACCACGCGCACGTTCACCCGCGTGACCTCGCTTGATCCCACCATCCGAAAGCACCCGTCCTCCAGCACCCGCAGCAGGTCCCCCTGCCCTTTCGGAGACAGATCGCCGATCTCGTCCAGAAAGAGCGTGCCGCCGTCCGCGAGCTGGAACCGGCCACGTTTGTCGGCAATCGCCCCAGTGAACGCGCCTTTGACATGCCCGAACAACTCGGCTTCCACCAGCGAGTCGGGAAGCGCAGCACAGTTCACCCACACGAACGGCCCGCTGGCGCGCCCGCTCTCCTGATGGAGCAAACGGGCAACAAGTTCCTTTCCCGTGCCGCTCTCGCCTTCCAGGAGGACCGTGACGTCACTGGGCGCGATGCTCAACGCCAGCTGCACGACGGCGCGGATCGCCTCGCTGTGGCCCACCAACAGGCTGGGTTCCGACCGTCGGAGCAGCCGGTGACGCAACTCCGTGTTTTCAGCGACGAGGGCTTGATATTGCAGGGCCTTGAGCACCAGGGCCCGCAGCCGTGCCACGTCCAGGGGCTTCGACAGGTAGTCGTACGCGCCCTCTTTCATCGCGGTCACGGCGCTTTCCACCGTGCCGTACGCGGTCATCAGAATGAACTGCGTGTCGCGGCTCTTTTCGCGAGCCCGCTTGAGCAGTTCGAGTCCGTCCAATCCCGGCATGCGGATGTCGGTGAGGACGAGGTTGTAGAGTTGGGCGTCGATGCACGCAAGGGCTGCGGTGGCGTCATTCGCGGCATCGACCTGGTAGCCTTCGCGCTGAAGCACCTCCTGCACGCCAGCACAAAGGCCGCGTTCGTCGTCCACGACGAGGATCCGAATGCGTGACTTCTCCATGGAAATGGATGTGGATCAGGAACGGCGCCTGGGCGTTGGTTCAGGAGCCGCGGCGGGCAGCGGAGTGCCGGCCCTGCCTCGGGCGGCTCCAAGCAGAGTCGTGGCGACACGGGCCATCATGGGACCGCAGCGGGCAAGCGAACGGTGAACCTGGCGCCGCCACCGGGTGCGTTGGCCACGCCAATGCTTCCACCGTGGGCGGTGATGATCTGCTGCACGATCCAAAGCCCCAGTCCGCTCCCCTCGGCTTTCGTTGAGAAGAACGGTTCGAAGATGGCCGATTGTCGCTCGGGCGGCACGCCGGGGCCGTTGTCCTGAACCTCGATCACCAA
Organism: uncultured Verrucomicrobiota bacterium; assembly: GCA_964535555.1. GTDB lineage: Bacteria > Verrucomicrobiota > Verrucomicrobiia > Limisphaerales > J093 > DSVZ01. The sequence goes on from CAZHUS010000052.1 coordinate 16,767, forward strand.
CGCGCGATCCATGGGTTCGAAGCGGCTGCGGATCTCGATCCGTCCGCCGCGGGGCATGGCCTGCATCGCGTTGATCACCAAGTTGAGCAACGCCTGCGTGAGTTGAACCGGGTCGGCCTGGATCTCGGGCAACTCCAGCGCCGAGTCCAACACCACTTCGATGCCCCGGACGCGTGCTTCGGGCCGCAGCAGGTCACCGACGTGCGCCACGATCTTCCCTACGACGACCGCCTGGCGGTTCAGCGATGACGGAGCAGCCAGGCTGAGGAAGTGCTTCACGATCGCCTCCAGCCGGTGAAGTTCGCCCCGGATGATCTCGAGCCTTCCGCCCGCCTTCTCCCGGAGTTGGGGCGCCGTGGCGGCGAGGTCTTCCTCCAGGAGCTGCACGTGAATGCCGAGCGAACTGAGCGGGTTCCGGATCTCGTGGGCGAAGCGGGCCAGCAGTCGTGAAAGCAGGAGCTGCTTCTCCTGGGCCGCCAGCGTGCTCACGTCCTGACCGAGTGCGCTTGCCAATATCTGGTGCATGCTTGGAATCCGGGACGCGGGAAATCGTGCGAAGGCGGTCGCGCGACGCGAATTCAGCGACCCGACCTGGACCGGTTCGTCATCCCGGCCTGCTGTTCGTGCGGCGCGGGCTCGCTTCGGGGCTGACTGGCAACCCGACGGACGTATTGGATCATGAACACGAGCCAGCTCAGCAGCAGGATCGCCAGCGCCCCCAGAAACAAACGAGGCATCCACGGACGACGCACCGGCCCGGGAGTCACGCTCATGACGACCGGTTCGCCGCGGACGCCCTGGACGCGTCGCCGCGCTTCTTGAAGTTCCATTCCTTGCGAGGCGGTTCCGGCAGCCCCTGGACGCGTGCCGCGGTGCGGAAGTGCATCTTGGCGACCTTCGGCAGCTGCTCGGCACCGTGCCTGGCAAGGAACTCCCGCGCCGTGGCCTCCACGGCCTCCGAGGCCCCTTTGGGCAACTTCAGTCCGAACTCGTCGCCCAGCCGGCCGAGCCGCGTGACAAATTCGTCGCGGGCAAGGATCGAGGCCGCAGCCACGGCCAGATCCGCCTCGGCTTTGTGGCGCTGAATGAGCTCGATCTCGCGCCCGAGGCTCATCAATGCCCCGGCTACCGTGGCCTTGTCGGACGCGAACTGGTCGCTGATGGCGCGCACCGGGAGGGGGTTCATGCGGTGGCGCTGGAGCATCAGGTTCTCGATCACGCGCGCGTGGCCCCAGGCCAGCAAGCGGTTGACACTTTGCATCGACCGATAGAGCCGGTTGTAGGCTTCGTTTCCTATGGGTACGACGGTGTACACCGCGCCGGGAGTCTCCCGGATCACCTTCGCCAGCTCGGCGATGCGCCGGTCGCCCGAGATGAGCTTGGAATCCCGCACGCCCGCCTCTTTCCACCGGGTGAGCATGGCGGCGTTGGCGTAAACGCCCGCCACACATAGCGGTCCAAAGAAGTCGCCCTTGCCGCTTTCGTCGACTCCCATCCGCGGAAGGAGCGTCTCCGGCTGCAGCACCGCCTCGTAACCGAGTTTCGCCTCCTTCAGGATCAGCGGCTCGAGGGTGAACTCGACGAATTCCTGCGTGTCCTTCCCCTGCACCACCAATTTGCGGCTCTCGTAGAGCACCACGTTCAACTTGCGCTGCTCACCCGCAAAGCGCGCATGAGGCACCTCGCGCCATGTGAAATCACGCGACTTCATCCACGCCTCGAGCGCTCGAGCTTGAGTCTCCGTCAACAGGCAGGTGTAAGTGGTCAAAGGAGCCGCCACGCCTCAACGATAGCGGGAATGCCACGATTGGAAATCCCCAATCGCTCCGACCGACAATTCCGCGGCACCGAGGAATCCATCCGGGCGAGACGGAGCCTCGAACAATTGTAAGCACCGGTGGCCATCGCTGCCCGCAGATCGGACCTCGCGGCGTCCAGACCCGGGTCCGATCCCTGTGACCTGTGTTCAGCGGCGGCTTCTGAGTCTGATCCTTCTGCACCGGGTTCCGCGACCCCAGCAAGCCGCTTGACGTTTCCCAATCTGCTGCGGCTTCATGGCTGCGATGTCCTCCCATGCCAGTTCCCCTTTCCTCGCAAGCCGCAAGTCTCCCCCGTTCGGAGCCACGCTTGCCGGCCTGGCCTGCCTTTGGCTCGCGCTTCTCTTCCCGGCTCCGGCCGAGGAAATCCCATACGGCACGGGCGACTGGCCCGAGGCCCTCGGCAACCACCGCGCCCGCATCCGGATGGAACAACCCGCCAACGCTGCCTGGGTTCACCTGCCGTGGCGTCGGCGCGACGCTGAACCCGCTCGGGTGGACACCATCATCCTCGATGCCGCCACCGGTCAGCGAATCCCCAACGTCCTTCGCGTTCGAATCCAGCGCGAGTCTGGCGACCTCCTGTTCCAGCCGCCGACGACGCCGGGCGAGTACTTCGTCTATTACCTGCCGTACAGGACTGAGGGCTCGTGGTACTTCCCTACGACGACCTACCTCACCCCGACCAACACGGCCAACGCCGCCTGGATTCAGGACTGCAGACCGCTGGCCGAGAGAATCCTTGCCGGCGACACCCACGGGCTGCCGACCGCCCGCGTCCTCGAGTTCCAAGCGATCAACAACTTCCACCGCTTTGACCCGATGGAGATCGTGGCCTCGCCCGGCGAGGTTGCGGCCATGCTCGCCGCCCGACCGGATCAGCCTTACCTGCTCTTCCCGGAAGACCGCGAGCACCCGATCCGGATGACAGACGAACTGCCGTTGCGGTGGGTGCAAAGCGGTCCAGCCGACCGCGTCGCGGCGGAGGCGTGTCGCGGCGAGTTCTACGCCTTCCAGGTTGGCGTCTACGCGTGCCGCCAGCCGCTGGAAAAGCTCGCTGTCGAATTCGAGGATCTCGTATCCATGTCCGGAGCCCGAATCAGCTCCTCCCGTCTGCGCTGCTTCAACCTCGCGGGAACCAACTGGCTTGGGATCCCTCTGAGCAAGACCGTGTCCGTGGCCCAGGGCCGGGTTCAGCCCCTGTGGATCGGGCTCGACGTGCCTCCGGACTCGCCGGCCGAGACGTTCAAAGGCACGCTCACCCTACGCGCCCCGAACCTCCCCGCCTCGCGCGTGGCATTGACGGTGAGCGTGAAGGACGAACTGCTCGCGGACGGCGGCGACTCGGAGATCGAACGCCTTTCACGGCTGCGCTGGCTGGATTCCACCATCGGTCTCGATGACGCAGTTTTTCCTCCGTACACGCCGGTCGCGTGGCGTCCTGGGGGACGGGAACTCGCCGTCCTTGGTCGCACGGTACGCCTGGACGACACGGGCCTTCTCGCGGCCATAACCAGCACGTTCACCCGCAACGTCGATGCTCTTGATGGCCCGCCCCGGGAACTCCTCTCCCGCCCGATGCGATTTCAGGTTGTGGTCGCAGGTGCGAAGAAGGACAGCGAGAACCGAAGCGCCGTCAGCCTGGTCCACGAAGCCGCGGGCGCGATCGCCTGGATGGCCACAAACACCTGTGCCGAGTTCCATTGGGTTTGTCAGGGTCGACTCGAATGTGACGGCTACGTCAACTTCCGCGTGACGCTGAAAGCCCGGCAGGCCGTGCATGTGGACGACATCCGGCTGGAGCTTCCACTTCGACGGGACGTGGCGCGCTTCATGATGGGCATGGGGCGCAAGGGTGGAATTCGTCCTCCGCGGTGGGAGTGGAAGTGGGACGAGTCACGATCGAACAACCAGCTGTGGCTGGGCGACGTCAATGCCGGGCTAAGCTGCAAGCTCAAACACGTGGAGGATCGTTGGGACCTCTACAACCTGAAGGAATCCGGCCCCTATCGGGATTGGGCCAACCACGGTCGCGGCGGCTGCATGGTGGAAGAGGCTGGCACGGACGAGGTGATGGTGCGGGCGTTCACCGGACCGCGCGACGTGGCTGCCGGTGAGGAACTGCACTTCAATTTCGGACTCCTCATCACGCCGGTGAAGACGCTGGACCCGGCCCACTGGCAGTGGCGGTACTTCCACCGCGGGACCGCAGCCCCCGTGGCCGAGGCCGCTGAAGCCGGCGCCACCTTGATCAACCTTCACCAGGGGGACGGGTTGAACCCTTACATCAACTATCCGTTCCTCACGACCGACAGGCTTGAGGACTACACCCGGGAGGCGCACCAGCGTAGTCTCAAGGTCAAGCTCTACTACACCATTCGCGAGTTGAGCAACTATGCCCCCGAATTTTGGGCCTTGCGCAGCCTCGACGGCGAGGTGTACAGCCGCGGGGCCGGCTTTCGCCTGGCCGACCAGTTCGCAGAAAAGCCGACGGCCGCCGGTGGGCCGACCGGAAGCGCGTGGTTATGCGAGCACGCGATCACGGACTACGTCCCGGCGTGGCATCAACCCCTCGGCAACGGGCATTACGACGCGTCGGTCGCCACCACCGGGTTGTCGCGGTGGCACAACTACTATCTCGAGGGATTGAACTGGTTGATCCGAAACGTCGGCGTGGACGGGCTCTACCTCGACGGCGTCGGCTACGACCGGGAAATCATGAAACGCGTTCGCAAAGTCATGCAGCGCGCCCGCCCCGGCTGCCTCATCGACTTTCATTCGGGCAACAATTTCCATCCCGAGTACGGCCTGAACAACTGCGCGAACCAGTACCTCGAGCTGTTTCCGTATCTCGACAGCCTTTGGTTTGGCGAGGGCTTCGACTACAACGAAAGCCCTGACTACTGGCTGGTCGAGATCGCCGGCATCCCCTACGGCTTGTTCGGTGAGATGCTGCACGGTGGCGGCAATCCGTGGCGCGGCATGCTCTACGGCATGACGTGCCGCCTGGGCTGGAGTGGCGACCCGCGCGGTTTGTGGAAGCTCTGGGACGACTTCGGCATCGCGCAGTCGCGCATGATCGGATACTGGGATCCTGAAACTCCCGTCAGGACCGACCGCGAAGACGTGTTGGCCACGGTGTACCAGCAGCCGGGCCGGACCCTGGTGGCTTTGGCGAGTTGGGCGACCGAACCAACCCGCGTGGCTCTCGCCGTCGATTTTCCACGACTCGGCCTCAACCCCGCGAGGACGCACCTGTACGCGCCGCGAATTGCCGGCTTCCAGGGCGAAGCGCTGTTCCATCCGGGCGATCCGGTGCCCGTGGGTCCTGGCCGCGGATGGTTGCTATGGCTGGACGAAAAGTCCCGCGAGATTCCGGCGGCGGCCGATCTCTTCGCTGGCCGCAGGGTGTTGATGGACGAGCGATTCGCGGGCGAGAGGCTCGATCCGGGCTGGGCCGCGGTGTCCTCCACACAGCCCGGAACCTCCGTAGGTCTTGTGGACGGATCGCTTCGCATCGGTGCGGCTGCCAACGCGGCGGCTTTCATCGAGCGCGCGCTGCCGCCGGGCATGGGTCTTGTGACCTGCCGTGTCCACATGCAGGACGATGCCGGCGCTTCCTGGGGGCCTGGGCTGGCAATCATCTGGCCCGACGGCAGGGTCCTTCGGGTCAACTTGCGAGTCGAAGGACGTTTCGGAGTCGACGATGGCTCCAGACAACTGCTTGAGGGCATGCTTCAACCCAACACCTGGACGGACCTCGCCATCGAACTGGACCCCACCGAAGTGGTCGTTCGTGCCTCCCAAGACCAACAGCCGTGGCAGGAACTGGCCCGGTTCGCGCGCGGCGAATTCCCTGGCGCTCCGAAGGCTGTCCGCCTGGGGAAGATGAGCCCCGGTTCGAAGAACGAGGATTTCTCGACGTTGGGTCCCGCCGGGCATTGCCTCGTGGACTCGGTGCGGGTGTTCAGCCCGATCCAAGGTGGCGAACCGTTGTCACCTCCTTGAGGTCAGGAGCCACCGGCGGCATTGAGCCAGGCACTCCCGACCAACGGCGGGTCTGCACCTGCCGAAAACTTGAAATAGCTATATCACCATTTCGTCCTACCTGACGGCCGCCGGCTGCAATCCGGCCCGGTTCCTCCAAGCCGTCAAGGTATCCACGACGCCCCGTTCGGTGCGACGCTGGGTTCGAATCGCCGGCGGCCGGGGCCGGCGAGAGTCAGGGGCTGCCCCGACGCAGGGCGGCTTTGGGCGAGGGCCGCTCTGCGAGATTGCCTTTTCGGAACGGCCGTGGCTTAAAGACCGCATGAACCGCCGGACTTTCCTGCAAGCCACTTCGCGCGCCGCGGCCTTCGCCGCCGCCGCTCGTTTCCTGCCGACCACCCTTGCGGCCGACCCGCCCCCGCTTCGGGTCGCCTTGATCGGCACCGGTTGGTACGGAAAGAGCAGCCTGCTCCGACTCCTCCAGGTCGCCCCGGCCGAGGTGGTGGCCCTCTGCGACGTGGACAAGCGCATGGTGGCCGAGGCGGCGGACCTGGTGGCAGCGCGTCAGAAATCGAAACAGAAGCCACGCATTCACCACGATTTCCGGGAACTCATTGCCCGCAAGGACGTCGAGGTCATGATGGTCTCCACCCCGGACCATTGGCACGCCATCCCCGCGATCGAAGCCATGCAGGCCGGCATGGACGTCTATGTCGAGAAACCCACCGCCGTCGACGTGATCGAAAGCCAGTCGATGCTCGCCGCCGCTCGCAAGTACAACCGGGTCGTGCAGGTGAACACGCAGCGGCGCAGCACGCCCCACCTGATCGAGGCGAAGGAGGAGATCATCAAGGCGGGTCGACTCGGCAAGATCCAGCGGGTCGAGATCGGCTGCTACTGGCACATGCGCAATCGTGACACCGTCACCTCGGCGCCAGACACAGCCCCGCCTGAGGCGTTGGACTATGAGCTCTGGACGGGCCCCGCCCCCTTGCGGCCTTACTGCAAGATCAACCATCCCCGCGGCTGGCGCGCCTTCATGGAATACGGCAACGGCATCGTCGGCGACATGTGCGTCCACATGCTCGACATGGTGCGTTGGCAACTGGACCTCGGCTGGCCGAAACGGGTCACTTCCTGGGGCGGGATTCTCAGCGACCGCGCCAGCCGGGCCAACATCAGCGACACCCAGACGGCCGTATTCGAGTACCCCGAGTTCGACGTCACCTGGAATCACCGGACCTGGGGCCGGTCTCCGGAACCTGATCCGGATTTCCAGTGGTTCGGCACGATCTACGGCGAGAAGGGAACCCTCAAATCCAGCGTCTTCCGCTATGACTTTATTCCCAAAGGGGCGGAAAGGCCTGAACGTACGCGCAAGGCTCTGCTGGAATACGAAAAATACCCCGAGGACCGGACGGAGAAGGACCTCGAGCGGCATGTGGCTGCCGCCATGCGCGGCCACTGGCTGAATTTCCTCGAGGCCAGGGAAAAGCGCGGTCAGATGCTTCCCGTCGCAGATATCGAGCAGGCCCACATCTCCAGCGCCGCCTGCATCCTCGCGAACAACTCCCTTCAACTGGGTCGCGGCCTCACATGGGACGCTCAGACTCACACCTGCGTGGGCGATGCGGAGGCAAACCAGTTGCTGCGGCGGCCATATCGCCAACCCTGGACGCATCCGGAGCCGGAGCGGGTGTAGCCTGGCGGGGTACCGGACCCGTGAAAACCGTTGATAGGTGCGGATGGGCGCGGATCTCGATGTGGCTGCGGCATCGGGGCGGTGATCCGCGTTGAACTGTGTTCATCCGCAGTTCCCGAAGTTGATGCCTCTGAGCCATGTCCTGCCAGGGCAATACCGCTGCGGTCAGCGTTTCGCAGCCTCGTACTCCTTCATCGCCTCGGGCATGATCGCCTTCAACCGCTCGATGCGGGTGCCATGCGAAGGGTGCGTGGACAGGAACTCCGGAGGTTGGCCGCGGCTGTTGTCGCTCATTCGCTCCCAGAAGGCGATCGCTTCACGCGGATCGTAACCCGCGCGTGCCATGTAAAGGATCCCGATGGCATCCGCCTCGGTCTCGTGGTCGCGGCTGAACGGGAGGAGCACCCCGTATTTCGCACCAGCGCCAATGGCCGCCATGACCATGAGCTTCTGCTGCGGATCCATGTCGCCCAGCATGAGCGAGGCCTGGGCACCCTGGGTCAGGGTGTTGGCGAGTTGTCCCTGCAGCATCCGTTGGGAACCGTGGCGGCTGGTGGCGTGCGCCATTTCGTGCCCCATGACGGCCGCCAGACCGGCCTCGGTCCGGGTCACGGGGAGGATCCCGGTGAACACAACGATCTTGCCGCCGGGAAGGCAGAAGGCGTTGGCGCGATCGTCACGAACCAGGCTGACCCGCCAGTCGAACTTCCGCGCAGCATCGCCCGTGACGGCGGCCAAGCGCCGCGCCACGCTGGCAACCAGCTCCTCTTCCGGGCCACTTTCGATGACCGCGGACGTGGCCAGGACTTCGCGGTAGCTCTGCAGTCCCAAGCTCGCTTCCTGTTCCTCCGAAAGGGCCAGGCGCGCCGCGCGACCGGTTTCAGGGTTCACGAACCGCTCCGAGCGCATGTACTGGAAGAGGGCGATCAGGGCCGCAATGACCAGCGGCGCCCAGACGATGCGACGGCGCCGCGACCGAGCATGGGATTGGGAATTCATGGTTGAGCGTCAGGGCAACAGGCCACTCGGGGGGTCCTCCGCCCTCGTGGGCGGTGTCTGGGCGGCTGCGGGCCGGTCGGAAGCACGCGGCCCCGTCGGCTTTGCCGGCTCGAACAGGAAAGGCTGGACCGGCGACGTCCGCCAGTTGAAGAAGATCGCCAGGACCCGGAAACAGAAGGTCAAGCCGATCGCAACCAAGGCTGCCGCAGGCGCGGTGAGCGGCGTGTAACGGGTCAGCGTGATGAAGAGCACGCAGCCGAGCAACGAGGCGATCATGTAGAACTGCCCGGGCTTCATGACGAGCGGCTCTTCGCGCACGATGACATCGCGCAACAACCCGCCGCCGCAGGCATTGATCGCCCCGATCAGCACGGCAGCCGGTATGCTCAATTCCGCGCCCATGGACTTTTGCACACCCACCACGCTGTACGCTCCAAGGCCGATGGCGTCCAGCACCGCGATCAGCTTCTGAAAACGTTCGAGCCAGTGTCCCATCACCCACCCCACCCCGCAACCGGCCACCACCGCGATCAGCAGCCGACCATCCTTGGTCAGGGCCGGCGGCCCGTCTTGGAGAAAGAGACCGTCCCGGATGAGGGCGCCTCCCAACCCGGTCACGAACGCCAGCGCCACCAGGCCGATCACGTCGTAGCCGCGCCGGATCGCCGCCAGCGCTCCGGTCACCGCGAAAAAGAAGACTGCCGCAATGTCGAACGCAGGCGGAAGGTAGAACTCGCCACGCATCGACAGGGCGTTTGTCACTGGATCCATACCGTCACTTCCACCGCGCGCCCCGCCAAAGGCCTACCACGCTCGCCACGCCCGATGGCAGATAGCCAGACAACCAATGCCGGGCGACACTTGCCTGTTGCTGAAACCAGTTCAATCCCTCGGCCACCTGCGTCTCCACCGCTTTCCAGTCGGCGCCTCCCATCCCCAGGTACTTGGCCACCGCAACCAGGCTCAGAGCGACACCTCCCACCCAAAGCGCGGCTTTGATGGACTTGCGCCAAACCCACCCGACCGCAAAGCCCCCCAGGTAGGCGGCGCCGAAGCGGAACAGAAATGGCGCGTCCTTCCCGATGAAGGGCTTGCTGGAAACGGGCGCGGGTGCCGCTGCCGTCGATCGGCTGCCCGCAAAACTGGTCATACCCGGGGAGGACGTCCCGTCGGACGCGGGTGCCGGCGGCGGCGGGGCGGGTTCGGGAGAACGCCACCAGAGCGCGAGCCCGGCAACGGTCATCAAGACCGCCACCACGAGCGAAGGCGAGCGCCAGGGTGAAGCTGACTTGGAAGCCCGGCCTTGGGGGGAGGTGTCAACAGCGTCAGTCATGGTCGAAGCGGTTCAGCATTGCTGCAGCCCGGCGCGGCTTGGTCAAAAGCGCTCGACGAGCTTGTCGATCAGGAAGGAGCTTTCCCGCAAGGCCTGCCCACAGAAAGGGCCAAACCACGCGGCGATGCGTTCGAATTCGCGGCGGAACGGGTCGGGCTCGCCCTGTTCCAGGAGAGACAGCGTCTTGCCCAGCGAAGCGACGTATTCTTTCAGCAACGCCCGTCGCTGGGGCGAGGCGGTGATGATGCTGCCGTACAGGGCGGCGTCCTGGGCGAACATGCGGCCGACCATGCCGAGTTCCAGCCGGTAGATCGGACTGGAAAACTCCAGCGTGCGCGCCAGGTTCACGTTGCGGCTCGCCAGGAAACGCCCAAACGCAAACGTGGCGAAGTGGCGCACGCCTTGGACAAGGTCCATCAGCTCGTCGTGCTCTTCCGCCGAGACGGTCATGACGATGTTGCCCCAGGCCGACAACTGCTCCGTCAACCAGGCCGACTCCCCCTCACTGCGCCCGGGAGTCGCCACCACGATCTGCTGATCCATGCTCGCCGTCGACGGGCCATACAGCGGATGCAGGCCAAGAACCGGGCCGGGATGACACTCCAGCATCGCGGTTACCGGTCCGCGCTTCACGCTGGTCAGGTCCGCCAGCAGGCACTTCGGAGGCAGGCTGGGTGCCAAACGGCGTATCACCGGGATGGTGACGTGGATCGGCACCGTGACCAGAGCGAGGTCGACATCGCGACACAACGCCTCGACCCGGTCCCAGTCGTCGGTGTCCAGCGTTCTGACCTCGTAACCCGCATCCGCGAACCATTGGCCCAAGTAGCGTCCCATCGCGCCGCGACCGCCGACGAGGAGCACGCGAGCCCCCGAGCGGACCCCTTGTTTGATCGTGTGGACGGTCTGGCGCACCCGGGATTGGCGGATGATGCAGCGATAGAGTTCCTCGATGTGATCCGGATCCAGGCCTGCTGCCCGGGCCTGCTCCCGGCGCTGGCTGATCAGATCCTCCTCGCGCGCGGGATTGTAGATGGGAAGTCCCGCGGCTTTCTTCAAGGCCACGACCTGCTTCACCCGGTCGAGCCGTTCGGATAAGAGGTGGACAATCTGCTCGTCGACACGATCGATGTCGCGTCTCAGGGTCTCGAGACTGGCGGCGTTTCCGGGCGGCATGTTCACAGGCCGGTCAGTTCAAGGAGAGATTTACCCGCGTCTCCCCCCGGGTACCGGCGGGGATGGGCTTGGGCGCGACCAGGAAGAGCCGCTCCGTGGTGACGGCGCCGGTTCCGAGCAAGTGGTCCTGGACCCAGCGGGCGCGAGCCGCCATGAGTTGGCGCATCTCATCGTCGCTCACCGCCGTCTGTTGGGCCAACAGGCTCTCCATCAACTCGGGTGTCATTTCGTCCAACGCCGCCCGCTCGGACTTGCTCAGCCCCTTCTCGGCTGCCGAGCGCCTCGTTCCGGAACCTCCTCCAAAGATGCCGAGCCCAAGCAACCCGCCTTTCTTCTTGCGAGTGCGGCCTTCGGCTGCGGCCGCCGTGCGTTCGGGGGCTGCACCGGCGGTGCCGTTGGTCCGCATGGCGGCGGCCTGGAGCGCGTTCGTTTGCAGGATGGCCGTCAGGTTGGTGCCAAACGTCTCGACAAACAGGGCGCGAAGTGCGCCCTCGTAGGCGGCCGGGTCGAGCGGAGCGGACGCGTCGGCCACGGACTCGCGCGCCTTGGGCTTCAGCGACTCCCAGTGGCGTGTCCGGATCCGCTCCTGCAGGTGTACCCGTGCCAGCGCATCCCGGTCCCTCTCGCGATCCGCGAGACCCTCGATTTCCAGGTTGACCGCGGGCCGGGCCGTGAGCGCCTGGGAGAGTTTGTCCAGTTTGGCCAGCTCGCCCTCGACCAGGTTCGTCGTGCCCGGAGTGAATTCAAGGAAACTGAGTTCCTCGCCACCTCCAACCAACTTCCCGAGGAGCGAGAAGGGCGACGCCGCCGCCTTGATAATCAGGTTACCGATCACCTTCATCACCGCACCACCGATGCGAAACTCCGGATCATCCAGTTTGCCTTCGATCGGGACATCCAGCTCGATACGGCCGTTCTGGTCCTTGAGCAGGGCGACTCCGAGCTTCGCCGGGAGCGACGTGGCGTCAGGGCTCTCGTTGCGTGGGCCGAGCATCAGTTGATCGATCTCGAACCGGTTCTCAGCGCGCAACTGCTGTCCCTGGATCTGGTACTTCAAACCGAGCGTCAACCGGCCCTTGTTCAGGGGATGCCCCAGATATTTCTCCGTGTAGGGCGTGAACGCCGTGAGTTGGGTGCTGCGATTCGTGATTTCAAGGTCCACGAGGCGTTCCGCGGCGAGCAGGTTGACCCGGCCCTTGATGCCGAACGGCGCCTGGTCATCGATCTTGCCGGCGAGGTCCACTTCGGCCGTGGTGTTCATGGCCGAGGACAAGCCCCGGATGCTGCCCGATAGTGCCCCGATGGTAAGGCTCGCTGCCGGTTGCAGGGATTGGTCGGTGAAGCCGAGCCCGACATTCTCGAGGACCAACGCCCCGACCTCGATGGGGAACGGTTCGCCGGGCCTGGATGCGGGCGGCTCCGGAGTCGCAGGTACCGTTGCGGGTGTGCCGGCGGTGGACTCCGTGGGCGTCGTCGTGCCTGACGGGCTCAAAGTCGACACGTTCAACGTTCCGTCCGGGTTGATGATCAGATTGGCCTTCAAGCCTTGGACCTTGACTTCGTCGAGCTTCAGGCGATTCGGCGTGAGGGCGAGGTCTACACCCGAGAGCGAAACGGAATCCCAACGCAAGAGGTCCTTCGAAGCCGCTTGATCCGTGGTGACCAGGTTCGTCAGCCAGAGATTCCCGAGCACGCTCAGCTTCAACGAGTCATGGGTTCCTCCTTCGTACCGCACCTGGTTGGTGAGGCCCAGCTCGCCGCTGACAAGATTGACGCGTGCTTGTTGTTCGAGGTACGGCTGCAACGCGCTCAGATCAATGCGATCCAACCCCACGCCCATCTCGGCTGAGAGCGGCTCCAGCTTCAGATTGCCATCCACCACGACGGCCCCCTTCTCGTTGAGTCGCAGGCTGAGTCGCGTGGCCAGGGGCGGGCTGCCTTCCGTGGAGAAGCCGCGAACGTTCAGCGCCAGCTGGTCCACGAGAAACCGGGCCGCACGCTCGGGTTGAAGATCCTCGATCTTGAACGTGTAGCCCTGGATGTCCACCTCGCCTACCGCGACGGTCCAGCCGGGCTGGGGCGCAGGAGCCGAGGGGGCGCTCCCTTTCCGGCCTTCCGTGGTCGGAGCGGCGTTCGTGCTCGAACCCACCAGACTGAGCAGGTTCAACGAACCGTCCTTCCCGCGCCGCACCACCACTTCGCCGTCCGCGGATTGCACTTTACCCACGCGCGCCTCCCGGCTGGCCAGTCCCGCTCCCACATCCTCCAACGCGAACGAACCCACCTTGACGACCGTTTCGTCGCCCCCCGGTGCCTTCACCTCCAGGCCGCTCACGCGAACGGCAAGGTTCGAAACGCCGGCCTGCAAGCCCTCGGCCCCCAGCGCCACCTGATAGGGCACCGCAAGGTCGAGTTTGCCGGCGGCGATCGTGCCGCGAAACGTGTTCTCCGCGTACGGCACGTACTTCCGCAACTCGATCCCGGCCGCCTTGAGCGCTCCTCCGGACCTGACCGGGTTCAGCGAAAACGTGCCCTCGCCGGCGATGCTCTCGGAGGCTTCGCTGGCGATCGTGAATGCGTACCCCGCCTCGGAATCGCGTCGGGTGCTCACGTGTTTCAAGGTAACCTCGATCGGCTTGAGCTCGGTCCGGAAAGGCGAAGCGAGTGAGAGGTCTTCGAACGAAACCGCCGCCCGTTCGATGCCGAACTCGTCCACCTCGATCGTCCAAGGCTCCTCGATCGGCGCACCTTGGGCCGCAGCGCTGGCAGGGCTCGGCGCGGCGGCCGGGCTTGGTGCCGGGGTAGATGTGGTGTTCGTAGATCCGTCGGCCTCCTTCAACAGCTCGAGGAGGTTCAACTTTCCATTCCGGCCAATGCGGGCGACCAAGGCGGCCTCCGTCGCCTTCACCAGGCCGAGTCGGACATTTCTGGCTCGCAAGTTCAGGCTGGCATTCGTCACGCCGAAGAGCGCGAGCCGGGCCACCGCCTCGTTGTTGGCGGGGTCATGCAACGCGATCTCCTTTCCATGCAGGATCATGTTGGTCACGACGAGATCCGTGCCGTTGGTGCCGGCTTCAAAGCGGTACGCCAGTCCCAGATCGACCACGCCGTTCGTCAGGTGCGCGTGGGTGAAGGCCTCGAGGTAGGGCTGAAACCGGGTGAGATCGATCCCGGCAATCTCCAGCTGGCCTGCCGACCGCAGGGGCTCGACCGTCAGATTGCCCGACCAGGCCACGCGCCGTCCGGAATCCCCCTCGGCCTCGAACGAGTATGGGCTGTCCGCATCAGCGCGGGTGGTGAAACCCGTCAGGTGAAGATTGATGGGGCGGTACTCGGTACGGAAAGGGTTGCGGAGCGTCTGGTCTTCAAACGCCACGGCGCCGTTCGTGATCACGAGCTGGAAGATCCCGATTCGGGGGATCGGCGTCTTCGCGCCCGGGTCGGGGGGAGGTGGCGGTGGGGCATTGGGCTCTGCGGCGAACATGTTGGCGAAGTTGAGACGGCCATCCCGGAACATGATCACCTCGCCAAACGGCGCCACCAGCCGGATGTCCTTGAACGTCCATTGCCAGCGGAAGAGCGATGACGCCTGGAAGTTCACGTAAAACTCCTCCCAGGACGCGAAGGTGCGACCGTCGGGTTCGGTGAGCGACAGGCCGCGAATCGAGAGCGAAAGCGCGTAGGGGTTGAACCGCACCTGCCGGACGGCGGCCTGGCGTTTGGTGATCGCCGGGAGTTGCTTGACCAGCTGCCACTTCACGATCGCGGGCACCAGGAAGAAGCCGATCAGGGTGTAGCCGAGAATCGCGGCCGTCAGCCAGACGACCCCACGGCGCCGGCGCGGCGACAGCCGGTCCCACAGCGCGAGCTTGAGCGCGGGCATAGCGGTGTATGGGTGCCGGCGTACGCGACGGCGTCTCCGACCTCACTCACCCTCGGAACCTCGGCACGTCGATCCGCATCGCCAGCTTAAGTGCTGGCGAGGATGGCGTCCTGACAGAATCGTGTCAAACCGGACACGTTGGATCGCGATGGTGAATCAGAAGCCCAACCGACGTGAATGGTCTTGCGGGATGCGGCGGCTGGACTAGAGTGCGGCGCGTGCGGAGGCCAGTGTAGCTCAGTGGCAGAGCAACGGTTTCGTAAACCGTAGGTCGTCGGTTCGACCCCGACCACTGGCTCCAGCTCGAAATCAAGGACTGGCAGCGACCCCAGCGCGGCGAGTTCGGATCTGGGGGTTGACTGCTCATGCTTTCCGGACCTTTCCAGCGTGAAAGTGAAGTTCCCCCTGGAGATTCACGCGGGATCTCGAAGGCCAGCTGGGACTGCGGCCGCCGGCATGCCCGAAACTCCTTCGCGCCCCGACCGGCCCCCCTTGAAGCCGAGGGCCGGGTGGCGACGGATGAGGAGAGGCGCGTGCCTGTCTGCCTCGTCGGCTGGAGCGCCCTGCCCCAGGTTCTTCGATCGCTGCAACGAGGAGTGGGAGGCTGAGCGGCGGCGGTTGGAGCAGATCTTCACCCCCAGCTGTCCGGGGCGGCGTGCGGCGCACCAGCCTGGGCTCCGCCGGGCGACCGTCACCGCAAGCGAGGCGCGGCCCCAGTGCAGGCAGTCCTCCCCGCCCGGAGCCGCGACCCATTACCACTCGTCGGCCATCCGCTCAGTCGGCAGTGGGATCACCATCGGCTCGCACGACTTCCGTGCCATCGGCAAGTACGTAGCGCTTCTGTTCGAACCGGTACACCCGCCCCCGGATCGCCTCCTCATAGGAGCCAAGCAGTTCACCAGCCCCGGACTGCATTTGGGACTTGAGTTCATCCCAATCCGACTGACTGAGCCGGGTTTTGCCAGCACACGGTTCCCCATTGGCGGCGGTGACGACGGTGCCATCCGAGAGCGTCACTTCATAGGTCTCGAACGCGA
This sequence comes from uncultured Verrucomicrobiota bacterium, assembly GCA_964535555.1. GTDB lineage: Bacteria > Verrucomicrobiota > Verrucomicrobiia > Limisphaerales > J093 > DSVZ01. The sequence goes on from CAZHUS010000052.1 coordinate 32,701, forward strand.
AGCGATGCCCCTGGACGTCCTGTTCCAGTCGTCCAAGGTATCGTCCCTGCTTTTCCCGCAGCAACTGCTTCAGTTCCTCCTGTTGCGCGAGGGTGAGCATCACGGCCGGTGTGGGGAGCTCGGCATCGGGCTCGCCCACGGTGACCTCGCGTTCGCCCAGTGTGTAGCGACACACGAGAACTCGATGGCGTTGGCCCTGCACAACCGTGTCAACGGCACTGACGATGTTTCTCAGCCCGTGGGCCCGCAGCGCCTCGATCTGGGCGAGCTCGGCCTCGGGTGCTTCGGGCTCGGCCGCCGAAGGAACGGGCTCCCCGCATTGGATCACGCGGCCATCGGCGAGAGTGTATTCGAAGACGCAGCCACGCCAGTAGTGTCCGTTGACCTGCATGTCGGTGACGCGGATGAGCGTGCGCTGATCCAACTCGCGGAGTTGAGCCATCTCCTCCAAGTCCTGTTGCATCTCCGCCGGGGACCGGTTGTCGGACACGTCCTTCATAACGCTTGCAGCCGTGGTGGTCGTGAGGATGCGCTGGCGACTGACGCCGTCTGCATCGGTTACCACTCCCGCGGAGAGCGTCTTTGCCGGCGATAGATAGAGGTAGGTGCCGTCCGCTTCCTGACCGGCGAAGTAGAAGCGAAAGACTTTGACGCCAATGACAGCGGCCATTGCGCCGCCACAGAGGACCAGCCCCACTGCCAGGGCAAAGGTGCGGCTTATGCCCAGGGGTTGCCTGGCGTTGGTGCTTTCAAGCGCCTCGATCGCACGGCGGCGTAGTTCGGCCCGGTGAACCGCCGATTCGTGCTCGGGACGGCGAAGCGCTCTGAGATACTGCTCCACGGATTCAGTGACTGGTTTCATGGTAGGTTCCTGGTTGTCAACGCAGCACGCCCTGACGTCGGAGAAGCTCCTGGAGTCGGGCGAGGCCGCGATGAATTCGGCTTTTCACGGTCCCCGGCTTCTGGCCGGTGACCTCGGCGATTTCGTCGATCCCTTGATCCTCCAGGTACCGGAGAATGAGGACGGTCCGGTACTTGAGGTGAAGTTGCAGGAGGGTTCGATGCAGCAACTGGCGCTCTTCCTCGGCTTGGGCAGATTCCCGGGCAGTAGAGGTGACATGGCCGGGTTCCACCGGGTCTTGGGAGCGGACCCTTTCCGCCAGCCTGGTCCGCCGGCAGTGCATCCGGATTTCATTGGTGGCGATCCGATAGAGCCACGCTTTGAACGAGACCCCGCGCCACCGAAATCGAGGCAACGATCGAAAGGCCGCGAGGAAGACGTTTGAGGTCAAGTCCTCGGCCACGGTGCGGTTGAAGGTCGCGTGGAAGAGGTAGCGATAGATATCCGAATAATACTTGTCATACAGCTTGCCGGCCGCACTCGGATCGAGCAACGCCTCGCGAACCCATTGGCGCTCCTCCTCCATCGGGTCCTGGCTCGGTTCCATGGCCAGGACGATGGTCTGGTCGCAAGTGGCATCGCGCAAGGTGGCGTTCACACCCACTACAATGCGTGAGACGCGAATCGGTTGCATGGGTTTTGTCGAACGCCTTGACCCATCAACGGACGTCTCCAGTTCTTGCTGCCCCTGGGCTGGCGCTCCTCATAACGGCAACCCTAACGAACCCAAGCCGAATGTCCCTCGGCGAACCTGACCGCTCCCGGACGGTCCCGAGACTGCTGCCGGCATCGATTCGTGCCGGGGATTGGCGAACTGCCGCACTCTCCTCCCGGCCCGGCCCGGGTCGATCGGCTGAGAACACGGCTGGCTCACGGAAGGCTTGGAGCCGCCTGGCGCAAGGCCTCGATAAAGAGGGCCAGGGGCTTGTCGCCCGCTTCGCTCGCCCGGCACCCGGCGGCAATGCACAACGGTTCCGGAGCGGAGGCGAGGGTGGTCAACTGGACCCGCTTCGGCACCCGCTCCGCCGATCGGCTCGTGACCACCGCCACCCCCAGACCCGCTTCCACCGCCGCCATCAGGCTGTCGACCCCGTCGTACTCACCCGCGATCCGCGGCGGGAGCCGGTGCTGCCGCAGCCAGCCAATGATCAGGTCCCAATACTCCGGGTAATCGCGCTGGCAAAACACGAGCAGCGGTTCGGCAGCCACTGCGGCAGGCGCGATCCGTTTCCGCCGGGCCAGGGGATGGTTGCGGTTGACCGCGAGTTGCCACGTCGCGCGGGTCAGCGGCGTCCATGCCAGCCCCCGCGTGGCATGCTGCCCACCCACCGTGACCGCCACATCCAGCCGGGCAGCCTCCAATCCCGCGATCAGCTCCTGGGTGGCGAGGTCGAACAACTCCACCCGGGCCTGCGGTTGCGCGTGCGTAAAGCTCTCCACGGCGGCGGACAGCATCCCGCTGGCCAGTGAAGGTGCGTAGCCCACACGCAGGCGCACGCTGCGTTGGGTGTTCCTCACCCGGTCCAGCATTTGTTCCGCGTGCTGGAGCAGCCCCAGGGCTTCCCGGCACAGGACCTCACCGACGGCCGTGAGCTTGATGGAATGGGCCTGCCGCTCCAGCAGGCACTGACCGATCTCGTCTTCGAGCGCCTTGATCTGGCGGCTCAACGCGGGCTGCGTGAGGAAGGTCTTCTTCGCGGCCCGGCTGATGTTTCCTGCCTCCGCCACCGCCACGAAGTAACGCAATTGTCGCAGTTCCATCGCGGCACCATAACGGAAAGGAAGCCTCAGGCCAACGACACGGCATTGGCGCGCTCCCTGATCTGCCTCCACTTTGCCGGCATGAAAACGACGGCGACAGCACTGAACATCCGGCGGGCCGGGGAGCGAGGCCAGGCCAACCACGGCTGGCTGAACTCGCACCACACGTTCTCCTTCGCGGACTACTACGACCCGGCGCACATGGGGTTTCGCGCGTTGCGGGTCATCAACGACGATCGGGTCGCGCCCGGTATGGGCTTCGGCACCCATCCGCATCGTGACATGGAAATCTTCAGCTACATCCTGGAAGGCACGCTCGAGCACAAGGACAGCATGGGCAACCGGCGGCAGCTGCAGCCGGGCCAGATTCAACTGATGAGCGCCGGCCGCGGCATCACGCACAGCGAGTACAACCCTTCCGGCACGGAACCACTCCATTTCCTGCAAATCTGGATTCAGCCGCGAGAGCGCGGCCTGGCACCTGGCTACACCGAGTGGCATCCGCAACCGGAGCACGCCACTGCCGCCAAGGTGCTGGTGATCTCGCCGACGGGACGTGACGGTTCGGCGACGATTCAACAGGACGCGGACATTTACCGTGTCCGGCTCGAGCCCGGGCAGACGGTAACGCACTCACTGAAGCCCGGACGCGGCGTATGGTTGCACGTGGCCGACGGGGCGTTGGCCCTCAATGGCGTGGCCCTGGAGACCGGTGACGGCGCGAGCACCGAGGAACCTGGAACCCTCGCCCTCACGGGGACGCGGCCGACGGAGGCGATCCTGTTCGATTTGCCGTGAGTACCGCATCGCGGCCGGAACCCCATGTCGAGCTCCAGACCTGAATCATCATCATCCTCATCAACCCCCAACATCCATGAACCCGTATCACAAGTTGTACACGTCCGAGGACAGCGCCGTCGTCTTCATCGACCACCAACCGCAGATGACGTTCGGCGTGGCCAACGTCGACCGGTCGACGCTCATCAACAACGTGACCCTCCTCGCCAAGGTGGCGAAGGAGTTCAACGTGCCCTCCGTGCTGACCGCCGTGGAAACGGAGAGCTTCAGCGGCTATCTCTGGCCCCAGTTGCTGGACGTCTTTCCCGGTCAACCGGTGGTCGAGCGTTCTTCGATGAACTCGTGGGACGACCCCGGCTTTCGCGAGGCGATCGCAGCGACGGGACGCAAGAACATCCTCCTGACCGGCCTCTGGACGGAGGTCTGCGTCACGTGGCCCGCCATCGAGATGCTCGGCGCGGGCTATCACGTGTATGTCGTGGACGACTGCTGTGGGGCGACCTCGGCGGCGGCTCACGAGGCGGCGCTGTCCCGCATGGTACAGGCCGGGGTGGTGCGACTGACGACCATCGCCGCGTTGCTCGAATGGCAGCGCGACTGGAAGAACCGCGAGCACTACCAGGCGCTCATGGGCATCCTCAAACAGCACGCGGGTGCCTATGGGAGCGGCATCGAATACGCCTACACCATGGTTCACAAGGCCGCGCAATCGGCCAAGGTGCCGCATCAGGTCGTCGGCGGTGTCCCACATTGACAAGCCGTGGATGCTCCCGAGCCCATCACGGTCTGCATGGCCCGCCGGGTGGCGAACCGGCCCGTGTTGGCCCGCGCCTGGATGTTCGCCGCCCTCATGGTCGCCCTGCTGACCTGGGTGGTGTGCCACGGCTCACCTGCACCTCGCACCGCTGTCTTTACCCGGATGACCAAGGAAACCCGTCATGAACTCCAGCACTGCCCCCGATCTGATCCTGCACAACGGCAGGATCACAACCCTCGACCCCCAACACCCGGAAGCCAGCGATCTGGCGATCAAGGGAGGCCGCGTCATCGGAGTCGGGGCGGCCGGGAGGTACCAGCGCACCTCCGGGACGCAGGTCATCGACCTGAGAGGCCGTCGAGTGATCCCAGGGCTGAACGACTCCCACCTGCATGTCATTCGCGCGGGCCTCTACTACAACCTGGAACTCCGCTGGGATGGCGTCCCTTCCCTGGCCGACGCCCTGCGCAAGCTCCGGGAGCAGGCGCAACGAACACCGCCTCCGCACTGGGTGCGAGTCATTGGAGGCTGGAACGAGTGGCAGTTCGCCGAGAAACGGATGCCGACCTTGGAAGAAATCAACAAGGCGGCACCGGAAACGCCCGTCCTCGTCCTGCATCTCTATGACTGCGCCCTGCTGAACCGTGCCGCCATCCGGGCACTCGGCATGGACCGCAGCACGCCAAACCCACCCGGTGGCCTGATCGCCCGCGACGCCCGTGGGGAACCGACCGGCTTGCTCATTGCCGAGCCGAACGCGTTCATCCTGTACGCCACGATTGGACGTGCGCCCAAACTCTCCTTCGAGGACCAGTTGAATTCCTCACGACATTTCCTGCGCGAAATGAACCGGTTCGGCGTGACCAGCGTCAGCGACGCCGGGGGTGGTTGGCAGAACTTCCCCGAGGACTACGGAGTGATCCGCCGCCTGGCGCAGGACGGTCAACTCAGGGTTCGGATCGCCTACAGCCTCTTTGCGCAAAAGGCCGGCAGCGAACTCGCCGACTACACGCGCTGGATCGGGATGACCAAGCCCGGCGACGGCGACGACATGCTGCGGGTGGCTGGCGCTGGCGAGAATCTGGTGTGGAGTGCCGCCGACTTCGAGAACTTCCTCCAACCCCGACCGGACCTCCGCCCCGTGATGGAATCCGAACTCGAAGCCGTCGTCCGGGCTTTGGCAGCCGCGCGCTGGCCCTTCCGCATTCACGCGACGTATGACGAGACGATCACGCGGTTCCTCGACGTGTTCGAGCGGGTGAACCGCGAGATTCCGTTCCACGGGCTGCGCTGGTTCTTCGACCATGCCGAGACCATCTCCGAACGCAACATCGAACGAACCCGCGCCCTGGGCGGGGGGATCGCCATCCAGCATCGGATGGCGTACCAGGGGGAATACTTCATCCGCCGCTTTGGTCGTGAGGCCGCCAAGGCGTGCCCGCCCATCAAACAGATGCTGGCGGCGGGTCTGCCCGTGGGAGCGGGCACCGATGGAACCCGCGTGGCCAGCTATCATCCGTGGACGTGCCTCTACTGGCTGGTGACAGGGAAGACCGTCGGCGGCACGCCGGTCACCTCCGCCGACAATCTCCTGTCGCGGGAGGATGCATTACGGCTGTATACCCATGGCAGCGCGTGGTTCAGCGGCGAGGCTGGCAAGAAAGGCACGCTGGCCGAGGGGCAATTCGCGGATCTGGCCGTGTTGAGCAAGGACTACATGGCATGCGAGGCCGAGGAAATTCGTCAGATCGAATCGGTGCTCACCGTCTGCGACGGCACGGTTGCCTACGCGGCCGGCGAATACTCGCAGCTGAACCCGGCGTTGCCGCCGGTCAGTCCCGACTGGTCGCCGGTGGGGGGGTACGGAGGCGCCGACAGCACCCCGCCGCCGGCCCACAGCCACACGCCGGTTTTCGGTGCGGATGGGCGCTTGTGGGAACTGGGCTGCGGTTGCGCGGTGTGAGGGAGCCATCAAATCCGAGCGGCTCCTCAACTGCTACCACCGGCACGGCGGGGAGGAGGGGCCTGCCGGGCTGGATGGTCCGGCGGGCGTGGTGGTTTCCGACGGGAACGAAGGTGCTGCTACAGCCGCCGCGACTGCGGCGTACGCACGGCGCGCGGCGGTGGGGTTGCCGGACAACGTGCTGTTCGAGCGTGGGCGCGAGCCTCCCGCGCGATCCGGCGGTTTCGTCACGCGCTTGACGCTGGCCATCCTCCGAATGAGCCTCTCGGCCATGAAGTCCCCGTCTCGGCCGCAGTCCACGCCTGCATCCACAACGACTGATCCGGTTTCGCTGCCCTGAAACCTGAACGGCCACTTTCATGGAACCCCATTTCTTTCCTGCCCCAGGTTTTGCGCGTTGTCTCAGCCTGACGAAGATCGTGGTCGGTGGCGCCCTGATCTGCAGCGGCGCCGGCCCGGCCGCGCCCTCCGAATCACCGACCGGCCTTTCCCTGGCCCGGGCGTATCCGGTGGCCAGGTTGTCGGAGATCCTGATCCAGCGTGACGCCTGGCGGCCCTACCCCACCGTCGAAGAACGTGCGCGCTGGCAGGCCTTGCCGCCGGCGGTGCAGACCTGTCTCGTGGCGCGGGGAGAGGAGGCTCTGCAGACGCCGTGGCCGCCCCTGCCTGCCACCCTGTATCTGGGCTACGCGCGGGAGGGCAACCGCGCGCGGTTCGAGGCGGTGTATTTCGAGCGGCGTGCGCTGTTGCAGCAACTGGTGCTCGCCGAATGCGTCGAAGCCAGGGGCCGGTTTCTGGACGCCGCCGCGGACGCGCTTTGGGCGCTCTGTGAGGAGTCCACCTGGTGTCTTCCGGCCCACGTCGGCGTGCAGAAGGCGCGGGTAGGTTTGCCGGATGTGACCGAACCGGTCGTGGACCTGTTCGCCGGGGAAAGCGGCGTCACGGTCGCCTGGACGCTTCACCTGCTCGGCGCGCGACTGGATCGGGTCTCGCCCCAACTGCGACGGCGTGCCGCCCTCGAGCTTGAGCGCCGGGTCCTGACCCCGGTTTTGGAGCGGGATGATTTTGGATGGATGGCGTTGAACGTGACCCGGCCGGAGCAGCGTCCGAACAACTGGACGCCTTGGATCGCCGCCAGCGTGCTCACCACCGACCTGCTCTGCGAGCCCGACCACGACCGACGCGCGCGGATCGCCCACAAGATGCTGCGCAGCCTGGATGGCTTCCTGGTCTTTCACCCGCCGGATGGCAGTTGCGACGAGGGTCCGGGCTACTGGGGCCAGGCCGGGGGGAGCCTGTTCGACGCCCTGGAGATTCTTCACAGCGCCACCGGGGGCAAACTGGATGTCTTTGGTGATCCCCTGGTCCGGAACATCGGGCAGTTCATCGTCCGCGCCCACATCGCCGGGGATTATTTCGTGCCGGTCGGGGACTGTGCGGCCCGACTTGAGCCCGATCGGGGGCTGGTGTTTCGCTTTGGCAAACGCATCCAGGACCCGGCCATGCAAGCGCTGGCCGGCAGCGGAGCCTCGGTGGAATCCATCATCGCCGGACGGTTCTTTGGCCGCCAGTTGTCGGCGGTGTTTGAGGCGGGCGAGATCCTCGCCGCCGGGCCGGTCTCGGCGCCGCTGTTGCGCGAAGTCTGGCTGGCCAGCGACGACCTGCAGTTGATGACCGCACGCAACCGGGCCGGGTCTCCGGAAGGCCTGTTCGTGGCCGCGTGGGGCGCCCACAACGCTCAAAGCCACAACCACAATGACGTGGGCAATGTCCTGGTCTTCGCCGACGGCCAACCGGTTCTTGTGGACGCCGGCGCTCCGACGTACACCGCCCAGACCTTCAGTTCCAGGCGCTACGAGCATTGGGCGTTTCAGTCCGCCTTCCACAATCTGCCCACCATCAACGGCGTAATGCAGAGTGTCGGCCGGTCCTTCGCCGCCAGCCGCGTGCTTTGTCGAACCAACGACGCGTTCGCGGAACTGCAGATGGACATCGCCCCAGCCTACCCTGCGGCGGCCCGGGTGAAGTCCTGGCTCCGCACCGTCAGACTCAACCGCGGTCAGGACGTCGAGATCATCGAGGCTTTCGAGCTCAAGGAAGCCGTGTCGGCCACGACGCTGAACTTTCTCACCCCGCTGGAGGCGGACCTCAGCCGGCCCGGACAGGTGATCCTAGCGTCCCCGGCCGGGAGCACCCAACCGCCGGTGAGGGTCCGCCTGGAATACGACGCCGCGAGCCTTGCACCGGTCGTCGAGCGCCTCGAGTTGAACGACACTCGCCTCGCCAAGGCGTGGGGCACGCACTTGAACCGGGTGGTATTGCAGGCCCGGACCGCCGCCGTGAAGGACCAGTGGACGGTGCGGCTCACCCAGGAAGCGGCAGGTAAAGCGAGCGTGACCGGCCCCGATGCAGCCGAATGAAACCAAGCCTGAGCGATGAAACTTCCTCTCCTCCTCCTTCTGCTGGCCTTGGCCTCTCCCGGCCTCTTCGGCGCCGAGATCATCACGCTCGACGCCGCCAGCGGGGGCCGAGTCTTCGAAGGCTTCGGCGCCCTCAGCGCCGGGGCTTCGTCCAAACTGCTTATCGATTACCCGGAGCCGCAGAAAAGTGAGGTGCTGGACCTGCTCTTCAAGCCGAAGTATGGCGCCAGCCTTCAACATCTGAAGGTCGAGATCGGCGGCGATGTCAACTCCACCTGCGGCACGGAACCGGCCTTTGCCCACACGCGTGAGGAATTCCTCGAAGCCAGTCCGGCTCACTTCGCGCGCGGCTACGAAGGCTGGCTGATGGTGGAGTCCAAGCGGCGCAATCCGCGGATCCTGCTGGATGCGCTCCAGTGGGGTGCACCTTCCTGGATCGGCAACGGGAGTTTCTACTCGCAGGACAACGCCGATTTCCTGGCGGCTTTCCACTTGCGCTGTCGGAAGGAACTGGGTGTCGAGACCCGTTACCAGGGCATCTGGAACGAAACCCCGTACGATTCCAGCTGGATCAAGCAGCTGCGCCGGACGCTTGACCAGGCCGGTGCCGGAGACGTTCTCATCGGCGCCGCCGACCAATCCGACCCCCAGGGCAAGTGGGCCATCGTTGGCGAGGCGGCACGCGACGCCGAACTCGACCGGGCGATCCACGCGTTCGGGGATCACTACCTCAGCTACGCCACCACGGAGGCGGCCCGGCAAACGGGCAAGCCGCTGTGGGCGAACGAAGACGGCCCCTGGACCGGGGATTGGTACGGCGCCACCAAGATCGCGAAACTGCTCAACCGCTGTTATATCGATGGCCGGATGACGCGGGTGATCACCTGGTCGCTGGTGACCAGCTATTACGATGTCCTGCCGCTGCCACGCTCCGGCCTGATGACGGCCAACGAACCCTGGTCAGGTCACTACAGCGTGGATCCCGCCGTCTGGGCCTTCGCCCACACGACGCAGTTTGCCGAGCCGGGATGGCATTATGTCGACAGCGGCTGCGGCTACCTTGAACAAAAGGGGGCCAGCTATGTGACCCTGCGCGACCCGGTGAGTGGCGACTACACGCTGGTCGTTGAGACGATGGACTCTTCGCACGCTTACTCCGGCCTCGGGCGCGGCTTCGACGTGACGGTCCAGCTGGGCACCGGGTTCACGAACAAACCGCTGCACGTATGGCGGTCAACCTATCAACGGCAGTTTGAAAAAATCGCGACCATCGAGCCCAACGACGGCCGTATCCGGTGCCGCTTCGAAAACGAGGCCCTCTACACCTTGAGCACGACCACAGGCCAGCAGAAAGGCGACGATCAGCTCACCCCGCCCGAATCCGCGCACTTCCCGTTGCCGTACGCAGCTCCTTTCGACACGCCGGTGGAACACGCCTTGCCCAAGTACTTCATCGATCAGGCGGGGGTTTTCGAGACCGTACATCGACCCGACGGCCGCGGCGGCTGTCTGCGCCAGGTCGTGCCCAGGCTGGGCATCGAGTGGCGTCATCACAAGAATTTCGAGCCGTTCACGGTGATGGGAGACGAGCGCTGGCGGGACTACGCCGTGGAAGTGGAAACGCTCCTCGACGGCCCCGGCCATGCCTCGGTCATCGGGCGGATCCAATCGATCAAGCAAGCTGACGTGCCGCCGCTCGGCTATTGGTTGAAGGTGGATCACGAGGAAGCGTGGCGTCTCTTGCGGCACCAAGACACGATCGCCCAGGGCAACACGCGGTTCGCCCCCAACCGATGGCACCGTCTGGGTTTGGAGTTCGAGGGAACCCAGATCACCGCCCGGGTGGATCGGAAGCCGGTGGCGAGGGTGACCGATGCCACATACCTGAGGGGGCTCGCCGGTTTCGGCTGCGGTTGGCAACGCTCCTTCTTCGACAACTTCACCGTGCAACCCCTGCCCAGGAAGCTGCGATGAAGCGGCCCACTTGCACGAACGCCAGCCTTGCGCTTCGTTCGGCCAACCAATGACCGCCGCTGAGATCCTCGAGCAACTCAAGCCGCTGGGCCGCGAGAGCTACAAGCGCGTCCTGGTGAAGAACCACGCCGTCCGAGAACCGTGCTTCGGCGTGCCCATTGCCGACTTGAAGCAGTTTCAGAAGCGCATCAAGCGCGACTACCGACTGGCCCTGGACCTGTACGAAACGGGCAACTACGATGCGATGTACCTGGCCGGGCTCATCGCCGACGACATGCAGATGACCCGGCAGGACCTCCAACGCTGGGTGGAAAAGGCCCAGGGGGGCTGCCTCGCCGGAACCACGGTGCCTTCCGTCGCCGCGGGCAGCCCACACGGCCGCGAAATGGCGTTGAAGTGGATCGAGGCGAAGGACCCGCTTGTGGCTTCTGCGGGTTGGGCGACGCTGAGTGCGCTGGTTTCGATCCGACCCGATGCCGACCTGGATCGACGCGAACTCGAGGAACTCCTCCACCGGGTGCACCGGACCATCCAAGGCGCTCCCGACCCGGTCCGCTACGCGATGAACAACTTCCTGATCGCCGCGGGATGCTACGTCCCGGCACTCACGGACCTCGCCCTGCGACTTGCCAGCGACATCGGGCCGGTCGAAGCCGATCTCGGGAACAACGACTGCCAGGTTCCCGACGCCGCTGCCTACATCCGCAAGGTGCAACAGCGCGGGACCATCGGGAAAAAGCGCAAGAGCGCGAAGTGCTGACCCTGACCCTGGCAGTCGCCGCGCATACGCCGGGTGAGGCGATCGCGAACCCCGTCCCGCAACGCCTGGCGCAGCTCAGCGGAAGACCAAGTATAACCCCGCGAAGGTGGCCAGGACCGCGGCCGAGGCAAGACGGTAGTTGGCCAGGCCGTGACCCTGGGCCTTCCCCCGGAGCGGCTCGCGCCAGTCTTCCCAGACCAAGGGCTTCGCCTCTTCCTTGAGCGGCTCGGGGAAGAAACGGGTCGCCACCACCATGATCCCGATGCAGGCCAGGAGCAAAATGAACGCGGTGAGCATGAAATCCCCCCGGTACAGCGCAAACCAGTCCACCGCGAACATCACGGCGCCCAAACCCATGCCGGCGACCAGCGTGATAAACGCGGCCCGCGCGGAGGCGCCCTTCCAGAACACGCCCAGCAGGAACACGGTGGTGATGGGCGGCGCCACGTACGAGATGAGCTTGTTGATCCCCTCGAAAATCGTGGTGTAGTGACCGAACAGTGGCGAGGCCACGATCGCGAGCACGGTACCGAGCACCGTCGTCCACTTGCCGATGGTGACGAGCTGGTGATCGCCGAGGCCGGGTCGGTGACGTTTGAAGAGGTCGTACGCCACGAGCGTGGCGGTCGAGTTCAGGGCTGCCGAGCAGGTCTGCATGGCAGCGGCCAGCATCGCCGCGGCCACGAGACCCTTGAGCCCCGTCGGCAGCAGGTGCGTGATCAGGAAGGTGTACGTGTCCGCCGCGGTGGCCGGTGCGGCGCCTCCGAAGGCCCCTTGTTGGACGAGGCCGACACCGATCACCCCCGGCAGAACGAAAAAGAAGACGGGCCAGATCTTGAGGAAGGCGCAGAACAGCGGGCCGAGCCGGGCGTGCTTCTCGTCCTTGGCCGCGAGAACGCGCTGCACAATGGTCTGGTCGCAGCACCAATACCAGATCCCCAGCACCGGGTAGCCGAGCAGGATCGAGTACCAGGCCAGGCCCGAGGGGTCGCCGGCCGTCCGGGCCATGCTGAGGAAATTCGTCGTGCCCCAGGTCACCCCGCTCCCGGCGACCTCGGCGAGCGGATGCGGATGCGAGGCGAGGGTCTGGGCCAGGGCTCCCCAGCCACCGACCTTCACATACCCCACCACCGTGATGATCACGGCGCCCACGAACAGGAGGACCGTCTGCAGGCTTTCCGTCCAGACCACCGCCAGCAAGCCGCCGAGCATGGTGTAGACGCCCGTCAGCAGGCCGAGACCGGCGATGATCAAGAACAGCGCGTCCACGCCCAGGATAGTGGCCCCGGGGGCGAGCCCCAGAATCCCGCGTAGAACCCACGCCGCGGTGTACAGCGCCACACCCATGTGGATGACGATGGCCGAGAACAGCGAGACGACCGAGAGGACGTCACGGCAGCCTCGATTGAAACGGCGTTCGAGGAAGTCGGGAAGCGTCGCCACGCGCGATCGGAGGTAGAGCGGGGCGAAGAAGAGCGACAGAAGGATGAGGGTGAACCCGGCCATCCACTCGAAGTTGCCGAACACGAGACCGAACTTGTACGCCGTCTCGGCGAGGCTCACGAGGTGGACCGTCGAGATGTTCGCGGCGAACATCGCGAGCCCGATGACCGGCCAGGTGAGAGTATTGCCGGCGAGGAAATAGTGGCCCCCTTCCCCGCCGCGCTCGCCCTGACGCCTGAAGAGCCCCGCCGCCACACCGAGACCGACCACTCCGAGCAGGTAGATGGCGATGATCGTCCAGTCAAGGGGCGCCATACTCGAGTTCATACAAGGCTTTGGGGAACGTCAGGAGCACTCCAGACTCGCTGAGCCGCGGAAAGAAACTTGTAGGCGCCGACGTGAGGAGGCGGACCGGCCTCCCCCCGGGGGCGAGGGAGACCGGATTCGGCGGGGCACGGAGTGCCCGCCCTGCCAGGCAGCGTTTCACGGCGCCGATCACTTTTCGAAGAACTCGATCTCGGCGATGGTGGGACCTTCGGAAGCTTCGAGGATGCTGAGGCGGAACTCCTGGGCCTTGACGGGCGGGAATTGCTTCTGGAACCAGCCCCCCAGCTCGTTACCGGTGAACACGGTGCGCCACGCCGTGCCTTCGCGCGCCTGGAACTCGAACTGTTTGACGCGTCCCGTGTAACCGGACGCCTCCTCAATCCGCACCCGCTGAATGGTGAGCGGCCGGCCGAGGTCGGCCGCGATCCAGGATTGCCGGGTGCCGCTGTCGGTGGCCCAGCGGGTCTCACTGTCGTTGTCGAAGGCCAGGTCGGCGCCGTATTCGTGTTCCATCTTCATGTAGACATTCGAGCTGGTGGCCTTCACGGAGGCCGCTTGCGCCACCACGGGCACGTTCATCGCCGGGCCGTCGAGTTCCAGTCGCACGACCGTATCCACGGGGTCTCGCTGCGGGACCGGCACGCTGATGCTGAGCTTGCCCTCCGCCTGCCGGACTCCCACCGGCTCGCCTGTGAGCAGCGAGCCGCGTTGAACTCGACGCGGGATATCGGGCAGCACGACCGCTTCCCCGTCCCAGCGGAGCACATGGACAAAGACCGTGTTCCCGCGACGGGTGCTGGCGACGGCCTTGGTCGGTCGCCACGGGCCGCCGCGCGTCCCGTAAATGCTCTCTCCGTGTTTTGCCAGCCAGGCGCCCATGCCTTTCAATCGTTCCACTTGTCGGGGCTCGATGCGGCCGTCGGGCATGGGACCCACGTTGAAGAGCAGGTTGCCGTCACCCCCGGCGCAGAGCACCAACGTCTGGAGGCACTCCTTGAGGGACTTCATCTCATCGTCGGGTTTCCAGGCCCACTGGCGGCAGATGGTAATGCACGATTCCCACGGCCGATCGTCCTGGTACTTGCCGACCCGCTGTTCCGGGGTGTCGTGGTCCTCGGGCAACCCGGTGCGGTTATTGATGACGATCCCCGGCTGGAGCTGGCGGATGATCTTCACGAGCCCCGGCCCGTCGTAGTCCTTCGCCGATTTGCCGAGCCCGTCGAACCAGAGAATATCCAGCCGGCCATAGTTGGAGCAAAGCTCCGTCACCTGTTGTTTCAGGTAGGCGAGATAGCGATCATGGCGCTCGGGAGTGAACGCGTCCGGGTGATGCCAGTCGGGTTGCGAGTAGTAATAGCCGAAGCGCAGGCCAGCCCCGTGACAGGCGTCAGCGATCTCCTTGACGACGTCGCGCCGGAACGGGCTGTCCGGCGAGGTGATCCTGTGGTCACCCGCCTTCGTGTCGAACATGCTGAAGCCGTCGTGGTGTCGACTGGTAAAGACGAGGTACTTCATGCCCGCCGCCTGCGCGATGGCGACCCATTCACGCGCATCGAACTGGACGGGGTTGAACTGCTTGTAGAGACCGTCGTACACGTCGGCCGGGACTTCTGTCCCTTTCGAACCGTAGCCGCGCCGGTCGCCGCCTCGCGACCAGCCAATCTCGGTGCCTTTGAGCGAAACGGGTCCCCAGTGGATGAACAAGCCGAACCGCGCCTCGCCCCACCACTGCATGTGTTCCGGGTAGGGTTCGGGGCCGGAGGGCGTTGATGGGTTGGGCGTTTCCTGGGCCCGACCGGGCGGAACACCCAGCAACAGGGACATCGCCAGGCAGGAGCCGATCTGTTGTGGAGTCATACGTGGTGCAGATCGTCTCAGGTGCACGGGGCTTGGGAAAGCCGGAACTCCAGGGACGCTCTCCGACCTCGGGGGAGGGTTGGGGACGGGCATTTTGGCCTGCCGATGTTGGTGACGCTCCAGTCGGTCGGAACCAGCGGGGCTCGAACGCCGTGAACCGGGAGGCTGGGAAGCGACCTGTTCCTTGCGGACCTGCTCCGTGACCATGAACCCAAAAGCGCCGCTCAAGCGGACGCACTCCAAACGCTTCGCGCCGCTCCAAGGCACGTCCGGGGCCGCGAAGCGCCTGGAGTGCGGGGATTCATCCCCGCTTTTCGGGGCAGGTTCATGGGAAGGGTCGCCCGGCGGAACGACATGGTTGCGGTATGGTTGCGGTCCACTCACGCAGGACCAAGCTAGCACAAGCCACGCCAGCGAAGCAGCGTCTCTTTTCGCCGTGTGCGCACGGACACCCCATGGCACGCTCCACGCCATGACGCCTGAGTTGTTCGAGCCGATCCTGCCCGGGATTTATGACGTCCGCACCCGCGACTCGGGGCCCGCTGGCTCCCTGCCCCTGACCGAGGAGATGCTGCGAACCCGGCCGAGCGGCGATCTGTTTGGGCTGACACAGAACGCCGGGATGGGGTGGGATCCCGCCGAACTCGGTCGGAAGCAGTTCCTGATCCTCTCGACGTTGGGCGGGTTACGCGAGCCCGATGGCCGCCCGGTGGCGTTGGGCTTTCACACCGGCCACTGGGAGATCGGATTGCTCGTGGAGGCAGCCGCCCGCGAGTTGAAGCGTTTGGGCGCCGTGCCCTTCGCCGGTTATGTGTCGGATCCCTGCGATGGCCGGACCCAAGGCACGACCGGAATGCTCGACAGCCTTCCGTACCGCAACGATGCGGCGATTGTCTTTCGCCGGCTGATTCGCTCGCTGCCAACACGGGCGGGGGTCATGGGCGTTGCCACGTGCGACAAGGGTCTGCCGGCCATGATGATGGCCCTCGCCGCCATGCGGGACCTCCCCTCGGTGCTTGTCCCCGGCGGCGTGACGTTGCCCGCCGAGGGTGCCGAGGACGCCGGCACGGTCCAGACGATCGGTGCACGCTTTGCCTTGGGCCAGTTGACCCTCGAACGCGCGGCCGAGCTGGGGTGCCGCGCCTGCGGCTCGCCCGGCGGCGGGTGTCAGTTTCTTGGAACGGCAGCCACGTCGCAAGTCGTGGCGGAGGCGCTCGGCCTGGCGTTGCCGCATAGCGCCCTGGCACCTTCCGGGCAACCCGTCTGGACGGAACTCGCCGTGCGGTCGGCGCGCGTCCTGGCTGCGCTCGAGAGTCGCGGTCTTCGTGGGAAGGATATCGTGACGCCCGCGAGCCTTCGGAATGCGATGGCGGTCCACGCGGCCTTTGGCGGCTCGACCAATCTCCTGCTTCACATCCCGGCGATCGCGCACGCCGCCGGACTTCCGCGGCCGCAGCTTGAGGACTGGATCACGATCAATCGTGCCGTTCCACGGCTGGTCGACGTGCTGCCCAACGGGCCCGTGTATCACCCGACGGTCCGCGCCTACCTCGCCGGAGGTGTCCCCGAGGTGATGCTCCACCTCCGCGACGCGGGCTTGCTCGACACCACGGTGCTCACGGCCGCCGGCGTTCCG
Source organism: uncultured Verrucomicrobiota bacterium (assembly GCA_964535555.1). Lineage (GTDB taxonomy): Bacteria > Verrucomicrobiota > Verrucomicrobiia > Limisphaerales > J093 > DSVZ01. The sequence goes on from CAZHUS010000052.1 coordinate 49,298, forward strand.
CTCGCCGAGGCCCTCGACGCCTGGACGCGCAGTGAGCGCCGGCGGCGCTTCCGAATGCGCCTTCAGGAAATGGACGGCGTGGACCCCGACGAGGTGATCATGTCGCCCACCCGGGCCCGCGAACGCGGCCTGACCAGCACGGTGACATTTCCGCGCGGCAACCTCGCGCCTGAGGGTTCCGTGATCAAGAGCACGGCCATCGACCCGGCGGTGATCGGACCCGATGGGGTCTTTCGGCACGAGGGGCGGGCCAAGGTCTTCACGTCCGAACGCGGCGCGATGCAGGCGCTCAAGTCCGGCGGAATTCAAGCCGGCGACGTCATGGTGCTCGCCGGCATCGGCCCGCTGGGCACCGGCATGGAAGAGACAGCCCAGATCACCATCGCGCTCAAGAACGTCGCGTTCGGCAAACACGTCACGCTGATCACGGATGGGCGCTTCTCGGGCGTCTCCACCGGGGCTTGCGTCGGCCATGTTGGCCCCGAAGCGCTCGCGGGCGGCCCCCTCGGCAAGGTCCGGGACGGTGACCGCATTCGGGTGGTGATCGACCGGGTGAGGCTCGAAGGGAGCATCGACTTCGTGGGCGAAGACGAGCGGACCTTGTCGCCCGAAGGCGGCGCGGCCTGGCTCCAGCAGCGGGCTCCGCATCCCGGGCTCGCGCCCCACCCTGCCCTTCCCGAGGACACCCGGATATGGGCGCTCCTCCAGCAGGCGGGCGGCGGCACGTGGGGTGGCTGCGTTTACGATGCCGATGCGATCGCCTCGCGACTCGGAGCGGCTCCGGGTCACTCCGTCCAGCGGTAAAACCGCCGGCCGGCATCCGCAGGAATGATCTTCGGGCTGCGGGCGTCCGGGATCTCGATCCAAGGCCCCGCCGGATCGAGGGCCTCGAAGAGCGTCCCCTCGCCGTCCCAGTGCACTTCGGCCTGCGCGTCGCCGCGCGTGATGGCGAGCCGGCGATCCATCGGTCGCCAGGCCACCGTCAAGCGCACGGCTCCCAGTCGTGGCCGGTCCAGCAGGTGACTGAAGGCACCCCCGGCCATCACGCGTCCGTCACGCTGCAAGGCCAACGTCAGCACGTCACCATCCAGTTCGTCGAACGGAGAGAAGGACGCCGAGAAAAGCCCCGAGTTCGAGAACAAGGCCAGGCGCGGAGCAACCTGGCCGGGCTCGGCTCCCCACCTTCCGGCAACGAGCAACTGACCGTCCGCGAGCAGGGCAAACGCCTTCGCCTCGCCGAAAGGGTAGCTGGTGAGACCCTGCTCGGGCATGAACGACGCATCCAATCCCCCGTCCGGGTAAAGCCGGGCCAGGCCGGGCCGACGTTGGCGGTGAATGGACGCAAAACTCCCCCCGACCAGAATTCGTCCATCCGCCCGAACGGCGATGGCGTTGACGGTCGGGGCGGTTCCATCGCCGGCAAACTCCACGCGGAATCCGGGATCCAGGCTGCCGTCGGGCATCAACCGCGCCAGCGCCGCCCGGGGTTCGCCGTTCACCGTGTCAAAGTAGCCGCCCACCAGGAGACGATCCCCGGCGTCGCGGGCGACCGCGTTCACGGCGGCATGGTCAAGGCCGATCTCGAATCGCGGCTCGAAGGACAGGTCCGGCTCGCCGTTCTCCCCCACTTTCACCGCCCCCAGCCGTCGTACGTCTCCGAACTGCCGAAACTCGCCAGCCACGACACTGCGGCCGTCGGGCAAGGCCAGAATCGTGCGGACCGGACCGTCGGCTCCGGCTCCCGCAAAGCGGGGATCAACGGATCCGTCACCCTGCTGCAGGACGGCAAAGTTCGCGCAGTCCTGGTCTCCCGCCCGGTCGAACCAGCCTCCAACCAACAGCCGGCCCCCGGTTTGCACCGCCACGGCGCGAACTTCGGCATCAGGACCCAGCCTCGCATCGAACTCGGTTCGAAGGCTGCCGTCCGACTCCAAAACCGCCAAGCCCTGACGCCAGACGCCGTTCACGCGCTCGAAGTCGCCTCCGACCAGCCACCGTCCTTCGGTGAGAGGCGCGACCGTGTGGACGACACCCTGGGTCTCCAGGAAGGAATTTGTCCTCGAGAACTCCGGGTCCACGGAACCGTCGGGCAGGAATCGGGTCACGCAATGTCTTCGGACTCCCCCGGCTTCCTCGAACTGGCCAACGATCACCACGCGACCGTCCTTCTGCACCAGGGCCATGTTACCGAACGCAACACCGCGGGAGATCAGACCCGGCCCCGGATCAAAACCCGGGTCGGCCGAGCCGGAGGCGCCGATCCGCACTACGCCCATCCGCTCCGCGCCGCCAGCGTACCAGAAGCTGCCCGTGGCGATCACCTGGCCGTCGGGCGTAGCCGCGAGGTCGTAGGGCAGATTGCCGTCTCCCACGGTGCCAAACTGCGAGTCAAACGAAGCGTCCACGAATCCATCCGCGCCCAACCGGGCGAGGCCCACGTTGGGAACCGACCCGGCCGTATCGAAATCTCCCCCCAGGACGATGCCTCCCCGCGCATCCAGCGTGACCGCGAATACCGACCCGGCGGCCCCATTCGACTGCACGTCACAGACCAGGGTCTCGTCCACACGCCCATCCGGATGCAGCCGCGCCAGGCCCTGCCGAACATGCCCGTCGATTTCGGTGAAACTGCCCGCGACCAGAATCCTGCCGTCGGGCTGGAGCGACAGTTCGTGCACCACGCCGCCGCTCACTCCGGTGCCGGGATTGAAACTCCGATCCAGATCGCCGGACGGCATCAATCGCGCCAGCCCCCTTCGAGGCAGCCCATCGGCCGTTTCAAAACTCCCCCCGACTAAAATGCGACCGTCCGGCTGGACCCACAACGAACTCACCCTCCAGTCGCCCGATCCATCCAGGCGGGGATGGAACGTGGTGTCCGGATCGCCCTTGGGCAGCAGCCTCGCAAGCGAACGAAACGGCCGGCCGCCACACACGGTGAAGGCCCCGCCCACGACAATCTTGGGGTCTCGCGACTGGATCGCCAGGGCGTAAACCAACCCGTCCACCCCGCTGCCCGCGTCGAACTCGGGATCCACTTGTCCGCGGGAGTTCAACCGGGCGACGCTGCGTCGGGCCAGGCCGTCCACGAGGGCAAAATCGCCGGCGATGAGAATCTTCTGGTCGGCCTGCAAAGCTGCCGCAAAGAGGACAGCCCCGCGGGTGGTGGTGAATGCCGGTCGGAACTCCGGGTCCAGACTGACGTGCCTGGCGTCTTCACCACCGGCCCACAACCCGGCGCAGACCAGCGGCATGAAAAGCCATCTCCCGATGCGGGCCTGGAGTACCTTTGGATGTGCACGGCGCACTGCTGGGGTGAATGTAGCAGATTGCCCGCCAGAATGGGATTCCTACGTTCCGCCCGCGACGGCCCATGGACCCCAGCCAGGTAGGGCGTGCACTCCGCTACCCGCCGCTCCGGCGCGCAAGGGACACGGCCACGGAGCAGGTCCGCAAGGAACAAGGGACTATCCCTGAACCTGTTCTGAAAAGCGGCGATGAATCGCCGCACTCCACGCGCTGCGCGACTTCGGACGTGCCTGGGAGCGGCGCGAAGCGTTTGGAGTGCGTCCGGTTTACCGGCGCTTTCTGGTTCAGGGTCACGACGCATGGTCGACAGGCCAAGTGGACTTTCCGTGAACCTGCCCGGAGCGCGGACTTCAGTCCGCAGGAAGCCACGCCGGCACAGGGACGTTCCTGCGGGCTGAAGCCCGCGCTCCTCACCGACCCTTGGCCACGGAGCAGGTCCGCGAGGAACAAGGGACTATCCCTGAACCTGTTCTGAAAAGCGGCGATGAATCGCCGCACTCCACGCGCTGCGCGACTTCGGACGTGCCTGGGAGCGGCGCGAAGCGTTTGGAGTGCGTCCGGTTT
>CAZHUS010000053.1:0-52840 GCA_964535555.1 uncultured Verrucomicrobiota bacterium
CTTGGGTCGACCCACCTAAAATACCCGGAAATCGTCGCCAGTTGCGAAACTTCGGCTAGGCGTCCCGCGGGCGTCCGACCGCCCTCGCACCGGTTCTCGCCTGAACGAGGGGGCGATCTCGCGGGACGGGGGCCTCAGGCGAAGTAACCCAAGGCGCGTAAGGACACCCATGGTGAGGTGCGTTCAGCGCTCGAACGGCCGACGATCACGTGGTCCACAAGTTCGATGCGCAGGATCCGACCGGCTTGGATCAGGTCCCCCGTCGCCCGGATGTCAGCCTCGCTTGGGTCGGGGCACCCGGAAGGGTGGTTGTGGGCGATCACGACGGTGGCCGACGCCCGGACGATGGCGGTCCGGTACACCTCACGAGCTTGAATGAGGACGCAATCCAGCGTCCCAATCCCGACCAGATGGAACCCCGTCGCCCGGCGGCGGGTGTTCAAGTGGATGGCGCAACAGCACTCCGCGTCCGGATTCAGTGTCATCCGGTTGCGAACAGAGTGATTGTGTGCACGATGTTGCAGGAGAGGGTGTTGTGGTCGCGGTACGGTGTGATCGACTTGAACGTGGCAACCTGATTTCTGCGCCTTTTCATTGAGATTGTCCTTGCCAGACTGGACGCATGTACTCTGGCAAGGCTGTGTTCGCTCAACTCGTGGAGTGGATTCACCCCGAGCCGTTCCGGCGCTGCGTCCTTCGGTACCTCGGCCATTACAAGGTCCGGAGGTTCACTTGCTGGGAGCAGTTTCTCGCCATGGCGTTCGCCCAAGTGACCTTTCGGGAGAGCCTCGCCGACTTGGAAGTATGTCCGCGCTCCCGCCGCGATCAGCTCTATCATCTGGGGTTTCACTCCCCTGTCGCCCACAGTACCTTGGCTCACCTCTACAAGCTGCGCTGGCGCGTCGAGCTCTTCTTCAAGTGGATCAAGCAGACCCTCCGCATCAAGCACTTCTTCGGCACCAGCGACAACGCCGTAAAGACTCAGGTCTGGATTGCCGTGTGCGTGTACGTGCTGGCGGCCATTGTCCGCAAGGAACTCAACCTGACCGTTACCCTGTCCCAAATGCTGCAGATTGCGAGCGTCAGCGCGTTTGAGAAAGTACCTCTGGCCGAGCTGTTTGCACATACACCTCCCCAAGACGACGAACTCTCATTATGTAACCACTTGCTGTTGTGGGATTAATAACCGGATGGTTCTGGTCCCGACACGAGCTACTGGGTGGCGATGCGGTGTCGGACGGATGACAACCACTCGGCGTGGAAGCAGTTCCACCCCCAGATCGAACACGCTCGATTGCTGTGGTCACCGTGGACGCACTTCGAGGTGTTCAACGCCCTGCGTCGGATGACCCTTGGCGCGGACGCAGCCCTCACGGACGCATCACGGTCCCTCGCTGAAGGCTGCCGGAGCCAAACGGGGAGATTGACATACTTAGCGATTGGGCTAAACGTCATCGCGTCATGGCTGCCGACGCAAAGTCCCTCGCCCGCTACAAGGCGCAGGCCCAGGTCCTCAAAGCCCTCGCTCACCCGTCCCGCCTGCTCATGGTCGAGGCCCTTTCCAAAGGCGAACGCTGCGTCTGCGAACTGACCGCGCTGGTCGGCGCCCAGATGGCCACGGTGTCGCGCCACCTCTCCCAACTGAAGCACGCCGGGATCGTCGAGGACGACAAACGGGGCGCCCAGGTTTTCTACCGCCTCCGGACACCCTGCGTCATGAACTTCTTCGCGTGCATCGGCGATGTGTCGCGTCAGGCGGCGCGGCGCAAGCTGGAACTGGTGGCGTAAGGATGGTTTTTTGGCCTCACACTTTCTTTATTGGCTAAATGAACAATAATCCCCTCGGACGGCGCGGTTCGGAGGCCCGGTCATGACGGCGGCGCTACGCTTCAAACGCCTCGCCACCTCGGGTCGCGAACTCAAGGTCTTCGGCTGGATGGTCGGGGTGTTCGTCGTCGCTTACTTCCTGCCGCTCTCGAACGTCAAGGTGGCCACCGCCCTCCAGGAGGCGTTCAAGCTGCTCCAGTGGTACGTCCGCAACCACACGCTCGCCTGTGTGGTGCCGGCGTTGTTCATCGCCGGGGCCGTGATCACCTTCCTCTCGCAGGCCTCGGTGATGCGTTACCTCGGCCCCACCGCCAGCAAGCCGCTGGCCTACGGGGTGGCGTCGGTGTCCGGCGGCATCCTCGCGGTTTGTTCCTGCAGTGTCCTGCCGGTGTTCGCCGGCATCTACCGTCTGGGCGCCGGGCTGGGACCCGCGAGCGCCTTCCTCTACTCCGGCCCGGCCATCAATATCCTGGCCATCTTCCTGACCGCACGCGTGCTCGGCTTTTCCATCGGCCTGTGGCGGGCGGCGGGCGCGATCGCGTTCGCCCTGCTGGTGGGTTTGCTCATGGCGCTGATCTTCCGGCGTGAGGAAGGGGAACGCGTGGCGGCGCAGGCGGTCCTGCCGCAACCGGAAGCTCCGAAGCGGCCGCTGTGGAAAACGTCGATGTTCTTCGGCTGCCTGGTGGCTTTCCTGGTGTTCAGCGACTGGTACAACCCGGGCGACGTCCTTGTCCGTCCGGCGACGGGTGAACCATTCGCGGCCGTGACCCTCCAGGAAACGCGCGACGAGGTGCTGTTCCAGCTCAAGGAAGACTGGGCCGGTCATCGGAGCGGGGACAAGGTGACGCTGGCCAAGCGGGACCTGGCGGCGGTCGAGGAGTCGCAGACGTGGGTCATCACCGTGCACCACGCCAAGTGGTGGCTGGCGGGCGCAATGGGGCTGGCGGTATTGCTCATGACCTGGCGGTGGATGGAAGGCGAGGAAGTCGCCCAGTGGATGGCCAACACCTGGGACTTCGCGAAGCTGCTCGTCCCGCTTCTCTTCGGCGGGGTGTTCGTGGTGGGCTTTGTCGGGGCCCTGATCCCGGACGCCTACGTGGCCTCCCTGGTGGGCGACAATTCGGTCAAGTCCAACCTCGTGGCCAGTGTCATCGGCGCGTTCTGGTACTTCGCCACGCTGACGGAGATCCCGATCTGCGAGGCGCTGGGCAGGCTGGGTATGGCGCGCGGCCCGATGCTCGCCTTGTTGCTCGCCGGGCCGGCGGTTTCCCTGCCCAACATGCTGGTGCTCCGGAGCGTGATGGGCGTCAAGAAGACCCTGGTGTTCACCGGTCTGGTCATCGTGATGGCGGCGACCATGGGTATGATCTACGGAGCCGTCGGTTAACCTCCAACGAAAGTCGTGTTTCCATGCAACTCCTCGTCATTGGCCCCGGCTGCACCAAGTGCAAGACGCTGGCCCAGTTCACCGAACAGGCGGTGAACGAACTGGGCCTGAAGGCCGCCATCCGCAAGGTCACCGACCTCAAACAGATCATGGCCCTGGGCGTGATGATGACGCCCGCGCTGGCCATCAACGGGACCGTCAAGGTGGTGGGGAGGGTGCCCAGCGTGGCGGAAATCAAGACGCTGCTGCAGAAGGAGGGGGAGCGTGAGGCGTGAAGCGTGAACGGAAGGACGGACGATGAACGACGTGGAGTGGCTGCAGACCGTGCCGGAGCACTTCACGGGTGCCCCCCTGTGGACCGTGGAGGCTTACCGGCTGGCGATGTTCCTCGGAGACGTGGCATGACAACGAGGCCGATCTCTGCACGACAACGCCGAGCCTTACCAACTCCGCGATGCCTCTCCTTCCAAAGCCGCTGCGACCGCCGAAGACCCCTGGCGCGGCTTTCTCTCCGCTGTTCCCCTCCCTTAGTCGCACATCACCCTGGATCATCCCGAATCCCGAATCCCGAATCCCGAATCCCAAATCACGAGCCACGCACCCCTATTCCCCCAACCCCATGAACCCCCGCACCAAGATCCTCATCGTCGCCGCGCTCGCCGCAGCGGTCGCGGCCACCGTCGCGCTCAGGGAGTCCAAGGCACGGATCGACCCGACGCCGAGGACCGCAGAGGCGGCGAAGGTTGCTGAAGTCCCGACGGCCGCCGCCCGGCTGCCCAAGCTGCTGGATTTGGGCGCGGACAAGTGCATTCCCTGCAAGGCCATGGCGCCGATTCTGGAGAGCCTCAGGCAGGAGTACGCCGGGCGATTCGACGTGGAGTTCATCGACGTGTGGAAGAATGGCGACGCCGGAAAGCTGTACGGGGTCGAGATGATCCCCACGCAGATCTTCTTCGATGCGGACGGCAAGGAGCTGTACCGGCACGTGGGGTTTTTCGGGCGTGAGGACATTCTCACCCAGTGGAGAGAACTCGGTGTGGATGTGAGCGGCGCGGGGCCGTCGTCGGCCATCGTCCGCGAGCAAGCCATCGCCCCTGATACGCGTCCGCGGGAGGCGGCTTGTTTCATGTGCGATGGCGACGTGGATCCCAAGGGCCGGACCCTCGTTCAGGGACAGGAAGAACAGCGGGTGCTGTGCTCGCCCCACTGCTACTTCATTTACTTCAGCAGCCTCGTCGGGGCGGATCCCCGGACCGAAGACGCCAAGGTGATGGTGACTGACGCGGAGAGCGGCCGCCTCGTTCCGGCCACGGGCGCGAGCTACCTTTACGGCATGGACCCCACGGGCCGGGCAACGGTCAGGAGCTTCGCCGACAAGACCGCCGCGACCCGGGCGCAGCAGAACAGCCCCGGCAACCTGGTGAGTTGGGATGTCCTGCGTGCCAAGGAACTCGCCACCCGCTGCGCGTTCTGCGATCGCGCGGTCTATCCCGAGGACGCCTGCACGGTGAAGTTTGGCGACACCCGCGGCTACGGGTGTTGCACGCACTGCTCGCTGGGTGTTGCCGCGCGACATCAGAAGGACATCGAGGTCGAGGCCAGGGACGGGTACAGCGGAGATCTGATCCGGGTGAAGACGTTGAACGGCATGATCGCCTCGATCGAGCCGGCGTCCGCGGTCGCCTGGTTCGGCCAGAAACCGACGCCCGACGGCAAGTGGGTTTCGGCCGGCTGCTTCAAACAAGGCTTCTTCGTGAACCAAGGGAACCTGATCAAATGGCTCGAGGCGCGTCCGGCGATGACGGGCCGGCAAATCAGCATCGCGCAGGCTCTGACGGACAAGATGAAGCTTACGCCGGAGCAGATCGCCAAGGCCTGCAAGCTCGGGGAGTGCAAGTGAGGCGTGAGACGTGACCAGCGCGATCTGAAGAATTTGGGCATGGAGCAACAACCAAAACGAAAGGAACCAGAATGAACAAGCCTGTGACTCGGCGCACCTTCCTGACTGCCGCCGGCACCGCCACCCTGGCTTCGGGCACCGCCATGGCCGCCGAAGCCACCACGGGAAACCCGGTGCGAATCCTCGGCATCGCCTGCAGCCCACGTAAAGGAATGACGACCGCGAAGGCCGTCCAAACCGCCCTGGAGGCCGCAAAGGCCTTCAGCCCGCGCATCGAGATCGAGCTGATTGACCTTGGAGGTCTCCGCATCGCCGGGTACTCGCCCACGCCAGCGCCGGACGATTTCGGAACGATCCTGCCGAAGCTGCAGGACCCGGCGCTGGGTGGACTGATCATCGGGTCGCCTTCCTACTTCCGGGGACTGAGTTCCCTGTGCAAGGCGTTCATCGAACGCTGCGCCCCATTGCGCGAGCCCACCATGGTGCTGGCCAACAAGCCCGTGGGGGTCGTGGCGGTCGGGGCCTTTCGGAATGGCGGGCAGGAGCTGACCATCGAGCAGATCCAGGCGGCCATGCTCTGCTTCGGCATGCTCCCCGTCGGCGGTAATGCACCGGCGTTCCAGGGCGCGACCTTGCTGTCAACCAAGGACGACCTTAGCGGCGACGCGCTCGGACTGGACACCGCCAGAAAACTCGGCACGCGAGTGGCGGACGTGGCGCTGCGACTCGTGGCCCAAACCAACTGAGTGCCCGCGCCGTGGAAGAACTGCTCACCAGCCTGAGTCGGGCTGTGGAAGGCGCACCCGCGGTTGCCCTCGGCGCCTCGGTGATTTGGGGGGTGTTGAGCATCGTGCTGAGCCCATGTCATCTGGCGAGCATTCCCCTCATCGTTGGGTACATCAGCGGCCAGGGCCCGTTGACCGCACGTCGAGCCTTCGGGACGGCACTGCTGTTCTCGGGCGGCATCCTGCTCACCATTGCCGGCATTGGCGTGCTCACCGCGGCCGCGGGCCGGATGTTGGGGGACGTGGGGCGCGTCGGAAACTACCTGGTCGCCCTCCTCTTTTTTGTCGTCGGCCTGCATCTGGTGGGGGTGATTCCCATGCCGTGGTCGGGACCGGGCGGGGTGGGGATGAAACGCAAGGGCCTGTTTCCGGCGTTCCTCCTCGGGTTGATCTTCGGCATCGCGCTGGGTCCCTGCACCTTCGCCTACATGGCCCCGATGTTGGCGGTCGCGTTCAAGCTGGCGGAGACGGCGCCCGTTTACGGCGCTTCGCTGCTGCTGGCCTACGGCATCGGACACTGCGCGGTGATCGTGCTGGCGGGCACCTCCACGGAAGCCGTGCAGCGGTTCCTCAACTGGAATGAAGCTTCGAAGGGCGTAGGCGCAGTCAAGGCCGTTTGCGGTGTCCTGGTGATGCTGGGAGGCTTGTGGCTCGTCTACACGACGGGATGAGATCAAATCCAATCGAGCCCTGACCCCGCCCGGCCGGAGTGGAACCCGGGGTTCAGGCTTGCCTCGCGCCGTACAGATGCGGGTGCAAGACGCCGATGAACGGCAGGTTCCGGTACCGTTCCGCGTAATCCAACCCGTATCCCACCACAAACAGGTCGGGAATCTCGAACCCGACATAATCCGCCTGGACGGGCAGCGCCCGGCGTGACGGCTTGTCGAGCAACACGCAGGAGCGGACGGAGCGCGGTCCCAGCCGACCCAGCCGCGCCTGGACGCAAGCCAGTGTCCGGCCGGTGTCCAGGATGTCGTCGACAATCAGCACGTGGCGGTCCCGTGCCTCAAGCCGCAGTTCCTTGGTGATCACCGCTTCACCCACCGACGTGCCTTCGCGGTAGCTGGAAACACCCATGAAGTCGAGGCGCAGCGGAATCGTCAGGTGTCGCAGGAGATCCGCCATGAACATGATCGTGCCGGTGAGCAACGGGACGACGAGCAGCTCCTTTCCGGCATAGTCCCGGGAGAGCTCCCCGGCCAGCGCGGCCACCCGTGGCTGAATCTCATTCTCCGATATCAGGACCTCCGCCACCTCCTCGCGCCAGGGAGAGGGCACGGCCCGTCCGGTTCGGGCGATGGATGGAACCCGGGCGGACCGCCCGGGGGTTCCGCCGCCCGGCGCCCCGGCGGGAGCGGCGTCCGCAACCAAGTCAGATGTGCCGGGAATCATGCTCGTTCTTCTGAACGTACCCGCTGTCCTGCCGCTGCAGGTTGACCTGGTTTTTCTTCACGTAGGCCTGGAACACGTCGTCGGCGCTCATGCCGAGCACCTGCGCCAGGCTGATCAGGAAGTGAAACAGGTCCACCACTTCGACACGCGCGTTCTGGGCGTCGAATTTCTGGTACTTCGCCCACCACTTCCACGGAACGCTGTCGGTCAGCTCCGCGAGTTCCTGGCTCATGGCGCGGCAGTAGTTCAGCACCCACTTGGTCTTGTCCTCGTCGGACATGCCCTCGGTCCGCACCCCAATCCGCTCGTTGAGCGTACTCTGAAGTCGGAACAACTCCCGCAACTGGTCAAGCTCCGGCATGGGAAGGAGCATTCCGGCGGGGTCCGAGGCAGGCAAGCGGGAAGCGCAGGAAGTCAACGGCGTTAGACAACCCACGGAGCCGCGGAGAAACCGACGCCCACGACCCAGGCAGGTCCCAGTTTCCGGTTGCGGCGTGCCCGCGCGGGCCTAAGCTCATCACGAACCCCAAAAACTGCTGCAACACATATGTACTTCGGCGTTGACTACCACCCCGAACACTGGGTCTGGCCCTATGCCGGAACCGAGGAAAACCCCGAGGCCCGCTGGCAACGCGATGCCCAACTCATGGTCGCCGCGGGCGTGAACGTCGTCCGCATGGGCGAATTCTGCTGGGGGCTTTACGAGCGGGAGGATGGCCGGTTCGACTTCGACTGGATGCGTCGCGCGATGGATGTGATGAACGCGCACGGGATCCAGGTGGTGCTGGGCACCCCCACGGCCGCCCCCCCCCTGTGGCTCGCGCGCAAGCATCCCGAGATCCTGCCGCTCGACGAACGGGGTCAGGTCATTCACGAAGGCACGCGCCACGCCTACAGCATGAACAGCGACACGTACTGGACGTATGCGCGTCGCATCGTCGAGCAACTGGCGGGGGCGCTGGGCAAGCACCCCCAGCTCATCGCCTGGCAGATCGACAACGGCATCGGAGGCCATGGCACGGAATTCTCATTCAACGAGGAAGCGCGCAAGGACTGGCATGCCTGGCTGAAGGCCAAGTACGAGACCATCGACAATCTCAATGCCTGCCTGGGCAACCGCTTCTGGAGCCAGCTCGTCAGCGACTGGGACGAAGTGCCCATGCCGATGCGCGCCCCCACCGTCCACAACCCGGCCTTGCTCCTCGACTGGATGCGCTTCGCCAGCGACACCTGCATCGCCTTCGTCCGCATGCAGGCCGATTTGCTTCATGAACTCACTCCTGGCATCCCGGTGACCACGAATTTCCGGGCGCTCACGCGCCACTACGACCACTTCGACATGGCCGCGGCCCTGGACTTCGCCTCGCTGGACACCTTCGCGATGGTGCGGAACCAGCCGGCGGAAAATGCCGTCGAGTTCGACATCACGCGCTCGCTGAAACGCAGCGGTGTGACGGCCCCCGGCGGCGAGGAAGGCTTCTGGGTCATCGAGCAAAAGGCCGGCAACGTGAACTGGCAGGACGTCAATTCGCTCCTGCGCCCCGGGGTCGTACGCCTCCACACGTACCAACTGGTGTCCCGGGGAGCGACCGGCGTGCTCTACTTCTTCTGGCGCTCCCCGCGCATCGGTTCGGAGAAGTTCTATGGAGGCGTGTTGACTCACGACGGTCGGGGTGACAACCGCGTCTACCGGGAGATCAGCCAGATCGGCGAGGAAATGAAGTTGCTTGCGCCTGTGCTCAAGGGCACCAAGGTCGTGGCCGAGGCGGCGATTCTGTACAGCCATGCCAATGCGTGGGCGCTCCAATTCCCCATGCAACCGAACCGGCACTTCAGGCAGCGCGAGCACGGCATGCTCTTTTACACCGCGCTCCACGACCGCAACGTCCCGGTCGACTTCGTCCCCACGCCGCAGACCGAAGAAGACTCGGCCGCCCTGGCCCGCTACAAGATCGTCATCGCCCCCTCCCTGCACCTCCTCGCGGGGGGCGAGGCCGACCGGCTCAAGCTGTACGTCCAGGAAGGCGGCACTCTCGTCGGCACGTTCAACACGGGCCTGGTGGATGAACACAATACCGCGCCCGACAGCGGCTACCCTCACGATCTGACCGACCTCTTCGGGCTCGAAGTCCAGGAATTCGACGCGATCGCTCCCGAGACCGAGAATCACATCGTTTTCAAGGGCCCGTTCCCGGCCAGCCACCTGTACAGCGCCCGGCTGTGGTGCGACATCATCGACCCGCGCGAATGCGAAGTCCTCGCCACGTACTCCCAGGATTTCTACGGCGGGCGGCCGGCCATGACGATGAACCAGTTCGGATTGGGACGCGCGATCTACCTGGGGACCATGTTCCCCCAACCGTTCTATCACGACCTCGTGGGGTGGCTGCGGCAGTTGTGCAACCTGGTGCCGGTGCTGAAGGTGCCGGACAACGTCGAGCTGAGCCTCCGCGAAAAGGATGGCGTCCGGATTTACTTCCTCCTCAACCATCACAGCACCCCGGTGCGCGTCCACTTCGCCCATCCGATGCATGATTACCTCACCGGAAGTGCCTTGAGCGGGAACTACGACCTGCCTCCGCATGGGGTCCTGGTGCTGGATGAACGCGTCGGCCAGGCCGCCCCCGCGGGCTGAAGACCGGGCGTGATCTGATCCGCCGGACGACCGGCGCGCTGGCCACTCACCGGCCCGTGGCCGAGCGCTGCAACCCACGCTCGAGCCGGGCACGGTTGTAACGCTGGGCCAGAATGCACGGAAGGTTCGCCCCGACCGCGTAGGTCGCCATGACCAGGTCGGCCCATCCGGGGTTCCAGAGGAAGAAGAGCGGCGTGAACGCCAGCGCGGCCCAGTGACATAGTTCACCCCGCCAGGTCTCCTTCACCAAGCGCTCGCGATAGGCCCGGCCCCGGTCCAGCAGCCGGGCCTTCGCAAATCCCCCGTCGAACCACGCCGCCGCGTCCGGCAAACGGTCCTTCCACGCACGGATTCGGAAACAACGTTCATAGAAGCGCCCGCCGTCCTCCCAACGAAACGCCGGGCGCGGGCGGAACCAGGCCACCGGCGCGCGGGTGAAGACCCAAGCGAGAACGATCTGGATCACGGTCCAGCCCGCCAGATTCAGGAACAGGACCGCACCGATGGGCAGATCAATCCGCACGGATTTCCCGTCCCTTCCAGATCACCGTCCGTCCGGAGCTCAGCGCGGAGCGGGCAAACACGAGGAAGAAGAAGAGCAGCGGCACCGGGAACAGCAACACGGAATACCAGCGGAACGCGCCGATTTTCCGGCTGATCCAGGCGACCTGGGCGACACACAGGAGGTACATCCCCAGCCATGGCATCAGCGGGAAGGTGAACCAACCCCCGAGCCACGACAGCATCAGGGCGTTCATCCACACCACCACCAACCCCATCACGCCGCGCTCGGTCTGACCCGCCCCGGCAGCGAACGCCTTCGTCCAACCTTGCACCAGTTCCCGGAGCCCTCCCGGGTACATGCGAAAAGCCAGCAGCCCACGCCCGATCACGCTCCGAACCGGAACGCCGGCCCGCCGCAGGTGAGCTGACAACGCCAGGTTCTCGAGGATGCGATCTCTGACCGCCTCGTGGCCGCCCCCGCGTTCGTACTCCGCGCGGCCGATCAACAACACGGGACCAAACAGCCGCGCGGGCCCCGTCCCCACCGTCATGCAGACATTGAAGAAGAGCGAGAGGTCCTCGTAGGGACGACGCACCGCGTGGAACGGCCCGACCGAGAACGCGCCTCCGGGATAGGCCTCCAGCAGTCGTCGAAAGCCCTCCGGCTCGAACCAGGTGTCGGCGTCCACAAAAAGCAGCAGCGCCCCACGCGCAGCTTGGGCGCCCGTGTGACAGGCCCAGGTCTTGCCCCGCCAGCCCTCGGGCAAGGAGGGCGAAGCCAGCACCCGCGCGCCCCCTTTCCGGGCCACCTCCGCGGTCCGGTCCGTGGAGCCATCGTCCACCACCAGGATCTCGCCCGGTCGAACCGACTGTGAAGCGAGGGAATCGATCAAGGCGGGCAGGTTTCGTTCCTCGTTGCGTGCGGGGATGATCACGCTCACGGAGGCGGCTTCGAATCCCGCACCTTGCACGGTTCCTGACCGCAGTCGGGCGATCAGGCCGAAACCCGCCAGCCAGAGAATCGCGGTAACGGCCAGGAGGATCATGGCCTGTCCCAGGCGACCACCTTGCGGGCGACATTCTGCCCGCAGAGCACAACCATGGGCATCCCGCCGCCGGGGTTCACCGAGCCACCCACAAAGAACAGGTTGGGGTACTTGGGGCTTTGCTTCGGCGCCTTGAAAGCGAGGTTCCGCCAGCGATCGCTCACCACGCCATAGATGGATCCCCGGTTCGAGAGGTACTGCGCCTGGATGTCGAGGGGGGTCCAGACGTGCTCGTAAACGGTGTGTTGGCGAAGTCCCTTCAGCCCCATGCACTCCAGCTTGTCCACGATCCGCTCCTTGAAGCGCAGGTAGTCGTCGCGTGTCAGCGGACGCGCCTCGTCGAGATAAGGGATGTGGGGCAGGATCTTCAGACAGTCGCATCCGGACGGAGCCACGGACGGATCACTCCTCGAAGCCGCCACCAAATAGATGGTCGGATCGTCCGGCAGCTCGCGCTTCTGAAACACGGTCCGAAAGTGAGCCCGAGGGTCACCGCTGTGGAAGAAGTTGTGATGGGCGAGCTGGGGATACTGGCAGTCCAGGCCCAGGTCCAGCACCAGCCCCGAACAGGAGGGCTCGAACCGCTTCTCCAGCGAGGCGACGTAGCCCGCATCCTCGTGCAACAAGCTGCGGTAAGCCGGAATCACCTCCATGTTCGACACCACGATGTCGGCGTCGTACGACCTGCCCTGAGTCACAATGCCGGTCACCCGGTTGCCGTCCCGACGAATCTCGCTGACAACCGAATCGAGGTGAACCCGGACGCCCAGTTCATCCATCAGCCGTTTCATCCCCAGGGCGATCCCATGCAACCCGCCATCCACGTACCAGAGGTCGTAACGAAACTGGATCGTGGGCATGCAGTTCATGAACGCCGGCGCCCGGAACGGCGAGGACCCGACGTACTTGGCGAAGAACCCGAAGATGTCCTGGAAGTACGAGGTCCGGAAATGCGCGCGCACGGCCTGCTGCATCGTGCGAAACAGATCGAACTGAAGGAACTTCCCCAGTCCGTAATGCCGGGCGAAGTCACGCCAGTTGTCCAGCCCCTGCTCGAAATAGCCGTCGCTCGTGAGGTCGTACAACGCGGCGGAGTACTTGAGGAATCGCGCGACATTCTCCGGCGGCTCTCCGACCTTGCGGGCCTCGGCGGCCATCGGTTCGGGCTCGGGCAGGAGATCGACGACCGTGCCGTCCTCGAAGAAGTTGCGCCAGTGCGGTCGCAGGGCGCGGCACGGGATGTAGTCCTGCATCCGTTTGCCGCTGCGCGCAAACAAGCGCTCGAAGATGTGCGGCAGGGTCAGGATCGACGGGCCCAGATCGAAGGTGTAGCCGCGTTCCTTGAGGACATTCAACTTGCCACCGAGGTGGCGGTTCTTCTCGAAGACATCGACCTGATAACCCGCCTGGCGCAGTGAGATCGCGGCCGACAGCCCTCCCAATCCAGCCCCGATGACGATGACCTTCTTCGCGTCCATACTATTTCCGTTCACGAACCCGCTTCAATCCCTCCGCGGCGAGATGGTCCGCGGGATGCTCAGCGAGCGCGCGGCGGAAATACTCCGCGGCTTCCTCCGGCTGGTCCAGCCGTTCGTGGGTCTGCCCCAGGAAGGTGAGGCAGCTCGGATATCCCCAGCGGGGTTCGAGCGGCGACCGGGGCGCACGCCGGCGTTCAGCCTCGAAAAGAAGCTCGGCTTGACGAAACTCCGCCAGCGCCTCGTTGAGGCTCGCGGCTTTTCGGGCGGTATGAAACCGGCAGGCACCGATCAGGTAGCGCACCCTGGGATTCTGGGCACCCCACTCGAGCGCCAGCTTCCCGTGCTTCTGGACCTTGGGACCGAAGCGCACGGCCCGGAGAGGATTGCCCCCGATCTTCATGCCGTACAGAGTCGCCAGAAGTGCGTGGCTTTCGGCATGCTGCCCGTCCGCTTCCACCGCCGCCACCAGGGCTGTGACGGCCGCTTCACGCGCCGCGGTCGCGTCGCGCTGGCCGGCCTTGCCTCCGGGCTCCGTCTGAAGCGCCAGCATCCGGTGAAACTCGGACACGCCCAACCAGTAGAAAGCGGCGGCGGGCGCCTGCGGCTCGGCCGTGACCTTCCTGAAGGTCGTGGCGGCCGAGGCGAAGCCCTCCGGGTCCCATGCCGCGTAAGCGGCCAAGAACTCGCGCGCGCCCGCGACGGCGACTTCGTTGGTCTCCAAGCCCGCGCACGCCAGCCAGCCAATCCAGGTGATCAGCACCAAACACCAGCGACTCATCGCTTGACGATGTCCTCCCCAGCCGAAGACTTCAACCCAGCTCGTATGGAACCTGCCGACGCCCTCGCACGCCAACGCCGCTACTTTGGGTCCGGCGCCACCCGATCTCTGGCTTTCCGCCGGCAGCAGTTGGACCGCCTGGCCGCCGCGCTCGACCGGCACGAGTCGGCGCTGTTCGAGGCGCTGCACTCCGATCTGGGAAAGTCTCCGTTTCAGGCCCTGGCATCCGAACTGGGCCTGGTGAAGGCCGAACTGGCACAGGCGCGGAAGCGACTCAGGAAGTGGACCGCGCCCCGCCGGTTGCGAGTTCCCCCGCTCGCATGGCCCGCCCGCGCGTGGGTCCAGCCGGAACCTTACGGCGTCGCCCTGATCCTGAGCCCGTGGAACTACCCGGTCGCGCTCCTGCTGATTCCGCTTGTGAGCGCGATCGCCGCCGGCAACTGTGCCATCCTGAAGCCGTCCGAACTGGCCTCCCGAACCGCCGCCGCGCTGGCAGCCATGGTGCAGGCAAGTTTCGAGCCGGAGTACATCGCCATGATTACCGGCGGAGCCGGGGTGGCGGAGAAGCTGCTCGCCGAGCGCTTCGACAAGATCTTCTTCACCGGCAGCACGCGCGTCGGCCGGCTCGTGATGGCGGCGGCGGCGCGACACCTTACGCCCGTGACGCTGGAACTCGGCGGCAAGTGCGCCGCGATCGTGGGTGCGGACGCTCCACCCCGGTCCGCCGCCCGGCGCATCGCCTGGGGGAAGTTCCTCAATGCCGGCCAGACGTGCATTGCGCCTGATTTTGTCCTGGTTGACCGCAGCCTTCAGCACGACTTCCTCCTGGCCCTGCACTCGGCCATCCGCGAATTCTACGGACCCGAACCGCGCAAGAGCACCGACTACGGACGCATCGTTAACGCCGCCCACTTCCAGCGACTGGAGGCCTTTCTTCAGGACGGGGGAACGGTAACCGGCGGCGAACGCGATCCCGCAGCCCGGTACTTCGGGCCGACCATCCTCACGAACGTCCCCCCGGACGCCGCGGTCCTGCGCGAGGAGATCTTCGGACCGATTCTGCCCGTGCTCGCGTACGATGACCTCGAGGACGCGCTCGCCCGTTGCCGGGACTTGCCTACGCCGCTGGCTTTCTACGTGTTCACGCAGAACCGGCTGATGGAGCGCCGGATCCTCGAAGCGGTTCCTTCGGGCGGTGCCTGTGTCAATGACGTGGTTTCGCACAGCGTGGGACCGCACCTGCCGTTCGGGGGTTTGGGAGAAAGCGGCTTCGGGAGTTACCACGGCCGGGCGGGCTTCGACGCTTTCTCACACTCGCGCACCATCCTGCGCCGCCCGCCCCGCTTCGACACGGGATTGCGGTATCCGCCTCCGAAGATCTCCTTGGGCACCTTGCGGCGCTTGTTGGGGTTTCTTCTCGGCTGACTTGCTCCGCGCGCCCAATTGGCATACACAGGAGTGCGTGTCGGAGCGTGTGATCATCATCGGGGCGGGTCCGGGAGGTTTGGCGACGGCCATGTTGCTCGCCAAGGCCGGCCTGGACGTGAGAGTTTTGGAGAAGCAGCCCCGGGTGGGTGGTCGGACCTCGTTGATCGAGTCGGGCGGCTACCGGTTCGACCTCGGCCCGACCTTCTTCCTGTATCCGCAAGTCCTCCAGGAGATCTTCGCCGCGACCGGCCGGGATCTGTTCCGCGAGGTCCCCATGACCAGGCTGGACCCTCAGTACCGGCTGGTCTTCGGGGCCGGTGGCAGTCTGAACGCCACCTCCGACGTGGACCGGATGGTGACGGAGATCGCAAAGCTGTCGCCGCCGGACGCCCCTCGATTCCGCCAGTTCCTCGACTACAACCGGGTAAAGCTCGCCAAGTTCGCGCCCTGCCTGCAGATGCCCTTCCCCGGCTGGAGCAGCCTGCTCAGCGCCCGACTGGCGGCCGTGCTCCCTTATCTGAAACCGTGGAAGTCGTTGCATGCTGAGCTGGCCGGCTTCTTTCAGGACCCGCGCCTGCAGCTCGCGTTCACCTTCCAGTCGAAATACCTGGGGATGTCACCTTTCCAGTGCCCAAGCCTGTTCTCGATCCTCTCTTACCTCGAGTACGAGCACGGCATCTGGCATCCGAAGGGCGGCTGCAACGCGCTGACCCAGGCGATGGCACGCGTCGCTTCCGAATTGGGGGCACGCGTGGAGCTCGGCTCGGCAGTCGAGGAAGTCCTGTTCACCGGGCGGAAGGCCACCGGCGTCCGGACGTCCCAAGGCGAACTGCACGCGGATGCGGTGGTGATGAACGCGGATTTTGCCCACGGCATGAGCCGCCTCGTGCCCGGGCGTCTCCGCCGCCGCTGGACCGATGGGGCCATCGCCCGGAAGCGGTTCTCCTGCTCCACCTTCATGCTCTACCTCGGTCTGGAGGGGCGCTTCGATCAACTCGAGCATCACAACATTTACGTCAGCGCCGATTACCGACGGAACCTCGACGAGATCGAACGGCAGCACCTCCTCTCCGAAGATCCTTCCTTTTACGTCGAGAACCCGGTCCGGACCGACCCCACGATGGCGCCGAACGGACACAGCGCGCTTTACGTTCTGCTGCCGGTCACCCATCAGCATCCGAACGTCGACTGGGCTCGCGAACGACCACGGTACCGCGAAGTCGCCCTGCGCCAGTTGACCAGGCTGGGACTCCCTTCTGACCTCGAAAAGCGTGTGCGGTTCGAGCGGGTGATCACCCCGGCGGATTGGGAATCCAAGTTGGACATCTACCGGGGCGCGACCTTCAACCTCGCCCACAATTTCGGCCAGATGCTGCACCTGCGGCCGCGGAACCGCTTCGAGGAGTTCGAACGGTTGTACCTGGTGGGGGGCGGAACCCATCCCGGCAGCGGGTTGCCCGTGATCTTCGAGTCTGCCCGGATCAGCGCGCGACTCCTGCTCGAGGATCTTGGCAAGCGGGTCGAGCATCGCTAACCTGCACAACGCCGCTCCGTCGGCCTGGCCCGGCCGGGTCGGGACACCGTGGCAGGAGTTCTGCTTAAGGAACTCGGCTTTGCGGCTTTTCCGCGGCCGACCAATACGCCAAATGAAGACGAAATCGCTTTTGCTGGGAGGCATGCTGGGGCTGTGCCTTGGACTGATCACCCCGGGGTGGACCGGGGCCGCCGCCGACGAGAAACCGCGGATCGAGTCCATCGAAGTCAATGCGAGCGAGGTGATTGTCTCGGTCAAGGTGCCTCCCGGCGTCCGCAAGGTTTGCCTTGAAGCACGGTCCCGGCTGAACCACGGCGCCTGGGTTCCTCGCGCGGTCGAGCGCTTCACGGGGCAAGGCGGCACGGCCGTTTTCCGCCTGCCCAAGTCGGCCGAGATGGAGGTGCTGCGGGTCCGGGCCGACGCCGAGGAGCCTCTGCCTGCGGAATTTTACGCAGGCCGCACGCAATTCGGGGGGCCAGCCTCAACCGCGCCGGGCTCGCTCCTGCTTCGTGCGGACCAGGAAGCCGGCGCGGCGGGCGGAGCAGCCACGGACTCCGCCAACACCCGGTCGGTGGTTGAATCGGACATCTGGAACCTGTCCGGCGACACGCTGTACTTCTTCAACAGTTACCGCGGCCTTCAAGTGATCGACTTGCAGGACCCGGATGCACCCGCGCTGCGGAGCACGCTCTCCTTGCCCGCGGCCGGAGAGCAGCTTTACGTGATCCAAACCCCCGACGGAGACGAGCGCGTGCTCCTGTTGGCACGCGACGGCTGCGGCTGGGACGCCGCCGGAGAAAGCCAGGTCATCGTCATCGACCCGCTCCCCGAGGCGGAGAGTGGGACACCCGCGGTCGTCGCCTCCGCGAACGTGCCGGGTTACATCGTCGAAAGCCGTCTCGTGGGCACGGCGCTTTACGTCGCTTCGCAGAGCTACCGGCGGACCGAGATCCCGCCCAAGGAACCGGGAGGGGCACCGACCGAACAGTGGGAATACGGGACGGTCATCACCTCGTTCGATCTCGCGGACAGTTCGAAACCCGCCCTCCGGGATCAGTTCTGGTTCGCGGGGTACGGGAACACCATCGCCGCCACGGACCGGTTTCTATTCGTGGTGACGGTCGAGAACGGCGACTGGTGGCGGTCCAAGGTTCAGGTCGTGGACATCGCCGCTGCTGACGGCGCGATGGCCCAGCGCGGCGTGGTGCGCCCGGCCGGACGCGTTGCCGACAAGTTCAAGATGAACCTGACCGGGGACGTCTTCACCGTGATCTCGGAAGTGTCGCGATGGTCGGAGGCCACGCGCCAGGTCAGCGTGCTCGAGACCTTCTCGCTGTCGGACCCGGCCGCACCCGCCAAGCTGGGCCAGGTGGAGGTCGGACACGGCGAGGGGCTGTATGCGACGCGCTTCGACGGCGACCGGGCTTACATCGTGACCTTCCTCCGCATCGATCCGCTCTGGGTGATCGACTTGAGTGATCCCGCCAAGCCGCGCGTCGCCGGCGAGTTGGAGACGCCGGGCTGGTCCAACTACATCCATCCGCTGGGAGATCGGCTCGTGACCATCGGCATCGACAACCAGAACGGCTGGCGCGCCACCGTGGCCCTCTTTGATGTCGCGGACGCGAGCAAGCCCGCGCTGCTTGCCAAGGTGCCGCTGGGTGAGGGCCACTCGGCGAGCGAGGCGAATTACGACGAGAAGGCCTTCACGGTCCTGCCGGACGCGGGCTTGATCCTGGTTCCGTACCAGGGCTGGAGCGAGGCCGGCTATGCCGCACGCGTCCAGTTGATCGACTTGAAGACCGACACCCTCACCCCGCGCGGCGTGATCGAACACGCGATGCAGCCTCGCCGCGCCACCGTGCACGAGGACCGGATCCTGTCCATCTCGGGTCGTGAACTCCTCTCCGTGAAGGCGACCGACCGCGACCATCCGGAACTCACCGCCAACCTGGAGCTTTCCTGGCCGGTCGATCGCGTCGTCCCGGGGGGCGATTATGTCATCGAAGTCGCCAACGGATACACTTGGTACGCCAATCCCACCCCGGTGCTGCGTGTGGTGCACGCGAACAATCCCACCGAGGTCCTGGGCCGCCTCGAACTGCCCGAAGCCATGCCGATCTTGAACGTCGACCTGCGGGAAGGCGTGTTGTACGTGACCCAGGGCGAGACCCGTTGGGAACCGGTCCTGCCGGAAAAGCCCGAGGGGGAGCAGACCGCCAAGGCTCATGTCCTCCTGTCCACGTATGACGCCCGGCAGCTGCCCGAACTCCCGGCTCTGGGAAGTGTGAATGCGGAAGTGGAATCGCTGGGATGGGGCAGCGACATGCAGGCACTGTGGCCCAAAGCGGGCGTCCTGGTGCTGGCCAGCCGCGGTTACGGCTACGCTTGGGGTGGGCTGGCGATTGACGCCGCGCCGCGACTGATCGGTGGGGGGCTTTGGTGGTTCTGGGGGGGCGGCAGCAGCGGTCGCCTGGTGGCTTTTGATGTGAGCGAACCTTCCACGCCCCGGCTCGCGTCGGACTTCACCCTGGGCAAGGAAGGTCAATGGTGGAGCTTCTCCGATACCTTCTCGGCCGGGGATCTCATCGTCCAATCCCACCAGGCCTCCGAGTTCCTCGAAGGGGTGGAACTGCCCGGCCAACCGCGTCCGCAGCCTTATGAGGTGGTGAAAGCAGACGGCACGCGCGAGACCGTCACCCCTCCGGTCGGCATCTGGGTGACGAAGCACTATCTGGACGTGGTGGATTATTCGGATCCAACCACACCGACGGCACGTCCCTTGGTCAATCTCCCCGGCCGGCTGATCGCCGTGTCATCCGACGCCTCGCTCGTTTACACCCTGGGACCGCACTGGGACGAGAAATGGCAGAGCGACGGGGCGGAGTACCTGGACGCGTCGGCATACGACGGTGTGGCCGTCGCCCTGGTCAACTCGATGAAAATGCCGGCCGACTGGCCCCAGGCTGTCACGGTGTCCAACGGCAGCGTCTTCCTCGCTCGCCGGACGAGCTCGACGGCAGCCACGGGCGTCGTTGAGACATGGAAACTCGGCGCCAGCGGGGCGTTCGAAAAGCTGGGCGAACTGGGAATCGACGTGGCCGCGCAAGCGCTGCAAGTGACCGGAACGGTTCTGGCCGCCCAAGCGGACCGTGAGATCCTCGTGCTGGACGGCCGAACCCCAGCCGCATTGACCGTGATCGGCCGGGGCCGCTCGGACGGATGCATCTGGCCGAGCCTTGGCACCGCCGAGATCCTCGAAGGCAAGGCGCTCTGGGTGCCCTTGGGTGAGTACGGGGTGATGACGGTGCCGGTAACGGACCGGGTCAGTCCCTAGAGTCCTTGAAACCCGGAACTCGATGCGATCCAGTCAAGTTCTCTGCCCTCTTCCTTCCGGGTTTCAAGGGACTCGATTGAGCGAGGCGCGCGGCAACGGGGAAGCGAAAGGCGGGAAGTCGTACCGGGGAGGAAGTCGTTCCGGGTTCTGAGGCGCGCCTCGCCAGAATCCTCGAACGGGCGAGCTCGCTGCGACTCGGCGGCCCGCAGAGTGCCCGCGCTGTCGTTCATCGGATCGGGGTAGGCGTGCGGGTGCGGCGGCTTGCTGCGACCACGCGGCGATCACTCCCGCCCCAAGATCGGAGCCGCGCGAGGGCTCCGTCGCCATCCCTCGTCCACCGCCGGCTGGCCAACTTCACGATCCCGACTAACATGCGCACGCATGTCTGAACCTGTCCTGAACGTGTTGTTGGTGGTTGGCAGTCTTCGCGAGGACTCCATCACCCGGGTGGTACTGAACGAGATTGCCGCCCGGTTTCGCACTCAAGGTTGCCAGCCGGACCTCCTGGACCTGGCGTCCGAGCCGCTCCCGCTTTACAACCCGGACACCGCCTACGACACGCCGGCGTTTTCGGTATTGAAGAGCCGGGTGGATCGCGCGGACGTCTTCGTGCTCGGGACCCCCGATTATCACGGCAGTATCAGCAGCCCGATGAAGAACTTCCTGGACCACTTCTGGCACGAGTTCGCCGGCCGGTTGTTCGCAACCCTCGTGGCTTCGCACGAGAAGGGTCTCACCGCCATCGACCAGTTGCGCACCGTGGCGCGGCAGTGCAACGCCTGGTCCCTGCCCTACGCGATCTCGTTCATGGACCACACCGACGTGCGGGAGGGAAAGATCGTCAGCGAGAAACTCCTCGATCGCCTGGCGATGCTCGTGCGCGATGCGCGCGTGTACGGGGCGCTGCTGGCCCAGCAGCGTCGCGCGGATCTGGTCGGAACCGAGACCGGCTTCCTCGCGCGCCGGCGGTTGAAAACAGGCTGAGACGGCGGAGCGAAATCAACCGGCGCCGAGGGCTGCCAACCGCGGCTCGCGGTGGAATCCCGGACTCGTAGGTGCGCTGGCGTCCGCCCGTGTGGGAACCAGCGAAATGGGCGGAGCTAAAGGGGAGGCCTAGGAAACTCCGCACGCCCCATATCAAGAAATTACCTTGAAGCCTCCTGCGCGGGCACGGAGGCTTCCTGCGCGCGCCGGGCGCCGGCATTTCATTCCAGCATGAGCATGATCCGGCATTTCCATCATCGATCCCGCCGAGGCTCCACCAAGATGCCTTGGTCAGCGATGTCATTGGGGTTCCTGCTCATCGCCACCGCTCATGCGGGCGCGCCCGACAGTGTGCCGCGCGGGCTCAACCTCCGCTCCAGCGCGGGACGGGCGGCCGCGGTGCAGGCTTTCCACCAACGAAGCACCGCGGCCCGCGAGCTCGCGGAGGCCCTGGCGAAGGCCCGGGGATGGCCCATCCGGGGTGAATTGCCCGACGGTACTGCTTTCGAACTGATCGGAACAGGCGATCAAGGATTCAGATACCTGGCGACGGCGAACGCCAACGCGGCCATCTCCACCGCCGCCGACCAGATTCGCAACACGGCACCCTACCATCTCAGCGGCGTTGGCTACACGATCGGCATGTGGGATGCCGGTTCCGTCCGCGCGACGCACCAGGAATTCACCCTGCGCGTCATCAATCGCAACCCCGCGACGGTGCACTATCACTCAACCCATGTCGCCGGCACGATGGCGGCCTCGGGGATCAACCTTCTTGCCCAAGGCATGGCGCCTGCCGTTTCTCTGGATGCTTATGACTGGCTGTCCGACCTGTCGGAAGTGGCCGGTCGCGCGGCGACGGCTCCGGACGAAACCGGCGCCATCCACGTCTCGAACCATTCGTACGGTTACGTGACCGGCTGGCACCCGGGCACCTGGTATGGCGGATCGATCACCATGCCGCATTACTTCGGGATCTCGGGCGAGCGCGAGGACCGACGCTTCGGGCAATACAGCGCCGAGGCCGTCGCCTGGGATGAGCTCCACCATGCCGCACCTTACTATCTGGCCTTCCGTGCGGCAGGCAACGACCGGGACGATGCGGAGCCGGAACCAGGCGACACTTACTACTATGCCAGCGGTTCCACCTGGGTCGCCAAAACGTACAATCCTGCCACGGATCCTTACCCTGACGGCTGGGATACCGGCGGCTTCGACACCATGGAGGAGGGTGCCTCCGCGAAAAACCTGGTGAGCGTAGGCTCGGTCAACGATGCCGTCTCCGGCGGGATCCGCGCCCCGGCCAGCGGCACGATGTCCGGTTTCAGCAACTGGGGTCCGGCGGACGATGGGCGTGTCAAACCGGATCTGGTCGCCAATGGTGCTTCGCTTGTCTCCACGCACAGCAGCGGGGACGCCGCTTACGCGACGATGACCGGCACCAGTAGTTCGACCCCCAACGCCTGCGGCAGCGCCCTCCTCCTCGTCGAATTGTTCGGGCACCTGTTCCCGGGCGAGGCGATGCGCGCCAGCACCCTGAAGGGTCTCCTGCTGGACACCGCCGACGATCTTGGCCAAGCCGGACCGGATTACAGTTTCGGTTGGGGATTGATGAACGTCCGCGCGGCAGCGGACCAAATCGCCGCCCATGCCGAAGCCGTGTCGAGCCGGCGCATCCACGAGGGCTTGCTGACGGCGACGCACCTGACGGATGAGTTCGCTTTCCGATGGGACGGCAGCCACCCCATCCGTGCGACCCTCTGCTGGACGGATCCGGCCGGGACCGAACGAACAGGCCTCGACGACCGCTCGCCAACGCTCGTCAACGATCTGGATTTGCGGATCACCGGGCCGGGTGGGAATCCAACCCACCTGCCATTCGTCCTCGACGTGAACAACCCCACGGTGGCGGCGACGACGGGCGACAACATCGTCGATAACATCGAGCAAGTTCGGATCGCCTCCCCCACCCCCGGCATCTACGCGCTCACCGTCAGCCACAAGGGCACCCTGGCGGACGGCCAGCAGCACTTCTCGCTGATTCTCAGCGGGCAGGATATCGACAATTCGCCACCGCAGGTCGTGATCAATTCGCCCACGTCGGGTCCCACCTTCTTCAGCGCCACCGATTCCATGGCCCTCGGGGGCACGGCCACGGATGACGTGCGGGTGCTGAACGTGACCTGGACCAACGACCGGGGCGGCAGCGGCACGGCCACGGGAACCACGAGCTGGAGCGTCTCCGGCATCGTCTTGCAGCCCGGAGTCAACGTCCTGACCGTTTCGGCTCGCGATGATGCCGGCAATGTCGGCAACGACACGCTGACGGTGACGTACCAGTTGCCCACGGCGGTCACCCTCACCGCCTTCACCGCCACCGCCACCGCCGCCGATCGGGCAACGCTCACCTGGCAAACCGGCGTGGCTGTCGATATCCTGGGATTCCACGTCGACCAGGCTGACGCCAGGGGCAACTGGACCCGCCTGACCACCAACCTCGTTGTCGCCGAGGACGTGATGCTCCCGCGGCTCTACACCACCGACGTGCAGCTCCCTCAACCCGCCGGCTCGGAGCGCTACCGGTTGATCGCGGTGGATCTCCGCGGACGCGAAAGAGTGCTGGCCGAAACACAGGCCGTCGCTTCACTCCGCGTGAGCGTGCGACGTGGCCCAGACGACCTCGTGCTCCTGATCCAGGGTGCGCCGGGCACCACCGTCATCCTGGAGAGCATCTCGGTGGACTTCCCGGGCGCCTGGGAGCCGCTCGCCTTTCGGTCCCTCGACAGCACGGGCAGCGCCGAAATCTGCGTGCCGATTTCGTTCGGGGATGCAGGCCGCCTTTATCGCCTGCGCAGCGCACCTTGAGCCGAGCCGGACAGGTTCGCCACGCGTCGCAGCGACTGCCGCTATTTCAGGTGCAGCTCGGCCTTGATCCCGAATCGTTCGATCCGTTTGCGCAGCGTGGCGCGGGTCATTCCCAACAGCCGCGCGGCCTGGAGTTGGTTGCCACGAGTCTCACGGAGCGCGTTCAAGACCAGCTCACGTTCGACGACGTCGATCACCTTCAACTCCCGATCCTGGCGCGCCAGGCGGAACAACATGGCGATGAGCGAGGTCATGTCGGCGGCAGCCAGGTCTCCCTGAGCCGGGGTGCCTCCTGGTGCGCCGACGCCGTGGGGCGCTGGACCACCGGGCGACGGTCCTTTCGAATCCTCCGCAGGGAAGGCGGACGTGATCTCGGCGGGCAAATCACCGAGAAGCACGGCCTCACCTTTGGAGACCACGGTGGCGTGTTCGATGGCGTTCTCGAGCTCCCTGACATTCCCCGGCCACCGGTACGATTCGAGTGCCGCCAGGGCGTCCGCCGAGAGCGATTTGGGCGGCTGGTTCTGTTCCTGGGCGAGGCGACCCAGAAAGTAGTTCACCAGCAAATGCACGTCGCTTCGCCGGTCGCGCAAGGCGGGCATGCGAATGCGCACGACGTTCAGGCGGTAGAACAAGTCCTCGCGGAACCGGCGCTCGGCGACCGCCTTCTCCAGATCCTGGTTCGTGGCCGCGATCACGCGAACGTCCACCTGGACGGTCTGGTTCCCCCCCACGCGCTCGAAAGTCCCCGACTGGAGCACCCGCAGAATCTTGGTCTGCGTCGCGAGACTCATGTCCCCGATCTCGTCGAGGAAGAGCGTGCCCTTGTTGCATTGCTCGAAGCGCCCGATCCGCTGATTGACGGCCCCCGTGAACGCCCCTTTCTCGTGGCCGAACAGCTCGCTTTCGAGCAACTGCTCGGGCAGCGCCGCGCAGTTGATCGCGAGAAAGGGCTGCTGGCTGCGGCGACTGTGATGATAGATCGCGCGGGCGACGAGCTCCTTGCCTGTCCCGCTCTCCCCCGTGACCAGGGCGGTGGCATCGGACGCCGCCAGCTGCCCGATGAGCTTGAAGAGCTCCTGCATGGCCGGACTGCGGCCCACGATGCCGAGTTCGAAATCCTCCCGATCCAGAAGCGGTTCGTAGGAGACCACCTGTCGCATGGCCTGGGAGGCGCGAAGCGCACCGAAGACGATCTCCTTCAGCTTGGGCACATCGAAGGGCTTCAGGAGGTAGTCAAACGCGCCCAGCTTCATCGCCTCGATCGCCGTCTGAGTCGTGCCGTGCGCCGTCATGAGGATGACGGGAAGGCGGGCGTCCATCATCCGGATTCGACTCAGCGTCTCCAGCCCGCTCAACCCGCCCATGCGGATGTCCATCAGGACCAGA
This sequence comes from uncultured Verrucomicrobiota bacterium, assembly GCA_964535555.1. Classification (GTDB taxonomy): domain Bacteria; phylum Verrucomicrobiota; class Verrucomicrobiia; order Limisphaerales; family J093; genus DSVZ01. Next base: position 25,273 of record CAZHUS010000053.1, read on the forward strand.
TCGGGCTTGACCTGGGGAATGAGGCGCAAGCCCTCCTCGCCGCTCGAGGCGGTGGACAACTCGAGATCGTCCGACGCGAAAATGCGCCGAAACGAGTAATGCATGTCAGCCTCGTCATCGATGAGCAACAACTTGTTCATGGCAAGGTTCAACGCCGGCGGTTCGTCGCGGAGAAGCTGGCAGGCCCGGGGTTCGTGACCCCGGGAGGCCCCGAACTGTCACCCCTGGCAGGGGACGCCGTCCCTGCCGCGCCAGAGTCGTCGGGCCGCGGATTGCCTGCCCTGCCGGACTGCGGTTCACGGAGAGCAAGGACGCCAAAAGGTCTAGCGCGCATTGGGGCCATGAACCTGCCGCCTCAGGTAGGGCGCGCAGTCCTCTGCGCGCCGAACTCGGCGGGCAACGGAGTGCCCGCCCTCCCTGGCTACGGTCCATGGGAGGCGGAGCAGAGCGAGAAACCAACGGCATTCAAAGGCCGGGAACGAGCTGTGCCAGTCGCTCGCGCTCGGTGGCCAGCCATTCCAGGATGGCAGGCACCGCCTGGTCCAGCGGCACCGATTTCATCGCCCCGGTTCGCGGCTTCAACTCGACTTCACCCCGGGCCAGCGACTTCTCTCCCAGGTTCACTCTCAACGGGAGACCGATGAGGTCCGCATCCTTGAACTTCACGCCGGGCCGTTCATCCCGGTCGTCGAGCAGGACCTCGACTCCCTGGTCGCTCAAGTCCGAGAGCAGGGTCAAGGCGGCCTTCATCGGCTGGCTGTCAGGAGCGACGCTCAGCGGCGTCAGACAAACGGCGAACGGCGCGGAGGTCAACGGCCACGCAATGCCGTCCTTGTCATGGCACTGCTCGATGATCGCCTGGACCGTGCGCGTCACGCCGATCCCGTAGCACCCCATCACGCACGGGTGCTGGCGGCCCGCCTCGTCGAGGTAGAGCGCGTTCAACGCCTCGCTGTACTTGGTGCCCAGCTTGAACACGTGCCCGACCTCGATCGCGCGTCGGATCTTCAGCGGTTGTCCGGTCACGGTGCACCGTTCACCCGGCTGGACCGTTCGCAGATCGGCCCATTGGGTGACCGGGATATCCCGTTCGACCGTGACATGGCGGCAATGGTAGCCGTCTTCGTTCGCGCCGGTGGTCATTCCTGCGGCCCCACGCAGCGCCTCGTCAGCGATCACCCGGATCGCCGGCGTCCGCAGCGTCGATTGGATCGCGCCCAAGCTGCCCGGATGCGCTCCCAGGGCGGCGAACACCTCGTCCGCCGTCGCGGCACGGAAGACATTGGTTCCCAAAACGCCTGCGAACTTGGCTTCGTTCAGCTGGTCATCCCCGCGGACCAAGGCCAGAACCGGTTCCGATTCCTCGCTGTCCGCCCGCTTGACTGTAAAGACGAGGGTCTTGATCTGCGTGTGAGCCGCCACGCCAAACGGAGGCGCCGCGAGGGCCTCGATGGTAACCACACCCGGGGTGGCGAACTTCTCCGGCGCCGTGCCGGTGTCCGCCGCGGGGGTAGCCTCCAGCGGGCCGCGACTCGTCGCCTTTTCAATGTTCGCTGCGTACTGGCCGGACTCGCAGTACACCACTTCGTTTTCGCCGGTCTCCGCCGGGACCATGAATTCGTGTGAGAACTTGCCGCCGATGACGCCCGTGTCCGCTTCCACCGGGAAGGTGCGCAAGCCGCACCGCGCGAAGATCCGGCTGTAGGCCTGGTACATCTTCTGGTAACTCACCTGGGCCGCCTCGTCGCTCACATCGAAGCTGTAGGCATCCTTCATGATGAACTCCTTCGCCCGCATCAGACCGAAGCGGGGCCGGATTTCATCGCGGAACTTGGTCTGGATCTGGTAAAAGTTGCGGGGCAACTGGCGGTAGGAACTGAGTTCGTTGGCCACGAGGGTCGTGATGACCTCTTCATGCGTCGGGCCCAGCAACCACTCCTTGTTCGCGCGATCCCGGACCTTGTAGAGCACCTCGCGGGCGGTCACGTACCGGCCGCTCTGCTGCCAGATCTCGGGCGGCTGCAACGCCGGCATGAACACCTCGATCGCCCCGGCCCGGTCCATCTCTTCCCGGACGATCCGCTCCACTTTGCGCAGGACCCGCAGGCCCAGCGGCAGGAAAGTGTACAGCCCGCCCGTCAGCTTGCGCACCAGGCCGGCGCGCAGAAGGAGCTTGTGCGAGACGATCTCGGCGTCAGCCGGCGTCTCCTTGAGTGTCGGAATGAAGGTCTGAGTCCAGCGCATGATTCAAAGGCGGTCGACTGTGCCGGGGGTGCCAAACCCCGTCCAGCGTGAACACGGCCCCGTCTCAGGGCGGACTGGATTCGGGTTCGCGGATCCGTAGCTCACAGTTCACGGTCACATTCGACAGGACTTGAGGGCGGCCGCTCGGCCAGCGGATCTCGAGGCGCTCAACTTGGCTCGCCTTCCCCAGGCCAAAGTGGAGCCGGGGATCAGACTGTCCGAGAAAGCCCGAAGGACAACGGGCCTCGGCGAACTGCGTTAGGCCCCCGGCAGTAACCCGCACGTGGGCGCCCCACCCATGGGGATTGGAGGCCCGACCCTCGAGAGCCAAGCGGAGCCAGCCGCCAGCTCCTGACCGTCCCCGCAGCAAGAAAGCCCGGTCGGCCATCGCCGTGACCAGGGCATCCAAGGCCCCGTCATTGTCGAAATCCAGCACCGCGCTGCCCCGCCCTCGAATCGGAGTCTCGAAGAAGCGCCCTCCCTGCCGGCGGGCACTCGCGAAAGAGCCGGTCCCATCGTTCTCCAGCAGCAGGCACTCCCAACCCGCAAGCTGATGGGCGTCGCCGTTGGCAACCAGGATGTCCAGGTCGCCGTCGTTGTCGAAGTCCAGCCAGTTGTTGCCCCAACCCACATAATCGGCCGTGAGTTGTCCCAGGCCGCTCGCCATCATTTGGTCCTTGAACAGGTCCGGGGTGGCGGCCACGTAGAACGAGCCATACCCAAGCCGGGAGACCAGGAGGTCAGGTCTCAGATCCCCGTTCGCATCCCCCACCGCCGTTGTCATGGAACCGGCAGGTTCGCCCAGGGCGTTGAAGGCCACCCCTGCACGAATGGCGGATTCGGTAAAGCGACCGTGACCGTCGTTCACCCACAGCAGGTTCGCGGTCGAATCATTGCAGACGTAGAAGTCGCTGTCCCCGTCGAGCTGGTAGTCGAAGGCGCAGACGGACATCGCCCGATGCCCCTTGAGCTCGATCCCCGCGCGTGCGCTCACATCCTCAAACGTCCCGTCACCCCGGTTTCGATAGAGCCGGTTGAGCTCCCCGGAATACGCCAGCGGACCGGGATAGGCGTTGGGATTGAAGAAGAGCTTCGCTTCGGGGTCGAATGTCAGGTAGTTCGCCACAAACAGGTCCAGCCACCCGTCGTTGTCCACATCGGCCCAGGCCGCCCCAATCCCTGTGCCCTGATCCCCCACGCCCGCGTTCGCCGTAACCTCTTCGAACGTCCCGTCGCCCCGGTTCCGATAGAGCTGGTTGGGACCGATCGCCACCACGTACAAGTCCGGCCAGCCGTCCCGGTCGAAATCGGCGCTCGCAGCCGCCGTCCCATAGCCGCGCCCGGCCACCCCTGCCCTCCCCGTCACGTCTTCGAAGGTCCCGTCCCTCCGATTCCGGTAGAGCCGGTTCGGTTCTCGTTTCGTCCCGGACCCCGCCTCCGTAACGCCCTCGAGCGGCCCCGAGTTGACGAAATACAGGTCCATCCACCCATCGCCGTCGTAGTCCAGAACCACCACCCCGGCTCCGTTGGACATGATGATGTTTCCCACCCGGGTACCGCAGAACTGGTGGACAAAATCGATGCCGGCGCTGGCAGTGACGTCGCGGAACTGGTCCTCCGGCCCCGCCGGAACCGTAGGGGTCACCTGCGGCAGACGGGCCGGTTCCCCCACGCCGGATGCCGCCGACGACCGCGCGTCGCGCTCGTTCCTGGCGCGCTCGGACGGGCGCGCCGGCGCCTGGTCGCAGCCAGCAACGATCAACACCGCCGCGATCATGCCGGGGCAAGCCAACCTGGTTCCGCCGTGAGCAAGCGCCTGCATCAGCTTCAATCCCAGGCCACGCTGAACCCGTCCGACGGTTCTGCTTCCCGGCGTGGCAACCCACCCCGGTCTGCATTCGATCCCGGCTCCCGTTCAATCCGTGGTTCCGCGCCCCCGGGCGGCGGGGCATGCCGCAGTCGGTGGAGCGAGTTTCGGAGCGTGTTGGGCGACCCGGCGGAAAGGCGCGAGGCAATCCACCGGATCGAGAGCACCGTTTCGCGACGCAACCGGGCGGCAATCCCGATCTTCTCCGGCGCCGTTTTGGGTCGGCGCGCCAACTGGGCCTCCTCCATTCCCAAGCGACGGAGTTCTTCGGCAATGATGCGGTCGGCGGCAAGGCGGGCCAGTTCGAGTCGCATTTGCCCGGGTCGTGCATGCACCTGCATTGCAATCAACCGGTCCATCAACGCATGCCGGAAGGCGTCGTCTCCGAGGAACCAGCCGCGCCTGAGGGAACTCCAGGCGCTGTCGTCCTGGGTCTGTCGGCGCAACTCAAGCCGACGCGCGAATTCCCGACGACCGGGACCGGAGTCTCCGCATCCCATCACCCCCAGCAGGCGACCGGTGGCGAGCCAGCGGGGACGTTCCGAGGCGGTCCGGAGGTACGCGGGGTAACTGCTCCAAGGATACGATTCCAAAGGTTCGCCCAGGCTCACCAAACCCGCCCGCACCGGGTTCAAGTGCACGTAGTCGCAGGCCTCGGCGAAATGGGAGCCGGCTGATGCGATGGGCACGCCCCGGTACCGACCGGCGAAGACATGGCCTCGCGTCCGGTGCCGGCGGTTGAACCGGTTCGTGTAAGTGCCCAGGAACCACTTCATCCCGGAGACCAGGTTGGCCTGCGGGGTTTCGATCACCGCGTGAAAATGGTCTGGCATCAGGCAGAGCGCGTGAATTTCCCACCCAGCTTTCTCGCGCGCTTCGGTCAGGGTGCGGAGGAACAGCTCCCGATCCAGGTCATCGAGGAAGACCGTGGCGCCACGGCTGCCGCGATTGGCGACGTGATAGAGGGCACTTGGGTACTCGATGCGGAGGGGTCGTGGCACGATCGGATGGAAGCTGGAGCCGGCCTCGGTGTCAATCCTCAGTATGAACCGACCCCTCTAATCACGCGACCATCGTTCCAACCGTTGCTGCAGCCGATCCAAATGGCTCCCAGTTGGATCCAGAGATGGAAAGTCCGCCTTGATCTGTTCCAGGCTCGGGATCTCGCCCCAACCCGTTACCGTAAACACCTCCAGCGCGTTCGCCGTCGCCAGGCCCAACTCGCGGTTCTTCCGCTCGAACCGCTTCCGTAGTGTCTCCTTCCACTCTGCCATATCCGCCGGCGGCTCCATCCGATGTCGCCCGACCCACGGCAGCCATTCACGGATCTGAGACTGATGACACCAGGTCAGGGCACAAATGCGGTCAAACGCGGGTTCGACATTGACGGCCAAATCGTGCGGGTTCTCCCCGAACTGGTAGCCATCATAGACCGCGACGATCACCGGGACTTTGCAGGGCGTTGAGTTCGTCTCGTCGGCGGGAAACTCCGGCGTGAAGGCGTGAGGGACGTTGATCATGTAGGCCACCTGTCGCACTGCCTGGGCAATCGCGAGGTGGTCCACATGGACCCCGGCCAACGGATCCGCCGGTAGCGGTGGGCAAAAGAGGTAATCAGGCTCGAAGGCCCGGATGGCCTGCCACAGCGCGGCGAGCAACGGAACGTCCACCTGGAGACAGGCCTCACGTGGCACTTCGCCCCCAGGCAATCGGAGCAAGTCGAACTCGTAGCCTCCAAGCCGTGCCGACTCGAGTTGCTCCGAGTAGCGGAGGTGCCCGGTTTCCTGGCGCGTTCGAAAGTGGTGGCCCGCGCGGCCGTCCGTGCAGACGATGACCTTGCGTCGCAGTTTGGCTCCGTCGCGTCGATGCCACATCTCGAAGGTCCCGGCGGCGGTGAACTCGAAGTCGTCGTAGTGGGCATGGACGTACAGCAGCTTCATGACAAGGCTGGATCCTAGGGCTCGCGACTTGGGGGGCAATTCAATTGCAGGTCAGCCAGGGTCAGTTGTCACTCCGCGCGCGTGCTTCGGGCCGGAGAGTGGACCCTCCCGGACCACCTCGAACCCGATCGGCATGGGCCGTGCTTTACCCTCACCTTGAAATTAATTGTCAGTCGCGTCGCAGCTGCTAAGTTGGCGACGTCGGCTGACCCAGACGGCGAGCGCCCGTCATTTGCTCGCGACAATGCACACAGACGACCCGCTGAAAAACAGCACGTTGTATCAGGAGTTCCTCGCGGAACGCGACGAGATCCTGAAGCACAAATGGATCGAGTCGGAGAAGGCTGGTTATGATATCGGCTTCGAACGGGCGATGACGGACTGGCTCGTCAATCACAGCGCGGCGTGGCGTCGTTGGCGTCGCACCCAACGTGAGAACGGCGCCGAGACCGCACGCCGAAACCGCGACAACTAAGCCGCGTGGGGTGAGGCCGGTTGGAGTTGGGAAGACCTTGGTGGCCTTGCCTTGAGTGCTGTTATTTCCTCTATGTCATCGAGCCGGTTGCTGTTGAGCGGGGCTGCCGTGGACCGCGCCGTGGAGCGCATCGCGTCCGGGATTGGAGCACGGCACGCGGACGGGGGCTCGGATGTGGTGCTGGTTGGGATTCAAACCGGGGGCGTTCACCTGGCGCTTCAACTGGCCGGACGGCTCGCTTCGGGCTGGAAGTGTGAAGTCCCGGTCGGTCAGTTGGATGTGGCCATGCACCGCGACGACCTCGACGGCCGCTTGGCACCCCAGGTTCATCCGACGCAGATCCCGTTCGACGTTTCCGGGAAGAGCGTCATTCTCGTCGACGATGTGCTGTGCAGCGGTCGCACAACCCGCGCCGCGCTCGACGCCCTGCTGGACCTCGGCCGGCCACGACGCGTTGAACTCGCGGTCTTGATCGACCGCCCGCACCGGGAGCTTCCCATCCAGGCGGATTTCGTCGGCGAAACCCTCGAAACCAGCCCGGAGGATCGCGTGGACGTCCAACTCGCCCCTGCCTACGGGATGAGCCAGGTGTTGGTCGAGTCCCGTAATCATCGCCCCCAACCTCCTTCCCCATGAGTTGGAGCCGCAAAGACCTTCTCGACCTCCAGTCCCTCTCCGCCGAGGAGATCACCACCGTTCTGGATACGGCGCGCGAGTTCAAGGCGGTCGGGGAACGGCACATCAAGAAAGTGCCAGCCCTGCGCGGCAAGACCGTGGTCAACCTGTTCGTCGAGCCCTCCACGCGAACCCGCATCAGTTTTGAGCTGGCGGCCCAGCGGCTCAGCGCCGACGTCATCAACTTCACCGCCGAGGCCTCCTCGCTCCGCAAGGGCGAGACCCTGAAGGACACCGCCCGAAACCTCGAGGCCCTGAACGCGGACTTCATCATCATTCGTCACAGCGCGGCGGGAGCGCCGCACTTCTTGTCGCGCGTGCTCAATTCCCACGTGGTCAATGCGGGCGACGGCGCCCACGAGCATCCCACCCAGGGCCTGTTGGACATTTTCACGATACGCGAGAAGAAGACCCAGATTGCGGGCCTCAAGGTCACGATCTTGGGAGACATTCTCTACAGCCGGGTGGCGCGTTCGAACATCTGGGGTCTTCAAAAACTCGGGGCTCAAGTCACCTTGTGCGGCCCCCCGACGCTGGTCCCCCGCACCTTCGAGGCGATGGGCTGCCGCGTGGTTCACGACCTCAAGCAGGCCATCCATGATGCCGACGTCATCAACCTGCTGCGCATCCAGCATGAGCGACAACGCAAGTCGGCCTTCCCCGGCCTCGGTGAATACACCAACCTGTTTGGGATTACCCGGAGCCGCCTCGCCGATACCAAGCCGGACGTCCTGATCATGCACCCGGGCCCCATCAACCGCGGTGTGGAGGTGGACAGCGACGTCGCGGACGGCGATCGCTCCGTCATTCTCGAACAGGTGACCAACGGTCTCGCGATCCGGATGGCGGCGCTTTACCTCATCAACGGCGGGAAGCTGCCGGAGACGAGCGCGAACTGAAGTCGCCTCCCTCCGCTTGCCGCGCGAGATGAGATGAGGCGACGCGGAGCGGAACCGGTTCATTTGACCCGGCCCGGCGCAGCCTCGCCCCATCACCCCGCCACTCCCGCCCCCACCGGTCGCCAAAAAGGAAGCGAGGCTGGTTGCCCAGCCTCGCCCCGCGTTCCCCAATTGTTTCCTTGGACGGCTCAGTAATCCATGTCGCCGCCCATGCCGCCGTGCGGGTTGCCTCCGCCGGGCGGCTTCTTTTCCTTCTCCGGAATCTCGGTGATGAGCGCTTCGGTGGTCAGGAGGAGACCAGCGATGGACGCGGCGTTCTGGAGCGCCGTGCGGGTCACCTTCTTGGGATCCACGACGCCGGCCTTGACGAGGTCTTCGTACTCGTTGGTGGCGACGTTGTATCCGTCGTTGCCCTTGCGCTTCTTGACTTCCTCAACGACCACGGAGCCTTCGATGCCGGCGTTGTCGGCCAGGGCCCAGGTCGGGAAGGAAACGGCGCGTTTCACGATGTCGATGCCAATGCGCTCGTCATCGTTGGCCGGCACCGCCGTGGAGATCGCCCCCAAGCAACGAACCAGGGCCACGCCACCGCCGGGAACGATCCCTTCTTCCACGGCAGCGCGCGTGGCGTGCAGGGCGTCCTCGACGCGGGCCTTCTTCTCCTTCATTTCGGTCTCTGTGGCGGCGCCGACGTTGATGACGGCCACGCCACCGGCGAGTTTGGCCAGGCGCTCCTGGAGCTTCTCGCGGTCGTAGTCGCTGGTGGTCTCCTCGATCTGGCGGCGGATCTGGTTGATCCGGCCCTGGATCTCCGAGGCCTTGCCCGCGCCTTCCACGATGGTGCAGTTCTCCTTGTCGACGACCACGCTCTTGGCGCGGCCGAGGTCAGGGACGTCCACGGTCTCGAGCTTGATGCCGAGATCCTCGCTGATGAACTTGGCACCGGTGAGGATGGCGATGTCCTCGCACATGGCCTTGCGGCGATCGCCGAAGCCAGGGGCCTTGACGGCACAGCAGGTGATGGTCTTGCGGAGGTTGTTCACCACCAGGGTGGCCAGGGCTTCGCCCTCGACTTCCTCGGCGATGATCAGGAGCGGCTTGCCGATGCGCGCGACCTTCTCGAGCAGGGGGAGGAGGTCCTTGAGGCTGCTGATCTTCTTTTCGAAGATGAGGATGTACACATCCTCCAGTTTGCACTCCATCGTCTCCGCGTTGGTGACGAAATAGGGCGACTGGTACCCCTTGTCGAACTGCATGCCTTCCACGACTTCAAGGGTGGTCTCGATGGACTTGGCCTCCTCGACAGTGATCGTGCCGTCCTTGCCGACCTTGTCCATCGCGTCGGCGATGATCTCGCCGATGGTGGTGTCCCAGTTGGCGGAGACGGTGGCGACCTGCTTGATCTCTTCCTTGTCCTTGACCTTCTTGGCGATCTTGTCGAGGTGGGCGACGGCGGCCTCGACGGCCTTGCCCACACCGCGTTGGATGCCGATCGGGTTGGCGCCGGAGGTGACGAACTTCAGGCCTTCGCGGTAAATGGCCTCCGCGAGCACGGTGGCGGTCGTGGTCCCATCACCCGCGGCGTCGCTGGTCTTGCTGGCCACTTCCCGGACCATCTGGGCGCCCATGTTCTCGAACGGGTCTTCCAGTTCGATTTCCTTGGCGACGGTGACGCCGTCCTTGGTGACGGTCGGCGAGCCGAATTTCTTGTCCAGGACGACGTTGCGGCCCTTCGGGCCGAGCGTGGCGGTGACCGCCCTGGACAGCTTGGTCACGCCGCGGAGGATCGCCTGCCGGGCGGCCTCATCAAAAAGGAGTTGTTTTGCTGCCATAGTGATTCTGGAGGGGGATTGAGTGTTGAGCGTGAAATCGGCGGTTAGTCAATGACAGCGAGCAGGTCGTCAGCCCCGAGCAACTTGTAGTCCTTCCCTTCGATCTTGATCTCGGTGCCACCGTATTTGCTGATGAGAACGCGGTCCCCGACCTTCACTTCGAAGGGGACCTTCTTGCCATCGTCGTCGGTCTTGCCGGTGCCCAGAGCGCGCACGATCGCCTCGGTGGGCTTTTCCTTGGCGGAGTCAGGGATAATGATCCCGCCCTTCTTCACTTCTTTCTCTTCGACAGGTTCCACGAGAACCCGGTCGCCGAGCGGTTTAACGTTCAGTGCCATAGTGTCTGTCTCGCTGTGGTTTGCTTTGGTTAACAACCGTCCCCGGGATCCGCAGCACCCGCCGCGGCCGAGAAACAGGTCGCCAGCCGTTCAGGCGCGCAAGACACCCTGCGGTGCCCTGCGGGCCGGAGCGGCAGATCCGTCGTCACCGCTTGTCGTCGTCGACAACTTCGGCGTCAATGATGGGGCCTTCACCGGGCTTCGTCCCCGGCTCTTCGGGCTTGCCACCGGGGCTCGAGGAAGGGCTCGGCCCGGCCGATCCCTGGCCCTGCGCCCCGCGCGCCTTCTCCGCGGCGGCCTTGTAAAGTTCGGCGGAGACCGCCTGCCACGCCTCGTTCAGCTTTTCGCTGGCCGATTTCAAGGCGGCGGTGTCGCTGCCCTTGAGCGCCTCCTTCACGGCAGCGATGGCCTTTTCAATCTTCTCTTTGTCGCCCGCGGACAGCTTGTCGGCGTTGTCCTTGAGCATCTTCTCCGAGCGGTAGACCGAGCTGTCGGCCTCGTTGCGGGTTTCGACTTCTTCGCGCTGCTTCTTGTCATCCTCGGCGTGGGCCTCCGCGTCCTTGCGCATCCGCTCCACTTCCTCCTTGGAGAGACCGCTGCTGGCCGTGATCGTGATCTTCTGTTCCTTGCCCGTGCCCAGGTCCTTGGCGCTGACGTGCAGGATGCCGTTGGCATCAATGTCAAAAGTGACCTCGATCTGGGGAACTCCACGCGGTGCCGGCGGGATGTCGGTGAGGTGGAACTTGCCGATGGTCTTGTTGTCGCGCGCGAACTGCCGCTCGCCCTGGAGCACGTGGATCTCGACGCCCGGCTGGCTGTCGCTCGCCGTGGAGAAGATCTCCGATTTCCGGGTGGGGATGGTGGTGTTGCGTTCGATGAGCCGCGTAAAAACCCCGCCCAGGGTCTCGATGCCCAGGGACAAAGGCGTCACGTCCAACAAGAGGACGTCCTTGACCTCTCCCTTGAGAACGCCGCCCTGGATGCCGGCGCCAATGGCCACCACTTCGTCCGGGTTGACCCCCTGATGCGGCGGTTTGTTCACGAGGGAGCGCGCCGTCTCGACGACGCGCGGCATGCGGGTCATGCCGCCGACCAGCACCAACTCGTCGATGGACTCCGCCGGGGTGCTGGCATCGCGCAGGCAGTTCCTCACGGGAACAATGGTGCGCTCGAACAGGTCGTCACAAAGCTGCTCCATCTTGGCGCGCGTCAGCTTCGTGCTGATGTGCTTCGGACCACTCGCGTCGGCCGTGATGAACGGAAGATTGATGTCGTACACCTGCGAGCTGCTCAGGGCGATCTTCGCCTTCTCCGCCTCTTCCTTGATGCGCTGGAGCGCGTCGGCCTGCTTGCGCAGGTCCATCCCCTGCTCCTTCTTGAACTCGTCGAGGATCCAATCCATCACCCGGTTGTCCCAGTCGTCGCCTCCGAGGTGGGTGTCACCGTTGGTGGCCTTCACCTCGAACACGCCGTCCCCGATCTCGAGCACGGAAATATCGAAGGTACCGCCGCCCAGATCATAAACCGCGATCTTCTCGTCCTTCTTCTTGTCGAGGCCGTAGGCGAGGGAAGCCGCCGTGGGCTCATTGATGATCCGGAGCACTTCAAGCCCGGCAATCCGACCCGCGTCCTTGGTGGCCTGCCGCTGGGAATCGTTGAAGTAGGCGGGTACGGTCACCACCGCCTGGGTGATCTTCTCGCCCAACCGCACTTCGGCATCGGCCTTCAGTTTGCCCAGAATCATCGCCGAGATCTCCGGCGGGCTGTAACGCTTCGTCTGGCCGCCCTCCTCCACCTCCACGAGCGCGTCGCCATTCGCCGCCTCGACCACTTTGTAGGGGACGCGCTTCAGCTCTTCCTGGACCTCCGCGAACTTCCGGCCCATGAAGCGCTTGATCGAGTAGACGGTATTGCGCGGATTGGTGACGGCCTGGCGTTTGGCGGCTTCTCCCACCAGGCGCTCGCCGCTCTTGGTAAAGGCGACAACCGAGGGAGTCGTGCGCTTGCCCTCGGAGTTCTCCAAGACCAACGGCTCCCCTGCCTCCATGACGGCCATGCAGGAGTTCGTCGTCCCCAAATCGATGCCAAGAACTTTTGCCATATTTCCGGGGAGAGGATCAGCAATAGGGATGCCACCGACAGATCCACAGCATTAAAACGTTGGGGGCATGGAGTTTACACTCAATCATCGTCCTTCGGATGCCAAGTCGACGATCCCCTTGATAGCGCCGTACTGGCGCAGGTAGTGACAGAAGCGTGCGTTCCTTGGCGCAAGCCGGGCGAAGGCGCTCCTCCATCACCAACCGCGAGCCGGCATCCGCGGCCGGGCTGCAGCACGCGGATCCTCCGCAAGCGACTCAGATCCCGCCGAACCGGAGTCGGTAACTTACGGCGCCGGGGGCTGATTCGATGCGGGTCTCGCCATCCTGATCTTCCACCTTCAAGGTGTCCAACCGGCGCCCCTCCACGTCGTAAGCGGTGCACTCCAGCAAGCCGCCCCTGACACCGAACGGACGTCGGATGACAAACGCCCCCTGGCCCGCGATGCGCACGACCGCCAGCTCGTTGGGCGCAGGAGCGCGAATCGCCAGCGAGCCGTCCGTGGCCGCCTCGGGCGTTTCCGCCCACGCCCCACGCCCGTCCAGGTAGACGTAGGCCTGGCTCCGCACGTAATCGACCCGGTTGGTGCCTTGCACCGCCGAATAACTGTGCAACCGGGTGGCGGCCGAGATCGCAGCCCAGCCCGTGGGCGGCAGGTCGAGTGACCCGGCTTCCCCCGGGACCGTCCAGGTTTCGTTGGTGTGGTCATTCAGCCAAAGCCCAAGACCGCCCGGGTAGCGTACGTGAAGCTGTCGTCGCGTACGCGGCAGGTCCCGCACAATGGCCTCGGAAACACTGACCAGATTCGTGCCGTCCCAATACGCGATCCGCTCCGGAGCCTTCAGCGCGTACTCGGCCTGGACTTGTTGCAGCATGTAGTAACTGCGGCAGGTCCGGTCGATCCCGTGCGCTTCTTCGACCAGCCAACCGATGTGGCCGTACGCCAGTGTATGCAGCAGGAATCGGTCGATCGCCCGATCCAGGTTCGCCGGCGACCTCCAGTCACCCAGGGGATCGCAAAAGTGCGCGGTCCAGCCCATGCCGATGTCGCATTCCTTCGGGTGAATCTGAAGGAGGTCGAATACCGGGAGCAGCGGTTCGAGGGCGAGATGGCGTCCGTCGTAAGCCAGGGCGTAGTTCCCGTCGGCGAGGCCCGGATAAAGCCAGTGGTAGGTACCCTCGGAGAAGACCGGTCCGGCATACACCGTGGAGTCGTTCCGCAGCAACTCGCCATAGGCGTACAGGGTCTGGGCAAAAGTGCCGGCCCCAGGAACGCGCGCGTCGAGATCGTTGTAGCCCCATGGTGCCACGGCCGTGTGGACATCCGTGTACGCGCTGGTGGGCTCGTACCGGGCTTTGATCTGCGGAGCCAGCAGAGCATCGAACTCGACGGCCTTCAGCGGCTTCAGCGCGTAATTTCTCGGCCAGGCCGGGCGCCAGTTGCCATCCGGGCCGCGCTGAACCCAGTCCGGAGACCAGTGTTCGTTGACCGGCGCAAAGTCCGTGTAGTTGCTGTAAAGGCCGCTCAGCCAGTCCAGGCTTCGTTGGTGGCGGACAAACTCGCGCAGGGCTTCGTCCCCTCCCCGCTTCGGGGCGGCCCGGGTTCGAAGCGTGAAGCTCTCGCCGCCGTCGCGCCAGGCGATCTCATGATTGCACTGGATCAGCCTGTCGATCCCGAACTGCCGCAGCCTCCGGCTCCGCGCCTTCTCGGCCGCATAATCGGACGGTCCCCAGGATTCCTGCCAGAAGCGGTCCCCGGCCTCGGCGGCGTGTAGTCCGACCGGCGTGGGAATGACCGGCAGCACCTCCTCGAACGTGGGTGAGACCGTGACGAAGAACCGCTCGAACATCGGATTGCGCTGGCCGGCGGTCAGCGGAAGGTACCGCACACCGCCGTTGATTCGTGCCGAGGTGCCGTTGGTCGATTCCGCCGCGTAGGGTTCGGACGCATTCGATCGATACCAGTCCAGCCACAGCGAGGTAAACACCGGCTGGGACCCGGCCCGTGAGAGAAGTACACACGGGTGGGGGCCTCCGCCGTAATTGAGGTACGGAACGAAGACGGTACGGGGCTCCACCAGGGACGCGAGTTCGCCACACGTGAACTCGGTTGCCCGACCGGTCTGGTTGATGACGTCGAGAACCAGCGACTTCTGCCAGAGACGCAGCCGTAGCATGGTCCCGTCCTCGTAACGCGCCGACAGCACTCCGTTCGTGAAAGTCGTCGTGGTGAGCCGGTTGGTAGCCGTGGCGGCCGTGCCCAGGACACGTGCCCCGCTCATCAAGGTCCCAACCGCTTCCCCGTTGTACGCGGCCCGGAGGCTGGAAATGCCTTCCGCCGGCTGGAACGTATACGCGACCGTGCCGTCGCCGCCGCGGTAGGCGAAACGAAACGAGCCGTCATCCAAGGTCTCGATGTTATTGGTATAAGCCCCGGCGAGCTGAAGCGGCAGAATGGTCTCCTCACGGGTGGGGAATGGGAGGCGACCTGGACCGGTGTTCGCACCCGGTGACTGCCCGACGAAGAGCCTGAGGTTCCGCTCCGGCCTGGGAGCAAACTTCAGAGGAGGCAGGTTTTCACGGGAGAAGCGGAGGGAGTCGAAAAACACCTCCCGCAATTCAGCCTGGTAACCGCCCTCGACCGACAGGCCCTCGAGACGCAGCGGCGGCTTCCATCCCCCCGGCAGCTTCCGGTGAATCAACCACCATTCCTTCCACCGGACCGGACCCAAGCCCACGTTCCGCGCGGTGCCCTCGCCATCGCGCAGTTGGAGTTGGAGGCGCACGGCGGGGGTGTCGGGCGGGTTCTCCCATTCCCAGCGGTTACCGTACAACCAAAGCTCGACCGAGTCGGCGTCCTCAGGAATGGGGACCGGTTCCGGGGGGACCATCTGGATGCGTGGCTGCGAGTTGGTGAGGCCATCGCCGTGGTAACGGAGCCCAGCCACCGGACGATCCCAGAGGTTCTGTCGCCGGGTCGCCCTCAGTTCGGCATGGGCCTCACCCGAGACTTCGACGCGCCAGCCGTTGAGCTTGTCGAAACGCAGCGTCGGTTCGGCCGGCTCGACCCGGTTGGCCCAGACCATCTCGTACGGACGTTCGCCGGGTGTCTCGTTGGCGGGGAGGGCCGGTTCAACGAGTTGGGCCAGGCTCGCCCACCAAAGCCCGACAACCGCCAGGGCACACCACCCCCTGAGACTCAATCCTGGTTGCTGAAGCGGTCGCATGCGCGTGGGGCCGCGTCAGTGTGAATCACTCCCCACACGGGATCAACCCGGCGATGTTCGAAATCGTCAAAATCACTTCGAACGCGCGAACCAGCCTTCGAAGAAGTCAGCCAGGTAACTTTCGTAGACGGTTCTCCTCAGCCGCGACCATGTCCGCTGGTCTCCGACACTATAGTAGAGGTACGTGCGCCCTCCGTGTTCCACAAGGTCGGGGTCGGAGGCATTGATTCCGTCCGCCGGGCCGGGGGAGAGGACGGGATTGGCCTGGCTCAGCTCCCAGGACTTCAGGTCGCGCGAACGGGCGATCCAGGTCTCGAAGTACCAACGCGGGGTACGATGCTCGAGGTACAGCAGATAGTACCATCCCGCCACGTAACGCAGGCTGGGGCAGGCGGTGTAGCGGTCCGTTCCGAAAATGGCGTCGTCCCGTTTCACCCACGTGGTCAGGTCGGCGGAGGTGGCGAACTTGATGGTGAACGCCGGATGGCGGGGATCATTGGATTCGTAGGCCATCACGAAGCCCTCGGGACCACGGCAGACCGAACTGTTGAACAGTTGTTCGTCCTGTTGCCGAATCACGAGCGACGTCTCCCAGTTCGTCAGGTCGCGCGACCGGAACATGGTGACGTCGTTCCAGCCGTCGGGCTCGAACCGCGACGCGAAGGCATGGAAGACACCGTCGTTCACGAACGCGGAGGCAAGACTGTAGCCGCTGGCGAACCGGCTGAGGACTTTCCCGGTGGCCACCTCCTCGAGTTGGAGCCAGTAGTTCGTCCTTACGCCCCCACTTGCAGGACGGATGCACTTCAGGAGGGCGAGCTGGTCGCGCCAGACCACCGGCGAAACCTCGCACACATCACCCGGAATCGAGTGGTCAACTCCCGGACGCGATCCGGGACGCGTGGGAGGTGGCGGCGGCGAGAGGATTTGCTGGAACGCCTCGACCGGCCAGTGACCAATCCGCAGCATCCCGGGCGGCACGTCCTGCTGGAACTGGACGTAGGCCTGGACGTCGCCGCTCGTTCGGTAGCTGACCTCGCCCTTGCCCGCTCCGAGAATCTTGCAGCCCATCAACAGACTGTCCTCGAGGTCCACGTGCAGGAAGCGTCCCTCGATGGTGCTGTAGATGACGCCGCTGGCCGGCTTTCCCTGCGGCTGGGAGAAATTGAGACTGATCAGGCGGCAGTCCTTCACCTTCACCCGCGTGAAGCCGGCGTAACCCGGATTCCCAGCCTGCAGCGCGTTGTCCGGTCCAACCAGCGTACAATCCTCAAAAACCACGTCCGGCCACGCCGGCATCTCGTCGTGCTCCGCGCGAACGTAGGCGCCGGCCGCGTCCCCCCACCAATCCAGGCACCACAGCTGACAACGACGAAAGGTGCTCGGCTCCTCCGGGCGAGAGAGCACGTTCGCCACACCGCCGCCGAAAGCGCGTCCCGAGCTGAAGCAGTCCTCCACAAGCACGGTGAAGGGTTCCGCCTTGTCCACCAGGTCGAAGAACAACCCGCCGTCGCCGCCGGCAACGTAAAGGTGGCGGAGGGCCCAACGATCCCAACCGATCGCCGAGAACGTCTCCTCTTTGTGGTCGGCGGACCAACCCCGCTTGTAGGCCCGGATCGGCCCCCACCAGTCGTAGCTCTTGAAGCCCCGGTCGGGATCGCCCGAGTCAATGACCACCCAGCCGGTGGTCCCGGACCCGAACCGGCCGTCGAAATCCCCGAGCAGCTCATTATAGGCTCCTGCCGCGCCGCGCCCGGCCGGAAACAGGTTCGCCTCCATGTACGTGTCCGGCCGCACCAGGATCCGGTGGCCGCCTTGCTGGTCGGGGATGGCATCCAAAGCCGCCTGGATGGTGCGATAGGCCCGTTCCCACGAAGCGCCGTCCGAGTTGTCGCCCAGCTTGGAAACGTGAAGCGTTCGTCCCGGCCGGGACCCCTCCGCTTCGGCGGCGACACCCGAGGGCGTCAGGAGAAGGCCGTGCAAGCCCATGCCGAGCAAAACGACGAGCAAGGAAGCCGCACAGGCAGGGTGAGTGCGAGCGTGGGAAATACCCTTGCCCCGGCGGCCATGCGCGATGGCCATGAGCCGGTGAGGAGCGCGGGCTTCAGCCCGCAGGGCCGACCTTTGGCCGGCGTGGCTTCCTGCGGACTGAAGTCCGCGCTCCGGGGGCGGTTCATGGATAGGTCGGTGCGGAAGGTTCATGATTTGGCAGCGTTACCGTCGTTGGATGCTGGCTTGGGGCTTCAACGGCCGAGGGGCCGTGCTTCGATGACCCTGACTTCGAATGCGGCGAGGCTCAGCCGCAAGGGCGAGCCGGCAACCGCTTCGAGTGCGGGCGCGGGAGTTTCCCCTCCGGTCCAGGGAATCACCAACTGGTATCGGGAGGGCTCGTCGGCCGGGAGCTCGAAGGCGGTCCCAAGATCCAACGTGAACTGCTGGGGCTGGTCGTCGGGATTGCGCAGCATGAGCACCCCGAGGCGCGGGGACCAGGCGGCGTATCCGTACACCTGCAATTGGCCCGGATCACCTCCCCACCAGTGCGTGTCCACGAGGACATCCGCGTTTCGCCGGGACCAGGTCGCGGCCTCGGCCAGGACACGCCAGTCCTCGGGGGTAAGCCGGTCGGGCTGGAGATACAGTTCCTGCAGGCCGGTGCCGCTGCCGAAGAAGGCCCTCACGTCATCCTTGAAGCCGCGGGAGTCAAAGCTCGGATCGCCGGCATATCCCTGGCGCGAGTACGCGACGCCCTGGGTCATCAGCGAGTTCAAGGGAAAGAGCGGTCCTTTGCGCACGATGTTCCGGTAAACCTCCTGGTCGCGATAGGTGAGCCACTGCTGCTGTTTCGGGCCCTTCCCCGCGAAACCCATGTCGCCGCCCTGCCGCCACACCGAGTCGGCAAACCGGAGCCAGAACGGCGACGGCCAGGAACCGGTCGTGAGGTTGATGTAAAGACCGGGGTCTTCGTGGCGCAACTCGAGCATGAGCCGGCGCATGGCCTCCGTATCGCGCAAATAGCCGGCGCTGCCATCGGCGTACATGCCGGCGGCGATGCCGTCGAACTTGAAATGATTCACGCCGTAGTTGCGGATCATTCCCACGCAAGCCTCCTTGAACGCCGCGTAGTACTTCGGACCCGCCAGGGAAAACCCGGTGGCGTTCGTCTCGTAGCCTTGCTGCCTGCCGTGATCGAGGCGTCGTTCCCGGGGTTCGCCATACCCGCCGAAAGGCGACAACCAGACTCCGAGACGACTCCGGTAGCGCTTGGCCAACTGCGCCAGCGGCGTGAAGCCCTGGGGGAACCCGGCATGGAACTTCCAAAGCGTACGTGGGTCATCCCAGCCATCGTCGAAAACCAGCGCGTCCAACGTCACCTGGTACGGCTCGATGAACCGTTCGCCGAAGAGGCGGATGGCCTCGAGGCAGTTGGTCTCGTTCAAGGCGAACGGCGTCCAGGCAATGTCGTACCACGAGTTGTAGTGGAGAAAGGGACGGTACGGGTGCGCCCGTTCCCGTTCCAGGTAACTGAGGAAACCGCGTCGCATCTGGCCCGGAGGCGCGACCCCGATGACGAAGGTCGACACCAGCCGTTCGCCAACGGCCAGCGGTGAGCCGCGACGCAGGCGGCAGCGCAGGCGGGATGCTTCCGCCACTTCGTTCACGGCCATCGGATCCTCAATCCCAAGGAACAGGTTTCCGGCCACGATCGGCGATCCGTCCACCAACCCAGCTGTCCGAGCCCCGTCAAGACAGCCGTCGAGCCAGCCGATCTCGCGCAAGTCGAAGCTGGTGGACAGCGGCATCAACTCGAGTTCCTGCCGGAAATAGTGGGCATCGTCGTACCCGATGAGCCGCCACGTGACCGCCAGGTTCCCCCCGGGGGATCGGAGCCGCACCTCGACGGCGCTGCCGCCAACGCGCTCCGCCCACCGGCTCGCGGTAGGCTCGGGCTCGACCCGCACGACCCGCGCCTCCGGCGTGGCACCGAAACCCGAAGCCTTGATACTCGGTCCGTCGCTGGACTGGATCTGAAACAACTCGCCCGTCAAGGACACCGACTCACCGGTTCCGACGCCGGTGATCGTCCCGGGAGCAAGGCCCGTGGCCGTGAGCCGCCACGTGGCGGCGAGGGTGCGGTTGCTGAAGGTGACTCCGCCGGGAAGCAGGCGCAGGGCGGCCGGGCCTGCGGGCGGCAAGACGTCAGGCATGGCCGCGACCACATTCCCAAGGCAGCAGGCGGCCAGGAACCCGAGTCCCAGCATGACTCGTCGCCGGTTGCGCCAGCGGGTGCGGCCACACCGTCCCAAGTCCCGTCCCACATCCAGCTCAACCACACCGGGCCAACGTCGAGGGAGGTTCACGGACGGAGCCTATGCCCGGACCGGCACAGGCTTCAATCCTCCCGGCGTATTTGCAGGCGAGCCAGCCGCGGCTCCCAGGCCAACGAGTCCCGGGTTCAGCCCCCGTCAGTCTCTCGATCATCATCCCTCTTGCGGCCATGCGAGTCGTCGCCTTATGCTAATCGCGCCGCCACTGAATGGTCGCCGCCGTCGTTGTGCCGCCAGGGCCCGAGCGCAGGGGGTGTTTCGTTTCGGGTGTCGGCTTCAGCGATCAACGGCAGCGAATCACAGTCATTCTATGCATCATAACGGCAGCAGCAGCAGCAGCAGCAGCGTCAGGTTCTTCAGCGGCGAACAGGTTCCCCTCGAACTGCACAAGGTCCGCATCGTGCAGAAACTCAACCTCATTCCCATCGAGGAACGCCTGAAAGCGATCATCGAGGGCGGCTTCAACACGTTCTTGCTCACGACCAAAACCGTGTACCTGGACATGTTGACGGACAGCGGCACCAACGCGATGAGCGACAACCAGGTCGCGTCCATGCTGCGGGCGGACGACGCTTACGCGGGTTCGCAGAGCTACGCGCGGCTCGAGGCGGCCATCCTCGAGGCGTTCAACTGCAAGTATTTCCTCCCCGTCCACCAGGGCCGGGCGGCGGAGAACATCCTGGGGCAGACGTTCGTGAAGGCGGGCGACATCATCCCGATGAATTACCACTTCACCACCACGAAGGCCCACATCGAGATCAACGGCGGCACCATCTTCGAGATCTACACGGACGAAGCGCTGAAGGTGAAGAGCAGCCATCCCTTCAAGGGCAACCTCGACCTCACCAAGTTCCGAAACCTCATCACCAAGTACGGCGCCGGCAAGGTCGCCTATGTCCGGCTCGAGGCGTCCACGAACCTCATCGGCGGCCAACCCTTCTCGATGGCGAACATGCGCGAGGTGCGCCAGGTCGCCAAAGAGCACGGCATCATGGTCGTGCTGGACGCCAGCCTGATCGGCGAGAACGCCTACTTCATCAAACAACGCGAACCCGGGTACGAGAACCGGTCCATTCGCGAGATCCTCCACGAGATGGTGGGCCTCGCCGATGTCACCTACTTCTCGAGCCGCAAGGTGAGTTCGACCCGCGGCGGCGGCATCTGCACGAACCAGGAGGACCTCCACAAACGGATGAAGGACCTCATCCCGCTCTACGAGGGCTTCTACACCTACGGCGGCATGTCGATCCGCGAGGTGGAAGCCATGGCCGTGGGATTGATGGAGACCCTGGACGAGACGGTCATCTCCCAATCGCCGGCCTTCATCCAGTACATGGTCACGGAGCTTGACCGCCTGGGCCTGCCCGTGGTCACGCCCCCCGGCGGACTCGGCGTGCACCTCGACGCCGGCCAGTTCCTCGCGCATGTGCCGCAGACCGAATATCCGGCCGGAGCCCTGGCGGCCGCCTTCTTCCTCGTCTCGGGCGTCCGGGGCATGGAGCGCGGCACCATTTCGAGCGTCCGCGACGCCAACGGGAACGACGTCCTCGCGGACATCGAGTTGCTGCGACTGGCGATGCCGCGCCGCGTGTTCACCCTGTCCCAGGTCAAGTACGCCATCGACCGGCTGCACTGGCTCTACCAGAACCGCGGGCTCGTCGGCGGGTTGAAGTTTTACGAGGAACCGCCCGTGCTCCGCTTCTTCGGCGGCAAGCTCGAGCCCACCAGTCCGTGGCCGGAGAAGCTCGTCGCGAAGTTCCGCGCCGACTTCGGGGACAGCCTCTGAAGCGCGACGCTGCGGAACGTCACCTCGCGATTCACGGCGTCAGGCGCCGGTAATTCACGCCGCCCGCCTCCAGGCGCAGCAAGTGCGCGGCGAGGCGGGCGCGGAATTCCGGGAAGTTCCGTTCGCCCGCCGGACTCCAGACCACCTCGGCGAGCGCGACGGCTCGCGGAAAGGCGAAGTACTCGACGTCGCGCGGTTCGAAGAGGTACTCGCCCCAGATGTTGCCCTGCGCGCCCAGGATATGCCGCGCCTGGGCCGGACCCACCTGCGTCGGCACGGGCTCAAACGCATAGACCTTCTCCAGCGGAATGAAGCCGCCAATGCTCCCGGGCTCGCCGGGGCCTTTGGCCTGCGCGTAGTCCAGGTAGCAATGCGTGGTGGGTGACATCACCACGTCATGTCCGAGATTGGCCGCGGCAACGCCGCCTTCCGACCCGCGCCAGGACATGACGGTGGCACCCGGCGCCAGGCCACCTTCGAGGATCTCGTCCCATCCGACGAGCCGCCGGCCTTGGGCGGCAAGAAAGCGCGACAACCGTCCCGTGAGGTCGCTCTGCAGCGCCGCCTCGTCTTTCAAACCCAGGGCCTTGATCCGGGCCTGACACTTCGGGCATTGCTTCCAGCGGTCCTTGGGCGCCTCGTCGCCGCCGGTGTGAATGAACTCGCCGGGAAACAGCTCGAGGACTTCGGACAGCACGTCTTCAACGAACCCGAAGGCCTCATCGTTCCCGGCGCAGAGAATGTCCGGTTCAACTCCCCATCGGGTGCGCACCTCGAAGGGGCCCCCTGTGCACGACAGGTGCGGATAGGCGGTGAGCGCAGCGCGAAAGTGCCCCGGGATCTCGATCTCCGGCACGAGGGTCACGTGCCGGGCCGCGGCGTACGAGACCAACCCCCGGACCTGGTCCTGCGTATAGAAGTAAGGACCGTAAGGTGTCCCGTCCCCCTGGCTTGCCTCCCCGCGTCGTGGCGATTCCTTCCGGGTGGCGCCCACGGAAGTCAGCCGTGGGTATTTCCGTATCTCCACGCGCCAACCCTGATCGTCGGTCAGGTGCAGTTGCAGCACGTTGAACTTGTGCATCGCCATCAGGTCGATGAACCGACGAATGAACTCGGGCGGCAGGAAGTGGCGCGCCGGGTCCAGCAGCAAACCTCGCCAGCGGAACCGCGGGCGATCCCGGATCTGGACGCAGGGCAACACCTGCACCTCGGCTGCGGGACCAGCACCCGACGCCGCCCTCGAGGCGCCTTCCACGGGCAGCGGCAGCAACTGGAGCAGCGTTACTCCGCCATAGAACAAGCCAGCCTCGCCAGCACCTCGAATCGTGACCCCGCGCGGCGTGACCTCCAGGGTGTAGCCTTCCGGACCAAGGGAGTCCATCAAGGCCGGATCGAGTGCCAAGACAATCCCCGTCCCGCCGGTTCCAACGTCACGAACGACAAACTTAAGACCCGTCGCGGCACCGAGGGATCCCGCCAATTGAGCTGCCTTGGTCCTGGCGTCCCCCGGCGCAATCACGGCGTTCTCAGGCGCAAGCTTGAACACGCCTTCCGTCGCGTGGATATGGAGTGGGCGCGGAATCAGCGCCGGCAGGGTGGCGGCTTGAGGGCCGGGCGCCGCCAAACCGACGAAGGCGTGGATCGTCCCCAGCCACACCGGCAACCACCTTCGGAGCTTCCATGGCCGTGGTTTCATGCAGCGACAGTGGCCCCGTGCCCGCAGCCGAGGCAAGTCCCGGGTATGGTCCATGAGCCCATCGGACGAGCTCTCTGCCGACAGCCGCTTGGCATTCCTGGGATGCGACCTGTTGCGTTTGAACCTGCTCCCCGGCCTTGAACCCTTGAGGAGCGCGGGCTTCAGCCCGCAGGGTCGTCCAGGCACCGGCGTGGCTTCCTGCGGACTGAAGTCCGCGCTCCGGGGGCGGTTCAAGGGAAGCGTCCTGTTGCTGTTGGACCTGCTCCCCGGCCATGATCCTTGGAGGGCAGGCTTCCGAGCCTGCCAGGGCGCCGGCCGCACCGTTCCCTTGCCTCCACCTGCCGGCTTCAGGGAACTCCGTGGAACTCGTCCGCACCCAGGTCCCAGGGACCCTCGGGCGGTCGCGGATCCCGGTCCAAGTCATCGTCGAAGCCGGGGATCGCGGCGCCCGCATCCCGGGCCGGGCTTGCGGTGGACGCGAGATGGAGGTCTCCCGAACCGAGGTCCCGGAACCAGCCGGGCTCGACTCGCTCGAGGTTGCCTTCGAGCCGCGCGCGTGGCGCATCGTCGCGGCGCTGGATGGGCCGGTTCACCAGGTTGTTCCGGAAGACCAGATTCGAGCTCCCGGCGAAGCGGTACTCGATGGGCGCCCAGTAGTTGGAGATCACGACGGTGTTGTTGTCCACCTGGACGTCATCCGCGTACTCGAGTCCGATCCCGACATCCGTATGCCGGCCGGAGCCGTCATTGAAGATCATGTTGTTGCGGATGACGCTGGCGCCGCCTCGGTGGCCACCCTCGAGGTTCACCAGACCGAAGCCGATGCCACGGTCGCAGTTGATGATCCAGTTCCGCTCGACGACGACGCGTTGCGGCCGGGTCGGGCAACGCTTCCAGAAGTGGACCGCATGCTCCGCCATGCCTTCCTGCCCACTGCGGTTGCGCAGGTTTCGAAAGAGATTGTCCCGGACGATCCAGTTGACGCCCTTGTGAATGTCGATGCCCCCGGTGTAGTACTGGTAAGCCCAGCCGCCGGTGAATTCGAAGGTGCAACCCTCGATGATTCCGTCGGTGGCGCCGACCGGATCGTCGTCGCGCGAGGATCCCTTGATGAACTGCTCGTTGCAGTCGATCAACCGGCAATTGTGAACCCGAAGTCCGGAAACGTCGTAGGGACTCTCGCCCCGCACCTGGATCCCGTGAAACCGGCAATGACCCAGGGTGAGATCCGCAATGACCACGTCGTTCGCCGAGACGAGAAACACATTCCGGACCGCGGCGTTGGTCCCGCGATCCGGACCGCGCACCACCACCGCATCCCGATTCCCGCTCGCCCCGCGCACGACCAGCCCGGCACGTGCCAGTTCCAGCGCCGGCACGTCCAGGACATATTCCCCGTCGGCCAGCAACAAGGTCGCGGGGCCAACCCCACGGTTGGCTTCGAGGACCGCCTGCTTGAGTGCGCTGACGTCCGAAACCGCGATGCTCTCGCCGCGAATCAACCCGAGCGGCGTCGCCCTGCCAGGTGCCGCCCGACCATCCAGACTCGCGGGCAAGAGGCCCAGACCAAGTCCCCAGGCCGCCAGCCAGCGCCCCAAACCGGACGCCGCGCCTCCACCCGCTCGGGCACCTCCGGACCTGCGGGAACGCCTGGCCCGGAGAGGCCCGCGGAGACTGCAATCCCCAAGTCTGAAATCACGCATCGTCAGTGTCATTAACCAGGAGGCCTCGCCGCCACGAGGACACGTCTGGCACCGCGCTAAAGCCGCAGATCGGCCCGGTCAGGCGGCCCGTCGGAGCTGGGCATCGGCCGTTTCAACTCGGGAAGGAGGAACCGCTCCACCTCTTCGTAGGTATCCACGACGTGGGTGGCGTGGGAGAGTTGCTCGCGCGGCAAGGAGTTGGTGATCGCGATCACCTCCATCCCCGCCGCCCGCGCCGCGGTAACGCCGGCCGCGGAGTCCTCCACCACACAGCAGCGCGCGGCGGGCACACCCAGGAGCTTCGCGGCGTACAGAAAGACATCCGGAGCCGGCTTGGTCTTTCCCACGTCCTGCGTACTCGCCACGGCGGAGAAGAACCGCCGGAGTTGCTTCATCGCGAGCACCTCGTCAATGACCGGGTGATTCGACCCCGAAGCCACCGCGAGTGGATAGCGGGGCGCGAGCTTCGCCAGCAGATCCGGCAACCCTTCGAAAATGGGCTGTTCGCGCCGGAGGATCGAGATGAGCCGGTTCTGCTTCGCGGCCAGCAGTTCCTCGATCGGATGGGGCGGGCTGTGTCTCTCGATGAAGTCCATCCACAGGGCGCGATCGGAGCGCCCGATGTAGGCTTGGAACTCGATGCCGTGCGTCTCGCCGTAGCCCAACTCGTGGAAGATCTCGCGGAAGGCGTGCTCGTGCCACGGCTCGCTGTCCACGATCACGCCGTCCATGTCAAAAATGACCGCGTTGAACTCGCGCATGCTCGGGAAGGTCAGGCCGGTTTTCGGGATCGGGTTTGCGCGCCTCCGAGCTCGATCAGGCGATTGAACTCGTCTGCGCCGATGGGCATCACCGAGAGGCGCGGGTGTCGCAGCAACGGCAGTTCGCGGAGGCGGGGATCCGACTTGATCGTCGCCAGGTCGACTGCCTGCGGCAGCGGCCGGATCGCCTTGAGCTCGACCGCCGACCAGTCCCCTTCGGTGGCGGTGGGATCGGGATAGGCGGCGCGAACGACTTCGGCGACACCGACCACCGCTTTGGCCGCCCCGGTGTGGTAATACAGGACAGGATCGCCGACCTGCATGGCCCGAAGGTTGTTTCGGGCCTGGAAATTGCGAACCCCCGTCCACGCGGTCTTGCCTTCCGCGGCAAATTGCGTCCACGGGTAGACGGACGGTTCCTGCTTCACCAGCCAGTATCGGCGTGCCACGGGGCGGTTTTACCGCGGTCGACGTGCCGGCTGAAGCAGAATTCGAAACAAACCCGGCACCGATCTGAGCTCACGCCGACGGCGGCTCAGCCCTCGTGGGTCAGGTCGCCGTCCAGGTGCCGCAGCACTTCACGAATCGCCGGCCCCAGCGGCTGGAGGCATTCGCGGATGGCCTTGGGGTTTCCCGGCAGGTTGATGATCAGCGTTCGCCCCCGCACGCCGGCCACCGCCCGGGAAAGCACCGCCGTGGGGACATGGCGGAACGATTCCATGCGCATGACCTCGGCAAAACCAGGCAGTTCCTTCTCCAGGACCTGGCGCGTGGCGTCGGGCGTGACATCCCGGGGGCCGATGCCGGTACCGCCCGTGGTCACCACCAGGCGGCAACGCTCGAGGTCGGCGAGATGGCGCAGGGCGTCTGCAATCTGGTTGGCTTCGTCGGGGACCACCTTCGCCGAGAATTCCAAAGCGGTGCCGAGAATCTCGATCAACACCCGGGCGATCTCGGGCCCGCTCCGGTCCTCGTAAAGCCCGGCCGAGGCGCGATCGCTCACGGTGACTCTTCCCACGTTCATGATCCAGGTCCCTCCTTGACCTTCTCGACGACCCGGACGTCCTGGATCACCATCTCCTTGTCCACCGCCTTGCACATGTCGTAAAGGGCGAGCGCGGCCATGGTCACGCCCACCAACGCTTCCATCTCGACGCCCGTGCGCGCATGGGTAAGCACCGTGCACCGAACTCGGATCTCCCGCGCCCGCACCTGGAAGTCCACGTGGATTGCGTCCAAGGGCAACGGGTGGCAGAGCGGGATGAGCTGCCCCGTCTGCTTGGCCGCCTGGATCCCCGCGATCCGCGCGACGCCGAGCGCGTCGCCCTTGGGCAGCGCCGTTTGCCTCAGGAGCCGTACCGTCGCCGAACGACAATGCAGGCGGGCCTCCGCCGTAGCCCGCCGGGACAGGACGGGCTTTTCGCCCACATCCACCATCCGGGCGTTCCCAGCCTCGTCCAAGTGGCTCAGCAGCTTTCGCGTGCGCATTCCGGTTCTCACGAGGGCTTAGCCTGGAATCAAGCGTTCGCCGTTCATCCGCTGGAAGCCACCCGGAGCGACCTGCCCCGGGGGCAACGCGGGGATGCCAAGATTGAACGGGAGCATCCGGCGCGTCAAACGAGGCCGGCACCCGCTCGCTGTCGGACGCCCCGGCGGACTGAAGTCCGCGCTCCTTCCCCCAAGGAGCGCGGGATTTATCC
>CAZHUS010000054.1:0-51682 GCA_964535555.1 uncultured Verrucomicrobiota bacterium
GGCCGGACTTTCCAGTCCGGCGGGGCGGTGGGCGACGGGGACGTCGCCCCGACCGACAGACAGGAATGTCTGCCCCACCTGGCTGCGGTTCATGGAAAGGGCGGCACCTTTGTTGCCCGCCGAGTTCCCGGGCTAGGGGCGTTCAAAGCACTCGCCAGTTGGCCTCCGCCCCGCCAAGCTGCCGTGGTATGCCGCCTGCCTCCCTGAGAACCGTCGGCGCGACGATCTTGTTGGCTGCGCTCCTGGCTGCGTGCGACCGCCGGTCGTCCGATCAGCCGGCGAGCACACCCGCCGGGCTACGCGAAGCCGCTAGCTCCGCCCCGGCTACTCCTTCGAGTCCCGCGCCGGCCCTCTCGGCGCCTCAAATCGTGGCGCGTCCTGACCTGGTGCACCTCCGGCTCAAGCAGAAGAACCCGTATTACCAGAATGAAGCCCGCTTCGCGGAGGATCCGGTCGCCGGCCTGGTCGTGGAAATCGTCGAGGCGGCGGTCATGGATCTCTCGCCGCTGAAGGGCCTGCCGATCGGGGGTTTGGACCTCCGCTCGACGCCGGTGGCGGACCTGACCCCGCTGACCGGCATGCCCCTCACCATGCTGGCGCTGGAGCAGACCCGGGTCGCAGATCTGTCGCCGCTGAAAGGCATGAAACTGACCAAGCTCTACCTGAACCAGACCTCCGTGCGGGACCTCGGTCCCCTGACCGGGATGCCGCTGATCGAACTCATGGCGGTGGGCGCGAAGATCGAGGACCTTTCGCCGCTCGCGGAGGCGCCGCTGGCGGGGCTTTGGCTTAACGAGAACCCGGTGACCAACATCGCTCCGCTCGCTCGTTGCCCGCTGGTTACCCTCACCTTGGAAGGCACCCGCGTGGCCGATCTCGCGCCGCTGGCCGGTGTCCGGACCTTGCAGCGGTTGCATATCGGAGGCACGCCTGCGAAGGACCTCTCGCCGCTCGCCGGCCTCCCGCTGACGCGCCTGATCTTCAACCCCGGACGGATCACCAACGGCCTGGAGGCGATCCGGACCATGTCCACACTTACCGAGCTGGGAACCACCCTCGAGGGGCGGATGCCGCCCGCCGAGTTCTGGCAACAACTCAAGTGATGAAGAACAGCACCAGGAGTTGCGCCGCCACGACCCGGAGCAGCATCGTCAGCGGGTAAACGGTCGCGTAGGAAATGGACGGCGCGTCGGATGCGGCCACGGAGTTGGCAAAGGCGAGGGCGGGCGGATCCGTCATGCTCCCCGCCAGCACGCCGCAGAGGGTCATGTAGTTGAGTTTGTAGATGAGGCGCGCAATGAGCCCCACGACCAGGATGGGAACCAGGGTGATCATGGCGGCGCAGGCCATCCAATAAAGGCCGGGACCCTCCGTGAGCGTGGCCACAAACTGGTCGCCAGCCTTGATCCCGACGCACGCCAGGAACAGCGTGATGCCCACCTCGCGCAGCATGAAGTTCGCGCTCAACGGCATGTAGTAGATCAGCGGTCCCAGGCGCCCGATCCGGCTGAGCAGGATCGCGACCAGCAGCGGGCCGCCCGCCAGGCCCAGCTTCACCGCCGCCGGCATGCTGCCGATCGTGAACGGCCAGGAGCCCACCAACACGCCCAGCGCAATGCCGACGAAGATAGGCATGATCTGCGGGTGGTTGAGCTGCTTGGGCGAATTTCCCAGGACCTTGGCGGCCTTGTCGATCGCCTCGGGTTCACCCACCAGCAACAGGGTATCCGCAAACTGGAGGCGGAAGTTCGGGCTGGGCGTGAACTCGATTTCGGCACGGCTCACGCGGGTGATCGTGACATCGTACAGGTCGTGCAAGTTGAGTTCATCAAGCGATTTCCCCAGCACTTCCTTGTGGGTCACCACCACGCGGCGGGTGGTCAACCGGCTGGGCAGTGACTTCAAATCGGTTTCCGTCGGGGTGCCGATGATGATCTGCATCTGTCGGATCTTGTCGGCAGGCCCGACCAACAGGATCACGTCGCCCGTCTGCACCACGGTGTCCGGTGTGGCGACGTCCACTTCGGTGCCTTTCCGGATCCGGGACACGACCACGCCGGAGGCAGTCAGGCCCGGGATGTCCTCGACCTTCATGCCGTTCAGGTTGGCGTTCTGAACGACCAGGTTCATCGTGGTTACCACCGCCTCGTTCGCCCGCATCAGCTTGGCGAACTGCGTTGCTTCCTCCGTCGGGTTGATCCGGAACAAGGCCCGCACCAGCCCCATGGCGAGGATGATTCCGAGAATGCCAAACGGATACGCCACGGCGTAACCCAGGCCCGGCCGCTTGAACAGCGCGTCCCGGGCGGCCGCCACGTCCCCCGCAACGCCGGCCAGGTCCGGAACGCGAGATGCCGCCGCTTGAATCGCTTCCGCCGGCAGGTTCTGCAGAGCCTGCTGAGCGGCGCCCAAGGCCGGGGTGTTGGTCGTACCTCCGGCGAACAGCCCCACCGCCACCGTCATGTCGATCTTCAGCACGTAGACCACCACCAGGGTGAGCACCACGCCCAGCAGCACGATGCCGGCAGCCATGACGTTGAGCGGCAATCCCTGGCGACGCAGGGACGCCACGAAACCGGGGCCCACCTGCATGCCAATCGTGTACACGAACAGGATCAACCCAAATTCACGCACGAACTGGAGCACATCCGCATCCAGCTTGAACCCGAGATGTCCGAACAGCAGTCCCGAGAACAACACGCCGGCCACGCCCAAGCCCACGCCCCGGACGCGGAAGCTGCCCACGAAATGTCCCAGAGCGGCCACGAGACTCAGGACGAGAATGGCCTGCGCCACGGCGACATGGCCGTGGGCATCACCACGGGCGAAGAGTTCTGTTAGCCAGTTCATAGCGATCAGGCCGCCCCATGCCGTTCCCCGCCGGGGCTTGAAGGATGGGGTCCAAGAGAATCGTGAGGAGCCCAGGCCGAGGGAAAGGGGCGTTGGCGGTCGAACACCCCGAAAGGTTGCCCGTTTTCTAAGGGAGCCAGCCCGGCGAATCAAGTCCCCGGTTTCCGGAGTTCCGCTTCGACCCGCTCCACGACCATGAACCGGTGAGGAGCGCGGGCTTCAGCCCGCAGGGACGTCCCGGCGCCGACGTGGCTTCCTGCGGACTGAAGTCCGCGCTCCTGGGGACGTTCATGGAGAACCTGCGCCGACCGGTCTGTCCGCGCCGCAATGCGCGCAACACGGGAGAAGGGAATGGCGGATGGCTTTACAGGTGGGGCATTCCTCAAACAGCCGGGTGCCACAAACCGGGCACGTATAAGGTTCGTCCGTGGCGACCTGACCAGCCGCCGCGACCGCCACCTTCCTCACGCTCCGACGATTCCAGAACAGGTACTTCAGCGGCCCGCGCCGGACGGGGTAGTGGCAGATCGGGCACAGGAAATGTTGGTAGGCTTCCCGATATTGCTTCAGGAGCCACTCCGGGCGCGGCTGACGGGTTTGCCGCAACAGCATCACCAGCACGCGCACCACCACGAGGAGGGCGGCGGCGATCAGGACGTACTTGAAGTAACGACGCGGAAAATGCTCGTGGAGCACCAGGCCGACCCGAAGCAAAGTCACCACCCCCAGCCCGTAGATCAGCGGGGCGTACATGCTGCCGCGCTTTCGAAGGAACAGCCAGACCGACAGCCCGAGCAAGGGCAACAAGAAGCCAAGTTTGAGCGCCGCCAGCCGGAGTTGGTGCCGGCTGAGTTGACGGCTGAATTCCATCTGGGCCGGGTGACGCTCCGTTTCGAGCTGAAGCAGATTGGTGCGTTGCCGGCCCTCCAAGGCCCGCAACTCCGCCGTTAACTGGCTGACCCGCTCGTGAATCTCCTGGTAGCGGGTTTGGTTGTTGAGAAAAAGTCGCCGGCTTTCGGTCAGGGCCTGCTCGTCCTCGGGGGCGGTTTCCCGATTCTGTTCGACCGAACGCCGGTTCAGGTCGAGCAACTGGTTCATGGTCCGTTCGGAGTTGGCGGCGCTGTCCCGGAGGAGGGTTTGTTGTTGCTGGGCCTCCGTGATCGAACGGGTGGCGTCGGCGATCTGGCTTTGGAGTTGTTGGTTCTCCTGGAGGAGCCGCGGGTCAACCATCGTCCGCTCGATGGCAGCGTAATCGGGTCCGGGCCAGGTGCCGATGTCGCGAAGCACGAACCCGAGGAGCCAGAACAGCAGCAGCGCAAAGACGATGCTGAAGACGACGACCGCTAGCCGGTGTGTCCACGGTCCGGGAGGAGACTGGTTTGGCTTCATCAGGACGCTCTGTGGCATGGCCTCGGCCGTTTTCCGGCCCTCGACCCGGACGACGTCACTGAGCAAGCTGAGGCTTCACGGCCCTCCGAAGCCGGCAACCTGCCGCTTGCGTGGCGTTGTCCTGGCCGAAGTGTGGCGAGGCGTGCCTCATGCGTAGCCGGTCGGGGCACCCCTGCCCAGCCGAAAAGCGCCATCAGCCCAGGAACTCAGGTGTCGCCCTCTCAATGGCTCCTGACTCCGTAGAACCGGCGGCCGTTCGGCGCCGGCTCGGGATCGGAGAGTGTCAGGCTGCCAGGGGCGTTTGTCGTGAGCCATGGGGCCCAGGTCTGAGCATCCGTCGAAACTTGGAATTCGTAATATGCCCCCTCGCGCCCAAGCAACTCGAACTGGAATTCGCCGGTTCCGCTCATCCCCAGCGCCCTGAGTTGCGGAAGGCTCGTTACGCTGATCTGCCACAGGTCCCAGCCGCCCAGCCCTCCGGGGCGATCGAATGAACTATAGTAAAGGGTCGTTCCGTCAGAAGACAGCGCGTGCGGTCTGGCCCGCTGAGCTGTCGTGGCGATGCTGTCAACGTGCACCGGCTGGCCAAAGCGTAAGCTGCGGCTCAAGCGCTTACTGACCCAGACGTTGCCGTTCGGTTCGCTGGTTCGGCTGGACAGAAAGAAGAGCAGGAGACCGTCCGGCGAGAGAGTCGGATACAGTTCTGTGCTTGGCGAGTTGAGTTCGACGAGATTCGCCGGCTCGTCCCAGGCGGCGTCCCGGTTCGTGCGGGTCGTCATCCAGAGATCCCCCAATCCTCCCGAACCACCCGGACGACCGGACGCCAAGACCAGAACAAGTCCATCCGCCGACAGACTCGGGTGGCCGTCGTCCCAAGTGCTGTTCACGGGGGGCGGGAAATTTAGCGGCGTGCTGAACGAGTCACCGGTGCGCTGGCGGGTGGCTACCCAGATATCGTGTCGCCCGACTCCTTCGGGTCTGTCGCTGTCAAAATAGAGGGACAATCCGTCGGCAGAGATACGAGGATTGCCATCTACGTTGGGGCTGTTGATCTGAGAGCCGAGGTTGACGGGAACGCTCCACGGAGTGGCGGCATGGGGCCGGGTGGCACTCCAGATATCCCATCCTCCAAGGCCGTCAGCCCGAGTGGAGTCAAAGTAAAGCGTCAGGCCGTCCGTGCTGAGGCTGCACGCATCCTCGTCCATCGCGCTGTTCAGCGCGGCCAGGTTTGCCCGTTCACCGAAGCTCAGTTCGAGATCTCCCAGGTTCACGACGTTCGCCGGGAGGACCGAAAGCCAGGCCACCTCGCTGGCCACGGCGCCGTCCTCGTTGCTCACCACCACCGAATAGGGGCCGGCGTTGGTGAATTGCACATTGGCCAGGCTGAGGTCGCGGTTGGACTCGCCGGGCAGGTCGGCACCGTTGTAGCGCCACTGGTACGACAACGGCGAAGTGCTCGTGGCAGTGACGCTGATGGTCGCATCGCCTCCGATATAGGGCGTCTGATCGGTCGGCGGCTGGGTGATGATCGGTTGGCCGAGACAGTTCAGCGCCGCGGCCAAGGGTCCGGCGGACAGCAGGAGATTGTGTTGGCTTTTCATATTCAAGTCCGTGTCATCGTGGTTGATCTCGGGAAGACTCGGCTTCCCTCGGTGTTCTTCAGGAAAGGCGGACGATCCATGCACGGAATTCGTGGCGTGAGACCTTCCACGCTAGTCGGCAGGAGGCGCTACCCGGGATGCGGACCTCTCCGCCACCTCGATCTCCTCCCGCGACGGCGCACGCCAGAGGTGGAGACGGCCGTCCCAGTTCATAGCTCCGAGGAGGTTGCCGTCCGGGGAGAACGCTGGATCGACGAAGGCCGAACCCTCCCCTTTCAACGTGAACAGTTCCTGGTAGCCGTCCGTGGCCCAGACCTTGATCGCTTCCTGGCCGTTGCCGCCGGCCACCAACCGTCGGCCGTCGGGTGAGAACGTGACGGAATGGACGCCTTGCAGAAAGCCTCGCAGCGTTCCCAGTTCCTTCCACGAGACCGCATCCCAAAGTTTGACCCATCCCAGCCAGGAGCCGGCGGCTAGAATCCGTCCGTCGGGAGAAAACGCCGCCTCGCTTGGTAGGGCCAACTCCAGCGCAAGTTCGGTTTCGCGACCGCGGGCGAGATCGCGGAGCGCGGTCCCGCCGTTGGGACGGAACACCAGACACCGCTGTTCATCCGGAGAAAAGGCGCCGCGGTTTGCCACGGATCGCCAGGAGGCCGGCTGGCTTTCGGTGGTGAGGTCCCACTCCTGAACCAGGTCGCTGTTGACGAACGCGATGAGGAGCTTGGTTCCTCCCGCCATGAACCTCAGGGGCCGGCCGGCGTGACCTCCATCCCGGAACCGGCGTTCGTGAACCAGGGTCCGCTGTTCCAAGTCCCAGACCTGAATCGGTCCAGCCCTCATGACGATAGCCAGGAGGCGCGCATCCGGGGAGAGCCGCGCTGCCCAATGGCGGGGGACCGTCATTACGACATCCTTGTCCTCGAACTCGGTTCCCTGCCACCGCGCGACCTCCCCTTCCAGACTCACCGTCCGGACCACCCGGCTGTCGGGCGTAAAGCCCCACGCGCTGAGACGCGGAGCCAGTTCGACCCGGTCCGGCCCGCGCGGTTCGGCGGCGGTGTCCCAAAGGTAAACCGAGCCGTCTTTTCCCCCGCTGGCCAGCGTGCGCCCGTCCGGCAGCAGCACCAGGTTCCACAGTTCCGATTGCTGGCCGACCAGCACGCGCTCTGCCGGCACGTTGTCGAGGTCGGTCAAATCCCACAAACGAATCGTCTGATCGCCGCTCGACGAGGCCAGCCTCTTGCCGTCGGGCCAGAACACCAAAGCGCTAACCCAACCGCGGTGGCCTTCCAGGCGACGGAGCTCCCTTCCGGAACCGACGTCCCAGAGGCTGATGGCCGAGTATCCCAGCCCCGAACTGCTGGCCAGTATCTTTCCATCCGCGGAGAAGGCGACCGCCACGACTTCATCAACGGTGGGACGGCTCCAGCGGTTCGTCAGCGATGCCCAATCCACCACGCACAAGTTTCGACCGGGCACGCCACAGGCCAGAACGCTCATGTCCCGGGCGACCGCCGACGGCCAAACCGGTCCGTCGTTTCCCCCGCCCATCGGCACCAGATAGCTGGCTTGCTTCTGCCCCTCGGGGTAGCGCCAGAAGCAGATCGGATTGCCGATGGCCTGGATGTTGAGGGAAGTGAGAAGCGATTGGCCGTCGCCAGAGAAGTGGATCGGCCGCCGGCACGCGCCCCCGAGCGGGAACTTGGCGACGGTTTCCCGAGCGCTCGCGTTCCAGAGATGAACCGTGCTTTGCAGGTTGGGCGCAAAGAAGCCGCTCACCCCACGTCCGTTCACCATGGCGAGCAACGGCTCCCGTGGAGAGAAGGCCACGAGCGCCGAGCCTGCCCCGGTCTGGAAGCTGGCGACCTCGCTCCTGGTCTGGAGGTCCCACACCGACACCTGGCCGCCCACCTCTTCTCCGACTGCCAGCCACCGCCCGTCGGGGGATACGGCCAGCGAGGCGATTCCGCTGGGTCGGTCGCAGAAAAGGGCCATGGCTGCATCCGGCTGACATTGCTTCCACAAGTAGCGCCACTCCCAGCCGCGCAGATCATGCTCGCCGGACTTCGGGCGATGTCGGTCCCGCAACTCAATGGCGCGGCCGAGGTGGTGTTCCGCCAGCGCCTGCTGGGCGTTACGCATGTCGGCAGCGTAGAGACTCTGCCGAAGTTCCACGCCGCTGCCTTCCGCCCGCCGCCATTGCCACAGTATCCCGGTTAGACCGACGGCGCCGACCAGGTGCAGCGAGACGATGAGGGTCGCCAGGGCCGGCTTTCGCTGTGCCCATCGCCGCAGCTTTCCGGTGGGACCAAGGGGGCGGGCCACCACTGGTTCGTCCCGTAGAAATCGGCCCAAGTCGCTCGCCAGGGCCTGGGCAGTCGGATAGCGCCGGGCGGGCTCCTTCTCGAGGCACTTGAGGCAGATCGTCTCCAGGTCCCGAGGTACCGCCGGATTAAGCACGCGTGGGGGAACCGGCTCGTGGTGGAAGACCTGATCGAGCGTTTGGTTCAACCCTTCGCCCACGAACGGCGGACGGCCGACGAGGGCGTGGTAGAGCATCGCTCCGAGCGCATACACGTCGCTGTGGCGCCCCACTTTCCCCCGTCCGGTTCCCGCTTGCTCCGGCGGCATGTAGCTCGGGGAGCCCAGCACCTGGCCGCTCAGGGTCAGGCTCGAATCGCCTCCCATCCGCTTGGCCAGGCCGAAATCCGTGACGCGGGGCTGGCCGTCGGTTCCGATGAGGACGTTCGAGGGCTTGAGGTCGCGGTGCAGGATGCCGCGTTCGTGGGCGTAATGAATGGCTCTCGCCACCGTCTCCAGGTAGTCCGCGGCGCGCGTGGGAGGCAGGGGCTGGTCCTTGGCGAAGCGAGCCAGGTTCGGGCCATCCACCAGGTCCATGACCAGGTACTGCTCGCCTTGCTGCACCCCCACCTCGTGGATGGCGACGATGTTCGGATGCTGCAAACTTGCCGCCGCCGTCGCTTCGGTGCGGAAGCGTCTCACCTGCTCGGGGCTGGCCTGCGGGCCAAAGTGCAGCAACTTCACGGCGACCCTGCGATTCAGGCTTCGCTGCCGGGCTCGATAGACGACCCCCATGCCGCCACGGGCGATTTCCTCGATGAGTTCGTAATCCCCAAACGACCGTGGCAGGCTGGCGCCGGCTGCCTCGCAAGCTTCGTCCCTCACCCCGTCCCACTCCCGTCCGACGGGCCTTAGCCGCGCCGAAGCGGCTACTTCGGCGTCGGCAGGAGTGGATGTCGGTGCAACCTCGGGGGCGCGTGGAAATAGTTGCCCGAGGCCCGAAGCGAGCTTGAGCCCCTGCATCATGAGGCACTTCGAGCACAACCCTTCGGTCACGTCCGTCACCAGCGGGCCGCCACATTCAGGACACCGGGCCATACGTCAGGCTCTGTTCATCATCCGTTGGTTCTTCAGCCGCTCCGGCCGAAGCTTGCACCGCGAATCCAGGCCAGCCGGCTTGGTGCACCGCCGTGCCACGGTTTGATCTCACCCCGCCTGGCTCGACAGGCGCCGCGTCCCCCCCACCGTGAGTGCGCGAAAGCTCTGAATTCTCCATGGTGGGCCATACCCGGCGGGCTGCGGACAGGCCCGCCCTACCGCAAGCAGTTCTGCGGTTGCATAACTCACGGGAGACTTCGCCTCACCTGCTCAGCACCTGGGCGAGATGGCGCAGTTCGTCGTCGATCTCCTCGGGCCGGGCGACCGTGTGGGCGACTTCCTCGCGCAGTAACTCACCATAGCGTCGCCGCAATCGGTGAATGGCCGAATATGCCGCCGTTTCAGAGAGGCCCAACCGCGCGGCCACGTCCGCCCCGGACAGTGGGTGGCGTTCGGCGGCGAGAAACGGCTTGAGTACTTCAAATCGATCTCGCTGGTCATTGGCTGCGAACTCGCCGCGGAGCCGACCCAGGACCGCCTCGAGGAGCGTCTCGGCGTATCGTCGCTCGTAGATCGTCTCCGGAGTGGCGGGATCCGCCGGTTCCACGCGATAACCTTCCTCGGCGTGGTTGACCTCGAGCGGGAGATGGACAGCCCCACCGCCGCGCTTCTGGGCCAGTCTCCGGTCCCGCTCGTTGATCAGAAAACGGGTCACGGCCGTGAGCAGCAGGGTGCGGAACTTGCCCCTGGCAGCGTCAGCGGCTTGCAGGTAATTCTTCTCGAGCAACCGGGCGAAGAACCCCTGGGTGAGGTCTTGGGCGTCGTCGGGCCCGTGGCCGCGCCGGCGGATGAAGGCGTATACCGGGGGCCAGTACTGGCGGCACAAGCGATCGAGCGCCTCGTCGCAGCGTGGTGACTGGGTGTCCCGAGCTGCCAGCACCACACTCCAGTGGGTGGTGGTAAACCAGCCAGACCGTTCCGACTCCCCCGTGGCAGGCGATGGCATTGGCGCCACTATCGCATCCGCAACGAGATTCGCAAAGTCACGCTCCCCAATAGCTGGACAGCGGTAGCACGCCGGAGTGTGACGGCGCCGACTCGCGTGCGCCGCATCGGTTCGCAGTTCCCATTTCCGCCGCGGCTGTTAGGCTCCCCACATGCCCTTCGCCAAATTGGGTCTTTCGGCGGATGTACTTGAAGGGGTCCGGGCCGCGGGATATGTGGAGCCTACTCCCATCCAGTTGCGGGCCGTCCCCTTGGTCATGTCCGGCCGAGACGTCATCGGAAGCGCGCAGACCGGAACCGGCAAGACGGCCGCTTTCGCGCTGCCGATTCTCTCACTGCTGGGCGATCCGGCGCCCGGGCCGCGCGCGTTGGTGTTGGAACCGACCCGCGAACTGGCCGCCCAGGTCGAGACCGCCTTCCGGGATTACGCGCGCTTTACCAAGCTGCGCGTCGCCGTGGCCTACGGGGGCGTCGGTTACGGGACCCAAACCGACGCGTTGCGCAAGGGCGTCGACGTCCTCGTCGCAACGCCGGGCCGGCTCCTCGATCACCTTGGTCGCGGCAATGTCCGCCTCGACAAGGCGCGCTACCTTGTGCTCGACGAGGCCGACCGCATGCTGGACATGGGATTTCTGCCGGACGTGAAGCGGATCCTGCAGAAGTGCCCCCGCGAACGGCATACGTCCCTGTTTTCGGCGACGATACCCGCTGAGATCGAGACGCTCATCCAGTGGGCCATGCGCTCGCCGGAAGTGGTGGAGATCGGCGCCCGACGGATGCCGGCCGAGACCGTGCGACACGCCATCTACCCGGTCTCCTCGCGGCAGAAGCAGCTGCTCCTGCTCGAGCTCTTGAAGCGGCTCAACTATGACTCGGTGATCGTGTTTTGCCGCACGAAGCACGGCGCCGACCAGGTGGGAGGCGTCCTCAAACGCAACAACCACGCGGTCGCGGTACTTCATTCAAACCGCACCCAGCGCGAGCGCGAGCAGGCGTTGCGCGGCTTTCGGGACGGCCGGTTTGAAGTGCTCGTGGCCACCGACATCGCTTCACGAGGTCTCGACATTGAGGACGTCAGCCACGTGATCAACTACGACGTCCCGCAGCACCCCGAGGACTACGTCCATCGCATCGGCCGGACGGGTCGGGCCCAGGCGAAAGGCGATGCGCTCACCATCATGGCGGCGGAGGACGCCATGCACGTCATGGCGATCGAGCGCTTCATCGGCCAGAAGATCGAACGGACCAAGCTCGAGGGTTTTCCATACGAATACACGGCCCTCTTCGAGGAACTCAAACCCGGCGGAACACCGCTCCACCAGCGTCGCGCCCGCGGCGGTCGCATCGGGCGCGGCTATTTCTTCGGTCCGGGCCGCCGGTGATCTCCGCCTCGGAGCGGGTCAAGCCAATCGGTCCTCCGGGTCGCAGGCTCCCGACAAGGAGCCGGGCTGGTTCAATGCGCGTGGCCGGCGGCGGGCGCGGTCGTGTCCCCGTGGTGCGCGTGCGTCGGCGCCGTGCCGCTTACGCCCGCGGGGGGCGGGATCGGATGTTGGCGCAAGTAGGCCTCCACATTGCGGGTCACCACCAGCCAACCCCACATCGTCTGCCAGTGGTCGGGAAAAGTGCAGACGAACTCGTGGTCGCCTTCGGTTGTCGGTGCCGTCATCTTCAGCCGCTGGGCTTG
Source organism: uncultured Verrucomicrobiota bacterium (assembly GCA_964535555.1). Taxonomy (GTDB): domain Bacteria; phylum Verrucomicrobiota; class Verrucomicrobiia; order Limisphaerales; family J093; genus DSVZ01. The sequence continues at coordinate 11,929 of CAZHUS010000054.1, forward strand.
TCCCGCCTCGAGCAGCCGCGTCGCTCCGAGTACGTCCGGGCTGGCCGGGACGTACGGACGCCCCTCGCCGTCCCGCTGGTCCGGCTTCATCTCTTGCGCCAATCCCCCGACCCTGGGCCGCGACCCGGGCTTCACGACGACGAAGTTGTGCGGCATGAAATCGGGATTCTCGACCAGGATCTCGAACGGCCTGCCCGCCTCGACAACCAGCCTGGGCGTATCGAACCGCATTTGTTCCCGAACCGTCCGCACCACGAACGCCGCGACCCGCAGCCCCCGCATTTCGTCCCGTAGCGCGGTCCCCTCCTGATCCGGGAAAAACCCGGCGAGTTCGTCCGCGACTTGCACGGCTTCCACGTAGTCGCGGCCGGTGCGTTCGGCGGGAGGAACACGACGCGCCCAAGCCACCAGCGCCTTGGCGGCGGCGGCCGCAGGCTCGGCGCTCCAGCTGGAACGTGGGAGGGCCCGCAATCCCTGGGCGCCGGCGAGGCACTGGCCGTCGTCCGCCATCGTCTCCGCCAGCAACGTGAACGTGACCTCGGGTTCGCGCGGCATGGTGACCAGCGCTCGCATCGAAGCGGCCTTCAGGAAGTCCGGAGCGTTGGTGCGCAACAGGGCGCTTACCCGTTCGTAAGGGGCGCTGCGCAGGTCCGGATCATAGACCAGCGGAAGGCCGTTCAGCAGGTCGGCCAGTTGCGCCGGGTTCGAGGCCGCGTCGATCCAGGCCTTTTGGCAATCTCCCTCCGCCACAATCCGGGCCGCCCAGGCGGCCTGGCGCAAGGCGGTGTCAGGGCCGGCTTTCGCGAGTGCGGTGAGTCGGGTGTCGAGGCCCCGAAGTTCGGCGGGGGGCTGCAGTGGCAAGAGCCGCGCATAGGTCACGGCGGCGGGGCTGGAATGGGTGAGGGACTCGAGCAAACCCATCAACGCGTTCGCCGGATTCTGCCCCGTGCGCGCCGCAAGACTCCGCAAGGCTTCGTTGCGCGTGCCGTCAATCAGGTCGGCCCGACCGAGTAATGCCCGCTCGACCGCCGCGCTGCGGGGAAGTTCGAGGAGTTCCGGGCTGGTAAGGCGCTTCAGGAGGAAGTCCAGCGCCACGGGATTGTTCCCGGCGAGTGGTTCGCCCTGCTTCAAGGCGCGGCGCCATGAGGACTCCAGCTGGCGGAGCGTTTCGTTCAACGTGTAGTCCAGGTAGTAGTCGGTCGGCTGCTGCAGGACTCGAAGCGCAACATCCACGGCCTCCGGGCTGCGGAAGAAGCTGGCCGCCCGCACCGCCTCCAGACGCACCCGCGGATGCGGGTCCGCGGCGCGAGCTTCCAACCGCGCAAGCGCCTCCGGGACGCGATCCCGCCAATAGCACAACACCCGTGTGGCCGCCGCGCGTGCCCGAGGCTCAGGCAGCGCGAGGACGCGATTCAGCAGTTCGAGATCCACGACATTGTGCCATTGGTGTACCCAGAGCGCCTCGGTGAGGTGATGGGCAAACGCCGGGTCCTGCGGATCGAGCGAGCCGGCCCAGAGCTTGACCGCCGGAATCACCTCCGCGGTGGCGCGGCAGTCGAGTTCGATCTTCGCCAGTTCGCGCGTGAGGTTCTCCGGTGACTTCAGCAACCCCAGGAGAACGGGGATGGGTTGGCCGGCAATCGCTGGTGGCGTCAGCAAGGGACGTCCCGCGCAGGTGATGCGGTAGATCCGGCCGTGGGCGTGATCCCGGCTCGGATCACGCAGGTGGTGTTGCATGTGGCCGATGATCGGGTTGTGCCAGTCCAGAAAGTACAGCGCCCCGTCCGGACCGTTGCCCACGGCCACGGGGCGGAAGTTCGGATCCTTCGAGTGAACCAGGTGCTCCCGCGTTTCGCCCTTCAGACCGGAACCATCCTCGCTCATCCCGACGCGGTAAATGCCCTGGAAACTGATGACGTTGCAGTTCAGGAAATCGCCCTGGAACTCCGGCGGGAAATGACCGCTGCTGAGGAGGCCGGTTCCCGCGCAGGGCCGCGAAGGCCGGTTCCAGAACTGGCGCATCCCGGCATGCTTGGCCGGGTAGTCCAAACGCCCGCTGAACGCCGGGCCGAAGAAGTTCTCGTTGCCGGTCGCGTCGGTGACGAGGTCGTTCCCCCACGGATCGAACACGCGCCCGTGCGGATTGGCGAAGCCGTAGGCGATGTGGGTCTCGAACGCGCCCGTGCGCGGGACAAACCGGTAGATGGCCGCATCGTTGTTGCGCACCGGGCCTTCGGCTGTCTCGACCTGGGTGCGGTGAAACACGCCGTCACTCAGGTAAACCGCGCCGCCCGGGTCCAGGCAAAGCGCGTTCGCGGTGTGGTGCGAGTCCGCCGAATCCAGGCCCATCAACACCCGCTCCTTCCAGTCGCCGCGTCCATCGCCGTCGGTGTCGCGCACCCACCAAAGATCAGGCGCCTGAACCACGAGCACGCCGTCTTTGTAGAACTGGAAGCCGGTGGGAGCGTTCAAGTCCTCGAGGAACGGCCGGCAGGAGTCGGCGCGCCCGTCCCGATCCGTGTCCTCGAACACGAGCAAGCGGTCACCCGTGCGGCTGTCGGGCCGGCGCTCCGGGTAGTTGGGCCAGGTCGCCACCCAGAGGCGCCCGCGCGTGTCCCACGCCATCTGCACGGGGTTCACCAACTCGGGGAAACGCTCCTCGCTCGCGAAGAGGTTCACCTTCATGCCCGCATGCACCGTCATGGCGTCGATGGCAGCCTCGCCGCTCAGAAAGACGTGGGCGCCTTCGGGACCCGGGCCGGGTTTGTTGGACTCGACCGGCGTGACCGGCGGGAGATTCGAATCGTCCACCTCCAGGTCGCCCCCACGGGCGATTGCCCAAACGCGGCGATCGCGGTTCGCGGTGAGGACGTCCCGTTGCGACATCTCCTGCTGCATCACGTGGTAGTTCGAGACCCGCGGACCGCCGGGGCCGGACTCGTAGTTGAGCTGCGAGCGGCCGCCGTAAACGTTGTAGCCGTCGATCGTCCGGTACCGCTGGTGCCACTGCCAGTTCTTCTCATTGACGGCCGTCCGAAGCCGGCCGAGGTCGCCTGCGGGCCGTTCCTCGCGAAAGAGCGCCTCGAAGAGGACGGGAGCAAGTGCGGCATCCCCGGCGTCCGTGAGGTGAAGCCCATTCACGGTCAGCGACCTGCCTTCGGTCGCCGCTTTCGCGTAGCTTCGCCTTGAGAGCTCATGGAGGTCGACAAAGGCGATCCCCTTCGCCGCCGCCACCTCCCTCATCGCCTCCGTGTAAGCCGCCAGCAGCGCGTTCCGCGCCTCGCCCCCGGGAAAATCCAGATCACGATGACGCTCGATGGCGATCGGCGAGAACAACACCAACCGCGGCGCTCCTCGGCCGCTGTAGTCCTGCGAAAGCGTGTGCTGGACGAAGGCCGCCAAGTCGCGCCGAAATGCATCGAGCCCATCACGACCGCGGAAGGACTCGTTGAACCCGAAGAACGCGAGGACGACATCCGCGCCGACCTTCTTGAGCCAATCGTCCGGCGAACCGAAGTTCTCCGAGCGGTGGCGCGTGACGATCTCGTCGCCGGCAGCCGCAAGGTTGCGAAACACCAGTTCGTGTTCGGGGAACCTCGCCTGGACGAGCGTTTCGAAATAGCCGGAGTGCTGCATCCGGTCGGCAAGGGCGTTGCCCACGATGGCGACATGATCGCCACGCTGCAGCTTCAGCAAGGGCTCGGAACTCTGCACCGACAAGGTCCCCCCGAGCATCGTGCTCAGACAGCAAAGCGAGAAGATCGGGAGCCAGACCGGGCGTCGAAATGGCGATGGGGCGCTCATGCGAGTCGGAACGATGTGCCACACCCGGGGGGACCGCAAATCGCTCAAGGCTCGCCGGAATCGCGTTGCGTGGGCAGTTGGGCCCCCACTTCTCGCCGCCAGGACTCGAGCCGGGTGCGTAATTGCCGGACGCGTTCGGGCTGGGAAGCGGCCAGATCCTGCCGCTCGCCCGGGTCATCCCGGAGGTTGTAGAGCTCGAGGTGGCCTTCGAAAAACTGCATCAGCTTCCAGTCCCCCGAGCGAATGGCTCCCACCGGAGTGGTGGTCGCGTAGTAATGAGGGTAGTGAAAATGAAGTTCCTCCCGCCCGAGGTGCGACGCGGGATCCCGGAGCAGCGGGACCAGGCTCACTCCGTCCTCACCAGGGGCGCCAGCACCGCCTGCCACTTCGGCGAGGGTTCGGAACAGGTCCATGCAGATGACCGGCTCGCTGCAGGTGACGCCCCGTGGCGTCAAGCCCGGCATCCGCACCAGCAGCGGGACGCGGATGCCGCCTTCATAGAGCGAGCCTTTCCCGGACCGCAAGGGCGCGTTGTTGTTCACAGGTTGGCCGGCAAGGCTCCCCAGGTAACCCCCGTTGTCAGACATGAAGACCACCATGGTGCGACCTACAAGTCCGCGGCTTTCGAGGTGATCCAGGACGCGCCCCACATTTTCGTCGAGTGTCCGGACCATCGCGGCATAGCCGGGATTCTGGTGACGCAGGCCGGGTTTCAGCTTCTGGCGAAAGGACTCGACCAGCGCGGGTTTGGCATCGATCGGGGTGTGCGGGCTGTGGAACCACAGGTTGAGAAAGAACGGCCGGTCGCCCGCCGCGTCGATCAACTTGAGGGCTTCGTCGGTCAGCCGGTCCGTGAGATACTCTCCCGGCTTGCCCAGGCCGAGTCCCGGTACGTAACGGAATTCACGGGCCTGGCCGAAGGCGCCGCTGAACGGATGGAAATACGTGGCCGGCGCGCCCCAATGCGTCCCGCCAACATTGAGATCGAACCCTTGCGTTTCGGGTGAGTGACCGGCGTCGCCGAGATGCCACTTGCCGACGTGGAACGTGAGATACCCCTCCGCTTTGAGCACCTCCGCCAGCGTGACCTCGGCGTGGGGCAGGTCCGCGACCGTCAAAGGCGGCTGCAGCCCTTCCGTGCCGTTCCTGACCCGTTCCGCCCGTTCGACGGAGGCCTCCCGCCAGACGGTAAAGTGCAGCCGGGCGGCGTGCTTTCCCGTGAGCAGGGCCGCGCGTGTCGGCGAACAGACGGACATGGCGTAAGCGTGCGTGAAACGCACTCCCTGGCTTGCGAGCCCATCCAGATGCGGTGTCTCGTGCAGGTCCGCCCCATAGCAGCCGAGGTCGCTCCAGCCCAGGTCATCGGCCAGCATCAGGACGATGTTCGGCCGCGCGGGCGGCTCTCCCGCGAGGCACAGACAGCCCGCCAGCGATGCGGCGAAGCTCAGGAAGTGTCGCGGCTTCACACGTTGAACTTGAAGAGCAGCACGTCGCCATCCCGGACGACGTAGTCGCGGCCCTCGTGCGCATACAGCCCGAGTTCCCGTGCATGGCCCACGGATCCACAACGAACCAGGTTTTCCCAGAACACGCGTTCGGCCTTGATGAAGCCGCGCTCGAAGTCGGTGTGTATTCGTCCCGCGGCCTTGGCTGCCACGGTTCCGCCGGGAATGGTCCAGGCTCTCACCTCGCTCTCGTTGAAGGTGAAGAAGGTGCGCAGACCGAGCAGCGTGTAGGTGGCCTGGATCAGCGCCGACACGCCGGACTCCTTCATCCCGAGCTCGGCCAGGTATTGTGCCGCCTCTTCCGCAGACAGGTCGGCGAGGTCGCTTTCAAGCTGGGCGCACAACACCATGGTGCCGCAAGCCTGGTGGGTCTTGGCGTATTGCCGCACGCGGTCGACGTGCGGGTTGGTATCCGCGCCGGCCAGCTCCGATTCCTTGACGTTCGCCACCAGCAGGGTGGGGTGTGCCGTCAGCAGGCCAAAGCTGCGCACGATCACCGCTTCGTCCCCGCTGAAGGGGAGCAGGTTCGCCGGCTGACCGGCGTTGAGATGAGGGTCGAGTCGCTCCAGGCACGCGACCTCCACCTGGGCATGCTTGTCTCCCCGCTTGGCGTCCTTGGCGACGCGCTCGTGGCGCTTGCGAACGGCTTCGAGATCCGCCAGGACCAGCTCCGTCATCACGATTTCGATGTCACGTACCGGGTCGATGCTGCCGGTGACGTGATGGATGTCGGCGTCCTCGAAGCAACGAACCACATGGAGGATGGCGTCAACCTCGCGAACGTGGCTGAGGAACTTGTTTCCCAGCCCTTCGCCGCGCGAAGCCCCTTTGACCAGGCCGGCGATGTCCACGAACTCCATGGTCGTGGGGATGCGGCTCGGCACTTTCACCACGCTGGCCAGGGCGTCGAGACGCGGGTCCGGCACGGTGACCACCCCGAGGTTGGGCTCGATCGTGCAGAACGGGTAATTCTCGGCTGGCGCCTTGTGGGATCGGGTGACCGCATTGAAGAGAGTGGATTTGCCCACATTGGGCAGGCCGACGATTCCTGCTTTGAGCATAGGGTGGCCTGAGGATGCCACGAATCCGGCATGCCGCGAGGGAAAAGCGCGTCCTCAAGCCCGCGCCGTTCGCTACGGGAGGCGACGGAGGGATGGAAGCTCGAGGTGCCGGAAACAGAACGCGCTGGCCGGGCGAAGGCGCGCCTCGCTATGGATACAGGAGGTACTTCGCCCGGCGCGCTTGGAAGGCGGCGAGGTCCTTCTGCCAAGCCTCGCGGATGGCGGCCAGCGGTTTGCCTTCCTTGATCGCGTTCATGGTGGCCTCATCGGTCAGCAGGGGACGCATCTTCTCCAGTGCGAACTGGCCCGGGTAGAGCCGTTGCAGCGTCAGCGCCAGCGTGAGACCAAGGTCCACGGCGTTCAGGGCGTCACGGTCGGTCAACACGAGGTGAACGCCACCGCACGCCTGGTTGGCGAACGTGCTCGCTTTCGGTGTGAAGCGAATCGGCACGAACCGCACGCCCGGGAGGCCGGCGGCATTCAGCGCGGTGGCAAAATGCACGTCGTTCACATACGGCGCGCCAACGACCTCAAAGGGCGTGTCGGTCCCGCGCCCCACGGCCACGGCCGACTCGAGCAGCCCCACGCCCGGGTATAGCGTCGCCTCGGTCAGATTGCGCATGTTCGGCGAGGGGTTGGTCCACGGCAGGCCCGTTTCGTCGAGCCACCGCGACCGGGACCAGCCTTCGAGGGGCACAACCGTCAAGCGGCAGTTCCAGCCACGCTCGGCATTGAACAGGTGCGCCAGCTCCCCCACGGTCATGCCGTGCCGGAGCGGCAGGTCGTGGAACGCGACGAAACTCGATTTGCCGCGGTGCACGGGGCCTTCCACCGCGAGGCCGGTGATCGGATTGACGCGGTCCAGGACGAAGAACTGCTTCCCCGCCTTGGCCGCGGCTTCCATGGCCAGGCCCATGGTCGAGATGTAGGTGTAAAACCGGCAGCCGATGTCCTGGATGTCGAACACGAGCGCGTCCAAGGCCTGCAACTGCTCCGGGCGCGGCGAGCGGTTGTCGCCGTAGAGGCTGTAGATCGGCAGGCCCGTGACACGGTCGACCCCGTCCGCCACTTTCTCGTCCGCCACACCGCGGATGCCGTGTTCCGGACTGAAGAGCGCAACCAGCGAGACATCCGGGGCGGCGCGAAGCAGGTCGATGGTGGAGCGTCGCTCGCGGTCGTGGCCGGTGTGGTTGGTGATCAGGCCCACCCGCAGCCCCTTCAACGCGGCGAAGCGCTGCTGCGACAGCACGTCGATCCCGTTGAGCACGGGTTTCCCAGGCGCGGACGCGCCCGGAGCGGTGGACGTTCTCTGGCCTTCGGATGCAGCTCCCGCGGGCCTTGAGGCGGATGCTGTTCCCGAAGCGTTCTCCGCGGCCAGCGCGCCCGGCACGTAACTGAAGTTGTACCCGACCACTGCCTGGGCGGCGAGAGTCCCGAGCCGCCGACGGAGCGCGATGACGTTGCCGTCTTCCGTGGGATGGTTCCGGTTGGCGAGGAAGATGACGAACGTCCGGGAGAACGGATCGATCCACAGCGAGGTTCCCGTCCAGCCCGTGTGCCCGTAGGAACCGATGGGGAAGACCTCGCCGCGCGGGCCGGCATAGGCGGAATCAATGTCCCAGCCCAGGCCCCGACGAGTCGCGCCGGGAGGCGATTGCACGCTCGTCATGACCTGGACGGTCTGGGGCTTGAAGACCCGGACGCCATCCAGTTCGCCTCCGGCAAGCAGCATCCGGGCGTAGCGGGAGAGGTCGCTCGCGGTCGTGAAGAGTCCTGCGTGGCCCGCCACGCCGCCCATCCGGCGCGCGCGCGGGTCGTGCACAACCCCGCGCAGGGGCACACCTGCTTCGACCTCGGTCGGGGCGACGCGGGGGAGCTTTGCGGCAGGCGGGTTGAACCCGGTGTCGTTCATCCCCAGCGGCCGGAAGACTTCGGCTGCAACGAACTCATCCAAGCCCTTTCCTGCAACGCGACGGACCACTTCACCGAGGAGAATCGGCCCGGTATCACTATAGACAAACCGTTGTCCCGGAGGCGTCGCCAGCGTTTCAGCGCAACACAGCCGGATCGCGGCGTCATAGCCGTCCCAGTCGGGCGTGAGGCTGATGTCGGGTCGCAGCCCGGACGTGTGGGTCAGCAATTGGCGGATGGTGACCGATTCCTTGCCGCCGCCGGTGAACTCCGGGATGTACGTCGAGGCTCGTTCGTCCAAGGCGACCTGGCCGCGCTCCACGAGCAGCATGATGGCGGGGGTGCAGGCGACCACCTTCGTCAACGAAGCGGCGTCGAAGATCGTGTCCAGGGTCATCGGCTCGGGTCCGGGCACCACGGCTTTTTGCCCAAACGCACGCTGATAACTGATGCCGTCTCGTTCGACCCAGAGCACTCCTCCCGGGCACTTGTTCTGGGCGACCGCGTTCGTGATGGCGGCGTCCATTTCCGCGAGCTTCTCCGGATGAAACGTTTTGGAGAGCTCGCGAGGCTCCGGTTGCCTGTCGACGTGGCAGCCGCTCCCGAGCAAGGCGGAGAACAGCACCCCTCCGAGAAGCAGCGCCCGGCGGGGATTGGTGGAGCGCCAGCTGTTCCTTTTCGACTTGCCCATCGGCCATGAACCGGTGAGGAGCGCGGGCTTCAGCCCGCAGGGACGTCCCTGCGCCGGCGTGGCTTCCTGCGGACTGAAGTCCGCGCGCCTGGGGAGGTTCATGGGAAATCCCCTTGGCCTCTCGACCATGTGCCGCGCCCATGAACCCAGAAGCGCCGGTAAACCGGACGCACTCCAAACGCTTCGCGCCGCTCCCAGGCACGTCCGAAGTCGCGAAGCGCCGGGAGCGCGGGGATTCATCCCCGCTTTTCGGAGCAGGTTCATGGAGGAGAGCCTACACCGTGTCAGCCGGACGGAGCAATCGCGGGAGCTTGAGCTCTGTCTGCCTGACATCAGGCCAGGAAACGAACCACGAACCTGTCACTCTATCGGCAACCGCTTCTACTAAGAACCTGTCACCCTATTGTCACCCTATCCGTCCCCACCTGGCTCGCCCCCGTCGGTTTCCTGGCTTGGCAGACCCCCCATCTCGCGGCTACTTTCCGAGCATGGTCGAAGCGCAACGTGAGCCGTGCTGGATGCGCATGTGGATGACGCTTGTCACCGGTGCTGCCTTGGTTCTCGGCCTGCCTGGCGGGATCGGTGGTCTGGCTGGGGAACTCCCTCTGGCCGGTGCTCAACCCGCGCCCCCCGCGGCGGCCGGAACGACCTTGGAATGGCCGCGCCATTTGGACACACCCCAAGGCCGCGTCACGTTGTTCCAGCCTCAACCGACCAACCTCGACGGAGACCGCCTCCATGCCCGCGCGGCCCTCGCCGTCAACCCCGCCGGAGCAACGAATGTGGTGTTCGGCGTCGCCGAACTCGAGGCAGTCTCTTCTCGCGATCCGAACGCACCGACCACCACGATCTCCCGGCTCGCGGTTACCCGGGTTCACTTTCCAGCCGCCGAGGCTCCGGGAATGACCGGTTTGGCGGCCACCTTGACCTCGGACCTCGCGCCCTTGACCTGGACTCTCTCGGCGGAAGCACTCGACTCCGGCCTCGACGCCAGCACCCGCGAGCGGCTTGCGGCCCGCGACCTGAACCGGGAGCCGCCGAGGATTCTGTACAGCCCCGCGCCTGCCGTCCTGATCGTCCTCGATGGTCCCCCGCAGCTCCGGCCCTTGACCAATTCGCCCATCATGCGGGTGATCAACACCCCCTACGCCATGGTCTTCGATTCGGCCACCAAGTCGTATTGGCTGCGGGGCGTTGAGGCCTGGTACACCGCCGGGGAATGGAACGGCGATTGGACCCCAAGCCCGCAGCCGCCGGAGCCGGTGGTGACCGCCTTGGCCGCGAAAGCCGGCGAGCCCCAGACTCAGGTCTCCTCCGTGAGCGGCGCGCCGGTTCCGCGGATTTTGGTTTCGGGCGAACCGGCCGAGTTGATCGTCACCCGGGGCGAACCCACCTACACGCCGGTTCCCGGGAACGAACTCTTCTACGTGAGCAACAGCGACCAGCTTCTCTTCCTGGAGTTGGAGACGAAGGCTTACTACGTGGTGTTCTCCGGACGCTGGTATCGCAGCCACTCGCTTCAGGGCCCATGGGAACCGACTGCCTCCGACCGTCTACCCGCGGCGTTCGCGCGAATCCCGCCCGGCTCTCCGAAGTCCGAAGTGCTCACCTACGTGGCGGGCACGCGAGAAGCGGAGGATGCGGTGGCGCAGGCGGCGATTCCGCAGATCACCGCGGTCGAACCGGGCCCGGCCCGTCTCGAGGTCAAGTACGACGGTGAGCCGCGCTTTCAGCCGGTGACCGATGCCGGCGTGCAATGGGCCACGAACACCGCCGACGCGGTCTTCCTCGTCAGGGGCGGGTACTACGTCTGCCGTGATGCGGTTTGGTACACCGGTCCAGGCCCGGAAGGACCGTGGACCGTGGCGACGAGCGTTCCGGTGGAGATCCAATCGCTTCCGCCGAGCCATCCCCATTACAACGTCAAGTATGTGTACGTTTACGGGACTTCGCCGGAAACGGTCTACGTCGGATACCTGCCGGCCTACGCGGGCTGCTATGTGGCAGGACCGACGATCGTGTACGGCACCGGTTGGTGGTACCCGGGCTATTACGCCCCGGCGTGCTTCTGGTCGTACCCGGCCACGTTCGGTTTTGGTTACGCGTACAGTTCATGGAGCGGCTGGAGTGTCGGGTTCAGTTGCGGCTACGGTTGGCTGGGATGGGGGTACGGGTGGGGTTGGCGAGGGTGCTACCCTGTGGGCTGGTGGGGTCCTTGTGGGGCCTACTGGGCGTGCGCACCGCGTTACCCCTGCTACGCGGGGCCTCACCGTGGTCACGGGGGCGGATCATCCCATGGAGGCGGATCCTACGGTGGACCACCCCCGGGTTCCCGCCCCGGCGGTCCTCCCGGCGCTCACATGGCCAGGTCGGATCCGCGCAAGGACTCGCCGGGACCGTACACGCGGCCGTCGAATCCGCAGCGGCGGTCGCTGCCGGAATATGGCCGCACCGTGAAGTCCCCCTATCAGGCTCCCACGAGACTCAGCTCCGCAAGGGGCACTGATTTCAAGAGCCCCGGGCGGAGTGGCGCGTCGGGAATCGCAGCCCCTTCGCGGGCGAACGTCCCGGGGCGGACGGATCTCTCCGGCCGGCAGAGGGCGGCAGCACCGACAGGCAACCGTTCACTCGCACGCTCCGACGCCGCGCGCACCTTCCCGGGGGCGCCGACCGTTTCGAGGACGGTTCCTCCATCACGGCTCCCCGGTGCTTCCACCTCCGCCGGAGCCCGATCGTTTCCCGCCGCGCGCTCTCCGGTACCGAACTCCGCCGCCCGGCAGGTTCCCAGCGCCGCTCCCCGCAGTGCTCCGACGCGATCCTGGGGAAACGCTTCGCCTTCCTTTCGGTCGCCGGCCGCCGCTTCGCGCTCATCCGCCTACCCGGGCTACCCGGCCGGGTCCCGCTCTCGGGGCGGTTCGATGACGCCCCCGCGCTCGTCTCCGTCCAGGACTTTCGGCGGAGCGAGTCCGTCGCGAGGCCTGTCTCCTTCGTGGTCAGCACCGCCACGCCAGGGATTCTCTTCGCCGGGTTTCAGCTCCCGGATGCCGAGTGCTCCGACCCGGATGTCGCCACCGCCTTCGAGCGGAAGCATGGGGCGAGGCGGCGTGTCGCGAGGACGCTAAAGTTGAGGGGAACGCGTTGCGTCGCCTGCGAGGATTTGCTGGGAATGACGCGGCTTGGGCGTAGGCTCGTTGAGCCGCATGCTGCTGGCTTCGCCGCAACCACATTCGAGTCTCCGCGCGCTTCTGTTGCTCGGGCGGGTCTCGAACCTTCCCACCGTTTTCTCGAACTGCCTGGCGGCATGGGTGCTTTCGGGCGGGGGATCTCCGGGTCATTTCCTCCTGCTCAATCTGGGAGCGGCACTGCTCTACACGGGCGGGCTCTACCTCAATGACGCGTTTGATGCCGACTTCGACCGCCAGCGGCGGCGCGAGCGTCCGATTCCCTCGGGCCAGATCCGGCACGCCCTGGTCTGGCAACTGGGATGGGCGTGGCTTGCGGGGGGCGTCGGCGTCTTCCTGTTTGTGGGGACGTCGAGTTTCCTGGTCGCGTTGATCCTGGCGCTGGTCATCGTGGTCTACAACTGGATCCACAAGCGTTATGCGCTGTCGGTGATGTTGATGGGCGGGTGCCGTTTCCTGCTTTACCTGCTCGCTGCCACGGCCGCCACCCAGGTGACCGGACTGGCGATCTGGAGCGGGATAACGCTCGGCGCGTACGTGGTCGGCCTGAGTTACCTGGCCCGAAAGGAGAGCATCCTGGGGCCGGTCCGGTGGTGGCCGGTGGCGACGCTGGCAGCGCCGATCCTGCTCGCGTTCCTCGCGAACGGTGGCGGAGGTGAATCGGGCCTCGGTGGTTACCGCGAACGCGCCTTCTACCTGGGCCTCCTGCTGGTGATTTGGATCCTGCCCAGCCTGAGGTTCGTCTTTCGGAGCGAGGCCCGGCAAATCGGGTTTGCGGTGTCGAACCTCCTGGCCGGGATTGTCCTGGTGGATCTGCTCGCGACGGTCGGTGAACCTTGGATCGTGCTGCCTGCCTTCGGCCTGTTCTTCGCTTCGGCGCTGGTCTTGCAGCGATTCGTCCCTGCGACGTGAGGAGTGGTTCGAACGTCGCCAGCGCGGCGGTCCGGGTCGGGGATCAGCGGCTCAGAAGGCGAGCAGGATCCACCAGACGTACATGTAGCCCAAGGCGTCCACCGACTCCCAGACACTCTGGCACAGTGCGGCGTCCCCGCTGATCGGAGGCAGTTGAGGCAACACATCGCGCCAGGGGATGCACGTTCCCGGTGGACGGGGAGCGGTCGGCGCATTCAACAGCCCGGCGGGGCTCTGTGTCGCGGCGAAGGGCGTCGCTTCCGCCTGGCTGGCGTGGCAAACCGACGACGAATACACGCCGTACTCGCGCGTCGCTTCGGTCAGCGCGCGGAGATTCTCCACGCGGGCGTCGTTCTGAACGATGGCGCTGGCGTCCATGATGAAGCCGCCATCCCGGCCGGCCGTTTCGAGGATGTGCCGGCAGCACGTGCGCACTTCATCGGGGTTCGTCCCGCTCAGGAGGGTGTTGGGGACGCCGCCGCTCAGGCAGAACTTCGGTCCCAGGACTCGATGGGCCTGCTCCAGGTCGGTGCGGTCGACGTGAAAGACGATGCTGCGCTCCGGCAACTCCGCGAAGGCTTCCAGGTGGTGGTTCCAATTCCCTTCTGCGTAAAAGAGCGTCTGGTGGCCGCGAGCCCACAGGTCCTCGACGATCGGACGGAGCGTCGGCCAGGCGATTTCGGCAAAGTGGCGCGGCGAGATCAACGGCACGCAGGTGCGATGCATCCAGAATCCGATGGGGACCTGGCGCAGCGGGTCCGCGGTCACGCGCGCGAAGTACGCCAGGTGCGGCATCAAGGCCTCGCACGCGGCACGGACTTTGGCCGGCCGCACGAGGAGGTCCTCCGCCAGACCGACGTAGCCGCGAAGCTTGTCCGCCAGCAAATCCAGAGGCGCCTTCAGCATGCCGGCGATGGCGGTCACGGTTCCGCACTCCTCCCGGAGACGCCGCTCCTGCACCACCCAGTCCTGAAAGAACTGGCTCATCGCCATCGCACCCTTGACCAGCGCGAGGTCGCGGTTCACGGATTCGGGAAGGCCGGGGGCACGGATGGCGGCCGTCACGCGCGGGAGCCACACGGCATACAGGAAGCCGGTTGGGTCCTCGATCAACGCGTCGTATTCTCCGACCTGCATGAAGGCCGCGTTCGGCGGCGGTTCCATGTACTGGTGGCCGACGTCGGGGGGCAGATCGATACCGGGCGCCATGTAATAGCGGAGTCCCATGGCCTGTGTCATGCCGGTCCAGGTGGCAAGCATGTTGGGAACCACGGCGTCCCAGTCGAAATCCGCGGCGCAACGGCGCGCGGCCTCGAACGCATAGGGATAATGATGCGCCAGTTGCTGGCAAGTGAAGCCGGCATGCACCCCCGTGAACTCGGCGACGAAGGGACGGATAGGTACTTTATCAGGTCGTTCGTTGCGCAACGCCGCGGTGTAGCGTCGCAGGCGTTCCTGGTAGAGAGCTGCGGGCGGTTGCTGGGTGATCATGGAGGGAGCCCCCTTGGCTCCGAAGACGTGCGCGGAAGCTATGAACCGGTCCCGCCGGGTCGGGGGACCCGGCCTGCAGGTTGTAGGCCCGGTGCCCTCACCGGTCGGTTCATGGAGAGCCACCTGTGCCTTTTGGACCTGCTCCGTGGCCATGAACCAAAAAGCGCCGCTAAAGCGGACGCACTCCAAACGCTTCGCGCCGCTCCAAGGCACGTCCGGGGCCGCGAAGCGCCTGGAGTGCGGGGATTCATCCCCGCTTTTCGGGACAGGTTCATGAAGAGAGCGACCTGTGCCTCTTGGACCTGCGCAGTGACCATGAATCGGAAGGCGGGACCGCGCTCCGGGGGAGGTTCACGAGGCGCCCTGGAGGTAGTTCGTCTGGCCCGGCACCGGCAAGGGGTAGTTGCCGCTGGCGTCGGGCTTGGTCGGTGGAGCCATCTCCAGGCAGACGTCGGCGACCTTGGGTTCGAATTCGAACTCCGCCTTCGTCACCTGTTCCCACGTGACCGGCTTGCCGGTGTAGGCGGCGATCTGTCCCATGATCGCCATGTAGGTGCTGTCGATCATCGTGCCCCCGTGGTTCACGGGCTTGCCCTCGCGGATCGAGCCGATGAGGATTTTCTGCTCCTCGGTGTGCTGGTCGTTCGTCGGACCCTGGTAACGCCACTTGTTCTCTCCCTCGAACCGGCAGGCGTTCCAGTAGCAGACACCCTTGGTTCCCATGATGATGTCGTCCCAGTTCGCGTGGCAGCCGGTGCGGGTCTGGCACATCCCGTAGAGTCGCGCTCCGCCGGGAAACTCGTAGGTGACCGTCGCGTGGTCGAACATGTCGCCGTACACCTCGCCGAAGGCACTCGAGCGTCCCCCGAGTCCGAAACACCACTCCGGATTTTCCTCCCTCAGCACCCAGCGCATGCGATCGAAGTTGTGCACGAGCGATTGCGTGACGTCGTCCCCCGACAGCCAGCGGAAGTGATACCAATTGGCGAACTGGTACTCGACCTCGCTCCACTTGGGGTTGCGCTCCACGGTTTGGTAGGGCGCGCGCAGGAACATGGACTGGATCGCCACCACCTTTCCGATGGCGCCGTCGTGGATTCGTTTGACCATCTCCTGGTAAGGGAAGTGGTAGCGGCTCTCGTGGCCGGACACGAACGAAAGCCCCTTCTCGCGCGCCAGGGCCGCGGTTCGTTTCAGCCGGACACAGCCCCCGGGGTCGATCGCATGGGGTTTCTCGATGAAGACATGCTTGCCGGCCGCGATGGCTTTCTCCGCGTAGAACGAGTGGAACTTGGACGCGCACGCGATGACGACCGCGTCGCTGGCGGCGATCACCGCCTTGTAGCCGTCCAATCCGAATGTGCAGGTGTCGCGCGTCGCGATGAACTGGTCGGGAAAAGTCTCCCGGAAATAGGCGCGTTTGGCCTCCATGCGGTCCTCAAAAACATCGGTCATGCCGGCGAGTTTCACGTCCTTGCCGAGGCCGAGGGCTTGCGCCCCCGCACCCGAACAGCGCCCGCCGCAACCGATCATGCCGATCTTGATGGCGTCAGTTCCGGCAGCATGCGCCACCCGCGCGACGTCCAAGGCCCCGAGGGCCAGGGTTGTTGTGGTGGCGACGGTGGTTGTTCGCAGGAACTCGCGTCGGGTGAGAGGGTGAGTTGAGTGGGTGTTCATGAGGAGAGGGGGCAGTGTACTCGGGGGGTTGAGGCTGCGCCGGGCGGACCCGTTGGGACTGGCTGCCTCGCCTCCTGACGTCGGCGCCTACCGGGGCTTGGTGGGGCGAGGCTGCGCCGGGCCGCCGGGCTGGGACTGGCTGCCTCGCCTCCTGACGTCGGCGCCTACAGGGGAGGCTTGGCCGGGTGAGTCTGCGCGAAGCGTCTCCGGACCTTTTCACGAGAGCATTCAAGGGGCGGAGTTGGGCGCCGAGAACCACCCGCGCCACGTTCTCATCGACCGGCTCAGATGGTCCCGCGGCATGCCGGGAACGCCGTAACACATCAGGCCCACCGGACCGCCGTAGCCGATATCGCGCAAGGTCCCCAGAAGCGCGCGGTTATCGAAGTCGCCCTCGTCGAGCGGGCGGATGAGGCCATGCGTCCACGTTGCCGCACCCATTGTGGCGCCGTTGATCGTCACGCAGAAGAGCCGGGCGGCGTCCTCGCGAAGCACCGGACGCCAGTCGCGGGTGCCCTCCACTTTCAGCCAGTGGCACAGGTTGAAGTTGAAGCCGACGCACGGATGATCGACCTGCTTGAGGACGTCGCAGATGAACGGCAGGCGCTCGGCCCAGTCGTTGGCATGGTTGTAAATGGAAATACGGACCCCGGCTTCGGCCGCAACCGCGCCCAGCTCCCGCAAGGCCTTCACCGCCGGCGCCGTGCCCTGCGGATCGCCGGGTTTGAGTCCCTGGAGCAGGACGCTCACCGTCACGGGCTGGCCTTTCAGTTTTCGGATGGCCTCCGGCAACCGGACATCGTAAGCGGGCCGGCTTGGATCCACCGTGACGGTGGTCCAGACCATGAAGAGCTGCAGGCCGGCGTTGGTGATGGTCTTCAGGCTGGCGGCCAGGGAATCGTCCAACGCGAGCTCGGCGCCGATCCCGTCAAAACCGAGTTCGTGCAACAGCCTGGCCTGGTTCCCGAGTGGCGCTGGTTGAACCCCGGGTACGCCGAGCTCGACGCAATAGGCATAGAACGGTGGAGCAGCGGGTGCCGGGGGGGCGTCGCCGCCGTGCGCAGTCTCTCGGGTCGTGACGACCGCGAGGAGCAGGATCACCCCCACGACGGCGGGAAGTCGTGGAAATTTCATGGCAGGGCGGGATGACCAGGAACCGCTCGCGCTGTCGAGCCGTGTACGTTTCATCCAAGGTAGGGCGCGCAGTCCCTTGCGGGCCGGATCGGCCGGCTGTAGGGCAGGCTTTCCAGCCTGCCGGTGCGCCGGACTGTCCAGTCCGGCGAGGCTGTGGGCGACTGGGAAGCCCCCGAAAGTCGCAGACAGGAATGTCTGCCCTACCTGCGAGGGGTTCATGGGGCGTTGGGATCTCACGATGCCACGATGCCAAGCTCCTTCAGCGTGGCGCGGAGCCAGGCAAGCGACTTCTCGATCATCGGGCCGCCGGCGCCTTCGCATTCCATGCTGAGCACGCCATCGTACCCGGCGTCGCGCAGGATCCCCAGGCACTCCTTGATGTTGGCCGCGTTGACGCCTTCTCCCAGGGAACAGTGGCTCACCGCAATGCCGGTCATGCCACCCCGCAGGGCTTTCGCCAACGACTCCGAGACGTCCTTCACATGCACATGGCTGACGCGACGGAGAAAGCGCTTGAGGAAGGGCACGGGTTCCTGGCCCGCGATGTAGGTGTTCCCCGTGTCCATGTTCATCCGCAGATACGGGCTGTCGCTGAACGCCTGCATTTCGGCCATGAACTCGGGCTTCGTGGTGAAGTAGCCGTGGGGCTCGATGTTGACGATCACCCGGTGCGCCTCGGCGACTTTGAGGATCTGCTGGTAACTCCGCTTCATCATCACCATGGCATCCTTGTCCTGCAGCCCTTCGGGTGCATGCAGACCGTCGGTGGTGTCGACGCACGGGCACCCGATCTGCGCCGCCCACGCAATGGACTTCATGACGTAGGGAACACCCCGCAGCGGACCGTCCTCCTGCGAGAGCGGATAGGCGGCGTCCACCTGCGAGAACTGCACGCCGTACTTGTCCATCTTGCGACGCAGCAGCGCGGGATCCTCGTAAAGCGCCACGTGCGGCTGGTAGCCGAGCCCGTGGATCCAGCTGACGCCGTCGATGAGGCCGCACTCGATGTAGTGGACCTGGCTCCGCTGCGCCCACTCGAGGCACTTCTCGAAAGACCAGTAGGCGGAGTTGAATGCGTCCGTGTGGAATCCAATTTTCATTCGGGCAGTCCTGGTGACGTGGTTGGGAGGTGAGGACGGTGTTTCGGCCCCGAGTAAGGACGCGGCGGCCGTACCTGTCGAGAGCGCAATCGCGGTGCCGAGAAACTCACGACGGCTTGGCAGACCTGGATGGTTCATGTCGGGCGAATCGGTTTTTGGAGAGCGCCTTGTTCCTTGCGGAACTTCTCATCGACCATGAACCGCTGAGGAGCGCGGGCTTCAGCCCGCAGGGACGTCCCTGCGCCGGCGTGGCTTCCTGCGGACTGACGTCCGCGCTCCTGGTGGCGGTTCATGGGAAGCATTGACGGTAAACTGTTTGGCGCGCCTTGGGGCCAGAACCTGCCATCCCAGGTAGGGCGCGCAGTCCTCTGCGCGCCGAACTCGGCGGGCAGCGGAGTGCCCGCCCTACCCGGTCGTGGCTGGCCGTGCGGCTACTGCTTCACTCGGAAGAACTGGCCGGTCCCGACCGGCGACGCCTCATAGCCCGAAGTGGCGCCCGGCACCGTCGTCCAAGCCCCGGTGACCGCGGTTGCGCTCTCCAGGGTGCCCGTGCCCGTCCAGGTGATCTTGACCTTGTCGGCGTTGCGCGTGATGGCGAGCGTCGGTGCCTCCGCGAGGGGTTCGAAATAGAACGTCCCCGCCGCATACCGATTGGCCGGTCCGCCATCGCGGACACCCGGATACGGTCCGCCTGTCGCGGCGTAACGGCTGAGGCCCACAAACACGAGCGAGGCGCCGTCGAAGGTGGCGAGCTGAGCGACGTCGTCAGGACGGTTGCCGGTGTTGAAGAGCCGTTCGCCGTCGCCATACCCGTACGCCACCATGGTTCCCTGGAAGCCGGCGGGCAGCACGAGCGGCGCGGCCAGGTTCTTGAAGCGGCTTCCCTCGATCAACTCACCGGGGTCCTCCGGCGTGAACTCGAGGGTCGCGAGTTCTGTCTGCGTCTGTCGGTCCCAGACCCCCGCATGCAGCGTGAGAAACAGTCCATCGCCATATTCGTCAAAGACACCCAGGCGGGTGATCTGCACCGGACGGGCCACGTCGAAGTCCATGCCGAGCGATCCCCCAAAAGCCTGGTTGCCCTCCTTGCCGGCGGGGTTCAGGTAGGCGATTCCCGCGGCGCGTTTCGCGGGCGTGACTGTGGCCACATTGGAATCCGGACTGAGTTCCCCACCGCCGCCCACGGCGATTACCCTGTAAAAGAGTGGGGTGCCGTTCTCGAGGCCGGTGTCCTGGAAGGAGACGCCGGGCGTTTCCGTCACCTGCGTCCATGGCCCGTCGGCCGCGGTGGCGCGGAAGAGCCGATAGTTCACGGCGGCCATGGGCTTGGTAACTTCAGTCCAGGAGAGGGTGGCCATGGCGTCCTCGGCCGGAAGCACCACGGAAAGGACGGGCGTTCCTGGCCGGAGCGGGGTGGTGGTCTCGTATTCGAAGGTGCCCGTCGCGTAACGATTGGCGGGTCCGCCGTCCGGGTTATCGGGAAACGCGAAGGGGTCGTTACCCCAGCGGCCGGTGCCGACGAAGAGCAGCGAGCCGTTGCCGTCCTGGGTGGTCCACACCGGGGTGCTACTGTTGCCATTGCGCTCGGCGGCGCCGAACCCGTCCGCCTCGATGAGACCTTTGAAGCCCGCGGGCAGGCTTAGAGCCGGCGTGAGGGTCTTGAAGCGCATGCCTTCCACCAGCACGCCCGGGTCCTCCGGCGTAAAGGACATCTCGGCTTTGATCTCGAGGGTCTCACGATCGTAGATGCGAGCCATCAAAGGCAGGTTCAACCCATCGGAGTTGTCGTCGAACACGCCCAGTTTGTGGACGATCACCGGGTTGAAGACATCGAACTCCATGCCGAGAGCCCCGCCAAACGCCTGCGATCCCGGGGTCGTCGCCGGCGTGAAATAGGCGATCTGGCGGTTGACCGGGAGCGGCGCGGCCGGCGCGGCGCACTTGGTGGCGGATTCGGGTCCAGTCTTCGCGGAAGCGGTGACGCCCCGGACCTGGTAGCAGTAAAGCGTGCCGTTTACGAGCGCTTGATCCACGAAGTTCGTGTCGGTGACCTCGGCCACCTGGTTGAACGAGCCCGCGGGTCCGTCGGACCGCAGGACCTGGTACTTCGCGGCGGGCGCGGGTTGGGTGACCGCCGGCCAGTTGAGCGCGATTTGCTGGTCGCCCGGCTTCAGGGACAGCACCGGCTTCCCCGGCAGGACCGGTGGCGTGGTTTGGTACTCGAATGTGCCGGCACAGTACCGGGCCGCCGGACCTTCGTCGGCCACATCCGGGTAATCCCCGGCCAGGGTTCCGTACCGGCTCACGCCCACGAAGGCCAGCGAGCCGCCGCCGTCATTGACGGTCCAACTCACGCCCACCGCGCCAACGCCGGCGTTGCGCAGGCGCTCATCCACGCCGTAGCCCTCGGCGACAATCGTGCCCTGGAAACCCATCTCCAGTCGCAAGGGCGGATCGACCACCTTGAATCGGCTGCCTCCGATCAGTTCGCCCGGGTCTTCGGGCGTGAAGTCGATCATGACCAGCGGCGTGGGCGGATCGGTGGCCCGATCGTAGAGGCGCGCCGAGATCGTGAGCATCAAGCCGTCGGAGTTGTCGTCGAAGACGCCCAGGCGCGTAATGAGGACCGGGTTGTTCACGTCGAACTCCATGCCCAGCGTACCGCCGAAGGCTTGGTTGCCGGCGGTGCCGGCGGGAATGGCATAGGCGATCACCTTGTCCTGGGCCATGCCCTGCCAACCTGCGCTCAAGAGCCCCGCGGTGAGCAGGGCGAGCATCGGTCGCGAGCGCAAGGAGGGCTGTCGCCGGGTTCGAAGGGGGGCGGAGTTGGTGTCTGGCATCATACGGTCTTCCGTTCGGTTGTCGTTCAACTGGCGTCAGGATTGCACTTCGCGCGCCACCAACATGGCCCACTCGCGAACCTCCGCAGGTTCACCGGCGAAGGAAAAATCACCTTCCCGCTCGAGCGAGGCGGAGCCTCAGACCGATCAAAGTCCCGGATGGACATCAAGACCTACGGACACGACTTCGCGGCCTCGCGGCCCTGATCCGGGTTCGTCCCGGTTCATCTGTGGCCTTTCGACTTGCTCCGTTGCTGCTTTGAGCTTTGCGGTCGCTCAGGCACTCGCGCCAGGGAAGCAGGCTAGTCGGGCTCCCAGCCATCACGGCTGTGGTACGCCCACCAGTCGTACTCGTTCGGGCTGCCCCGGGTGCGCTCGGCATGACCGTCGGCGCAGACGATGTTGATGCCGAAATTGTGGGGCATGTACTTGTAGTTCCAATAGGGAATCTCCCACACGAGGCAGGCCTTCGTGGGAACGGGAATATCGTTGGCGGACCGGCCGCTGACGGGTCGCTTCGTCTCGTAGCCGCTGCGGGCCTTGTCGAGGTAGATGTGGTTCCAGACGTACGTGACGCCGTCATTGTCGAAGAAAAAGTCCGTGGTGAACGAGGCGCCGGGTTCGCCCTGCGGGAGTTTCATCTTCAGGCCGGTAGGGCACGCGTAGGTGCCCGCCTGCATCCGGTGTTCACTGCGCTTGGTGGTCTTGGGTTTGACGGTGTTGGTGCCCACGTAAGGTTCCAGCAGTTCGGGCATCCACTTGTCATCCTGGCGGAGGTCGTGGTCTCCCTTCCAGGCCTTGCCCCAATTCCGGCACAGCGGAATACGGTCCCCGAAGTCCGGGATGTACATGTTCACGCCGAGCCCGATCTGCTTTTGACTGTTGAGGCAGTAGGTCTGATTGGCCTTGGCCTTGGCGCGGCCCAGGGCGGGCAGGAGCATCCCCGCGAGGATCGCGATGATCGCGATGACGACCAGGAGTTCGATGAGCGTGAAGGCGTCGCTGGCCGCCCGTCGCGACCCTGGACGCCCATACGCGCCGGGGGAAGAAGCGCGCCGTTTCCTGCTCATGCTCGCATCCTAAGCGATCACGGGTTCACCGTCTTGCACGAAGCTGCTCATCCTGTGTACGTTTGGCGCGTGAATCCGCTCCAGGCCCGCCGCCGCTTTCTGGAACGCATCGGCGATTTCCGCCCGCTGCAACAACTGCTCGACCTGTTGCCCGACGTCGCGTGGTTCATCAAGGACCGCCAGAGCCGGTTCGTGATGAACAACCGCCGGGCCTTCGAGTGCTGCGGGGTCAGCTCCGAAGCCGAAACGATTGGCAAGGTGGGTCACGAGTTCTTCTCCTCCGAGCTCATGGCCCTCTATCTCCAACAGGACCGGCAGGTGATGGAGACCGGGCAGCCGATCATCAACGCGATCTGTCCCTCCCCCGAGAAGGGCTCCGACAAGTTCATCATCTTCAGCAAGGTGCCCCTGCGCGACCGGCGACAACGGGTGATCGGGTTGGCAGGCATCTGGCGTGAAGTGGAAATGCGGCGCGCGCCGGAGCCGCAGATCCGGAAGTTCTCGCGGGCCGTGGACATGATTCACCAGCGCTACGCGGAGCCGGTGACGACCCAGGAACTGGCCGCGACGGCGGGGCTTTCGCGCAGCCAGTTTACGCGCCAGTTCCATCGCTGGTTCGGCGCGGCACCGCACGAATATCTCCTGCGCGTCCGGGTGAACCAGGCGTGCCGCCTGCTGGCCGAGAGCGAGCTCAAGACGACAGACATTGCGGTGCGTACTGGATTCTTCGACCACAGCCATTTCTCGCGCACCTTCCGGCGCTTCATGGGCACCTGTCCAAGCCGCTATCGGCGGCGGCATCACGGTTGAGCCGCCAGCGGATCGCGCGCCGCGATAAGGCGAGGCGCGCCGGTTGGATATGCCTTCTTCGGGAGGCCGCAACCACGGGGCCTCGCTTGGCATCAGACGAGATCAGCGCTGGCGCGACCGGCTCTTGCGCGTGCGGTTCCGCGGCCTCGACGGCACGGGCACGACGCGACGACGGGTCTGTTCCGGGAGGTTGTTCAGGCGCTTCTCAATCTGGTCGAAGTAGGCCTCGGCAATGGGGCGGATTTCCGGGGCCACGTTCTGGAGATGGCGTCGGTCCCCGGCCTGAAGCGCCGCGAGGGCTTCGTACCAGGGTCGGAGTCGGAGGTCGTCGCCCCGCTCACGCAGGAACGCAAGGAACGGTTCTCCGAGGTTGAGGTGGATAAGCACCGCACTCGTGCGCATCCAACCGATTGTGGTCAGCGGCGGGATGCCGTCGCGGGTCAGATCCAAGGCCTTCGCAAACTCCGCACAGGCCGCCACCCAGTCCGACTCGTATGCTGCCGAGATCCCGCAATGCAGATGGTAAAGGTCCTGCCCCGTCAGCTCCTTGAGTTGCGACAACTGTTCCAGCAGAGGCTTGGCAGCTTGCAGGTCGCCGCAGAAGTCGCGACGCAGGGAGACGAGATTCTGGAGAGGGACTTCGATGTCGTCGTCCACCTCCATACTCTTCATGAAGGCGCGTTCGGCTTCCGCGTACTGGCGGAGGAAATCGGTGCAGAGATTGCCGAGGCTCACCAGGGCTTCGGTGTCCTCCGGATCCCGCGCGAGCGCTTCCCGGTAGGCGTCGGCTGCCTCTGCGTGTCGTGCCAGTTTCTCACCCAACAAGTCCCCCAGCGCGTCGTGGATGGAACCGTCTGCTGGGTCCAACTCGGCCGCTTGCCGGTACGCGGTTTCGGCCTCTTCGTACCGCCCTAGCTCTGCCAGCAACCCTCCGAGATTTATCACCGGCACGTAGCTATTTGGGGCCAGGACAACGGCTCGACGGTAGGCGGCTTCGGCCTCCTCTTTACGCCCGATTTTGGCAAGTAGGTCACCGAGGTGGTCCCAGGGCCAAGGGTCCTTGGGGTCCAAGGCGATGGCCTGGCGATACGCCGCCTCCGCCTCCTCGTGGCGGTCGAGTTTTTGTAGGAGGTTCCCTAGGCGGACCCACGGCCAAGGGCCCTTTGGGTCCAAGGCGATGGCCTGGCGAT
Organism: uncultured Verrucomicrobiota bacterium; assembly: GCA_964535555.1. Classification (GTDB taxonomy): domain Bacteria; phylum Verrucomicrobiota; class Verrucomicrobiia; order Limisphaerales; family J093; genus DSVZ01. Next base: position 36,307 of record CAZHUS010000054.1, read on the forward strand.
ACGCCGCCTCCGCCTCCTCGTGGCGGTCGAGTTTCTGTAGGAGGTTCCCTAGGCGGACCCGCGGCCAGGCAGCCTTGGGGTCCAAGGCGACTGCGTGGCGGAAGGCAGCTTCTGCCTCATCGATGCGACTTAGTCTAGCAAGCATGGCCCCTAGAAGGAGCCAAGGCCAGGCGCTCTTAGGATTCAAGGCGATGGCCTCGCGCCAGGCAGCCTCCGCTTCTTCGGTACGATTCAGTTCCAAGAGGAGTGCCCCAAGATCCGTCCATGCCACCGCGTTCTTCGGGTCCATGGCGATGGCTTGGCGATACGCCGCTTCAGCGTCTTGGTGGCGACCGAGCTTGATGAGAAGGTCTCCGAGGCAGTCCCAAGGCCAGGCGTCCTTGGGGTCCAAGGCGATGGCCTCGCGGCAGGCAGCCTCCGCTTCTTCGGTACGATTCAGTTCCAAGAGGAGTGCCCCAAGATCCGTCCATGCCACCGCGTTCTTCGGGTCCATGGCGATGGCTTGGCGATACGCCGCTTCAGCGTCTTGGTGGCGACCGAGCTTGATGAGAAGGTCTCCGAGGCAGTCCCAAGGCCAGGCGTCCTTGGGGTCCAAGGCGATGGCCTCGCGGCAGGCAGCCTCCGCTTCTTCGGTACGATTCAGTTCCAAGAGGAGTGCCCCAAGATCCGTCCATGCCACCGCGTTCTTCGGGTCCATGGCGATGGCTTGGCGATACGCCGCTTCAGCGTCTTGGTGGCGACGGAGCTTGACGAGAATGTCCCCGAGGTAGTCCCAAGTCCAGGCGTCCTTGGGGTCCAAGGCTATCGCGCGACGGAAGGCAACTTCTGCCTCGTTGTAGCGCTCAAGTTCTCCAAGGAGTCTACCGAGGTTATACCAGGGCGCCGCGTACCCTGCGTCCAAGACGATGGCTTGGAGGTATGCCGTTTCAGCGTCCTTGGGGCGGTTGTGCTGCCTGAGCAGTAGCCCAAGGCTGTTCCAAGGCCACGCATACTTCGGGTCTAGAGCGATGGCTTGGCGGTAGGCAGCTTCGGCCCCTGCGGGTTGATTGCAGAACTCCTCCTGTGCAAAGCCCCAGTTGTGCCAGGCCAATGCGGAATCGCCCCCCGCCGGCTCCAAGTCTCCTTGCAGTCGTTGGCTGAGTTCCCGGGAGATCCGCACGCCCACCGCGTTGGGAGTCACCCGCAACAGCAACCGGATGACTGCGGGCCCAGGGGCTTGTGCAAAGGCGGCCTTCCAGTCCTCGTCGCTTTCCAGAGCGGCCAGTTGTCCCGACCCCAGGCGGTGGCTGAGCCAATCCACGGCGTCGCGGCCGAATCTCTCCTCGTCTGCCTTGCGGGACTCTTCGATCGTGCCCAGCAATGTCTGGAGTTCTGAAACCGAGAGCTGCCCGCGCGTCGCGAGTCGCTCGCGGTCGCCGCTGACGAACATTCGGCGGTCGCCGAGCACCTTATGGGCGAAGTCCTCAGGCTCGACGCCTCCATCCGGCGGCACCAGGGCCAGGAGTGTCCCGCGGAGCTCGGCGAACGCGCGCGTCGCGGGCGGCAGTTGGGTGAAGTCTATGACCTCGGCAAGGCGACGGCGGAGCTGGGCGTCCTTTTGCCCAAGCGCGTCGAGGTCGGCGTGACGGCACAAGTCGTGGGCCTCAGCCGGCTCGAGTGTCGGGACGAGCGCACGCATGAAGAGGTGGCGATCGGGACTGAAGTCCCGTTCCCCCTGCAAGAGGCGGGCGAGCCGCGAACGGTCCTGCCCCTCGTAGAACGCCTCGATGAAGCGCGTCAGGAACTCGACCTCGCGCCGCTGCCGACGGGAGGCCGTCCGCATGAGGAACCAGACGTTGAAGAACCGTTCGGCAATCTGATAGCCAAAGGAGGACTCACCAAAGAGCTCGACGCGTTCGACGAAGCCGATCTTCTCGAGACGATCGAGTTGCGGACTGACCGCTGTGGGCGCCAGGCCGGTGCGGTCCGCGATGGCGCGGGCGGTGATCGGATCCCAGTGGTTGGCGACCGCGCTCGCCACGACCTGTTGTTGTGGAGACAGCTCCTCGAACCGTGCCTTGTAGAGGGGCGTGACCCGATCGAGCAGGTTTTCGAGGTCGCCGAACACCGTCGGCGCGAGGTCCTCGGCGTAAAGAAAGAACAGCGTCACCGCCGTGCGGGGATTACCTCCCGTGAGCTGCCGCAGCACGCTTAGGCGGTGGGGATGACGCAGCACGCGGTCGCGGATGTCCGGACGTTCGACCTTCGCGGCCAGCGTCAACAGCAATTGCCGCATCTCTTCGACACTCAGCGCGGGCAGGTAGTGGACTTTGAAGTGATCGTAAAAGGCTGCCCCATAGTCCCGGTTCGCCGGCGGCGGGCTGGGACTTGTGCCAATGAGGATCGGTGCGCCGGGCCGCATCAGCAGTTCCCGCAAGACGTGCTGTTCCTGGTCGGAGATGCGCTCGAAGACGAGCTGGAGGTTGTCGACCAGCAGAACCGGCCGTCGCTTGAGCACTTTGGCCTCGGCCAGAAAAGCGTTCAATGGCTCTCCAGCGCCTCCTCTTCCCTCGGAATCCGCGCCGAGATGTGGGGAGGAAAGCTGGTGCACGATCGCGTCAATCCGGTCCGTCGCCGTGGTGTCGCCAGCGCGTTCGCAGGCATCGGCCAGCGAATCGAGGCAGTTGAGCCAGAACTTGGACAGCCGGTCCACCGCATACTGTTCTTCGGCAAAGACCAACGGAATGAAGACCGCAGCGAGTTCGTGATCCCGGCGCAGTTCAGCCCCGAGACGCGCCAGCAGTAGACTCTTGCCCATGCCACGCTGCCCGACGATGAGGTGATGCTGGGGGCGTCCGCGTGGCTTCTCGGTCCTGACATCCGCCAGCATACGTTCGAAGAGCGCCTGCCGGGCCGCGAACGCAGCCACCACCTCCTCGTCCGACATCCGGCCCGGGTTATAAAGCGAGAGTTGACTGATCCTGAGTTTGTCGAGTGGCGTGCTCATGTGACAAATCGGCGGTGCCAGGAATCGCGCAGGAGAAAAGAGCGGAAGGCGTACTTGCCCCGGCTCTCGAGCAGGTAACCGTCCCGCTGGAGCATCTGGAGCAACCATGCCAGGCGCTCCTCGACCTGCACGCTGTCAGCGGAGGACGGGCGGCTCATGAGGACCCGGAGGCATTGTGCCCGGGTCCGCCCCTTCGGATATTGGCAGAGGTGCGTGAGGACGGCCTTGGCCGACGTCGCTTCTTCCACCTTGAACTGTTCGTCGAGGCGCTGTCGCCAGGTATCAAACTGGGTGAGGTTCGCGGGGCTCAGCAAGTTGGCAAACGCCCGGTCGAGGGCTGCTTCGTCCACGGCTGGCGTCCCGAGGTCTCGAAGAGCGTGGAACACCACTTGCAAGTGATGGGGAAGCGCCCAGCCCACGCGTTCGAGGAGGCGATCCTGTATGGCGCGCGGCAGCGGCAGCGAATTGTCCTGTCCGAGCCGGCTCAGAAATTCGTGCGCTTCCTCGGGCGAGAGGGCATCCAGCGCGAAGGGTGTCAGGTCGTTGATCGTCTTGCCGAGCAACCGTTCCTCGACAAAGCCCTCCAACCCGATTGAGCCAAGGAAGACCCAGCGGATGTGCCGTCGGTAGGTCTGCCGCAGAGCCCGCAGCCAGTGCAGCAGGCGGGCGACGCGTTGGGGGCCATCCTCGGCCTGCGAGAGAGCCAGGAGGACCTCGGGCATCTCGTCAATCGCGATCAGGACCGGTTCGCCGGCCTTCTCGATCTGTTCGAACACGCTCTCGACGGCCCTCCCCAGAGTCGCCGGTGCCGCCTCATCCTCCGTCTCCAGTTCGAGGTCCATCCCGACGCCGACTTTCGAGAGGCCAAGGGCCTTGCGCGCCTTCGCCAGCAACAGTCTGCCGCGCGTCACAAGGTCGGGCTGCAATCCGGTGGCTTGGAGTTCCTCCAGCAGTTTCTCCGCGAATGACAGTTCGTCCGCGGCATCCTCCACATTCAGGAAGACTGCCTTCCCCGCCCTGCCTGTCCACTCGCGACACAACCGAAGGACCAGAGAGGTCTTCCCAACTCGTCGCGGGGCGTTGATCCGTAGATTGGAGCCGTGATCCAGTTCAGCAAGGAGGCGCCGAAGTTCACGAGGACGCTCGAAGTAGTCGTCTCCCTCAGCTGGGTTGCCGGTGATGTTCCGCATGGAGCCGAAGATGCGGCTCGATCCCAAAGGTGTCAATATACAACCTTGTATTTATACAATGTCGTATTTTTCGCGGCCGCGGGTGTAGGTCCACGAAAGCTACGGTCCCGCCGAGCCCGCACCAGCGTCCATCCTTCGCAGGTACTGTCGCGCCGTGGCGTTGGTCGGCTCGCGGTTCAACACCGCTTGAAACTCCCGTCGGGCCTCGTCCATGCGCCCCTGACGATACGCCGCGATTCCGAGGTTCAGCCGGGCCTGCCACATGGCGGGGTCGATGCGAGCCGCCGCCGCGAAGTGTTCGAGGGCTTCGGCGTCGCGGCCCTGGCGGCCCAACTCAAAGGCCAGGCGGAAATGGGCTTCGGCCAGCCCCGGGTTCCAGCGGAGGGCCTCGGCATAGGCAGCCGCAGCCTCGGGATGACGTCGCTGCAAGGCGAGCACCTGGCCCAGACGGAGATGTGTGGTGGCGTCGGAAGGATCGAGCTCCAACGACCGGGCGAGGTTGGTCACGGCTTCCGGAAGCCACCCTTCCTCGAAGCAGATCTGGCCGATCGCGCGGCGCGCCGGCGCCGTGTTCAACGGATGGGCCACCGCCGCCCGGTAATGGCGTTGCGCCTCTTCCACCGTTCCGGACTTCTTGAGCAGAAGACCCAGCGCGAGGTGCGACGGGCTGTAGGTGAGATGCCGCTTCAGAATCGCTTTGTGTTGAGCGGCGGCAGCCTGGTCGTCACCCCGTTGCGCGTGGATGTAGGCGAGTCCTTCCCGCGCCGGGATCGAGTCCGGGTCTTCGGCGAGCAGTTCCTCGAAGGTCGCCACAGCTTCCGATGGGCGCTGCAACAGGACCAGGCACCGGCCCAACTGCGCGCGGGCTGGGGCATGCTGAGGCCGGATTTCGACGAGGCGCTGCCAGGCGTCGAAGGCGTTGGTCGTGTTGCCAAGGCGAAGTTCAATCTGTCCGAGGTTTTCGAGCAGCCAGGGGTCGTCCGGCCTCAGGTCGCGGAACACGCGATGGAAGGCGGCGGTTTGCCGGAGTTCCTCGGGCTGCAGCCCCGGGGCAGCGCCGTTGACTTCGTCCGCCAAACGGCGCATTTCGAGGTCGTGGGTGCTCTGGTACGTGAAGGGCGGATCGGCCATGCGGGCCAGCATCTGGGCAGCCCCTTCGCGGATGCTGCACGGTCCCCAACACAGACGTTGGGCGCATTCGACTGCGTTCAACCAGTTCGTGGCCGACGTCCGGGATCGGGCGCTCTCGGGCAGGGCCTTGACCACTTCGTCCGCGAGGCACCGGGCGAGGAGGTAGTTGCCTTCGAACCGGAGGTGAACATGCTCGTAAAACAGGGACGCCCCCGGGACCGAGGACGCATCCCCGCTGTCGAAGGCCTTTTCGGCGTCCGCGAAGAACACACCTTCGGGTTCACGTCCGGATGCGGCCTGGCGCGTCCGCTCGTTCAACCGCGAATCGCAGCGGAACCGCAAGACGTCTTCGTCGCGGGCGCGGCGGAAGTGGAGCCGGGCTTCATTGGTGTTTCCCGTAGCGAGAGCGGCCTGGGCCCAACGGAAGTGGAGTTCGGCGAAGGTGTCATCGAGCTTCTCAGCCTCGTGGAAGGCGGCGATGGCGTCGGCCGGCCGGCCGGCATCTTGGGCGTCGCAACCCGACTGGAAGAGTCGCTTCCATGTCTCCAAGCTCGGGCTGTCGAGCTTGGGTCGGTGTTCCGATGCAAACGGTGCGCAGTCACGCAGGTTGACGGCGACCGTGCTCACCACCACCCGGGCGCCGGACCCGATCCCGGTTTGGATGATCTGGCGCAGGTTCCGCTCGAAATGGGCGTACACGCGTGCGAGCCGGGGGTCGTGGGACGAGACCTTGTGTTCGAGGAACATCGTCATGCCGCCCCATTCCTCGAGGGGACTCGCGTCGGGTTTGAGCTTCCGGCCAAGGGTCTCGAGCAGTTGGCCGAAGCGCGTGGATTTGAGAGCCATCCCGGCGCGAATGGCGATCAGGGATGGCGCCTGCCACCCAAAGACCGTTCCGGCACCGTAGGGACCGACGACTTCGTTGTTGCCCATGTAGACGACCCATATGTCGCCCTGCCGCCGGGCACAATCGCGGGCGATCTCGCGGACCACGTGGGAGTTGATGCCCGTCATGGCCACGTTCACCACGTCGAATCGCGTTTGAGGAAACCGGGCACCCAGCAACACTTCGAGATGGCGTGACACTCCAAAGGCAGGCTGCGGATCGCCGTACGCGGCGGACTCGCCGAACACGAAGATGCGGCAGCTGCCGGGCGGCTTCGGATCGCGGATGGCCAGGGGCAACGGGGTGCGGGCCAGGCGGGGACCAAAGAAACGCCAGCCGAATTGGCGGTTCTCGATGAAGCACGCCTTGCCCCCGATGCGGCGCGGCCGGAAGAAGGCCGTCTCGTATCCATACCCGGCCAGGCGCAGTCCAAGCTCCAGGATCACCAGTAGCAGGGCCGGGATGCCGAGCATCGCGGCGAGCCGGAACGCCCACATCCTGGCGGCGCGGCGGGGTGGAGCGGGTTGGTTCGACCCGTCCGCGGGTGAGGGATGGCTTTGGTTGAGCGCGGCCGCCATGGTGCTGGTCGGACCCTACGGGGACCGTTTGGAGCGCGTCCAGAGGGAAGCTTCGGGTTCCGTTGGGACCTGCTCCGTGGTCATGAACCGTTGCGGAGCGCGGGCTTCAGCCCGCAGGTACGTCCCTTGGCCGGCGTGGCTTCCTGCGGACTGAAGCCCGCGCTCCGCGGGTGGTTCATGGAGAGCCACCTGTTCCCTGCGGACCTGCTCCGTGAGCATGTACCAAAAAGCGCCGCTAAAGCGGACGCACTCCAAACGCTCCGCGCCGCTCCAAGGCACGTCCGGGGCCGCGAAGCGCTTGGAGTGCGGGGATTCATCCCCGCTTTTCGGGGCAGGTTCATGGGAAGAGTTCCCTTCGCCTCGCGGCCATGCACATTGACCATCAGCCGGTCCATCCAAGGTAGGGCGCCAGTCCCTTGCCGGAGCGGCGGGCAGGGGCAGGGGAGGCCCGCCCTACCGGAGGAGCAGGTTTATGGTAGTTACGGGCGCGGAGGGTGTGTCAATCGGGAATCTCCTTGACCCCAAGCTGAAGCCCTCCTTAAGGTCTGGCGTGCTAGGCAAGCTTCATGTTCGAGCAACTTAAGAGCCTGTTTTCCAACGACATTGGCATCGATCTGGGGACGGCAAACTCGCTCGTTTACGTCAAGGATCGGGGCATTGTATTGCGCGAACCTTCCGTGGTGGCCATCCAGGCCGGCACGAATAATGTGCTGGCCGTGGGCGAGGAAGCCAAGCGGATGTTGGGCCGGACCCCGGGGAACATCGTGGCGATTCGCCCGATGAAAGACGGCGTGATCGCGGACTTCGACGTGACGGGGGCGATGTTGAGGCACTTCATCCAGCGGGTGCATCATCGGAAACTGATTGCGCCGCGGGTGGTGGTGGCCGTGCCTTCGGGCATCACGGAGGTGGAGAAGCGGGCGGTGAAGGACTCGGTGACGCATGCCGGGGCACGCGAGGTTTATTTGATAGAGCAGCCCATGGCTTCGGCCATCGGTGTCGGCCTGCCGGTGCATGAGCCGGCGGGCAACATGATAGTGGACATCGGCGGTGGCACCTGTGAGATGGCGATCATCTCGCTGGCGGGCATCGTGTACAGCCGGAGCCTGCGGGTGGGTGGCGACGAATTCGATGAAACCATCGTCGCTCACATGAAGCGTGCGCATAACTTGATGATTGGCGAACGTACAGCGGAGGAGATCAAGATCCGCAGTGGTTCCGCGTATCCCCTGGAGCAGGAGTTGACGATGGACGTGAAAGGCCGCGACCTGAGTACGGGCCTTCCCAAGACGATCACCATCCGTTCCGAGGAGATCCGTGAGGCCCTGAAGGAGCCGCTTTCCAGTATTCTTGAAGCCATTCGCATTACCCTTGAACGGTGTCCCCCCGAGTTGGCAGCCGACCTGGTAGACCGCGGCATCGTGCTGGCGGGAGGTGGTGCCCTGCTGCGCGGCGTTGACCGCCTGGTGGCGGAGGAGACCTTCCTCCCGGTTCACATTGCCGATGATCCGCTGACCGCGGTCGCGGAAGGAACCGGGCGGGTGTTGAATGAGCTGCAGTTTCTGAAGCGGGTGGCCTCTTCCGCGGCTTGAAGTGCCCTGGTGCGCGTTCGCCCCGTGTGAGTGCGAGACGGGGTGAGGGATGTTTAAGAAGCCGCAGTTGATTGCCATAGGTGGAGTGGTGCTCGCGGTGCTGGTTCTGCTGAACCTGCCCGAGCCGACCGCCACCAGGACCAAGCTTGCCGTCAGCAGCCTTTTCCTGCCGCTGTTCGGCCTGGTGAACACCGTCCAGCGCGTGGCGAAGGACACCGGCCGGGCGGTTTTGCCGCGCACGCTGCTGCTGCGCGAATTGTCGGACCTCACCGCCGAGAACCGCGTGCTGCATCTTCAAGTCGCGCAGCTGCGGGCGGCCGAAGCGGAGAACCGGCGGCTACGCCAGGTGATCGGGTGGCAGGAGGCGAGTCCCTGGAAATCCCGTGTGTGCCGGGTCCTGGCGCGCGACACCGCGAGCTGGTGGCGGACGATCCGGATCGAGTTCGGCACGAAGGATGGTGCGCGTCCGGGCTTGCCGGTGGTTTCGGGGGAAGGATTCCTCCTGGGGCGGATCGATGCCGCCGGCTGGGGGAGTTCCGAAGTGATCCTGGTCGGGGACCCCAAGTGCCGGGTGTCCGTGGTCGTCCAGGAGAACCGCGAACTGGGCGTGCTCACGACGCCGGCGGCGGGCGTGCTGGATCACCGCCTGGTCGATCTCACTCACCTGCCCCGCAACACCGCGTTGCGTCCCGGCCAGACGGTACAAACCAGCGGCCAGGGGGGTTACTATCCGCCGGGAATTCCCGTGGGCACGGTGGTGGACACCCGGAGCGTGGGGTACGGCCTGTACTCGGAGGCGAGGGTGAAGCTCCATGCGGATTCCAGCCGGGTGGAGGAGGTGATGGTGCTGTTGCCATGAGAACGGCGCGATTCATCATCGTCCTGGGCCTTGCCTACGTGGCCGTGTTCCTCCAGGCGGGCTTCGACGCGCCGCGGGTCTGGCTGGCCAGCTCCGTCAACCTGGTGCCGCCCCTCATGGTCTACACGGGTCTGCGGCTAAGCCTGTCATGCATCACCACGTTGGCGTTGGTGGCGGGCCTGTGGCTGGATGCGCTTTCGGCCAATCCGCTCGGAGTGAGCATCCTGCCGTTGTTCATCGTCGGATTGGTGCTGTACCGGCATCGCGATCTGCTGTTGCGGGAATTGGACTACGCCCAGCTGCTCCTCGGGGCCAGCGCCAGCGCGGCGGTGCCGTTGTTGACGCTGGTGCTGGTGCTCACGAAAGGCGGCGAACCCAACCTGGGCTGGCATTCCCTCTGGCAGCTCGTGGTTCTCACGGTGACCGGGGGCGTGTTGACACCGGTCGTCTACCGCCTGTTGGACAAGCTCGAAGGCGCGTTCGTGCACCCCGTCGCCCCCACCCTTGTGTTCCGTGCCGACCGCGAAATCCGTCGAGGACGCTACTGAACCATGGCCTGGGCCGAACAACTAAGGCGTGGCGACCAGCGGGTACGGTTGCTGGCGATCGGCGTGGCTCTCGGCCTTTCCATCCTGTTGGCGGGTCTCTGGTATCTCCAGGTGGTCGCCTCCGGTCATTACCAGGAACTCATCCGGGACCAGACCTTCCGGACGGTTCGCGTCCCAGCCGTCCGGGGTAAGATCCTGGACCGAAACGGCACGGTGCTGGCGGACAATCGTCCCGGTTACTGCCTCAACCTGTACATCGAGGAGTTGCGGCCCATCTTTCAGAAGGAGTATTGGCGTCTCCGCTCGAACTACGTCGCGCTGCGACCGGCGGCCCCGGCCAAGCGCGGGCTGCTGAGCGGGATTCTGGATCGGTTTCGGTCGCCGAAACGCACGGTGCGATTGGGACGGGATGAGATCCTCGAGTTAAGCAACCAGGCGCGCTACAGCGTGGTAAGCAATACCGTGGTCCAGGTGGGCACGCTCATCGGCACGCCCCTGGCCCTCGAGGAGAAGACGTATCGCCGGCATCACTTCCAGTGGCCGTATCGACCGCTACCGATCCTGGAGAACCTCACCCCAACACAGGTGGCGCGTTTTCTGGAGTTGGCGCCGGTGATGCCGGGGGTCGACCTCGACGTGCAACCGGTCCGACACTACCCGTACGGGCCCGAAGTCGCGCATGTGGTGGGTTACCTCGTGCGGGACGACTTGGCCCGCGGCGACGAGGAGGAAGGCTTCAACTACAGCCTGCCAACCTACCAGGGTGGCGTGGGAATCGAGGCGGGCTACGACGAGGCCCTTGCGGGCAAGGCCGGGGTCGAGTCGATCGTCGTGAACAGTCTGAGCTACCGCGAGAGCGAGACCATCTGGACGGCCGCCGAAGCGGGTCAGAACGTGGTGCTCACGCTGGACCTGGAACTGCAGCGCGCCGCCTGGCGGGCGCTGCGATCGGCGGGCGGCGACGTGCGCGGTGCGGTGGTCGTTGTGGACGTGACGAACGGCGACGTGCTGGCGCTGGTTTCCTCACCTTCCTACGACCCGGGCGATTTTCTCCAGGGCATCAGTGCGGAGCGCTGGACGAATTACCTCAATCACCCGGTGTTGCGGCCGATGCTGAACCGCGCCACTCAGGGCGCCTACCCGCCGGGCTCGATCTTCAAGATCGTCACGGGGCTCGCGGCGCTCGAATCCAAGCTGGATCCCGAGGCGCTTTTCGAGGTGAAGTCCGACCCGCAGCGTCCGGGATACGGCGCGTATTACCTGGGGCGACGATCGATCCGGGACACGGCCCGGCCGGGACGCTACGATTTTCGGCGGGCGTTTCTGCGTTCGAGCAATTCCTACTTCATCCATCACGGCTTGCTCGCTGGCCGCGAACGGTTGCTGGACATGGGGAAGCGATTCTTCCTGGGTGAACGCATCGGCCTGCCGCTGCGGCAGGAAGTCCGAGGGTTCTTCCCTTACGCCCGGGAGGTTCGCTGGCAATGGACCGAAGGCAACGTGGCCAACGCGTGCATCGGCCAGGAGATCACCGTGACCCCGCTGCAGATGGCGCTGCTTACCGCCGCGGTGGCCAATGGCGGGACGATGTTCTGGCCCCGCTTGGTCTCGCGGCTCGATCCGCCTGAACCCGGTCCGAATGAGAAACCCGTGGAGCTGCCGCCGCGCGTTCGCAGTTCGCTCGAGGTGGACCGGGCGCACCTGCAGTTGGTGCGGGAAGCCATGCTCATGGACACCGAGGAAACCGAGGGCACCGGATTCGCGGCTTTCCACGAGCGGGACCGCCGGACACCGGCGTTGAAGTTCCTGCGCGTGGGCGGCAAGACCGGGACGGCGGAGATTGAGGAAAACGGTCGCACGGTCGATTACATCACCTGGTTCACGTCGTTCGCCCCGCATGACACACCGCGGTATGCCGTGGTGGCCATGGTCGAAGGGGGCAATTCCGGGGGCGGCACCTGTGCCCCGATCGTGAGGCAGGTGTATCAGGCGATCGAGAAACAAACGGCCCGGGGGCTTCAACCGGCGGGCCTGGCGCTGGCGCAAGGCGACGCGCGGGCATGGATGGCGGCGGAGCAAAGGCCGAAGCCGTGAAAGCACCAGCCCGGATCAGAACGGAGCACCGGATCGAGTGGCCGATGCTGCTCGCGGTGTTGGCGCTGATGATCATGGGGGCGCTGTTTGTGGCCAGTGCGACGCTGGGCGGCGAGAGCCCGACGGGGACGCCCTGGCTGCGCCGCGGGTATGTCCGGCAGATCATCTGGTACGGCCTGGGCAGCATGCTGGCGGTGGTGGTCTGCCTGCGGTCGTATCGCTGGCTTTCGCGGTGGTCGATGGTGTTTTACTGGTTCAGCATCGTGCTGCTCGTGGTGGTGCTGATTCCGGGGATCGGGAGCACGCAGGGTTGGGGGGCGCGGCGCTGGATCCTGGTGGGCCCGTTCCAGTTTCAACCTTCGGAATTCGCGAAGATCACCACGATCCTGGCGCTGGCCAGTTACCTGAGCCGGCCCGTGGACGAACTGGCGCGGCCGGGGCTGTTCCTGCGGACCCTCGGCCTGTGCGCCCTGCCGTTCGTCCTCATCCTGCGTGAGCCGGACCTGGGGTCGGCGCTGGTGTTCATGCCGCTGGGCGTCGTCATGATGTTCGTGGCGGGGGTGCCCACGCGGTACCTGCTGCGCTTCATCGGGGCCGGCACCGCGCTGGTCGCAGTCCTGTTGGTGGACATCCTCTGGGCGCCCGGCGACTGGCAGGTCGTCAAGCTCGAGCCGTACCAGAAGCGACGGCTCATGGTGTATTTCGGAAAAAGTTTCGCTCCGTCGAGTGCCACGGAGGCGGAGCGCGCCAAGGCGCTGCGGGAATACCGGGACGCCTCGCACAACGTGGATCAGGCGCTCATTTCCGTCGGGTCCGGCGGCCTGACGGGGAAGGGATGGCGCCGGGGGACGCAGAACGCCCTGGGCTACCTTCCGCGCGCGGTGGCGCACAACGACTTCATCTTCTCCGTGATCGCGGAGGAGAGCGGGTTCTTGGGAAGCGTGACCGTGCTCGTGCTGTACGCCGTGGTTCTCTTTACCGGGATCAAGATTGCCGGCCAGGCTCGCGACCGCCTGGGCATGCTGTTGGCTGTGGGCGTGGTCATCCTGTTCTTCTGCCACGTCTTCGTGAACATCGGCATGAACATCCGCCTGATGCCGGTGACGGGCATTCCCCTGCCGCTGTTGAGTTACGGCGGCACCTCCGTGGTTTGCTCCCTGGTCGCCATCGGCCTGCTGCAGAACCTTCGTCTCTATCGCCAACCCTGACACCCCTCCCCTATGAACGAACGCACGTACTCACGCCGCCGCCGCGGACAGCGCTTCCGCCCCGGACACGGGCAGACCTTCAAGCCGGAGCGCGCCGCCCTGGAGGCGCGAGCCGAGGCTCTCGGCGAGCGCTCCAGCGAGGAGAACGTCTTCGACTTCCGCCGCCACGAACGCGAGATCGGTCAGGCCCAGAACCGCGCCGCCGGCCTACCGGAGAACGCCCCGGAGCCGGAGCCGAGCTCGCGGGATGGGGGCGTTGAACTGGCGCCTTCCCGCGAATACCGTCAGCCGCATTTCGATGTGCCCGCTCAAGTTGAGGAGGAAGAACCGCCGCCGGCGCCTCCGCCCCGTCCGGTGACCCTGATGGGCTCGATCAAGGCGGCGGCGCAGAAGGTGATTCAGCGGGTGCAACGCCTGGTGCGCACGAAGGAACAGAGCAAGAAGGAAGTCGTCATCAATGCCGAGTCCCTCGAAACGCGCGTGGCGGTGATCGAGGACGGCCGGCTCGAGGAGTTCACTATCGAGCGCACCGAGGAGGAACGTCTCGTCGGCAGCATCTTCAAGGGGCGCGTTCGCAACCTCGAGGACGGCCTGAAGGCCGCGTTTGTCGACATCGGTTTCGAGAAGAACGCGTTTCTGCATTACTGGGACATCGTACCCGCGAATTTCGACAGCAACGTCGAACTGGTCGAGCGTGATGACCGCCAGCGCCGCGAGAAACCGAAGGTCACCCAGAAGGACATCCCCCGGCTCTACCCGCCCGGCACCGACATCGTCCTGCAGGTTACCAAGGGCCCCATCGGCACGAAGGGACCGCGCGTCACCACGAACCTGGCCTTGCCCGGACGGTTCCTCGTCCTCCTTCCCAACTCCGACCAATGCGGCGTCTCGAGAAAGATCGATGACCCCGCCGAACGCCAGCGCCTCAAACGGATCGTCCGAAAGCTCACCCTTCCCGAAGGGATGGGCGTCATTATCCGCACGGCGGGTGAGGGCCAGCAGGCGCGGTACTTCGTGCGCGACCTGGCCTTGCTGCTCGAGGAATGGAGCCAGGTCCAGGCGAAGATCACCACCCAGCCGGCCCCGTGCTGCGTCTTCCGCGAACCCGATCTCATCGAGCGGACCGTCCGCGACTTTTTGACCGACGATGTCGAGCGCATCGTGGTGGACAACAGCGCCGCGTACGACCGGATCCGCCAGATGATCGGCAAGATCTCGCGACGGTCCGCCGGGAAAGTGAAGTTCTACAACGAATCGCAACCGGTGTTTGACCGCTTCAGCATCAGCCGCCAGCTTCAAACCGCCTTCGCCCGGCAGGTCCACCTCAAGAGTGGCGGCTACATCGTCGTGGACGAGACCGAGGCGCTGGTGGCGATCGACGTGAACACCGGCCGTCACAAGAGCGCCAAGGATCCCGAGTCCACGCTCGCCAAGGTGAACCTCGAGGCGGCGGAGGAGATCTGCCGCCAGTTGCGCCTGCGGAACATGGGCGGCCTGATCGTGCTCGACTTCATCGACATGAAGTCCGGCAAGGACCGCCAGGCTGTGTACCAGAAGATGAAGGAGTTGCTGAAGCGCGACCGCGCCCGGACGCACGTCCTGCCGATCTCGCAGCTCGGCCTGATGGAAATGACGCGCCAGCGGCACACCGAGAGCGTTCACGAGGCGGTGTACGACGACTGCCCGTACTGCAAGGGGCATGGCGTCGTGAAAAGCGCCCTCAGCATGAGCGTGGAGATCCAGCGCAAACTGGCGGAGATCCTGCGCCGCCGGCAGCGGGACGATTCGGACTTCCAGTTGCGCGTGGTGGTGCATCCGTCGGTCCTGGACCGGCTGCGGACGGAGGACGAGAAGCTCATCATCGAGATGGAAAAGAAGTACTTCGGGAAGCTGAGTTTCCGGGGTGAACCTTCGTTCCACGCCGAGCAGTTCAAGATCGTCAACGCGGTCTCGAATGAAGAACTCGCCTCCGTAGGCGGGTAGGGAACACAAAGACGGGTGGGACGAGCGTCCCGCGAGCCGGCGCGTGATCGCGTTTCACCGGGAAGGCTCGGCGGAGCGTCGCCCCGCCAGGAGTGCCGCCGAGGGTCTCTTGGGTAGAGCCCCCTTGGCTTGGCGGCCAGGCGCATTGACCTGAACCGGTGAGGAGCGCGGGCTTCAGCCCGCAGGGACGTCCTCAAGCCAGCGCGGATTCCTGCGGACTCAAGTCCGCGCTCCGGGAAAGGTTTGTGGTAAGCGACCTGTTCCTGGCGGACCTGCTCCGTGGCCATGAACCAAAAAGCGCCGCTAAAGCGGACGCACTCC
>CAZHUS010000055.1:0-51256 GCA_964535555.1 uncultured Verrucomicrobiota bacterium
CGTTGCCAAAAGGGGCTGGGAATGGCTACAGAATTATTTAAAACGCTCTAACCCTGCCGCGTCACGGAGGCGCCAACTGGACCAAGGACATGAAGTTCAATCCCAAGGACAACATGCCGGGGGGCATCAACATCGGCTTTGTGGACGGGCACGCGGAACTGGTGCGGCTCGAGCGCCTCTGGAACATCGACTGGCACAAGGAGTGGGTGGCGCCCGCCAAACGCCCCGGCAAGTAGAGCCACGGCTTCCCGAAAAGGCACACCCGGTCGGCTACCGACGGAAGCGAAGCCGGCTCATCGTCACCAACCCACCGGCCACCGCGGTTGCCGCCAGGCCCCAGACCAGGCCGCGCGAACTCTGGAACAACGCCCCCGCTCCGCCGCCGCCCCTGAGCGGAGCTGCCGAGGTTCGGGTCACGTGGCGGCTCGAAGACTCTGTCGTCGAAGCCGAGGTGGCCGGGAGCTTCCTGGAACCCGGCAACGGTGCTGCCACGCCTCCGCTCGCCGCCGTCTCGCCGGTCATGGCGGAGGTGAAGCTCTCGGTTGCCGAGGTGGGTTCCGGCCCCGCCGCCTCGCGGGCGACATCGGCGTCCAACCAACTCAACAACCCGCGTCCCTTTCCCGCCGCCATCTCGCTGGATTGCATCCCCGGGTCAGCGTGACTCGATGCGGACCGGAACGCCGCACCGACGGTACTCAGTCCGGAGGGCACAGGCAGTTCAGAGCTGTTTTCCTCCGGCAGGTAGAAGGGGATGCCGCCGAAGCCGGACGGTTCGCCAACTCCCGCCGAGGAATCCCCTTGCGAGAGAGTAGTCGTGGCGACGGCGAGGGACGCTGCCAGGCACAGGCAGGAACGGTGATGGGCTCTCCGGGTCTTCATGGTTTGCCTTTGCGCTTCAACTTCGAAGCCTCGGCGCTTCGCGGTTTGCGCCAGCGGCTTTGACGAAATCGTAACCCGATGGCCCGGTGGGTAACCAAGAGGAATCCTGATCGACGATAACGTAGTAAGCAGCGCGTATTACCATCAAGGAGGCGGAGCCTTCCGCCTGGGAAGCGAGGCTCCCTCCGCGCAGACCTTTCCCGGGAGAGGTTAGCGAGCCCTGGCGATCGCCGTCACAACCCCGGAGCTCGCGTCCCAACACTGATCAACCTGGAGCGGGTCCGGAACAGGAGATGGCCGCGACCGATGGCGGGCGTCGCCATGCAAGTCTCGGCGAGTTGATTCGTCGCGACCACCGAGAACTTCTCTGAGGCGGGAACCACGAAGACACGACCCAGTTCGCTGGCGAAGTACAGGTGGCGTCCGTCCGACACGGGCGAGGCGGTGAAGCCCTGGTTCCCGCTGCCCAGACGTTCGCTGTAGCGAATGGCCCCCGTGCGCGCATCGAAACAGGTGAGGACGCCGGAGTCGGTGCACCCCCACAACCAGTCGCCGACCACCAAGGGCGTCTGCATGTAGTTGCCCTGACGGGGATGCGTCCAGGCGATGAAGGAGTTGGTGGCTTCGGGCTGCGGCGGGGTGATGTCGCCGGTGGCGTCCGGACGAATCGCCCGCATGGGCCGGAGTCGGCCGTGGGCACTGGTGAAATAGAGCAAGCCGTGAGCAAAGATCGGGGTCGGCACGGGAATGTCACCGCCCCCGTCCAACCGCCAGAGCTCGCGGCCGGTCTCCAAATCATAGCCCCCCACACCGTGCCACCCGTTGACGGCTACCTGGGAGCGGCCCGGCGATTCCACCACGGTCGGCGTTCCCCACGTGGGGACATCCCGACGCGGAGTCCGCCACACCTCGCTGCCATCCGCGAGATTAAAGGCCGCCAGGAACGAATTCGTTTGCACGTCGCAGAGGACGATGACCCTCGATCCGTGAATCACGGGCGAGCTCGCGAATCCCCATTGCGCGGACGGCACGGCAAAGTAACCGGAGTCCATCGGCCCGAGGTCCTTCCTCCAAACCAGTTTGCCGTCGCGATCGAAACAGAACAGCCCCTCGGAACCGAAGATCGCCACGATGCGTTGGCCATCGGTCGCCGGCGTGGAATTGCCGTGCGTGGACTTGGGATGGCGCCGTACCCGTGGCACCGCCTCATGCCCCAGTAGGTTCCAGATCACGGTGCCCTTTGCCAGGTCCAGTGCGAGCAGTCGCCATTGATGCGGCTCCATTTCCTGCACGGGCTCGATGTCTCCGTAAAGCCCGACCTTCAACTCGGCCTCGCCCGGCTTGACGGCGGTCGTCACGTAGACCCGGTCCGCCCAAACGATGGGACTCGAGTGCGCCAGCCCGGGAATGGGCGTCTGCCACGTAACCCCTTGCCCGGCGGCAACGTCCCACCTCGTGGGCAACGGCGCAGTCTCATCCACGCCTCGGGCCTGCACTCCGCGAAATTGCGGCCACTCTGCCCCGGCAACCAGGACCGAGCCCTGCAGCAACAGCAGGAGCCGCGCGATTGCCAACTGAGAGTCTCTGGACATGACCGTAGCAATAGCGGCCCTGGCGCCAAGTGCAAGCACCTCCGGCGACCCGGCACCGCCCAGGCAAGGAACCGGACTTGCGGGACCGGGCCTTGCAAGCCTTCGTGCGGCTTGCTTCCGAACAGCGGGCTCGGCGCCCCATTAACCCGCCACCAGCCGGCAGTCGCCGATTCGCCCTAGACCACCTTCCGGATCACGGATCCGACTTGCGGCCGCCTTCTAGTTGCAGGAAGGTGCGCTCCACGTACCCGACCGCGGCATCCGCCTGCGCGACTGAGTAGACAAGGGCTGCAGGAACGGACGCGGCGTCGGAAAACCACGATGGCAGACAACCGAAAACAACCATGATCAGAGGCAACACCCGACAGCAGGTATGGGGTTCGGCCCTGGCGACCGCGCTGGCCAGCAGCGTGGCCACCATCGCCGGCTCCTTCAGCAGCAACTTCTCGACAGCACCGGCAGGCGCCAGCCTGTATGGCGATACCGGCACCGGCGAGGCCGGCGTCATCGAAGACGGGATCCTGAAGCTTACCAAGAACGTCGGGAGCATGCAGGGAGGCTTCATCATCGACGACCTGGACGGCGGCAACGCGATCACCGGCTTCACCGCCACCTTTAAGCTCCTGATCGGCGGCGGCTCCGGCGCGGACGGCTTCAGCTTCAACTTCGGGCCCGATCTTCCGGATGGCAGCATGGGCGAGGAAGGGGCGGGAACCGGCCTCACCCTCGCCTTCGATACCTATGACAATGGCGGCGGCGAGGCCCCGGCCATCGACCTCAAGAAAGGCGGCGTCATCATTGCTTCGAAGAAAGGCGTCGGCGGCATCTTTCGAAACAACCAGTTCAACGAAGTCCGCGTCACCGTGGACAATGACGGCTCGCTCGACCTGTCCGTCGGCGGCACCGTCATCTTCAGCAACGTGATCGGGGCCTTCGCGCCCAGCGCCGGCCGCTTCGGTTTCGGGGCTCGAACGGGCGGATCCGCCGACAACCACTGGGTGGATGACATGAACATCACCACGCGCACCGACGCGCCGGTGAACCCGATTGTCATCGCCGCCACGCCCCAGGGCGGGGACGTCACCCCCGCCGCGGTGATCAACATCCAGATCGAGGACCGGACCACGTCGGTCAACGTCAGTACCGTCAAGCTGAAGTTCGACGGCGCCGACGTCGCGATCACGCCCGACAAGGTCGGCGCAGTGACCACGGTCACGTATGATCCGCCCGGACTGCTGGCCCCCGGTTCCACCCACACCGTGGACCTGGCCTACAGCGACAACGCCAACCCGGCCAACGCCGCGACGCTCTCCTACGCCTTTACCGTGGCGAATTACGTGGGCATCCCGGCCGCGATGAAAGTCACCCCGGTCACCTCCAAGCGCGGCTTCCTCTTCCGCATCTTCGCGAACCAGGCCAACCAGGTGAACAGCAGCGCCAAGTCCGACGCGGCGTTGAGTGGGCAACTGCTCGGAACCGACGGGCAGCCCCTGCCCAACCTGGCGGACTACACCAACCCCGGCGTCGCCCTGGCCGCCGGCACGGAGCCCAATCCCGCCAACGCACCGGTTCAGTTCGAGATTGAAACGGTGATCAACATGAGCCCGAACGCGGGCAGCTATGGCGCCTTCCAGCCCGACGACTGGACTCCCGGTCTGCCGGCCTTCGACGGCAGCTCCGCGGGCGCCGCCGCGGAGGCGATCACGTACATCGAAGTCCTCGCCGGGGCCACGACCATGGGCGTCCAGAGCGACGACGGCTTCCGCGTCACCACAGGTCGCCCGTCGGACGCCTTCGAAGCGATCAAGATCGGCGAATTTGACGGCGGCCGCGGCGCGTCGGAGACGGCGTTCACCTTCGTGGCCGAGGAAGCGGGTGTTTACCCGTTCCGGCTCACTTGGGAGAATGGCGGCGGCGACGCCAACGTCGAATGGTACAGCTTCAAGGCGGATGGCACCCGGGTGCTCGTCAACGACACGGCCAATGGTGGCCTGCGTGCCTACCGCGAGACCACCACCTCCATGCCGCCCTTCATCAAGGCGGTCACGCCCGATCCCGTGCCGCGACAGGCCAATGTGGCCGCCAAGGCCCTGGGCATCACCTTGTCCGATGCGACCACCGCCGTGAACGACAGTTCGGTCAAGCTCACCGTCGACGGCAAGGAAGTCACCCCGACCAAGAACCGCTCCGGAAAACTCCTCACGCTCAGCTTCGGCTTCTCCGGTACCCAGATCCCGACCGACAAGCACACGGCCGAACTGACGTACAAGGACGCCTCAGGCAACTTCACCCGCACCCAGGCCTGGACCTTCTACAACATCAAGATTGTGGACGGTCTCCCCGCCCCCGCCGTCAAGGAAGACTTCGATTCCTATCCCGAGGATTCGCAGCCCACGGGCTGGAATGCCTGGAACTTCACCGCCCACTGCGCCGATGGCCGCGACATCGCCTCGCAGACTTCGGAAAGCTACGAAAACTGGGTCCTCGTCAGCACGGGCAACATCCCGTCCATCGATGGCGGACGCCCGTTCAACCTCAACCCCGGCGAAACCTATAACGGCACCGCAGTTCAAAACGGCGATCCCGTTGGCGGCACCTGGCCCGAGTGGCTCATGTCCGGCAACGTGCTCTACGCGGAGTCGGACAGTCGCTGCAATACCGACGCCCTCGGCCGGGGATACACCGGGCAGACGCAGTTCATCACCAGCAAGGCGTTCAACCTGTCCGCCCTGACCAAGGGCGTGGTGATGACGCTCAGCAGCATCTATGAGCAGAACCAGGACAGCATCGGCTCCATCGAGTACTCCGTGGACGGCGGCACCACCTGGCTGCCCGTCGCCTACTTCCTCGAACCCCCGGACATCAAGTACAAGTCCGACGGCACCGTGGACGCCGTGAAGACCTTCACGGACGCGAATACCGACACCTCGAGCTGGGTGGACAATGGCGTCAGCAAAGGCGGCAAGTACGGGGACTGCCTTGGAGCCACCATCACCGACGCTCTCAGCCTCTACGTCGTGCCGCGCGTCAATGACGACCAGGTCGAAGGCAAGCGCGTCGAGATCTATCGCCTCGACCAGGCCACCGGCAAGTCCGACGTCCGCCTGCGTTTCGGGCAACTCGGGACGGACAGTTGGTACTTCGCCGTCGACAACATTGTGTTCTACGACGTCGCCGGCGCGGTCACCACTCCGGCCCAGCTCAGCATCCAGCGGCAGGCCGCCGGGGTGAGTGTCTCGTGGACCGGCAGTGGTACGCTCCAGGAAGCCGCGACCGTGAACGGGCCCTGGACAGCCTCCGGGAGCCAGGCCAATCCGCAGACCGTCAGCACCACGGGTGCTGCCAAGTTCCTGCGCGTGGTCGCTCCGTAGTTCGGCGTCGCCCGACCCGCTCGCCGGGTCGTGAATGCTCATTCAACCCGCGGGGACCGGTGTGAGCCGGTCCCCTTTTGCTTGCACCGGTCCCTGGCGCGAAGCGCACCAGGTCCACCGCCAGGTTCCAACGACCCCAAGCCTCCAGCCTCCCCGCCGAGATCGGAAGAGCGATACCACGAAACCCCCCGTGCGCCCCGGCCCACCACGTCATGGCCGGACCTGATCAATACTCAAACCGGGTCGCATGGCGGAAGCCGGCCCGCATCGGCAACCAGCCCAGCAGGAATGACACGGTCAGGAAGATGCCCCACGCAGCGTAAGCCCCCGGCCGGAAACTCGCCGCCGGATTCCATGGGGACGAAAACGCCAGCAGCATTACCGAGCCGACGATGTACACGAAGCTGAGCACCAGGCAAAACGTACCGCCGAAGCCGCTGACGATCTTGCCCGGGTTGTCTTCCTTCAGGTTCGGGTACAATGCTCCGAGGCCGATGGCGAGTCCGTTCAGCGTAAAGGCCATGATCGCGATGGCGCCGGCGTAGAGCATCGTGCGGTCCCAACCCAGTTCGAGCAGGCGGCACGACAGCACGATCAGACCCACACTGATGCTCAGCGAGATGCCGGTCCCGAGCGCGAACTTCGCGCGCATCACCCGGGGGAGACCGAGCGGCGCCAGGCCGACGATCCAGAGCCGCTTGCCCTCGAGCGAAAACTGCGGGTAGACGAAACGCGTCGTCAACGTCGCCAGGTTCAGGGCGCAGGCGCCCAGATTCAGGTGCGCGACAACGGTGATCCAGAACGTGTTGGTGAGTTGCTGGCTGAAGTGGCGCAGATTGAGTATGTAAACCGCGAGCAGGGCAAAGAGCACGAGGGTTTGAGCCCACTGGGTCGTGTCACGCCAGAACAACCGCAGGTCCTTCACGATGAGTGCCCGGGTGTCCGGCGCGAAGAACCCCACACGGTCCGTCAGGCGCTCGAGGAGCCCGGGCCGCAACCGCACGCGGGCGCGCCGTTCCTGAAGGCTCCTCCACCAGGTCCAGCGGCCGAGGGCGCTCCCCCGGCTCTGCACCATGGAGGCCGCGTTGTAGAACAACGCCCCCATGCGGGTGAACATGAGCGTGCCGAAAAACAACACGTGGCTCAGCAGCACGAGCGCGAAGAACAACGCCCCCGCGATGGCGCCCTCGGCCCATTGTTGCACGCCCGCGGACAGCCAGTAACTCGGGAGGAGCGGGAAGATCGCAAAGCGCGTCCGGGCCAGCAGATTGTCCAGAACGACGAGCACGCGGGTTTCGAGCTCCTCGTCGGTCACCTGCATCGGCCGAAGCCAAAACGCCACCATGGCGACCACGGCCAGCCCGGTGAAAAGGGCGGCGAGTTGAAAACTGCGCCGGTCGAGAAAACGCGCGACTCCCACGGCAACCCAGGCCCCCCCGGCCGCCGGCAAGCCGATGAACAGGAAGATGAGCAGCACGGTGACCGGGTAAAAATGCCAGGAAACCTCCCGGCTCAAGCCGTACGCGGCGAGCAGCGGCGCCACCAGGAACAAGAAGGCCCAGGAGGCGAGCATCGTCGACTCGATGAACTTCCAACGGAAGACGACCTCGGGCGGGACCGGCAGCGGCAGCAGAAAGGTCGTCTCCCGATTCCGAAACAGGTTGGAATAGCTGATGACGAGATTGCTCAACAGCAGGAGGACGAAGAGGAACGCAAAAAGCAGGAACAGCATCCGCTCGATCAACACCGGCCCCAGTCCGGGGAAGCTGCCGGCAAAACGCAGACCGATCTGGAACAGCTTGAAGGCCAGCCCCGCATAGCTGAAGAGGAAGACGACCACCAAGCCCGTAAGGAGCCGGGACTGCTGGCGCAGGGCGAGCAAGCGACGCCAGCCCTGTAAGAAGTTCACCTCGAGGAGCAGCAGAAACGGGCTGGGGCCGCGCGGGCTCATGGTCTCGATCCCCCGTTCCGGTTCTCGGGGAGGAGCACTCGCGCCCTCGCGTGTACCGACCGGCGCCCCCGCCGGTCGGCTCCTCGACTCGGCGTCGTACCCGCCAGTTCACCGGTCGAATTCGGATCCATGTGGCAGGCGAGTCGCCCGCCACGGCACCCGGGCCGGGTGCGCTCCCCGACTGACTTCAACCGTGGCGGCTTACCGGGAGGGTAGTTCGCGGAGTTCATCACGCAGGTTGGCTTCCTGCTCGGTGAGGGCGAGGAAGGTCTGTTCCAGGGCGCCTTCGGTGCCGCTTTGGCGACGCAGATCTTCACGGGTTCCCACGGCGATCATGCGTCCCAGGTGCATGATGCCGATGCGGTCCGCCATCTCCTCGGCCACGCTCAACTGGTGGGTGGAGATGAACACAGTCATGCCCCGCTGGGAGTACTCCTTGAGAACATCCTTCAGCACGCGGGCGTGATGCGGGTCCAGGCCCACCATGGGCTCGTCGAGAACGCAAACCTCAGGATTGTGAAGCAGCGCCGAGACGATCGCCACGCGCTGCTTGGTGCCGTGCGAGAGGCTCTCGATGGGCTTGGCGAGGTAGGGTTCGAGGCTGAAACGCCGGATGAGTTCCCGCCCCGGTGTCTCCAGGACGTCCTCCGGCATCCGGAACAGCCGCGCCGTGAAGCGCAGGAATTCGAACGGGGTCAGCTTGTCGTAGAGGAACGGAAAGTCGGGTACAAACGCCAGCCGGCGCCGGGCCTCGAGCGGTTGCGTCTGGACATCGAAACCGGCCACCAGCGCGCGACCGGCGGTGGGTTTCATGAGGCCCGTGATGATCTTGATGGTGGTTGTCTTGCCGGCGGCGTTGGGACCGAGCACGGCGAAGAACTCGCCCTGGGCAACGGTGAGCGACACGTCGTCGATCGCGACCAGATCGCCGAAGCGTTTGACGAGTCGTTCCAGGACGATCATGGGCGGTCCTCGGGGAGCAGCGGCAGGGCCTCGTTCAAGAGCAGCAGGCCATCGGGCAGTTCGAGTCGCAGGATCTCGCCGACGCGACTGACCAGGGCCGTCGCCTCGTGCTTGTCGAGAAAGCGCGTGTTCAGCCGGTAAACGCGGTTGCGGGTGGTGCCGAGTCTCAGGGTGTCGCTGGAGGCGCGCCACTTCAGCCCGAGCGACAGCCCGGCGGGGTCAAGCGATTGGCCGGCCGGGCCTTGCAGCAGGCCGGAGAGCGGACCGAGCGGCAGGGTCATGCCGAGCGCTCCCAGAATGGACCCAGGATTGGCGAGGTCACGAAGCGGCAGCGTTTGCTCCCAGGCAGCCGGTCCGTCGCCCAGCTTCAACCGGAGGGTGTCGGCGCCGGCGTCAGCCTGGATCTCCACCGGGTTGGGTCGTCGATTGAGCCGGAACTGCATGGTGCGCCAGTTCTGGCGAGGATCGAGGTCTGCCTGCCAGGTGAATCGAACCCGTTGCAGGGCGCCTTCGATCGCCAGGTTGCCGTCGAGGAACAGTTCGTAGCCGAGAATGCGTTTGACCCGGCCTTCCGGCGTGTTCGGGTCCTCCTCCTCGGGCCAGAGCTCCGGTCCTTCCTCGATGACCTTGGGCACCCAGCGGACAAACCCGATCTTCTTGCCACGGTGATACACCGCCATCGAGGACTCGTCGGGCGCGGTGAGGATCCGTTCCCAGACGGATTCAACGGGCAAAGGGCTCCCGGCGTCCTTGCCCAGGCTCATCTCGGAGCGCCAGAGCAGGACGTTCATGGTCACCCAGAACAGGGTGATGGCGAGGAACCACGCCCGCTTGAACACGCGGGGAAGGGTAGCGTGGAGTGGCCGGCGCTACAATGGGGGGATGGCAAGCGGAGGCAGAGAAGGCGGCGCGTCGGCCTGGCCCAGCTCTCGCAAAGCAACCAATGAGGTCGATTCTCTGAATTCTAGTTTCCGCGGTGGGCGTTGCGGTCAAGTCTCCGAGTCAGGCCTTGGCCCAGGGCTCCGGCGCCCTGGCCAGGCGGGCCCGGAACCCGTGGGGGTGGGCTTCGTTGTCGAAACCAGAAGTCAGAGGTCTGAGCCCACGGGTGGGGTTGCGGTGGCAGGTCAGCGTGCCTAGGCTCCGGACATGGATGCACCTCGAGTGCTCTCGGAAAGAGCTGGTCCTCCCATTCAAGGGCAGGCTGCAACCCGCGGGGTCCGTGACCTGACGCGAATTGGCAGACGGCTGGCCTGGCTGCTACGTCATGCCGCCGTCGAGCAAGGCTTGGCGATGGACCAAGCGGGTTGGGTGGCAGTGCCCGCGATCCTCCAGGCGCTGGACCTCCCGCGCTCCGAACTTGAGCGGTTGGTCGCCGGGGATGCGAAGCGCCGATACCAGCTTGTCGCGGAGCGCATTCGTGCCTGCCAGGGGCACTCACTCGAGAACCGTGCGGTGAGAATCGAGGCGCTGGAAGCATCCTGGGCGGAGTACTTCGGCGAGGCGTCGATCTGGCACGGCACGACCCTGAAGGCGATCGAGGAAATCGCGCGAGACGGCATTCTGCCCCGGGCACGGACTCATGTGCACTGCGCCCCGCATCCGGAGAGCAACGTGGGCAAGCGCAGCGCATCCGAGGTCCTGGTGGAGATCTCGCCGACGAGACTGCGCACTGCTGGGGAACGCTTGTTCCTGGCTCCCAACGGAGTGATCCTCACCCGCCACGTTCCCGTGACTGCGATTGTCGGCTGGGTTGCCGTCCGCCCGCGGGCGCAGGCGCGGCTGGAGGCATTACGGATGAGCCTCGGGCTGTCCCGATAGCCTCCTGACAGGCTGATTCGTCCGGCTCACCCCTGCTCGCTCCACCGTCGCACATCCTCGGGCAGGATCTTGGGTTCAACGATTACGAACCGCTGCTGCACCTCGTCGAAGTAAGTCTTGCCCGTTGGTTCGGCGAGGCTGCGCGCCAGCACGGTTTGCAGCAGTGTGTCGCCTGCGCTGGCCGAGCTGGATCGTTCCCGGTTGAAGACACCGCGCATCTCCCCGAGCTCCTCCGGAACTTCCGGAGGATCCTCCCATTCGACATAGGCTCGGGTGGCTGCCAGATAAACGTGGAAGCGGCGAGCGACGAAGTCGCGGCCTACCTCCAGCAACGGTTCGAGTGTCACCCGGCGCGCCAGGTCACCCCGCTGTTCGATCCATAGCCGGCAGTGCTCGACCAGGCTGGCATAGGCGCTCGTCAAGGCCGCCGGCACCAACGTGTCGAAGTGACGGAGCATCCGGGTGGGAACGCCGCGGTCGTCCAGAACCATGTACAGCGTTCCCAACGGGCTGTCACAGAACTTCTTGAGCCCCGGCTCCGACTCGAGATCGGCAAAGTCGCGCATGTTCGGTTATTGCATGTCGATGACGACGATCTTCCCACGGCTGGGTGACCAGTGAACATTCTCCGAAGGAGGTTCGCGTACAAGCTTCCGCAGCAGATTTCGTAGCACCGCGTTGTCGGTACCCTCGAGAGCTGCAATCGCGCGTGACCGGGCGGCGGAAGCCGCAGCGTCGCCCGAGAAATCGCTGAGCGGACGCGTGCTGGGATCGAAGTCGCGGAGGATCCAATCGGGCCCCTGTTCATGGATTCTCACGACATCGATGTCGGCCTGCAACCGGGGATCCGCCTCGACCGCGCTCCGGGTCTCCCGGAGCAGGCGGAGCGACTCGGCCATGTCGCCAAGACGAGATTCAAACCAGCGTTTCAAGGCGAGCAACGGGTTCGAGTCGGACCTGAAGATGCGCCCCTCACCCCCACTATGGTTCGCTTCGAGCGCGTCGTTGCCTCGGAACTGCCGCAGACGTGCGCGGAACGCTTCGTTGAGACTCTGCTTGAACTTCGCCCAGGATCGAGGCAACCGGCCGGGAGTTCTTGGCCCGGGAGGCTCAGGGGGCTGGGGCTCCGGGGTTGGCTGCTCCGGTGCCGGACGTGGCGGCGGTTCTCCCGGCGCTGGCTGCGGTGGCGGCTCCGAAGGTGGTACGCGCGGTGGTTCAGGCCCCGGCGGGAGTTGCCGGGGTGGTTCAGGCCCCGGCGGGAGTTGCCGGGGTGGTTCAGGCCCTCGTGGCAGTTGCCTGGGAGGCTCTGGGCCCGGCGGAAGCTGCCGCGGCGGTTCAGGTCCCGGGGGGAGCTGCCGAGGCGGCTCAGGTCCGGGTGGCAATTGCCTGGGAGGCTCCGGGCCCGGCGGAAGCTGTCGCGGTGGTTCGGGCCCCGCCGGAAGATGCCGCGGCGGTTCAGGCCCCGGCGGCAGTCGTGGGGGTTCGCCAGGCGGAGCTCCCCGGCCACCCCCCCGCGGCACGGCGCCACGCATGGGTACCGCTTTGGAGATTCCCCAAGTGACGAGCAGCAAGACCCCGGACACGATACCCCCGGCCAGTCGGTGCGCCGCCTCGTCCTCGGACAGCTTTCGCCAAGTAACGATGTCGTAGCCCACGGCCCCTTCAATCAGCCCCGTGAGACCAAGCGCATCCAGCGGGGCGATGAGGGGTAGTGCTACGAGGTAAATCACCCAGTTGTACCAGGGTGCCCCCTCCTCGTAGAGACTGCGAAGCCGCACATAGATCCCGTAAACGCCAAAGACCACCAACGCGATCAAGCCGATGATCAGGGCGACTTTGGCGCTGAAGATCACTCCGATGAGGATGACCACAGCCAGGAAGGCGATCCCCACCCAGAACAGGACGCTCGAGACGATCTCCACTATCGCGTCCCAAACCTTGGCCCAGAATCCTCGCCGGGCATCCGCCTCGATTCGCTGCTCCGCCTGTCGAACCTGGCCCGGGAAGTTGCTCGCTTCTTGCCGGTTTTGCGCCAGCCCTTCCTCCACCGCTCCTCCGGTCTCTTGGCGCAGTTGGCTGAGGGATTGATCGACCGAGGCCTCCATCCCGGTGCCGATCTCCTCCAGTTGGCCGATGGTTGTGGTCACGGTCCCGGAGAGCGTGGTCTCGAAACCCGCAAACTCGTCCGCGATGAGGTCGTCGAATCCCGCCACGGTGTTCCGGAGACCGGCGTCGAGGGACCCTAAGAGCTCGGAAATCTGTCCCGCCGTAGCGGTCGGTTGGGATCGCATCCCGGTGGCGAAGGCACCCTCGGCGCCGGCGACTCCACGGTCCATTTCGCCGAGGGCGTGCCGCAGGCCGACGCTGAGCCCGCTTCCCCTTGCCTGGACGGCCTCGCCGACAGCGCGCGTCACGGCGTCGGCTTCCCCGGGGTCCACCGGACCATCGCTGAGGCGGCGGGCGGCCACGCTCAAGGCCTCTAGCATCTGCGTGTCGTTCGCCCGGACCTGGTCGCCAACGGCTTCCACGGCTTGCGCGCGTCCCTCTTCGAGCCGGGCGAGGAACGTCCGCTCCGCCGCCTCCACTTCCTCCAAGGCGCGGGCTTCGGCGGAATCCAAGGCTGCGGCGATTTGCCCCTGACCTTCAAACAGTTGGGGGAGGGCAATGGTCTCGAACTGCCCGAGCCGTTCACGGAAGGCTGTTCCGAGCCGCGGCAGATCTGCGACCGCCCGGTTGGCGGTGTCTTGAACCTGACCCCGGAGCTCTTGGGCCCGTTCGCCGAACGCCCCCTGGGCGTCGCCGGCCAGCTCACGCGCCCGCTCCGCCGCCTCCGCCCCGACCTCCCGGATCCGAGCGGCGGCTTCCACTCCCAGAGGCGGTAATTGGCGCTGTTTGGCTTCGCGGACTTCCTCGTCCCCGGTGGCCGCCGCTGCGCGCGCGCGGGCATACGCTTCCGCATCGCGGGCGAGTCCGTCGGAAGTCGTCGTCGCCCGGGTGGCCTCCGCCTCGCCAATGACCCGTGCTTCAGCATCGTAGCGCCGTGCAGAGGAAGGGAGGCCCGCCGCCGTCCTCGCCGATGATTCCCGCAACCGACCCAGTTGAGAATCCTCGGCAGCAGTCGCCGCTTCCCTGCGCTGGGCCAGGAGACCCGTGAGTGTGGATTGGGCGGTTTCGAACAACAGGGATGCTTGGGCGCGCGCCGACGCGAACTGCCCCCCGATCAAACTCCGTGTCTGGCTCGCTTCGCCGAGAGCGCGGACCCGTGCCGAGTCGAAATCGCGAGCGATTCCAGCAAGGGCCTCCTCGCTCTCCCGCCTCAGTGCGGCTCGCTCCCGCGCGACGTCCACCCTCAGACGATCGAGGCGCGACCGCGCATACTGCTCCGCTGCGCGCGCAGCCTCGGCTTCGGCGCCAACCCTGCTCGCGAGCCGAGGCGGCAGATCGGCCTCGGTCAGAATGGGTGCGGGCTGCATGGGAAGCGGGCGCACCGGTCCGGCGAGCTCAGACGTCCCGGCGGTCTGCGGACGACCTCCGCGCCCCCGAGGGGCGGGCGGCCGTCGGGGGACAACTGGCGGTTGCCCGGGCTTCCCTGTGGTTCCTCCAGGCATTCCTCCCGCCGCCGGCGCGGGCCGTGCGGCCGGCTCACGGCCTGGCCCCAATGCGAGTCCCTCGGCGTGGCCGCCGAGGGTGTGCCCGGCACGGGTCTGCGTGGATGGCGAAGCAGCTCGTGCGCTGGCCGCTGCGTCCGAGGCTGGGCTTGTGCCCGAAAGGCTGCTGATCGTACCTGAGCGAGTGGTAGAGGCGGGGGATGGCCCTTGTGGCGTGGAGGGACGAACCCCGGGAATGGTGGTTGAAGCCACGCCCGCAGGCCCGCCCAACGTCGCTTCGCCGCGGGGGGTGCGTGTGACCCTGGATCCGGTCGCCTGCCCGCTCGCCCGTGAGGGTGCCTCCGGCCGTGATGTCGCAGTGCGCGACTCGGGTGGCGGGTTCGCCAGCGGCGTTCCCTCCAGGGGAGTGGCCCGGGTTGCCGCGCCACTGATGATCACGCCGCTCAAGGCGGCGGACGCGGGGCCGGCCGGTTGTGCCGCCTCCGGATGCGTCCGGCTTCCACGGCGCGTCGCGGGGGTCGGCGCGGGTGCGGAACGGTGCTGAGGCGGCCCGAAGGGCATCTGGTCAAGCGGAAGTTCGTCCCTTACTGCTCATATCGGCGGGACAGGATCTCGCCGGTGGTTCCCGAGATGACGTAATGTGGACCGCCACCCTGCACCTGAGGATCCACAGGCTCGTAGTCCACGCGCCAATCGCCGGCCGCGCGCACGAGACAGGTTCGATAGACCGTCAGGTCGCGGTAGTGCCGCGCGGCGTCTTCCTGCGCGATGGTCAAGGCGTGAACGATGGTGATCACGGGATGTCTTGTGGTTTCATGGCGTTTCCCGGGAGCGCGTCAGGGCTCATCAAAGGTCCCGTCGGACCTGGCTTGCGGCGCGTCGCCTCCGGTGGCGCCCGGCAAGCCCTGGTCGCCCGCGAGATGCAGCCGCTGGGCGGGTCCGGAAACGAAATTTCCGACGGCCGAAACGACGAGGTCCGGCACCCCGTGACTGGCATCGACGGTCATGTCCTGCCCGCTCGGACCCGCAACCCAACCCGGCCCCAGATTCGGGTGGGTATGGAACTTGGCAACCACGATGCTGTCATCGAGGGTCGGCGGGTCGCCCAGGTAGATCGCCGCCTGGCCGCCCGAGCTCTTACGCCGGGTCGTGAGCACCCCGGTGAGGAGGTTCAGGTACACCCAGCCACCTTCCTCGTGCTGGGTGGTGCCAGGGCCCGGCACCGCCGGATTCGAGGCCGTCCAGGCAGCGGCCAAGGCCGCCGTCACGGTCGCGTCCGCGAGCAGGGTCGCTCCCGTGGGCGCCGACCGGCCCAGCAGTTCGACACTCCTGGCGAAATCGTTCCAACCGAGTTCGTCCCTCAAGCGCCCGAGGAACGCCGTATCAGCCAGGGCGGTGGCCTTGTCGCCTCCCGGAGCCGCGATGATCTTCGCTTTCACCAGGGTGTAATCCGTGCCTTCGCTGATCATCCAGTCGAGCTTGGTGATGAAGTCGTAAGCGAGGTCATCCACCGCCTCGGCCATCGTGGCATTTGTGCAGACCTGGACGAAGAACGCGCGCCAGCTGGAGGTCTTGAGGGCATCGCGCTCAGGCTGTGGGGCGGCGGTCACGAAGCCTTTGATGTCGGAATAGCCCAATTCGGCACGCACGGAAACCATCTCAGCCTGCATCCATCCCAGCGCGGTCTCGAGGTCGAAGTGAAGATCGCGCAACGCCTCGGGCATGGTCGTGTTGGTGCAGACGGAGACGAAGAACCGCTGCCAATACCGCGTCTTGAGGGCGTCGCGTTCGCCCTGCGGGGCCGCGATGACCATGGCCTTGATGTCGGAGTAATCGATCTGGCTGGTGAAGGTCGCCGCGGCCTCGACCCACTCGAGCTTGGTCGCCAGCGGCGGATTGAGCTGGTTCACGGCGCGCACCATCTCGCCGACGTTCAACGCGCTCGCCATGCGGCTGCGGTAACCCCCGGCGAGCACGGCAGCTTTCTCGGGTGCGGTCATGCGGCCCAGCAGGCTGATGACCTCCCCCTCAGGCACATCGAAGCGGTCCAGCATCTCGTCGAGTTGCTGGAGGTTCGTGAGCCCGCTCCCGCCGTTTCTTTGGATGCGATCCTCACCCGCCGAGATGCTCAAGCGGCCCGGTGGCATGGCGCGCTCATCCACAGCCTGGGTCGCGACGGCTTCAGCCTCGCGTTCGAGGGGGTCGCTCGGCTGGCTGATGGCCGGACTCATCCGCAGCCTGGCGTCGCCTCGGGATTGCTGGACCGTGTGGACGAGCTCATGCGCCAACAACTCATCACCCGCTTTCGTCCCCGGCTGGAACTGCCCCGCGCCGAAGTGAACATCCTGCCCGCGTGTGAACGCCCGGGCATGGAGGTCGTTGGCGGCGCGGGCCGAGGCCGGTCCGGTATGAAGCCGCACCTCCTCGAGATCGGCTCCCAGCCTGCTCCCCATCTGCTGCCGCGTTTCCTGGTCGAGCGGCCGCCCGGCGCCGCTGTGCAGGGCTAGCGTCACGCTCTCCGGGAGACTCGCCTCCGAAGCCGAAGCGCTGCCCGGCGCCGGCGCCCCAGTCCCCGCGCGGGCGCGCTGGATGAGATCGCTGGTTTCCGCAGAACGCGCGGAAGCGGGGTGGGCGGCCGAGCCGCGGGGCTTCGTCTGCACCCTGTCCGGGTTGGGGACAAGCCTCGAACGCTGGACGGGCGGCGCGAGCATAGCCTCAGGCGGTCTTCCCTTCCTTGTGCAGCTCGCGGCGGATGCCTTCCTCGAGATCGCGGAGGCCCACGCGGTTGCTGTTCCGGCGCAAGGCGCGCAGGGAACAGAACCGCACGACGTTCATGATCGAGCCGCCCGAGAGCCGGTAACGCTGGCTCACGCGGCGCAAATCGATGCTCGCCTCCAGTTCACAGCTCCGGCTGAAGCCGCCCTGCCACAACTTGTGGATCTCCTCCGGGGCCGGCATCGGGAAGTTCACCACGCACTCGAACCGGCGCATGAAGGCCTCGTCGAGGTTGTCCCGGAGGTTGGTGGCCAGGATGACGACGCCGGCGAAGTCCTCGACGCGCTGCAGCAGGTAGGACACTTCCTGGTTGGCGAAGCGATCGTGCGCGTCCTTCACCTGCGTCCGCTTCCCGAAGAGCGCATCCGCCTCGTCGAAGAACAGGATCCAGTCCCGGGTCTCCGCCTGCGCGAAGACGCGTTCGAGGTTCTTCTCCGTTTCCCCGATGTACTTCGAGACGACGAGCGAGAGGTCGATGCGGTAGACATCGCGTTGCGTCACCTTGCCCAGCAGCGCCGCCGTCAGGGTCTTGCCGGTTCCGGGCGGGCCGGCGAACAACGCGCGCAGGCCCGGACGCAACCGGCGGCCGAGGTCCCATTCTTCCAGCAGGGTGCGCCCGTGCTGCATCCACGCGAGGATCTCCTCGAGCCGCTCCCGCGTGTCGTGGGGCAGCACGAGTTCCCCCCACTCGAGTCGCGTGGTCAGGCGCCGGGCCGGGAACTCGAAGCCGAACCGCGGTCGCCACGCTTCGCCGGTCAGCAGGGTGTGGAGGAGTGAGGCGGACGGGCGCAGCGGACGTTGCCCCGGATTGGTGGTGCCGTCGCCGCCGCCCTGGTCGAGCAGTTGTTCGCGCTGGAAAGGGTGCTCGGGGGCAAACAGCCGGCTCGCGCCGAGCCGCGCCTCCACCGACTCGCCGGCGAGAAGAAAGAGCGCGGTTTCGACACTCGGGGCAAAGCCGCCTTGCGAGGAGGTCAGGCCGCCGAACTCGGTGAAGTGCCGGTCGTACGTGCTGTTGCGGGTGAAGAGCGGATCCAGCAGTGCCGGGCGCAGGTGCGGCGCGAGCGCCAACGCAAGCACAAGCCGTTCGGCGCGCTGGAAGCCATGGGTGGAGACGAGTTGAGCGTAGGCCCCGACGGCGCCGTTCAGTTCCGGGGGAGGTAGATCCGCCAGGTCGCGGACGGGTGTCTCCTGGCCGAAGTGCAACCGCAACCGGGTCTCGAGCGCGCGGTAGAGCCAGTCGAGTTCGTGCGCCAGCACGGTGCCGTGGGCCGACTCAGGCATAGGCCTCCCATTCTACCATCAGCGGCCGGGGCATCCAGGGGAGGCGAATCGTGCGAAAGGTCCAGGGCACCCGGTCGAGCAGCACGTCCCACGCCCGGTGCTCGACTCGCAGCAGCCACTGCGGCCCCGCGTCCCGCAGCACACCCGGGCGCTGGAGGAACGCCTCGCGCAATCCCTGCGTCGAGGTCTGGCCCAGCGCCCCCCAGTGCTCGACCACGGACGCGAGCAACCGCCCGGCCTCGGCGATCAGCGACTCGGAGAACTCCTGCTGACACACGACCGGTTCATCCAGCGGCAAGCCGCAGAGCAGCTTGGGCAACGGCAGGGAATGCTCCGCAGCGGTGTCCTGGCCTGTCGCCAACCAGTGCAACAGCAACGGCGCGGAGGCGGACGTGCCTTGTTCCCGGGACGCCTCGGACGGGTGGATATCCAGCGCGCCGAAGAACGCCGGCAGAAACGGGGCAATCAACACCAGCCCGGCATTGGCAAGCGGCAGACCGGGAGAACAAACCAGTTCCAGGGCGTCGGCGGCCACGTTCGGTTCGCCGGGGGTCGAGGCAGCCTCGGATTCGCCTTGAGCCCGAGCGGCAGCCGGCGAACCAGCGGCGTCCATCGGGTTGGTCTGGCTTCCCTCCGCGTCCGTGGTCGCGGGAGGCATGGGCGTTTCACCTCCGTGCATGCGGGCAACCAGCGCCTGGTGAAAACGCCGCAGCGATGGTGCGTCTTTGCGCCGCTCCGCTTCATGGGCGGCGGCGACCAAATCCTGCGGAGGGTTTCCCAGTTCCGCCCATAGCCGCCAGCATTCCGACGCCAGGCGCGTCAGCTCAGCCTCGCCGTCGGGTTCCTGACGGTGAATCCCGCGGCGATCACCGGTGGCCACGGGCGTTTGCGCGGGGACTGTCTCCGTCGAAGGGCCGGTTCTCCCGGGTGCGTCGGAACCGAGGGCCTGCAGCAAGGCGTCGCGGAATTGCTCGAGTGCGGCGACATCTCGCGTGCGCGCGGCGGCCCGTGCCAGGCCCCGCAATTCCGGAGAAGGGCGTTCGATTTCGGCCCAAAGTCGCCAGCAAGTATCCTCCAGGTCGGCGCCGGGGAAGCCACCAGTCTGGTTCATGGCGGCGGAGGTCGCGACGCCGCCTTGCCCGGGGACGCGTCCGGCTGCAATCGCGAGCGTCGTTCTGAACTGCTCCAGGGCGGCGGTCTCGCACGCCTGAACCGCGGCTGCTGCTCGTTCCAGGTCCGCGGACCATGCGATGCGTCGACTCCACAACTGCCAGGCATCGGCCCAGACACCGGCTCGATCGAGTGGTTGGGAGGCGACCCCGGGCTTGCGGGCGAGCGCGAGCAGAGGTTCCAGGAGAAAGGTACCGGCCGGCCACACGGCTCGCAGGGCAGCCTGATGCCACGAATCATCGAACTGGAAGGCGACGCGCCGAATCGCCGCCGGCGAGCTCTTCAGAATCTCGCGAAACCACGCGGTGCCGGCGGCCGTGCGGAGCCGCTCCATCAACTGATCGCCGATGTGGAAGGTCTCCGTTCCGCGAGCCCACCACGGCAGGAGCCCCGTCCGGATCCAGAGTTCGAGCCATTCCTCCGGGTGGCCGACTTCCGGAGAATCCCCAGGCTGGCTCGAACCCACGGCCGGCGCCTGGAGCCCGGCAGCCGGCACTTTCAAGGTGCCGCCCGGGGCCTGTGGGAGCGGCGGCGGGTGGGACGAGGCTGCACCGAGTCTGGTCAGATCAGACAACTGCTCCTTCAGCGCGCGCCCGAAAGCCTGCGCCAAACCAGGTTCGCCCTCGCCAGGCCTCCAGGCGACTTCCACCTCCAGCTGCCGGATGCGGCGTGTCTCGCCCGGAAAGGTCGCGTTGCACGCCGATTCCAGGACCGGCGCCAGCTCACGCGACCACAACTCGCGGGTTCGACGACGCCAGGCGTCCACCTGCGAGCGCGCCACGCCCCGCACCTCGAGCGTGCAGCAGAAGATGCGATGGCGGCTCGATGGGTTCATGCAGCGGCACCCGCCTCAGCGCCTCTTTGGACGCCGCGTGGACGGGGGCTTGGGAGCCGGCTTGGCCGTGGATCCCTTCGGAGAATGCAGGCCCGGCGTCCGCGGCTTTCGGGCGAGCTTGGGAGTGGGGGCCACCGTTCGTCCGCGGCCGCGGGGCAGGGCGGCGACGAGGCTCTTTGCGGCCGCCTGCAGGACGGGGCGCTGCCCGACCGCGACCAGCTTCTGGAGGAGTTCCGCCACGTCTGCGCCATAACTGAGCGTTCTGCCTTCGGCCTCTTCCTTGTTCCGGATGACTTGCAGGCGGCGCGCCGCCGTCTGCAGCGCCTGGTTGACTGCGCCCGAGGCCGCCAGGTCCGGACCGCGAACCGCCGACAGGAAGAGCGTGGCCTTCAGCGCGACCTGCGCCAGGTCCCACACGCCGCTCCGGGCGCCCGGATCGTTGCTGCTGGCCAACGTCTCCTGCAGTGTCTTGAGCGTGCCGTCGAGCGCCTCCTGGGCTTCCTTGCCAAGGCGGGTTTCGTCGTTCAACTCAGTCCGTCGGGCTGGTTGCTCGGAAAAGAGCGTCGCGGTCTTCCCGAGAACAATCGTGGCGTCCAAGGTCGTCCCGGCGTGCTCCCGAACGGTTGCCGATTCAAGAATGCCGGCATGGGTCGCCAGATTGAAGCTGTCCGGCTCCGCTGCGCCACCCCGCACCGTCACCTTGAACGAGCGACTGACGGAGGAGACGCCATCCGCCACGGTCAAGGTGATCGTGGCCGAGCCAGTCCGGCCCGCGAGCGGGAATACGGTCACAGTCCACCCGGCGCCCGAGCCCTTGATCATGATCCCGGAACTCGGCACCAGTTCGTTGTTGTCCGAGACCGCGGTGATGACCAGGGCGTCCGCCGGAGAACTTGATTCGATCGTGAAGGGGATCGGTCCCGTGGACTGGCCCTCGATCACGCGGTCCTCGAGGTGCGTCAGATCCAGGTTCGACGCAGGCAGGACGGTCACGGGTGCCTCGGGACCGGTAAGCGCGACGCCGAAGCACGGATCGCGGTCCGCCACCGCCTTGACGGTGTACCGCCTGACCTCGCGATCGATCGGGTAAAGGTGATCGACCTCGATCAGACCTACCCCGGTCGCCGTCTTTCCATCGCCAAAGTCCCACGTCAGGGACGGCGGCGATGTCGTCGAACCGTCAGGTTCCACCTTGGCGCTGAAGTGGACGGGTTCGCCCGCCCTGGCAGTCGCGGGATTGACCGTGACTCGACCGCGGGGCGGGTTGTGGAGGGTCACCGTGAGGTCGATCGACTCGCCGCCCACGTGGTACTCGAGCCGGACGCTCCCGGCGCCTTTGAATCGAGCCGGGATGAACCGGTTCTCATCCGGCACATCTCCCGCCACAAGCAACCCGCCACCGTCGGGCGTTGCCTGGATCGCGTAAGCGCGCTCGTCGTCTTCGCAGAAGGCCGTCCGTTCCTCGCCCTCCTCATCGACGATGCGCAGGGTGGGCTTCTGCCGGGCATGGACCACCACGCGGTAACCCGGTGCCTCGATCAAGGGGATATCGGTGCACGGACCCGCCGTCGCGCTCACGTTGACCCGGTATTCGCCAGGTTCCCGGTAGCGATGGGCGACCACGAGCAAGCCGGTTCCGGTGAGGGTGTCGGTCTTGTCCCCGAAATCCCAGGTCAGCTTCGGGGGTTCCGGGAGGGTCGGATCGGTGTCCACCTTGAGGTAGAACCAGGTGTCCTCGCCGGCCACCGGCCGCGGCGTTTGCAGCCCGATCTCGATCAATTTCGGCGGGGCCAGCAAGTGCGTGGCCGCAACGGCCGACTGGCCACCGGCGAGCGTGTAGGTCATCAGAACCGGTCCGGCCCGGCCCACACGCGCCGGAAAGAACTGGAACCCGGATTCGGTGCGCACCACCGCTTGCTTCTCCGCCGGCACCGGCTCTCCGTTGGACCGCAGCGCAAGGGTGCCGCCCGGGGGCTCGACGGTGACTGCGACCGGGCCGGGATCCGTCATGCAGTACGGCCATCCCACATGGATCGCGACCTTGGGAGACGGAATCGTCGGCACGGTCACCTCGAAGGGCGGCACCTCCACTGTGCAGGGTTCGCGGAACGCGGTCAGCGCCACCTTGTGCGTACCGGGTGCCAGCAGCCGGGTAACCCGGGACCCCTTCAGAGCACTGGGCTCGCCGTCGAAGCGCCACTCAAACAGGGTCGCCGGATCACTGGAGGTGGCGCTGAAGGTCACTTTCATGCCTTCCAGAGAAGGCGCGCCTTCCAGGACCGGTTTCTCGACCGTGACGCTTGGGGGCAGATGCAGGGTGAGCGCCTTCTCGGCGAACTGCCCGCCCACCTGGTAGCGCAGCACGGGTGGACGACCATCGGCGATCCGGGGAATGAAGTACCATTCCCCATCGACCAACCGCGTGCCCACGCCCTCCACCTTGCCGGTCTTCGGATCGTAGGGGGGCACCAGTTCGAGGGGGTACGGGTGGCCGTCATTGGTGCAGAAGTGCTCACGTTCCCGCTCGCGATCACGCTCGAGAACGGTGATGGACACCGTTTCGATCGTGACGGTGAACGTGGTGGAGGCGGCGCACTGCGGCTCGCGGGTGGCCGTCACTTTGACCGTGTACGACTTGCGGGTCGCGTCGGTATAGAGGTGGGGCGGCGGCGTGCGTTCGGTGGAGGTCTGGCCGTCCCCGAACTGCCAGAGATAGGTGGCCTCTCCTGCCGTTTCGTTGCGGAACGTCACCTGAGCGCCCCCCTCGACGGTGACCGGCGGGTCCGCCGAAACAGCGAGCACGGGCGGCGCCACGACCGTAACCCCCAGCGTCGCGACGGCTTGGTCCCCGATCTTGTAGGTGAAGGTCACCCGGTCGTTGGTGATCTCGTCGTCGCCTACAAGCTGCGGCGTGAAAGCGAAACCGCCGCCCTCGAGGGCGCTGACGCCGGGTCCGGTCACCACCCCGCCCGCAGGTTGGGCGGTAAAGGGATGCGGGCGGGTGTCCTCCTTGCAGTAGGTGTCGGCTGGCAAGGTGAGGCTCGCCGGCGGCGGGGGAAGAACGACATTCGTGGTGCAGGTGCACTCGGAGCAGCAAAGGTACGGGAGGCAGAAATCCGCGAGGACAACCTCCGGTTCGGCGTCGCTGGAGGCCGCGCCGAGATAGGTGCGGATCTGAGCGTAGATCGCTTCCAGGTCAATCTCCGCGGTCGTCGACGGGGTGGCCGTGGGCGTGTAGTTCTCCGTCAGCAAGACCTTGTCGGCCTCGGAGAGCCCCGCGGCCGCAGTGAGCGACTCCACGAGTTTGTTCGTGCTGCCGGAGGCCTGGTAGATGCCATAGGCCTTGAGCAGCAGGCTTTCAGAAACCGATTTCGAGAGCGCCGACCGCGCTGCCGCGACCGTGGACTCCTGCGAGAGCAAGGCCTTGTTTTTCGACGAGGAGAGCGCGTTGCCGAGACTCTGCGTTTCCGTGGCAATATTCAGTCCCGACGGCGTCGCCGGTTTCGTGGAGGGACGAGGCCTGGGGCCGCAAACCAGCACGAGCGTGCCGCCCCGGGGGACGCCGCCGAGATGCTCCAACCCTGGGTGCTTGCGAAGGAAGGCAGCCAGGGTGGGTCGTTTCGGGAGCCGTTGCAGGGCGGCGGCGAAGAGCCCCGCGATTTCCACGAGGCGCGTGGGAACACAATTCGCGAGAAAGAGCAGGAGTTCCTGGCGCAGGAGGGTGGCCCGGGCCAGCGCGTCGGACCCCGCCGCGGCCGGGATGCGTCCCAGCACGTCGGAGAGCTTCGTGGCCGATCCCCGGGCGCTTTGGATGGTTTCCTCGAAATCCGCCGCGTTGAATCCAGCCTCAACCCCCTTCGCCGTCTGGGCGGCACCCAATTCGGTGGTGAGCAGACCACTGGCGGCGTTCAACAAGCCGGCCAGTTGCTGCGTGAGCCGGTTGACCCAGACTTCCTGCGTGAGCGACTCCTCGAGTTCCGCGGAGATCGTCGGGTAGGTGATCTTGAGGTTGTCCAGGAACACCGTCCGGACCCCCTCGGTCGGTGCCGTGGCGGCGATCATGACGGCGGCGGCGGCCTCCGTTCCCGATCCCGTCGGTTTGGTGCCCGCAACGAAGCTCCCGGCGGCGGCCCGGTGCGTCGCCGCGAGATCGGTTCCCACGACGGGCTCTTTGGCTTCCGCGGCCGGGGTGGCGAACGTGATGAACTCGAGCTTCTGCAGGTCCAACGCGAGGTTCACGCTGCCATCCGGCAGCACGAACTTCTCGACGAAAGCGGTTCCCGCCTTTCTGGTCTTCGCCAGTTTCCCCAGGATGCCGAGCAGGCGGGTGATGTGGCAGCGCATCTCATCGGCGCTCACGCGATACAGCGCCTTGAGCTGGTCCAGTCCACACAGGCAGTCGGTGGCCTCCGGATCGTCCTTGCCGAACCCGACGGTCACCACGTCGAAAGGCAGGTGGTAATCACGACGCGTCGACTCGAGGGCAGCCGTCACTTCGGTGACGGTCCTCCCCTGGTGCCCCTCGACCCGGTAAAAGCCCGTGGCGTCCGGACGCAACTGGAGCTGCGGATCCCTGCCCCTCAGGGAATCCAGCCGATCGTACGTCGGCAGCCGGCCGGTTCGACCGCGGCGCGTGGCTTCGAAGTGCCACCATTCGAGCAGCGACTTCGGGTAGTAGAAGGGCACCGCCTGCTCATCCAGAATGTGGTCCAACGCGGCGCCGGGGGTGACCCTGACGCCCGCCGACGCCGGGACTCGAAACCCGGCACACATCTTGAGCAGGCGTATGAAGCGATGCCGGCACAACTCACGATCCATCCCTCCCAGCGTCAGCGCCGGGCTGGGCACGAAGGCGTGTCTCAGGAAGTCCGGTTCGCCCACAGACACGGTCGGGACCGGGCCCAACAGGACGTGCCGCGGAAAGGCCTCGCACAATCGGGAGGGCTGGCTCTGGAAGGCAAAGGCGGCGTCCACAAACTCCGACCAGGCGCGGCAAAGGTGCCGCAGATGGTCCAGACTGTGTTGCCAGCCGATGCGGTCGGCTTCCTCGATCGCCTTGATCCACGGGGGGATCGACCCGAGCCCGTCCTGGGCCGCCGCCGTGAGATCTTCCGGGATTTCGAGAAGCGGCGGGAACAGACCTCCCGCCATCGTCAGTTTGGCCCGGAGTTTCTCCTGGGCGGTCAGGAGCAGTTTCTTTCCGCGGGTGAAGAGGTTCAGTTCGTGTTCGGCATCCGGGTAACCGTCCTTGGAATGGAGATAGAGGCGTTCCGGGAAAAGCTCCTCAAGTTGCCAGGCCGGCCAGGGGAGCTCACTGCACTTGGCACTCAGCCGGGCGTGACGACGCAAGGCCTCCAGGGTGTCCCGGGGGGCGAGCAACACGCGCCACACGCCCCGCATTTCCTCGCCCTGGTTGATGCAATGGTTGTCCAGGCACGTGTCCAGGCTGGCCGGGGTGAGTTCGAGATAAAGCAGCGCGGCCATCGGCTCGAGAAACTTGGCGGCGCCAGGCTGGCTGAGCACGGTGACCTGGCTGACGTCGCCAGGCATCTCCTCGAGGAGTTCCCAAAGCTTCGGTTCGGCCCCGAGCCCCTTCTTCCCGTAACGGAAGGCTTTGTAGCCGGCCGGGTCCTTGTACCCGCCCCGGGCGGCAACAAAAGTGACATCCTTCTCGAGATGGAACAGGAACCCGTCCGTCGTCAGGGCGGTGCCCCGCCGCAAGCGCAGCCCTTGCGAGGTCGGCGTTTCGAGCAGCAGCCCGTGGACGATCCCCGCCCCGAAGAACGCGCGCCGGGTGACGCGGTCTTCGCCCTGAAAGTAACTCACGAGCTGGTTCAAGTGCTCGTACGAGAGCACCTGGTTCTCCTTGAACCGGGGGTAAGTGAAGGAGGGAATCATGACGGAGGTTTTCGGAGGAGGGTCCCCAACTGGGTCTTGTCGAGGACCACCGGGTTGTCGTCGTTGCCATCCACGCAGTCGTGAAGTGTGGCCGGAGGGAACTGGCTGCGAAGGTTGAGCCACACCGAGATCAAAGTGTCCTGGGCGCGCGCCAGGGCAGGCAAAGGACCGCGGATCAGGGCGAGCCGCCACGCCGTCAGCGCCTCGCGGAACTCGCGCATCTGCTCCCGGCTCACCCAGCAGATCTTCAAGAAGACATGCGCCGGGACCAGTTCGCGGACAAGTCGCTCGAAGTGCGCGCGTCGGTAGATGCCGTAGACGCGGCCCGTCCACGCCGGCAGCACCAGCGTGCACCGAAAGGAATAGGGATCATCACACGGGCACTTCCCCGCCTCCACATCCTGCGGGTGACAAATCGGGAGCAGGACGCTCGCGCCATCCCGCGGACGGAGCAGAACGTGTTCGAGCAAGTGGCATTCGAACTCGGGCGGCAGGCCCTTGAAGAAGTTCACGCAGGCCGAGATCGCCGTGTCCCGCTCGGCTTCGGTCCCAAAAAATTCGATCCGGCGCGCGATGATCTCCCCCGACTCGTCGGCGAGATTGAAATAGAAGCGGCCGTCGCGATCGACCGCCCCGCGATAGCGCTCCGCCAACGGTCCGCTGCGCGCCACCACCGCCGCCTCGGCTTCCGCAGCCGTTCGCGTGAGGTAGTGCCGGCTCGAGCTCAGGAGGATCTTCCCGCCCGGATGCCGAATCCGGAACCGCCACTCGACGCGGTTGTCCTGGTCCTTTTCCTCGTAGAACTCGAGCGCCCCCGCGAGGGCCGGCGCCGTCCCGAGCAGAACGTGCAGTTTGCGTTCGAGACCGGAACCTGCGCCTGCCGCGGAGGGATCCAGCGCGAGGTTGACCGCCGCCGCCCGGTCGCGCGCCAGTTCGGGCAGCGCCGCCAGGAGACGCAGCTTGTCCGTGAGGGTCTGCCACGGGTCCGTGCGTGTGGCCTTGTCCGTCCCCAGCAGCAGATAGGGATCGAAGGGCTCGGCAAAGCGCGCCAGCAGGTGATCCGCGATCGCGTTTCGACGACGCAACCGCTCGAGCTCGGGCTCGATCACCGCGCGCGTCGCCTCGGCGTATCCTGTTTCATCGTGGCCGGTGATGGCGGCGAAATTCTGCAGGTCCGCGGGAGGTTTCGCCGAAAGGACCGGGGCATGGCGAAGCAGGCTGAGTAACTCTGGCAGCCGCGCGACCTGGTCGCGATGGCCGGAGAGGAGTGCCTCGGCGAGCAGGAAGAAGGCCTTGAGCTGGCGGGCCTGGGCCTGGCGTTCCGGGGTGGCCTGCGGCGAGAGACCGGCGAGGCCGACGCCATAATTCAGCGGGAGGAGGTTGAGGAGGGTCTCGAAACGCTCCAGCTCACGGCGGCGTCCCCGGGGCACGGGCAGTTCGGAGGTGGACGGCGGATGACGCATGCCTCCCTGCAACGCCCGCAACTCGCGCAGCCGCTGGGACACCCCGGAAGCCGTGGCCATGAACGGCAGCTCCCGCTTGAAGAACAGCAGGCGACATCGCTCCACAGACAAACGCGCGGCACGATCGGCCTGAAGGGGCAGGACCCAGCGTTCGCT
This sequence comes from uncultured Verrucomicrobiota bacterium, assembly GCA_964535555.1. Classification (GTDB taxonomy): domain Bacteria; phylum Verrucomicrobiota; class Verrucomicrobiia; order Limisphaerales; family J093; genus DSVZ01. The sequence goes on from CAZHUS010000055.1 coordinate 27,761, forward strand.
CCGGCGATGCTCCTGAGCGTCCCCGGATTCCCAGAAGCTCGTCATGATGACCTTGCCGACCGCGACCACGCCGGGAATGTCCATCAGGACCCGCACGAGGTCCGAAGCCTGGACCTGCACGGGACGCGCGGCGGCTTCCACCTCGTCATCATCCAGAAAACCGTGGAGCAACAGCGGGCCGTCGAACAGGACCTCCGGGGACGTGCCACGCGCCAGTTCCTCCTCAAGGGAATGAAAGCGCAAGGGCGGTGCGAGGTGTTGCTCCAGGGCCAGGAACGCCTGGGCGGCGACCTCATCCAGGTTGGCGTCGTCCGTTACCCGGATCTCCGCGCACACGCCCACCTCTTCGATCGGGATCGCTTCGACCGAGAGGAACTCCTCGCAAAGATTCCGGTGCCCTTCGAGCAAGGTCTTGAGCGCTGCCAGTCGCTCCGGCCATTCCCCCACGGGCACATGGTCCTCGAACTCGACCAGGACGTGATAAAACCCGCGGATGGCCAGGGGGCACCCGCGCGTCGGCGGAGTGAGCGAGAGACGGCCCTCGACCTCGTCCACGTACACGGCCGGCGGCGGCGGCGCCGGGGCGATTTCGATCCAGGCGTTTCGGACGCCCTCCTGATCGATCAACAGCTTCCGGTAGTCCAGCGCGGTCAGGGATCGCGCGGGCAGGACGCGATGTGCCGGGAAATCGGGCGAGGGCGGCGCGGGTTGCTTGTCGTCCGGCACGAGCAGGTCGGCCACCGGCAGGCCCGCCACATAGGTGGCATCCGTGAGCCCGAAGCAGAGGTGCTCGCCGAGGGTCAGCCCGGGATCATGCGTGTTGTGATCCGTCCACACGCCCCCCGAGTAGCCCTGGATCAGCGCCAGGAACTCCTGTCGCAACGCCTCATAATCCGGCGTCGCCCCGGCAGCCACATCACACTGGAAGCGGGAGTCCTTCATGGTTCAGGTGGCAGCACCTTCAAGGCGTGGGAAGTCGCCGAGACCAGGATCGATCGTTCCGTCGAGGGCGTGAGCTGGATGGGATCCACCGCGAGCCCGAACTCCGCGGTTTGGTTGACGTGGAAATCCCGCACGAAGTCCACGTACGGACGTTCCTCGAGGAAGTTGAGAAGCGTGGACGGGTAGAGCCCCGCATCAAAGGCGAGCGCACGCTGATCGCCGGCGACCCAGGGCGTGAGAAACGCCGTCAACTCGGCGGCGGCGGCGGTTTCGTAAAACCCCGTGTCCGTGAATCCGCGGCGCAGGGCCAGCTTCGCCTCGACGCGGACTTCCTCGTACCGCGGGTTCACCACGTGCAGATGGTGCTCGTCGATCTGCGCGGTGGTCAGTGGCAGGAGAAAGCTCTTCACCGCCGCGATCAGGTCCTGGCTGGCCGCCGGCCGCCGCGGGTCGAAAGCGTTCGCGGCCAGTAACGGCACCAGCACGACCGTCAGGTGGCCGGGCGCCAATTCGGAATCCGGATTGGCCCGCGAGTGCGGGACGCATTTGACCATGTGCAGTTCGGGAAAGGCCTCGAGCACGAGCCGCTCGTAATCCCACAGCGTCACGGCGCGTTGACGGTGTCTCAGGCGCTCGCTGACTCGGCGGTAGTAACCAGGCCCCTGTTCTCCCGGTCGACCGCCAAAGGAGGGAAGCGGTTGAGTGACCTTCTTCACCTCCGGCCGGGAAGTCACCAGTCGGGTCATACTGCCGGCGGGAAGCGCGCTGCTCAGACGCGAGAGGTCGTTGTTGTCCGCCGGCACGAACACGGTCTCGACCGCTTGAGCGACGACGGAATAGGCGCGGTTCAAGGCCACGACTTTCCCCACCGCCGTGGCCCGGATCCAAACCCGCCCCGCCGGCATGCGGGTGTGGTGGGTCGTCGCGTCCTCCGGGAGGCCAAAGACGATGACACCGGTTCGCCGCAGCGAACGGGTGCTGTCCGAGACGAGGTTGGCGGCAGGGAAACCCACCCACTCGTCCGCGGCGAGGTATTCCCACGCAAGCTCCGGGTAGTTCTCGAACGGGTCACCGCTGCCATCCGCGACGTGAAACAAGAGGGAAACTTCATCGCCGCCCGCAGTTCCTGCCAGGCCGAGGTAAAAGATCCCGTCAGCCGGAGTGGCCGGAAGCCAGGAAGGCAACGGGCCTGTGAGCTCCCATTCGCCGTGCGGTTCGACATGGAACAGGGCCATGGCCTCGGCCCCGCCCTTCTCCACGCCCAGGTTCCGTTCCTCCGTGGCGGTGTAGTCCGCGAGCAGCCGGACGACCGTTGGGGATATGGGCGGGTTGGGCAGGACGAGGTCCTCCTCCTTCACGCCCGCCACGACGGCGGCCGTCACCAGCGCGGGGTACTTTTGGTGTCCAAACGCGAAGTCCGGAGAAACCAACTGGAGCCGGGCAAAGCCGCGGACCAGTCCCGCGTCATACGCCGTCAGCGGGCCGAGCTGGGGCGCGGCCTGGAACTGCTCCAGTTCGATGGAAGTGAGGGTCCAGGAGCCCGCGCCCAGGTCAATCCCGGCGCCGTCGTTCAGCGGTTGCCACTCGCCCCCGTGCAGATAGCTCGCTCGTAACCGGAACCGGGGGGTCAGCAGGTTCGCGGTAAGGTCGACGGCCTTTTCCGCGCTCGCCGTCACGCGCTTAATCGTGCTCTGGGCTCCACTCGGCGCCGGTTTCGAGGTTGATTTGATCATCATCGCCACCTTGGGCGTGGCGGACGCGGGAGCCGGCGTCACGTAATCTGCGAAGTAGTTCCCCAGGTCGTCGGGGAGGTCCTTCCACTCGGGGCGAAAGGTCAGCGCCGTCAGATGCTTGGAGAAGATCTCGGTGCTGCCGAGGTACAGGCTCGAGTTCGGAGCCGGGCTGCCGCCAAACGGCTGAAACGGTTTCGTGGGATTCAGCGGGCCGTAATCGTTCGCCGCCACCAGGTTGGTGTCGCCCTTCACCGTGCACTCAAGTTTGACCCGGACCGGCCGGAGATCCGGCAGCGTCTCATACTTCGTGAATGAATCCAGGAGGCGCGTCAGCTCCAGCACGGGCCAAGTGGTCTGGAAGCGACGCCCGTGCTTGGTGACGTCGTAGTCGCTGATCGGCTGGTCCACGGGGATTGGACTCACCTTGACCAGCAAGCGAGGGGCGGCGAAGCGCAGCTTCACCCGGGTGGCTTCAGGGCTCCACCAGCCATCCGGACCTGTGAGCGAAACCGCAAACAGCCCGTCCAAAGCCCAGCCGTCCGCAGGCATGCTGCCGGAGAGGTGGCCGGTGCCCTTCAGGTGCTGCTCGAACTTCGTCGCGTCTCCCGCGGAGAACTCGAGCGAAAGCGTGATGTCCTTCGTTCCCCCGGACATCCGCAGCACCGGGGCAGCGACGGCGAACCCCCACCGGCCGGGATCGAGCTCCGCGTGGCCGAAAGGCTGCCAGGACGGGTTCTCCTTGGGCAGGGCCGTGCCCCGACCGTCGATGCTGTTCGCGACTTCCGCCGACCGCACCAGTCCGTGCTGGGCGGCATCGCGGTACAGGGAGCGGAGGTCGGCCACGGCGGCGCGATTGACGATGAGATCGCGCGTGAGGGCGAACCGCAGCTCGGTTTTCCGCGCGTCCTTGCCCGCGTGCAAGCGGGTGTCTTTGGCGAGCTTGAACCCGGAGGCGTTCCGTGCCGGTTCCACGACGGCGAAGGCACGATCCGGCACCGCCGGCTTCGCCGGGATCCGCAGCCGGCAGCCGTAATAGAACTCGAGGTGCCGTCGCACCAGGTCGTTCAGCGCCTCCTGCGCATGCCGGAACAGGCGCAACCACGCAAGCAGCAGGCCCAGGTGCGGAGGCTGGCGGCCGTCCCGAAGCTCGCCGCTTTCGAGCTGCGTGGCCGCGTCCTCCGCCACGCGCTCACCCAAGGAGATCAACTGCTGCGCGAGCAGCGGGAGAACCCGCCCCAACGCCGCCGCGGCCTCCGCAGCCGAGGTCACATCGGGCGCAGGTGCCACGTCACGCAGCACCAGCTGCCAGTGCCCGCTCTGCACCCGGTCGCGGAGCACGCCGAGCCAGCGCTCGCGCTCCGGCTCGGCCGCCGCCTTGATCACCGCGGTCAACCGCAGCAGGGCCGGCCGGACCAGGCTGAAGAGTGCCCGTTCGAAAACGGCCCCGAACGGGGTCGAATGCAATGACTCCAACTCGCGGTCGATCCGCTTCAGTTCATCGGCCGCCAGGAGAAAGAGACGCCACGCCGCCGGGGGACGATCCGCGGCCGGTCCGGCTTCCAGGGCCTGAATCGCCTCGGCCGACCTCGCCCGCAAGGCCGTGTGGTCGCGATGCGCGAGGGTCGCCAGGCGAACGGCAAAGTGCGGGTCGAAGAACGGCTCCCATGTCCCCCGGGCCTGGTTGCGGCTGTCGTAGTACTTCACGAACGCCGACAGTCCGCGCAACTGGTCCAGCAGATCGTCGAGGTCGCGGTCGTCAAGCAACCGTCGCGCCGGGTCGAGCGCAGCGGGGAAGCGACGCTCCTGGCTGGTGCCGTCACGCGGCAGGGGATGCTGGTTCGGCGAGGGGATCATGGGCCGCCTCCGCTGGCCTCGCTCCGGTAGAACGGAAACACGTAATTGTGCCGTGAGTTCGTCGAACGCACCACGTAATCGACCTGGATCAACAGGAGGCCGTCCTCGGCCACGGGCGCCAGCGAGACCGCCTCCGGGAGGATCCGGGGCTCGTGGTACAGGATCGCCGTGCGCACGAGGTCCTGGAGAAACGCCGTCGTCGAGGCATTCATCGGCTCGAACAAATACGGCCGCAGATCGCAGCCGTACGTCGGGTGCAGCAACCGTTCGCCCAGCGTCGTGGTCAGCAGAATGCGCAAGCTCTGCTGAATGTCTTCGAGGTCGCTCACCATGCGCACGCCCCCGGCCGGCGCCAGGAAGGTTGGAGGAAAGCTCCAGCCGGTGCCCAGGAAAGGATTGGTGACGGGGGTTTCCATCGCGACTCAGTTGATGAGGACCGTCGGCGCGCCCACGGCGGCACCGGCGCCGCAGATGCAGGTGTCCCCCACACGCAACACCGGCCGGCCTCCCACCAGCACCGTGGTGCTGCCCATCGGAAACGGGCTCACCGTGGGGTGCGGCGGTGGGATGGAGCAGACGTGAAGGTCGCCCACCACCGCGGCGGGTTGCCCGGCGATCAGGACCGTGGGCACTCCGGGCCCCGTGATGGTGCCGCCGTGGGTGCTCACATCGCCGACGCGTGCTGCGGGAGGCATAAGTGTGTTCAGTTGATCTGGACCAGGCTGCCTTTGACGACCGCCATGCCGCTGCTGGACAACTCGGCCTTGGCGCTGCCCTCGACCTTGGCCTCCGCCTGGGCTTTGGCTTCGAGGTTCACCGCCTCGAACGATCCGTCCGTCGTGGCCTTCAGTTTGAGCACCTTGACGCTCTCGATGCTGATGCCATCCGGCGACAGCACGATCTTGTTCCCGTTCTGGTCTTCCAGCGTGATGCCCTTGTCCGCTTCGCTGAGCACGACCTGGTTGCCCGCCGCCGTGGACAGCGTGAGCACCTTGGTGTCGTCATTGTAGCGGATCTGGATTTCCGACCGGCTCTGGTAGCCCTTCTCGTGATTGTCGTCGCTGGCCGGAATGTGTGCGGGGTTGGCCCCGCTGTGGAGCGAGCCCAGCACCACCGGATGCCGCGGGTCGTCTTCGAGAAAGCCGACCACCACTTCGTCGCCGATCTCGGGCCGGAACGTGTGCCCTCGCTGGGCTCCCGCCTCGAGCGTGGCCAGCCGCGCCCAAAGCCCGTCCGGATGCGTCACCGGCAGGCTGATCTGGATGCGTTCGGCCGAACCCGGGTCGCCTTCGAGCGCCAGCACCTTCCCGATCTGAAGCCCGGCCGGTCCGCGCAACAGGCCGGCGGCAACCGGGCGTCCCGCCTCAGCCCAGGTGAACCAGTCCGGGTCAACGCCAAGCTGGTAGTCGGTCTTCCATTGCCCCGCCGCGAACTCGTGACGAACGGCCGCGACGAAGGCATTGCCGTTGAACCGCGACCCCAAGCCCTCCAATCCCACGAGGTCCCCGGCAAGAACGGCGTGGGTTCCCTGGCACCGGGCGTGGCCGCGCAGCTTGGACAACCGATGGCGCCACAGGCGTTTTGCCGCCCAACCGTCGAGTTCGTCCTGGGCCAGCGCGCCACCGTGCCAGTCCTTCAGGTCCGGGAAGCCGGCTCCCTCGGCGAGGGTCGCGCCGTCCGGTTGACCGGCCGGGGGTTCGCCCGCACTGCTGGTCGTTCCCTCGATGCGTTGCTGCGCGCTGGGGTCCCACGAAGCCACGGTTACGGAGCCCGGTTGGAGGCGTGCCTCGATCTGCCCTTCGAACGCCTCGAGGATGCCACCCGGCGCGAGCGACAAGGCCGGAGACCCGCCGTAATTCGGGTCGACCAACGAGAGCGTTTCGAGCGCGGGAATCACCAGCAAGCCGTTCGCGCGGGCCCGGAGCAGCAGGAAATCCCAGTCCGTGGCCGCGTACTGCACCAGGTGCTGGTGGGTTGCGGAGGTGGACGCCACATCGCCGGCCAGTCCGTATTCACCCAGGATGCTCGAAGCGATGTCGCCGTCGGTCTGTTCATTGAACTGCCGGCATTTCGCGGCCAGCGTCATCTTGAACGAGGCATGGCGGCACTCCACCACCAACTGGGACGGTCGACCGTTGCGGAGCGCAATGCCGTGCCGGGTCACCACGCCTTTGAACACCGGCGTGAGTTGCTCGTGATAGCCGAGCTGGAATTCGATCTCGGTCCCCGGGGCCAGCGTCGAGGCTTCGCTGAGGGCGAACGTGCCGCTGGCAATGTCGCCGTCCAGGAACGTGAACCGGGCATGCGGCACGTGGTTCGCCGCGAACACGACCTGGGCATCGACGAGGTGGACCTCGGGCGCGAGTTCCTGGCCGCCCGCGAACAGTTTGTACGCGGCCAGATCGGACTTGGCGGCTTCCGGAATGGCGACGGTCTTAGGCATGGCCGGCGGCGCTGGTGGGAAGTTCCCTTGGCCCTGCGGCCATGCTCAGTGGCGATGGACCCGGTAGGGCAGGCTTTCGAGCCTGCCGGTGGGCCGGACTTTCCAGTCCGGCGGGGCGGTGGGCGACGGGGACGTCGCCCCGACCGGCAGACAGGAATGTCTGCCCTACCTGACTGCGGTTCAGGGGAAGCTGGTCTTTGGGCGGCAGCCTCAGGGACTGTCCGGCCACGAAGGCCCGCAAGTGATCCAGATCGTTGTAGCGGGCCACCTCGACATAGAGCTGTTCGTCGCCGTACTGGCGGTGCGCCACGGCGGGAAGCGTCTCGCCCCGCTGAATCCGCCAAAGGTGAGTGAGGTCCGGTGACGACTTCCCCTCCTCGCGGGTGCGCAGTTGTTCGTCGATGGACTGGGTGAACACGGCGCTGATCTTGGCCCGCAACGGGTGGCCGTTGGGCTTGAAAAGCGTGTAATTGACGTTCACCGACTTGAGCACGCACTTCAGCACCAGCTTCCCCCAGGAGACGACCAGGAAATGGGGCCGGTGGATGTCGCCGTTCATCTGAACGGTCACCTTGAGGAAGGCCTGGACGCGTTCTTCCACGTCGAGGGGTTCGCCCGAAACTCCCGTACCGTCGAGGGTGAACTCGAGCGTGCAGTCCTGGCTCTTGTATCGTTTGAACTTCGCCGACCCGGTGGTGTTGCCGGCACCCGCCTGGTTCTCGAACTCGACCTCGTAGCTGCGCGTGTAGGCGTTCGGGTTGAACTGCACCTCGAAAGAGGGTTTCACCTCTTGCTGCCGCCGTTCGTCCCTGTAAGCGACGATCTTCAGCTTTTCCAGCATGGTCAGCGCTCCTCCTTCTCCCGCAGAATCGCGAGGACGTGTTCCGCCACTTCCGCCACCAACTCCTCGCGGGCCGGCCCGTGCTCGGGAGTCTTCGGCGAACCGGGCGTCTCGCTGTCGGGGGTCACCACGATGCGGATCACCAGTTCCTCGATTTCGACAGGCATGGCGTGGGGCGGGGCGTGCGCGTTACGCGGGCCGGTGCCACTGGTAGGCGAGTTCCAGGGTCTCCACGAGCACGCTGTTGTCCGTGGCGTTGAGATTGCCGAGCGTCCACTTCACCGGCCAGGCGTTGACGAACTGCCAGGCCGCCAGGGGCTGATGCTTGTGGTTCAGCAAGGTCACCACCACGGTCACGGGCGTGAAACTCAGGTTCTCCACGGCGTCCCGCACCCACTGGATCAGCTTGGAGGACGTCAGCAAACCCCGCTTGAGCACCAGGTGACCGTGCCGCGCCACGCCGGGGAGCTGGTGGGCAAAGCGGTTCTCGCCGCCCTCCACCAGTTCCTCGGTCGTCAGCTCGACCCCCAGGCCGCTCACCTCCTGGAAGCGGGTATCCTCATCGGCCGCACCCTTCACGGGAATGCTCACCGCGAAGTGGAAGGCCGGCGGCGGGTAGTACGTCGCCATGGCTCATGGACCTCCGGGTCACGGAGTCTCGACGGTGAGTCCTTCGTGGGCGATCTCCAGCGACTCGATGGCGACTTCGTTGCCGGTGGACTTGAGTCCGGGCCCCTCGATTTTCACCGGGAACGCGTTCCGGGCCTTCCAGACCATGACCGGTTCGTGCTTTTCGTTGAGGAGGCTCACGGTGACGTCGCGCCGTTCGGCCTGGTTGAGCTGGATCGTGTTGAGCCACGCCGCATATTCACCGTCCTTGGCCACAATGCCGCGTTTGCAGGTGATGTTTCCGTACTTGGGGATGCCCGGCATTTTCAGGACGGAATAGATCGGGCTGGCGCCGTCGCGGTACTCGATGGCCTGGACTTCCACGTTGAGTCCGGAGACCTCGGAGAAACCGATCCGTTTGCCACCCCATTCGACCTGAAAGTGGAACGCGGGAAGAGGGTAATCTGCCATAGGAAGCGCTTTCTCTGTTTAGGGTTGGGAGCTGTCGGTGTCGGAAGCTAGGAAGTCTGCATCTTGTGGGAGAACTTGAGGATGATGAACTCGGCGGGGCGCACGACCGCCATCCCGATCTCGATGATGAGGCGGCCTTCGAGGATGTCCACCGCCGTCATGGTCGTGCCAAGGCCGACGTTCACAAAGAACGCGTCCTCCGGCTTCGCCCCGGCCAGGGCGCCATCGCGCCATTTCTGGATGAGGTAATTCTCGATCATCGACTTCACCTTCACCCAGAGGTTCGCGTCGTTCGGCTCGAACACCGCCCAAAGCGTGGACTTCTTGAGTGATTCCTCGACCATGATGTAGAACCGCCGCACCGGCACATAACGCCATTCGTTGTCATTCCCCGCGAGCGTCCGGGCGCCCCAAACGAGGATGCCCCGCCCCGTGAACGGCCGGATCGCGTTCACGCTCTTGCCCGCCGTGGTGTCGACGTTGAGGTCCTCCTGCCCCTTCGAGTCGATGAACTCGGTCACGTCCGCCACTGAATCGAGGCTCACATTGGCCGGGGCCTTCCACACGCCCCGGGTAAAGTCCGTGTAGGCATAGATGCCGGCGACGGCACCGCTCGGCGGCACGACCTGGAGGAGACTCCCCACGCCATTCACGACGTTGCCGTAGAGCGGGTACTGCGCGGCCAGGCTTTGCTCGATTGTGCGTTCGAGGGCCTGAGCCGCCGCGATCACCGCACCCACGGCCTGGGCGAACTCGTAGAACAGCCGGGTGACCTGCGCCTCGGCCCTGCGCATGTTTCCGAGGCGGGCCGCATCCCCGGTCGTTCCGGCCGCCGGGGTCGCAAAGAAGCCCGCCGCCGGAGCCGTGACCCCTGCGGTGGTGAACGCGGTCCCCCACTGGGTTGCCGTCGCCAGATGCGCGGTTTCCGTGAACATCGTCGCCATGGTCGTCGTTCCGGTGGCGGCATCCGAAGCGGCGGCGAACCCGTTCAACTCGGCGAACGTATCCTGCAGCGTATCGGTGATCAGATTCTGAACCTCCTGGCGCACCGAACTCACACCCGCCCCTTCGTAGGCGTTGTTGAGACCGGTGGTGCCCTGCGCCCAAGTGTCGATCGTGGCGCGGTTGCGGGTGTAGAGGTACTCGAAGAGATCCCGATACGCGTTCTGGGCGTCGGCCAAATCCGGCGTCGTCGCGTTCAGTTCGGTCAGCAACGCCTCCCGCAAGGTCTGGTAGCCTGACTCGAGGGTGTCGTCCGCCGGCGCCACGGCGTTGACGTCCGCGACCGCCCGGTCAAGGTCGCGGAAGATGACCTGGACCTCGGGCTCCGCCTGGTTTCGGATGTTCCCGATCTGCGAACTGATCTCGCGATAAGAGATGTCGCGGGCGAGCGACGACTTGAGATACGGCGTGTACGCCGCGGCATAGGAAAGGTACTTCGTGCCGATCGCCGTGCGGAACGCCGCCACAGCCGGCTCGACATCCTTGACATCCGGATCCTCCTGGACGTCCAGGATCGCAAAGCGGTCCTTCATCTCCCCGCACTGCTTCACCATCGCTTGCTGCACGCCGGCCAGATCGGTCGCGCTCAGGCTGACCGCGTCCGGGATCAACAGCAATGTCGGTTCGTCCTGCTTCCGCAGCGCCTCGAGGCCCGTTTCGAGTTCGGACCGGACGACGTTCCCGTCGCTGCGGTACTTCCCGACCGAAACGATGTAGCATCGGGACCCGCCGTTCGCGAAGTACAGCCGGATGCTCTCGAACAGGTAGTATTTGTTGCTGAACTTGGCACTCACCACGTTCTGGGCCGCGTCCAGCTTCAACTCGGTGATGTTGGTCACCGGGCCCTTTCCGTAGACGGACTCGAACTCCACCAGCGAGTCCACCGCCCGCGGTTTGTTCTTCAGCGGAGCCTGTTGATAGCTCTCGTTTTCCGTGTAGCCGACGAAAGCCGGCACCGCGGACGCAACTTCGGCCACCGACCGCGGGAGCACCGAGATCTCCTCAACGTAGACGTCGGGGGTTTTGTATGTGGGCATAGCAGTCTGGGTTCGCTGTGGGTTGTGCTAGAGGTATACGAATACTTCGGAAACCGGATGGTCAACCGTCGAAATCGGGCTGGCGGCGCCCGGACGGGGGTTGGGCAGGTCCGTCAACACCGAGACAAAATCCCCGCCCGGCGTCGCCCGCGTCTGGAGCTTCAAGCCCCGGCAAGGCACCGCCCGGAGCGCGATGGGAGCCTTGGACTCCAGCAACAACGCCTCCCCTTGGCCTGCGGTCATTGCCTGGGTCCCCGCAGCAGCAAACTCGAAAGGGGCACCGCTCTCGGGAGTGTGCTCGATGCGCACGTCCCCGGGATCAACTTCGGGATCGGTCTTTGGCACCACGACATAGCGCCAGTAAGTGGCGCGGGCTCCGAAATGCACCCGTACCTGGCAGCCGCCCGCCCGCGGTGCCCGGTCTGAGCCCAGAACCGAAAAACCCACGCCGCCTGCCGGACGGAGTTCCAGTTCCAGGACCGCGACAGGGCGCTCCCCGGAGCCACTGGGGTCCACGTACACGGATTCCTGCAGCACCTCGCCGAGCCAGATCTCGAACCTACCCGGCGCCCAAGGCGTCAAGTCCACTGCCGTTTCCCATTCCCCAGTCCCCGCCGGCACCGTCCGCTCCACCATGACCTCGCTGCGCACGTTCCGGATGCGCCAGGTCTGGGACGTGGTGGTTTGCCGGACCCGAAAAGTGCTGCGGGGCGGCGTGAGTCGGAGTTGATCACCAGGGCCGGCCAAGGCTCCCGCGTGGGGGATCCCCACATCCGAGGCCAGGACGCCACGCCGGTTGCTGAAGTGAAAGGGCAAGGCCGGCCTCGGCATGGGTGCGGTGGCCGTGGTGAAGGCCGGATGCGCTTCCGTGGCAACAAAGGTCAGGACCAGGTCGTCCGCGAGGGAGACCAACGGCACCGAGCCCGGCAGGTTGGTGTCCACCTCGTACAGGACCAGCCCGCCGTTGGGACGCGATCGATACAGGCACCGGTTCCCCGCCAGCGCCGCGGCACTTTGAGGCGTGGGCGCCCAGTCGAGGAACGAGAGCTCCGTTCCCGCGAAGTACTGGTGATCCGCGGCGAACTCGAGGAGCCTGGCAAAGCGGCAGTTCATTGCAGGCGGGGTGCTAACGCGACGTGCCGCGGAGATCGATCTCGAGCACGGGCACGGACTCGAGCTCGACTTCCGCCTCCTGCACGACCACCGGACGCACCTGGTAGGCGACCGAGGGGAGGTACTTCGCTCCCAGGATGGTCCAGAGGTAGTTCTGCTGCTCCAGGGTCATCGCGAACAGGTCCACCGCCACCTCGGGCATCTCGGGACGCATGCTGGGCGTATTCTGCGGATTGAACACCCGCTTGCGTTGGAAGAAGCCGACGGTCCATTCGATATAGCGCAGGGCCTCCTCATACTCGCCGAAGTTGGCTGCGAAGAGCATGTACAGGTTCAGGCGTACCTCCGGCTGCACATAGGCCACCCGCTCGCCCTGTTTGCTGGCCACGAACCCCTGGTTCTTCATGACCCGCTCCTCATCGATGTTGAAGAGGCACATGCCGAGCTGATTCGAGGGGATCGCCAGCACGCCCGTGGCGTTGACGAAGTGCGTCAGGGATACCAGAACCTCCGAGGCGCCCAGCCGCGCCTTGCGCCGGAGGTACTCCTCGAGCTCGCGGCGGAACAGCGTTGCCACTTCGCAGATCATGGCGGTGGTGGTCTCAGCCTCCCGGCCATGCCGATGCCGCCGGCCCTGCATGGGCAGGCAGTTTTGTGGTTGAAGGGCGGATCACTAACGGGGTTTGTGACACTAATTCACGGAGCAGGCAAGCGGGAAGATCAGAAGTTATCCACAACCCGGGCGTCAACCGAGCACGAAAACCTCCAGGATCAGCACGACGATTCCCACCAAGGCGCCGCCGGCGATCACGCCTCCACAGATGGTTTCCTGATTGTCCAGGATCATGCGTGCGCCTCCAGTCGACCGCCCCCGAGCCGCCCGCTCCGCCACCCCGAAGACCAATGACCCGAGAAACAGGCTCAGACACGCGTTGAAGGGCACCACCACCGCCATGCCGACGGCGACCCCCGACAGCCAGAAGCGGCCCTTCGTCAGCAAGCGTGCTGCCTCCAGCGCGATGCCCCCCACCGCTCCAGCCAACGCCGCCCAGCGCGCCGTTTCCGGCAGCTTGGACAACCCCTGCGTCAGCAGTTCGGCGATCGCCGCCCAGAGCCGGGCCGCCGGCATCGAGTGATTCTGCATCATCGCGTCTGGTCCCCCGCGCAGGAAGACGAGGTAAAACACGGGAACCGCCACCAAGGCGCCGGCGAGGATTCCCAGCACGTGTCCCAGGGCTTGCTGACGCGGCTTCGCGCCCAGCATGTAGCCCGGCTTGATGTCGCTCAGCAGGTTGGCCGCGTTCGCCGAAACCTCCGCGGTAATGCCCGCGGTCATGAGGTTCGTCTTGATGTTGCCCGGATCGAGCACGCCATAGGTAAGTTGGGTCAGCTTGGCCATCGCACCGGAGGGGATCACTGACGTCAGTGCGGTGGCATGAACCCCGATGACTGTGAACACAAACACCAACGGAATCGCCACGATCCCCAGCCAGAGCCCCACGCCGAAAAAGGCGTGCGCCAGTAACACCACGAGTCCGCCCACGACCGGGATTCCCACCACGAACACCTTCATCGGAAGCTCAATCCGCGCGAGGACATCCTCGCTCACCGCCGCGGTCGGCTTCCGAAACCACCCACGCAGGGAACTCGTCAGCAAGCCGGGTTTGGCGAAGAACGCGGTCAAGGACGACGCGGTCATCATGGCGACACCCCACCACATACCCCACTGGGCAATCGCGCGGAACCCGTAATGCGCCGCCCCGTCGCGTCCCATCACCGGGGTGATGTCTCCCAGGGCGGCCATCCACGGGGCCAGCACGAGGTAGTTGAGAATCGCCCCGAGCATCAAGGCCATCCCGGTCCGGATGCCAATCAGCCCGCCGATCGCCATCATCACAAAGTCGGAGTCCCAACGCACCGTGAGTTCTCGAAGGTCGATCCCTCGGACCTGCAGGGGAGCGAGCCGGTGCAGCCAGCCATCGAAGTACTCCGGGATCAGCAGGAAGCCGAGCTTCACCTTCTGGAGGATGGCCCCCGACTGCAGCAGCTTCAGGAGACCTGCCATCGCGCCCGAGACCAGCAACACCTTGGCCTTGAACAGACCGGCTCGGGCATCTTCCGAGTGCAAGGCGTCCATCACGATTCCCGCCGCCCGCCCCTCGGGAAAGGGCATTTGTTCATCGTTGATGAACCGCCGTTTCAAAGGAAAGGCAAACAGCACGCCAAGCCCGGCGATGGCGGTCATCCAGAGCATCGTTTGCCAGAGCGGAATCGTCACGTGGGTGACGAGCATGTATGCGGCGAGGCTGGACAGCAGGGGTTGCGTCATGTAGCCGGCCGCCGTCGCGATGGACTGCATCGCGTTGTTCTCGAGGATGGTGAACTCGCCTCCCCAGCCCAGGCGGGTGCAGATCTTGAAGAAGGCAAACGCGAGAATCACCGACGTGATCCCCACGCCGACGGCCAGCGGCACGCGCGTGCCGATGTAGAGGTTCGTGAGCGACAGCACCCCCCCGAGGAGCATGCCGCTCCAGGCCGCCCGGACCGTGAGTTGGGGCATGTCCCCGCGCCAGACATTCTCGAGCCACCAGCGGTCTTTGCGTTCGAGGGTCCAGGTTCGGACCTGTTCGGGTTCCAGTTGTTTCAGGGCCATGCCGGGGGCGGGCAACCGCCGGTGCAGGGTGGCGGCAGCCCCGTCCGCCGCTCAAGCGGAAACTGGTTCACGGCGACCTCACCGCATCCGTCTCATGGCCGCGCACGGCGGTGCGAAAACTCGAAATGGCTATTTCATCAAAGGGTCGCGTCCAGCCCACTTGCCTCGTCGTCCACGCAGGTGGCGTCGCGGATACGCCGGGTCCGAGAGGCCGTCACCCGCCTGGACACCGCGCATCGGGAGTCCGATTGGCGGGGCCGTCCTTGCCGTGGCCCCGGCTCGGCCAGCAGACGGGGTGGGGGGGGCTCGACGTCAGCGCGCATGGTCCTGAAGCGACAAAACCGTGAAACAGCTGTTTCACGATTCTGCCGCTTCTCAGCGCCTGGAGGACGCGGACGGGCATGGCGTGGTGTACGTTGAGGCCATGAGACCCGATCCGACTCCCGCCAGCCGGCCCGCCCGAAGCCGCAAGCCGGCGAACACCGACGAGTACCTGGCAGCCCTCCCCGACGATCAGCGCGCCGCGCTCGAACGGCTCCGCAAGGCCATCCGGGCAGCCGCGCCTGACGCCGAGGAGTGCCTCAGCTACCAGCTTCCCGCGTTCCGGAAGAAGCGCTTGCTCGTCGGTTTTGGGGCGACGCCAAAGCACTGCGCCCTTTACCTGATGAGTTCACGGACCATCGAGGACCACCAGGACGCCCTGACAGGTTATGACGTCAGCAAGGGCACCATCCGGTTTGCGCCCGACAAGCCCCTCCCCACGACGCTCGTGCGCAAGCTGGTCAAAGCCCGGCTCACCGAAAACGCCCGCCTGGACCGCGAGGCGGAGGGGTGAGGCCGCACCGCATCCGAGGAGGCGTGCGTTTCGTGACTTGCGCCCCCGCACCGGGAGACTGTTGACTCAGGTCAATCCCGTCGCCGGCGGCCACCGCCATGCTTCGCCCGATTCGCCCCGAAACCGCAGTTTGAACGAGTGATTGAACCGCCATGAGCAATGACGCCAGCTTTCCCACCGATTCCACCCCCACGACCCGACGTGGCTTCCTGAAGACATCCGCGAGTGCCGTCGCCGGCACCGCCCTGGCGGGCGCCCTCGCCCGGCCGGGTTACGCCGCGGAGAATAACACCGTGAAGATCGCCCTGGTGGGTTGCGGAGGTCGCGGCACAGGCGCGGCCGCCCAGGCGCTTTCGACCAACGGGCCCACGAAGCTATGGGCGGTGGCCGACGTCTTTGAACAGCGGTTGCAGGGAAGCCTCGGGCAGCTCAAGGCGCGAAACCAGGCCCAGGTCGACGTTCCCAAGGAACGGCAGTTTCTCGGACTGGACGCCTACAAGAAGGCGATCGATTCCCTCGACAAGGGTGACGTGGTCCTGCTGGCGACGGCGCCGGCCTTCCGGCCGATCCACTTCGAGTACGCCGTGGAGAAAGGCGTCAACGTCTTCATGGAAAAGTCGTTCGCCGTGGATGCCCCGGGGATCCGGCGCGTGCTGAAGACCGGTGAACGGGCGGCGCAGAAGAACCTGAAGGTGGCGGGTGGCTTGATGAGCCGGCACTCGCGCCCGCTCGAGGAAGCCGTGAAAGCGATCCACGATGGCATCATCGGCGACGTCGTCACGGCGTGGGCATACCGGATGCACGGTCCGGTCGGGTTGGCGCCGCGGGGCAATCTCAGCGAACTGGCGCACCAGATCGCCAACTATAGCTGCTACACCTGGCTGAACGGGAGCTTCATCGTCGACTGGCTCATTCACAACATCGATGTCTGCTGCTGGCTCAAGAATGGCTGGCCCGTGTCGGTTCAGGGCATGGGAGGCCGCCAGGTGCGCAAGGAAGGCGACCAGCTTTTCGACCACTACTTCGCCGAGTACACGTTTGCCGACGGCATGCGCGTGGCCGCCCAGGGACGCCACATGTCCAACTGCTACGACTTCTTCGGCGTGACCGTGCACGGCGCGAAGGGCTCGGCCGTTCTCGGCGAGGGCCAACCCAAGCCTCGCATTTTCAAGAGCCACAACCAGACCTCGAGCGAACTCATCTGGAGCTACAAGGGCCCGGAAACCGACCAATACCAGGTCGAACACGACCTCCTGTTCGACGCGGTCCGGAATGACAAGCCCTACAACGAAACCGAGCGCTGCGCGAAATCCTGCATGGCAGCGATCATGGGCCGGATGGCTTGCGAATCGGGCCGTCTGATCACCTGGGAAGAGGCCCTGAATTCAACGGTCGAGCTGGCCCCCGGATTGGAGAAAATCACAAGCCTCGATGCCCCCGCTCCCGTGATGCCGGACGCCAGCGGCAGCTACCCGGTCGCCATGCCGGGCATCACCAAGGCGGTCTGACCGCCCAAGGTGCGCAGGGCAGACATTCCTGTCTGCCGGTGCGGGCGACGTTCCAGTCGCCGGCGTGTTCGCCAGGCTGGAAGGCCCGACAAACCGGCAGGCCTGAAGGCCTGCCCTACGGTCATGGATTCCGCAGGATCAGCCGGCGCAGCATCCAAAAGACCTCCGGCGATTCGACGGCCCCTGTCGGGAGCATGTCCCGACCCTCTGTCATGAACACGGGCCAGTCCCGCTCGTCCGAAGGACGGCGCCCGTGCGAACCCTTCACGAGCGCGGCGTCGAGCGGGATCAGGTCCATCAACGTGCGCAAGCCCAGCCGTTGCCGCAGCAACCGCCACGCAATTGCGGCCTTCAATCCGAGACGTGACCGGCCGGGGTCGGTGAACAACTCCACCGGGTCGTAGCCTGGTTTTCGATGGATGTCGACGGTGCGGGCAAAATCCGGCGCCACGGCGTCCTCGAGCCAGTAGTAGTACGTGAACCAGGCGCCTTGGGGGGCGATCGCCACCAGGTCGCCCGCGCGGGGATGGTCGATGCCCAGTTCGGCCTTTCCGTCGGACCCGAGCACGGTGGCACCTGTCGCTTGCTCCACCAGGGATCTCACCCGGGATTCCAGTTCCGGCCGGTTCAGGTAGATGTGCGCCACCTGGTGATCAGCCACGGCGAACACGGCGCTGGCCCCCGGGTTCAACAACTCGAGTCCGAGTTCGTCGCGAACCGCGATCCAGCGCGCATCGTGCTCGCGAAACAGGCGGTTCAGGTGGATCGGGTGGTTGACATTGGTGAGGCCGTACTCCGAGAGGATCACCACCTGGACGCCCTGCCCGCGAAAAGTGTCAACCAGGTCACCGACCCGGTCATCGATGGTGGCGAGGTCTCGGAGGATGGCCGGGTTGAGTCGCGCCGACCCCGCGGGGGCGGCTGAGCCGTCCGGACTTTCGTGTGCCAAAGCGCCTTCAGAACCTGGCTCCGAGGGCGCCGGGGGGTATGAATACGGGCCGTGTCGCTGGAGGTTGTAATCCAGGTGCGGCAGGTACACGAGGTTGAGCGTCGGCCGAAAGCGTTGTTCGATCCACTTGGCCGATTCGGCGATCCACCGCGAAGCCGCGTCGGCTTGTCCCCGGGGGGAATCCACTCCGGCCAAAGGCCCCCAGAAGGTGGGGAACGGGAAGGGACCCAACTCGCGTTGGATCTCGTGGCGGAGGTCCCCGGGCTGGGTGTAGATGTCGAAGACTTTGCGGCCGTCGGCGGGGTACATCGGGCGCGGCGTGATCGTGTAATCCGCGTTCGAGTGCATGTTGTACCACCAAAAGAGCTTGGCGCAGGTGAAGCCGGGCTGGGGAAGTCCCGGAGACTGGCTGGCGGTATCCGCCGTGGACGGGTGCCGGAGGAGCATCTCCTGCCGAAGTTCTTCCCAGAGCTTGCGGGACCTGACGAGGTGATTGCTCTGTTTCCAGAAGTGCACCTCGGCCAGGTCCCGATCGTACCAACCGTTGCCCACGATGCCGTGGACGCGCGGGGGTTCGCCGGTAAGGTAATTGGATTGCGCGGTGCAGGTCACCGCGGGAAACGCCGGGGTGATCCGTGCGAAGCTCCCGGCCTGTTTGAACCGGAGCAGATGAGGGGTGTGCTCACCGATCAATGACTCGGTAAGCCCCACGACATTGATGACCACGGTTCGCCGCACTGGTAATCCCGTCAGCTGCCGCTGCGTCACGCAGCCTTCGGAAGTGTTTTCCGACCCCGCCTTCGTGGCAAGCCGGGCCACACGCGCGGACCGCGGCCTGCCTTCGGAACCCGGTTTTCCTTGCGAGGCGGCGGGGTCGCTCTCCAGACTCCGCGCGCCGCATGCAAACGGATCTTCGTCCTCTCCAGGAGACCATCGCCTCCCATCAACCGCGACTCGAGGCGTTGCGGGCGGAGATGGCGAAGAACATCGTGGGTCAGGTCACGCTGATCGACCGGCTCCTGACGGGCCTGCTCGCCAACGGCCACGTGCTGCTCGAAGGCGTGCCGGGGCTGGCAAAAACCGCCACGGTGAACGCGCTGGCACAGTGTCTCCACCTGGACTTCGCGCGCGTCCAGTTCACGCCCGACCTCCTGCCCGGGGACCTGCTGGGCAACCTGGTCTTCAATCCGCGCGACAACACCTACCACACGCGCAAGGGACCGATCTTCGCGAATCTCGTGCTGGCGGACGAAATCAACCGCGCGCCCGCGAAAGTCCAGAGCGCGTTGCTCGAGGCCATGCAGGAACGGCAGATCACGATTGGCGAGGAGAGCTTCCGGCTTCCCGAGCCTTTCCTGGTGCTGGCGACGATGAACCCCATCGAACAGGAAGGGACCTACGCGCTTCCCGAAGCGCAGGTGGACCGGTTCATGTTGAAGGTGGTGGTGACCTACCCGAGCGAGGCCGAGGAGCGCCAGATCATGGCCCTCATGGCCTGCACCGCGCCCCGGGCGCCGCTCACGGCGATTCTCCACCCGGAGGATATCCTGGCCATGCGGAACCTCGTGGACCAGGTGTTCGTGGACGAACAGGTCTCCGAGTACATCGTCCGGTTGGTGTTCACCTCGCGGGATCCGGGAAAACTGGCGCCGCAGATGAAGCCGTTCATTCGCTTCGGCGGTTCGCCCCGGGCGTCCATCAACCTCTCCCTGGCGGCCAAGGCCCACGCGTTCCTTGAAGGCCGGCCGCACGTCACGCCCATGGACGTGAAGACGATCGCCCCCGACGTGCTCCGGCACCGGATCCTCACCACCTTCGAGGCCGATGCCGACGGCGTCACCCCGGAGGCCATCGTCGCCCACCTGCTCGAACAAGTGCCTGTGCCTTGAGCTCACGGGATGCTTCAACGCGCCCGGCGCCCTCGACGCCCGGCGATCTCCTGCGGCGCGTCCGGCTCGTCGAACTGCGGGCCCGCCGCCTGGTGGAAGACCTGCTCGCCGGCCCGTATCGCTCCGTGTTTCGAGGCCGCGGCATCGAGTTCGATGAAGTCCGTGCCTACCAACCGGGCGATGATGTGCGGACCATTGACTGGCACACGACCGCCCGCACCGGTTCCGTGCAGGTCAAACAGAACGTCGAGGAGCGCTGCCTGACCGTCCTGCTGGCCGTCGACCTGAGCGCTTCCGGTGATTTCGCGTCCGGCCCGCAGAGCAAGCGGGAGCTGGCGGCGGAGCTGGCGGCGGTCCTGGCGCTGAGTGCGATCCTGAACAACGATCGCGTGGGATTGCTCCTGTTCACCGATCGCGTCGAACGCTACCTGCCGCCCCGCCCGGGACGCCGGCAGGCGCTGGCGATCGTGGCTTCGGTGCTCGGGCACACGCCCCGCGGCCGGGGCACTTCGATTCGCGTGGCGCTGCAGGCGTTGGGTTCCGCCCTGAGCCGGCGGACGATCGTGTTCCTGATCTCGGATTTCCTGGCCGACGATTTCGAGCGCCCGCTGCGGATTGCGGCGCGCCAACACGAGGTGGTGGCCTTGAGGATCGGCGACGGCGCGGAACAACGACTCCCGGACCTCGGCTGGCTGGTGTGTGAAGACGCGGAAACGGGTCAGGTCGTCGAGCTGGACACGAGCCACCCGGCGGTGCGCCATGCATTCGAAGTCGAACGGCTCGCACGCGCAGCGGCGCTGAGTGAGCTTTTCCGGAAGGCAGGTGTCACCGCCGTTTCCTGCACCACCGGACAGCCGTATCAACGGGCGCTGCTGCAATTCCTGGAACAGCGACAACGCCGGGCCAACCCGGCCACGGTTCGCCGCGGATGAACCAGACGAACCTGATCGAAGACCTGCGGCTGCTCGCCCCACCCAATCATACGTGGATGGTGGTCGCGGTTCTGTCGGTGCTGATCGTGGTGGCGCTGGTGGTGTTTTGGAGACGACACCGAAGGGCGGCACCTGCCGGCACCTCGCGGATAACGGTTGGCGCGGAAGATATCTGGGCCGCGGCGCTCGCGGAGCTCGAACGCCTTGCCCCCTTGCTGCGACCCGAGGCGTCGCGGGAATACGGCATCGCTTCGACCGGGGTGCTGCGGCGGTTTGTCGAACAGCGCTACGGACTGCACGCCCCGCGTTTGGCCACGGAAGAGTTCCTCTGGGTTGCGCAAGAGGCGGGGGGTTTGCCCGCGGAGGCCCGACAACAGCTGGGCGAGTTCCTGGCGCTGGGCGACCTCTTCAAGTTCGGACGCTACTCGGCCACTTCCGAGGAGTTGCGGGCCATCCACACCGCCGCGGTACGGTTCGTCATGGTAACGCGCCCGACGGCAGCCTCGCCGGACGGGGAATCGCCGCCTGACCGGAGCCTGTCACGATGATGGCACTGCTTCGATTTGCCTCGCCGTGGTGGCTGCTGCTCGTGCCGGTGCTGCTCTGGCTGCTGGCCTGGAGGAGGCAACACCAGCCGCGTCCGTCGGCGCTGGCATTCAGTTCCACCCGGTTGCTGAACGCTGCGGCGAAAGCACGCCGGTTCCGCCCGGGCCCCTGGCTGGAAGCGATGCAGGTGACGGCGTTGATCCTCCTCGTGATCGCGCTCGCCCGGCCGCAGGTTCCCAAGGCGGATTTCCGGGACGACACGCGCGGCATCAATATCATGCTGGCATTGGATTTCTCCGGAACGATGCGGACCCGTGACTTTCGCCTCGACGGCCGCAGGGTGAGCCGGTCCGAGGGGCTGAAGCGGATTTCGGCGGAGTTCATCCGCAACCGCACGAACGACCGCATCGGGCTGGTGGCGTTCGATCGGGATGCCTGGCTTTCGAGTCCCCTGACGCTCGACCACGAGTGGTTGTTGGAACGGTTGCGCCTCGAGACGAACGGCACGGGCACCGCGGTCGGCTCAGGACTCTTGGTGGCCACGGAACATCTCCAGCACCACACCAACGAAACGCGCGTGGTGATTCTCATGACCGACGCCGAGAACATCAGCGCGGGGCCGGACCCGGCGGCCATCGCGGAGGCCCTGCGGCCGTTGGGCGTGAGGATCTATGCCATCCAGGTGCTGAGCCCAGGTGAAGCCGACCCGTCGGGCGATTTGAGCGAACTCTTCTCGCGAATGGCGGCACGCACCGGCGGCGAGTTCTTTCGGGTGCGCAACGGGACGGACTTGAGGTCCGTATACGGCGCGATTGACCGGCTCGAGAAGCAGAAGCTGAGCGACCGGCGACAGAAGAGCTGGCGGGAGTTGTTCGCCTGGTTCGCCGTCCCGGGCCTCGGCGTGCTGCTCCTGGGCCAGGGACTGGCCTGCACCCGCTGGAGGAGGATCCCGTGAGCTTCGCGCTGCCTGGCCTGCTGGCGGTGCTGCCGCTGTTGTTGGGGGCGATGCTGGCGCTCTGGACCTGGTCGGCGCGGCGGACTCGCCGACAGCTCGAAACGGCGATGCCCACGCCGTGGCTGGGCTACCTGCTGCGTTCTGTCCAAGTCGGACGGCGGCGGACAAAGCGGGGCCTGGTCCTTCTCGGGGTGGCGGGCGTGGTGATGGCGATGGCGCGGCCGCAATGGGGCCAGAAGGTGGTCACCGTGGAACAGACCGGCACCGATCTGGTGATCGCGCTCGACGTGTCCCGGTCCATGCTGGCGCCGGATGCCGGCGGCACGAACCGGTTGGTGGCCGCGACGCAAGGAGTGCAGCGGCTGCTCGAAAACCTCGGGGGCGACCGCGTCGGCCTGCTCTTGTTCGCGGGCGAAACGTACCTGGCCGCGCCGCTGACGCGGGATCACATGGCGGTGGCCCGGTCGCTGGAGGCGGCCAATCCCTGGGCAGTTTCTGAACAAGGGAGCGACCTGGGCAAGGCGATCACCAAGGCCCGCGAGTGCTTCGACCGCTCGGCGCGGGGTCCGCGAACCCTGCTTGTTGTCAGCGACGGCGAGCAATTACAGGGCGATGCGATCCGGGCGGCACGCGAGGCGTGGGGGGATGGCGTGCGGGTTCACACGGCGGGAGTGGGGTCGGCCGAAGGCGCACGGCTGCCGCGGAGTTCCTGGGAGCGAAATAGCTATATCAAAAATACGGCCGGCCGCGACGTTGTCTCCCGTCGTGACGAGCAGCGGCTGCAACGCATCGCCGCCGCCGGGAACGGCCGGTACGTCCGTCTCGCGGACGCGCGCAGTGATGCCCTGGTGGCGTGGTTCGAAGAGGCGGTCAGCGGGCTCGAGCGGACGACCGAGCGCACGCAGCTTAACGAGCCTGCCGAGCAATTCCAATGGCCGCTGGCGATGGCTGTCGCCCTGCTGGTCGCCAGCGGGTTGATCCGCGAGCGCCGACGCGGGGTTGCCGTGCCGGCGCAGGCCGGGGATACTCGACACCATGCGCTGTGACCCGAGATGAACCGACCCACGCTCAGTCGGACGTCCGCAGGGTGCGCCTTGGATCGCGGCGTCCTTTCCCATGAACCTGCTCGGAAAAGCGGGGATGAATCCCCGCACTCCAAGCGCTTCGCGGCCCCGGACGTGCCT
>CAZHUS010000056.1:0-50370 GCA_964535555.1 uncultured Verrucomicrobiota bacterium
TGCCAAAGGTGTCCACGAACTTGAAGTCCACCATCTTGGCCCCGGCTTTTTTGGCCATCTCCACGACTTGTTTCGGAGTACTCATGCGTATTTGTTTGTGCGTTTAAACGGGTTTCTCTATAGGTCGCTTGCGGGTCGAACGGCACGTTTGGCCTCGCGTCGCCGTGCCGGGGGCTTAGCTTCCAGGCCTGCCCCCGGCACGGTTTCGCGGCGTTCCTCAAGCTCCGTGGTAGCCTTCCTCGCCATGTTCGGTGAGGTCCAGGCCCAAGGTTTCGACCTCTTCGCTCGGCCGCAGTCCCACGACCGCCTTCACGATGAAGGCGATGATGGTGGTGGCGACGACCGCAAGCACCAGCGTCAGGACAATGGCCTTGATCTGAGCCGCCAGCAGTCCGTTGGCGAGGCCCTCAACCAACGGGTTGGCGTCCTTGGTGGCGAGAAGCCCGGTCATGAGGGCCCCGAGGGTGCCGCCGACGCCGTGAACCCCGAAAGTGTCGAGAGCGTCGTCATAACCCAGCCAGGCCTTCAGCTTCCAGCACGCGATGAAGGGGACAAAACCGGCAACGACGCCGATGATCATGGCGCCGGACGTATCCACGAACCCGCAGGCGGGGGTGATCACAACCAGGCCAGCGACGATGCCGGAGCAGAAGCCGAGGACGCTTGCCTTGCCCTTGAAGACGAACTCCGACGCGGCCCAGACGAACCCGCCGGTGGCGGCGGCGAGGGTGGTGGTGGTAAAGGCGTTGGCGGCGATGCCGTCCGCGGCCAGGGCGCTGCCAGCGTTGAACCCGTACCAGCCGACCCAGAGCATACCCGTTCCAATCATCGTCAGCACCATGCTATGAGGCGGCATGGGTTCCCGGGGAAAGCCGAGCCGTTTGCCGAGGATGATGCAGAGAATCAGGGCGGACCAACCCGAGCTCATGTGGACGACGGTGCCCCCGGCGAAGTCGAGGGCTTTGATGCCCGCGTTCGGGTTCAACGGGCCGCACATGAGGCCATCCGCGGCCCAGACCATGTGGGCGAGCGGGAAATAGACGGCAAACATCCAGAGGGCAACAAAGAGCATGATCGCGGAGAACTTCATGCGTTCCGCAATGGCGCCGATGATAAGGGCGGGGGTGATGATGGCGAAGGTGAGCTGGAAGATGGCCCAAACGTTGTTGGAGATCCAGTTGCTGCCCTGGCCGACTTCGCTGCCCGTGACTCCCTTGAAAAACATGTAGTCCAGACCGCCCAGGAAGGGGTTCCCGGCGGCGAAGCTCAGGCTGTAACCGCACACCCACCAGAGAATGGTCACCATGCCGGCGATGCCGAGGCATTGGGCCATCACCGAGAGCACGTTCTTCCGTCGAACCAAGCCTCCGTAAAAGAGCGCGAGCCCTGGAAGCGTCATAAACAGCACGAGCGCCGTCGAGGTCATCTGCCAGGCGTTGTGCCCGGGCCCGGGTCCGGGAATGAGCGAGCTGGAATTGGTGGTTGCGTTACGCGCCACGTTGTTCATGTACGCCTCGAGGTCGTCGAGGCGTTCGGCGACCGATCGTTCCGCCGGAGGGTCCGAGGCGACCGCTTGCGGGGAGAAAGGCGTCAACGCAACGCAAAACCACAGCACCGTGAGCAGGGAGAGGATTCTCTTCATGATGGGCAGATTGGGTTGTTGCTGAACATGGCCCGCAGGGTTCACACGGCGGCTTCGCCGTGCTCCTCGGTGCGGATGCGGATGGCCTCATCCACGGTGGAGACAAAGACCTTGCCGTCGCCGATCTTGCCCGTGCGGGCGGTCTTGATGATGGCGGCGATCGCAGCCTGCGCGCGTTCGTCTCCCAGCACCAGTTCGAGTTTGATCTTGGGGAGAAAGTCCACCGTGTATTCGCTGCCGCGGTAGATCTCGGTGTGGCCCTTCTGGCGCCCGAAACCCTTGACCTCGGTGACGGTCATGCCTTCGATCCCGATCTCGCTCAGGGCATCTTTGACTTCTTCCAGTTTGAACGGCTTGATGATGGCTTCGATTTTCTTCATCGATGATTTCTCCACTCGGACGACGGCCCGCCCGGGTTGCTCCTGGCTGGCAACGCCGGAACGGGCATTTCCCAACAGTGTTTGATTCTGGTTTGCGACCAGCGCACGGCCGGCGGATAGCACCGGGTGTGCCAAGTCGTTACGCGCGGTTTGGAGGCGTGCCTAGCCCCCAGCAGTTCAAGGACTTGCGATCTGAATCGGCTTGAGATGCCTCGGAGGAGCGCGCCGAGTCCGGTCCCGGCTCCGTGGCCAACTTTGGTCAGCCTGGCGTGAACCGGACACCGCTCCGCGTGTCCCGTCACCCGCGTGTCACCGGCAACGGGAGGCGGAGCAGGCGGTCGCCAACGATGGCAATGGCAGCCAGCCACTGAGCCTGGCGCGCGGCTTCGGACATGAAGGGCTCGCGTCCGATCACCGCACCTGCCGCCCAACCCGAGAAAGCGGGCAACATGAGTCGACCGCGCCCGAGCAGGAAGCAGGGGCACCGCACGCGGGTGGCAACACCGTCACCCAATTCCACGGCTGGATGCTCGTGACCGGTAATCAGCATTCCCCCGGTTTCGGGCGACACGTCTTCCTGTGGCCGTCCGGTCCGGCGGATCGAGCCTTGCCGGCGTTTCTCCCTCACGGCTGAGCGCATCGCCCGGGACTTCTCGAGCGGATGGGAGCTGTCCACCAGGCTGCCGTTGGCTTGGCCCGCCAAGCCCGGCCGATCCGGGAGCCCCTTCTCATCACCGTGCCTGAGGAGGTGCGGCCCGGAGCGCCATGCCCTGACACACGAGAGGGGTGCGGCCGTTCGATGCACGAACTCTTCCAGCCGGCGATCGTGGTTGCCCAGAGTGAGCACGAGACGTGACGACCCGGCGAGCGCGTCCAAGAGCCGTCGCAACATGTCGGCAACGGGTTGGACCAGCAGGTCGGCATGCACGAGGTCGCCGAGGAACACCATCACCTGGGGACAATACCCGGCCTGCAAGGCCGCAAGACGTGCCTCGGTGCGCTCAAACTCAACCAAAGGCAGGAGCGCGCCGCGCTGCCGCTGCACCCACGCGTAGCCCAGGTGGATGTCCGCAATGGCCAGGGTTCGGGCCGGTTCGATCCACAGCGCGCCGCGCGGGTCAGCCCAGAGGCCGTCCGCAAGTTCAAGCCGGTTTGGGTGCATGTTGCTCCAGGCGTTCCCACCAGGCGTGGTAAAGGCGCTCGAGGGTTGCGGTCGGGTCCTCGACCAGCAGCGCCTCCTTGATCGAGGCGGCGTACATCGAAAACGCGAGGGGCGGCAACTGCGAGGGCCTTCGAAGTCGGATCGGCTTGTCCGCCAGGGACCGCAGGTAAGCCTCCGCCCCGGCAAGGTCCAGGAACGACTCGACGGCGTCTCTCCGCGCTTCCCGCAGCAGGACGTGATCGGGTTCGTGTTCCAGGAGCACGTTGAAGATCACCTCGCTCGAGAACTGGAGTTTGCGCGCGGGTTTCTGCTCGCCGAAGTAATTGCGGTAAACCATGAGCCCCGTCTGGGCGGCGTTTCGGAAGTGGTACTTGAGCAACTCCGAGCGGTTCAGGGACGCGTGCAGGTCCTCGGCAAAACCTTCCGCGGCCAGGAGCGCGGGCAGGTCCGGCGCCGTCAGATGTTGCTGCTGGGACACCGTGAGCAGGAAGCCATAGTCGTCGGGCGTGGCCACGGCATTGCCGCCCCGAAGACGGCTCAGGCGTCGGGCCACAACCCTGGCCAGCGTGTCGTTGGCGGCCCTCCCGATCAAGGAGTGGAACACGTAGTGCCTTCGTCGTGCCGGGTGCGGCACCGGGTCGCTTCCTCCACGTCGACCATACCGGCGCGTTCCCTCGCGCGACGCCTCACCCCCGGGGTTGGGCTCCAGGGACTCCTCAAACTCCTCGACCAGGAGGAACTCGGCCGTCGGCAGCTCCGAGAGCCGATGTTGCGCGCGATGTGTCTGGCCGATGATGCGGGCGTTCCCCGCGCCGCAGTGGAGGCGCGCGGCAATCCAGGACGAGAGGCGCGGGTCATCCGCGTCCGCCTCCAGCCGGTTCCGCAGCTCCAGGCGGAAGGCGGCGATCTCGGAAGCCACGCGATTTGAAAGCGGCATTTTGTTGGCATTCCAGCGGGGGATCGTGGGTCGCTGTCCCTCGGCACGCGTCACGAAGACCTCCATCAATCCGTGTCGCTCCACGCGGATCGTCTGGCCGGCCAGCACAAAGACGTCTCCCGGGAGCAGTCGCCGGGCGAAGGTCTCCTCCACGGTTCCCAGCGTTCGGGCGCGCAGTTGGACGCGGGTGACGCCTTCGTTCGGGATGACGCCGACATTCTGAAGGAAGTCGCGGCGAATCGGTCCCGGTCGAGCCTGGAAAGTCGTCTCGTTGAGCTCGATCTTGCCGAACGTGTCGGCGTACGCCTGCCGCAGGGATCGGCCTCCACCGGCAAGGTAATCGAGCACCGCGTCGAAGTCGGCGGCGGCCAGGTCGCGATACGGCGTGGCTTTTCGAACCAGGTCGAGCGCGTCGGATCGCGTCCACGTGGCGGTGCAGCCCATGCTCATGAGCTGCTGCGCCAGGACATCCAGGGGCGCCGCGGGAATCCGAACCCTTTCCAAATGACGTCGGCGCGCGAGCAACGCGGTCGCGCAGCACTCGACCAGATCGTGCACGTTCGTGGCCATCAACCGGCCGCGACTCACACTGCGGACGTCGTGTCCGGCCCGTCCCGTCCGCTGCAACGCCTTGGTAACGCCCTTGGGCGACGCCAGCATCACCACCAGGTCCACCGAACCAATGTCGATTCCCAGTTCAAGGCTGGTCGAACAGACCACCGCCCGCAGTTCGCCGCGCTTGAGTCGGTCCTCGACGTCCTGCCGCAGATCCCGGTCGAGGGACGCGTGATGGCATTCAATTTGGTCGGCAAGGTCCGGCAGTTCCTGGCGGAGCGCGAAGGTCGCAGATTCGGCTCCGCTCCGGGTGTTGGTAAACACGACTGTGGTCCGGTGCGCCTTGACCAGGCGGGCCAGCTCGCGCATGAGGCGGGCGCCGGAGAATCCCGCGGCGGGGTACGGATGCTTCGACAGCGGGGTGTAGACCGACAAGTCAACGCGCTTGGCGGTGCTGACATCCACGACGTCGCACGGACGGCCTTCCCCGGCGAGGAATCGGGCCACCTCCTCCAGAGGCGCCACGGTCGCCGAGAGGCCAAGGCGCTGCAGTCGTGCGGCCCGCGGCGCCGCGGGGCACGTTGACTCCACCAGGTGCGTCAACCGCTCGAGGCTGAGGCTGAGGTGCGCCCCACGCTTGTTCTCGGCCAGGGCATGCACCTCATCCACCACCACCCAGCGCACGGTGCGCAACCGGGGAAGCCACTTGGGCTGGCTGAGCAGCAGGCACAGGCTTTCCGGGGTCGTGAGCAGCAGGTGCGGGGGGTGTTCGAATTGCGTCTGGCGTTCCCGGGCACTCGTGTCCCCGGTACGCAACCCGACCCGGATGGGGGGCGCATCGCCGAAGGTCTCGCGCAGCGGCAGGTTGAGGTTCTTCTCGAGATCATAGCCCAGGGCGCGCAAGGGAGAGATGTACAGGGCATGTAACGTGCGCGGTAAACGGCCGGCCTCGTGCTCCTCGACGAGTTGATGGAGAATGGCGAAGAAGGCGGCGAGCGTCTTGCCCGTGCCCGTAGGGGACACGATGAGGACATTTCTTCCGGCCAGGAGATGCGGCCACGCCGCCGTCTGCGGTGGCGTCGGCCCGGGGAACCGGGCGTCGAACCACTCCGTAAGCCGGTTGGCGCGAAACGGCGCAGGCATGCCGGTCCGCACAGTGCGCCCCGGGCTCGGCGTGTCAACGACCGGGAACGGCCCGGACGGTTTGGTCGATTGGGATCACCGCTTCGTCGCCCGGCGATCGTGTCAACTCGCTTAGGGTCTTTACAAAACGTCCGCCCCGGGCAGACTCCCGGCCGCCATGAGTCTGGACCAATTCTGGAGCATCTTCGCCATGCCGATCGGCTTGCTGATCTGCTTCGGCCCCGCCGTGGTTGCCTGGCTGCTCGCCGAGTACAAATCCCCGCCCCCAGCCCGGAAGAAGCCGGCAAGCCGGTAAAGGATTTCCCGGCTCCGCGCCGTTTCGCCCCACCGGAACCGTCTACCGGCTCCTTGACGCGCCGGAGTTCAGTTTCTAGTTTGGCTCATCGCGGGGAGCCGACCGGCTTACGGGCTTGGAGCCCGGGCGAAGGCTGAGAGGGTGACGCGGGAGCGTTGCCGACCCGAAATACCTGATCCGGATAATGCCGGCGAAGGGAAGCGCTGTTTGTTCCCCGCCTCTTTCCCGATCGGTGGTCAATGTCCTTTCACGCACCGTATCATGACTGCCAAGCCTGATTCGCCGGATTCGCAACGCTCCGAAGCCCTGCCGCGCAGCCGGCGAGTGTATCTGTCCGGGACGCTGCATCGAGATGTCCAGGTTCCGATGCGCGAGATCTCTCTCTCCCCCACACGCCGCGCCGACGGGTCCCTGGAAGCCAACGAGCCGGTTCTCGTCTACGACACCAGCGGTCCCTGGGGTGATCCCTCGTTCACCGGACGCGTGGAGTCCGGCCTCCCGCCCCTGCGCCGGGACTGGATCCTGCGCCGGGGTGATGTCGAGGAACGCGAGGTCGCCGGAAACAGCCAGGGGCCCGGTTCGGCGACAGGCCAGCCGGGCTTTCCACCCACGGATGGTCCGCGGCGGAACGGCAAGACTGCGAGTTCAACCGATTCCTCGCCGGCGGTCTCCACACCCCACGGCCCCCTGAGAGCGAGACGCGGCGAGGCCGTTACCCAGCTCGCTTATGCCCGGGCCGGCATCATCACGCCCGAAATGGAGTTCATCGCCATCCGGGAGAATCTCGGACGGGAGAACCTGAAGTCGCGCGTCGCGAATCTGGCGACCGACCTCGGGCGCAATGAACTGGGCAAACAGCACGCGGGGAGCGCCCAACTGTCGACCCGCCCTGATTCCCCGAACGGGGTCGAGCCCGGTGCGGATTACTCCCCGTCCGTGTTCCGGCGCTTTCCGCAACGTATTCCGGCGGCGATCACGCCTGAATTCGTGCGAGACGAAGTGGCGGCGGGAAGGGCGATCATTCCCGCCAACATCAACCATCCCGAGTTGGAACCGATGATCATCGGCAGGAACTTCCTGGTGAAGATCAACGCGAACATCGGCAACAGCGCCATCGCCTCCAGCATCGAGGAAGAGGTCGAGAAGATGCGCTGGGCCACCCAGTGGGGCGCGGACACGGTGATGGACCTGTCCACCGGGGCCAACATCCACGCCACCCGGGAGTGGATCCTGCGCAACTCGCCGGTCCCGATCGGCACCGTGCCCATCTACCAGGCCCTGGAGAAAGTCGGCGGCCGCGCCGAGGAACTCACGTGGGAACTGTTCCGCGACACGCTCATCGAACAGGCGGAGCAAGGCGTCGACTATTTCACCATTCACGCCGGAGTGCTGCTGCGGTTCGTTCCGCTGACCGCCCGACGCATGACCGGGATCGTCTCCCGGGGTGGCAGCATCATGGCCAAGTGGTGCCTCGCGCATCATCGCGAGAACTTCCTGTACACGCATTGGGACGACATCTGCGACATCATGGCCGCCTACGATGTCACCTTCAGCATCGGCGACGGCCTGCGCCCCGGCTCGATCGCCGACGCGAACGACCAGGCCCAGTTTGCGGAGCTCCAGGTCCAGGGGGAACTCACCCGGCGCGCCTGGGCCCGGAAGGTCCAGGTAATGAACGAAGGCCCGGGCCATGTCCCGATGCACCTCATCGAGGAGAACATGCACAAGCAACTCGCGTGGTGCGGAGAAGCCCCGTTCTACACGCTCGGCCCTCTCACCACCGACATCGCCCCCGGCTATGACCACTTCACCAGCGGGATTGGCGCCGCGATGATCGGCTGGTACGGGTGCGCCATGCTCTGTTACGTCACGCCCAAGGAACACCTGGGCCTCCCGAACCGGAAGGACGTCAAGGACGGCGTCATCGCTTACAAGATCGCCGCCCACGCCGCCGACCTCGCCAAGGGCCATCCCGGCGCCCAGTACCGCGACAACGCGCTGAGCAAGGCCCGGTTCGAGTTCCGTTGGGAAGACCAGTTCAACCTCAGCCTCGACCCGGTGACGGCCCGCGAGTACCACGACGCCACCCTGCCCCAGGAGGCGGCCAAGACCGCTCACTTCTGTTCCATGTGCGGCCCGCACTTCTGCTCGATGAAGCTTACCGAGGACGTCCGGAAGTACGCCACCGAGCAGGGCCTCGCGGCGGAGGCGGCGCTTCAGGCGGGCTTGGAACAGAAAGCACGCGAGTTTGCCCAAAAGGGCGGCGACGTTTACACGCCGGCCTGAACCGGCCCAATTCCATCGAGTCGGGGAAGCGAGGGCAGGCACTCGGTTGCATGCCGCGTGGGTTCCCCATTCGGAGGACCGCCGGGCTAGGCCGGCTCGCCCAGGTCGACCCACTTGATGCCAAGTTTGCGCGCCGCGTAACCGCTTTCGCGACGCCAGTCTCCGTAAACCATCAACCAGTGCGAATCCCGCACCTCCCGCAGCAGCTCACGCCAACGTCCCTCGATCTCGACCTCCTGCTGGGAACGGCAGATCTCGTAGAACGGATTTGCCCGAACCGTCCCGTGGAAGCCGACCCAACGCCCGGTCGTGTAATCGGGATTGATGAAGCTCACCCGTTGCCCGGGCGGGACGTCGACCTTCGGCGCCGCCCCGTAATCAGATTCGTAATGCGTGACGATCCGCGCCGGCTCGTAGCGCTTTCCATCCATGCGCCGGGGCGCCGTGCAATGGGCGCAGGTGACCATGCGGTCGTGCGGGAAGGTCGAGTTGTGCAGGAACACCGGCAACCCCGTGAGGTGCCGCAGGAGCATGCCGGCGGGAATGACGACAAAATCCGACTCGCAGAAAGCGGCGTAGCCTTCGTCGTTGAGCAGACTCAACGTCAGGCAGGCAGTCGTGCGGGACATGGGAATGATGGTTCCCATGCAGCTCTTGACCGTGAAGGTGGTCGCCCCGTGCTCGGCCATCTGGTCCTTGAACAGGCGGTAGAGCACGAACCCGTTCACCACGAAATCGCGATCCGTGTTCAAAGTGACCCCCGGTTGCGCGAGGTACCGGTCGGCCCATCGAGCCGCCGCCGCCTGCAGCCCCGCGTCGCCGCGCGCCCGTTCCAGCCGCCGCTCCAAATCGTCGTACCCGACATCGATGATCTCGATTCCGAAGCGCTCGCGCGCCTGCTGCGGCGCATCGGGGCTGTACTTGCCCCAGGCGCCTCCCAACGCCACCACCCGACAATCCTTCAAGCGGCGAACCGCGGCGATGGCGCGCAACCGCCAGGCCAGCTCGGGCAGTTCATCCACCACCACGTCGTCAACGTGGGCAACGACGCCCGCGGCGGGACCGCCAACGGCCTCGCCCGGAAGCCGCGTCTCCAGGTATTTCACACTCAGGGCCTCGTACCAGTAGTAAACGGGGCCGGACCGGTGGCGGACGAAGATCAGCGTGTCGCGTGTTGAATCACAACAGGCCCGCAACAGGTCGCCGCCGCCCGTGCAGGCGTAGACGAGCGTGACGTCGCAGGCGCGCTTGCGCGCTTCGACCGCCTGTGCGGCGGTGGTGACCTCGACGACGGGGAGCACTTCGAGCGGGATGCCGATCGTGCTCGCGAGGGACTGGAGTTCGCGGGTGATGCGGGCGACTTCCTGAACCACATCCTCCGCACTCTGGACGCCGCCCCAGGATTTCCACGAACTTTGCTCCCGGCGGACGGGCAGGCGGTACATGAACACCGGCTGTACGACCAGCTTCCGGTAATCCTGCAGCAACGGGCGTTCGGGATCCCAGTCGTCGCCAGGGTGGGCCGCGCCCAGTTTCCCGGACACGGGCAGCAGCAGACTGCAGCAAGTCCCCGCCGTCACCCGCAAGAAGCGCCGCCGATCGAGAACGGGCTGGCGGACGGGAAGTTGCTGAAGCGCGGGAGCGGAGCGTGCGTCGGAATCCTGGCGAGTGTTCATGCGAAGTCACCTTGGCCTGTCGACCCTGCGCCGTGACCATCAACGAAAAGCGCCGGTAAACCGGACGCACTCCAAACGCCTCGCGCCGCTTCAAGGCACGTCCGAAGTCGCGAAGCGCCTGGAGTGCGGGGATTCATCCCCGCTTTTCGTAGCAAGTTCATGGAAAGCGCTCTGTTCCTTGCGGACCTGCTCCGTGTGGACCTGGTGAGTGCCCATGCTGCAGCTACTTCAACGCCCACTTCTCCCGCTGGACGCGCAGCTTCAGGCGATTGTTCGCTTCCCCATCCTTGACGAACTTCTCCGCCTTGGGATCCCAGGTCACCTTGCGCTTCACGCGTGTGGCGATGTCGCTGACATGGCAGAGGATGTCCGCCTGCACGCTGTCTTCGATCGGGCAGATTGCCGGCTGCCGGCTCTTGATGGAATCCAGGAAGTTGCGGACGTGGTTCGAACTCCGCGGAAGCTGGATATCCTTGTCGCCGAGCTTCTCTTCGACGAGCCGCTCCGGGGACGTGCGGATTTGCGTCCGGTCGACGAGCACCCAGCCGTCCGAACCCTCGAACGCGGTGCCATGATCGACCAGGGCGCCGTACTTCTTCGTCCAGTCTTGAAAGTCGTTCATCGCCACCGCCTCGGCGCCATTGCGAGTGCCGCGGTAATGCATGGTGACGCCATCGGCGAACTTGAACGCGAGATTCCATGCGATCGAGGTGTTGCAGGCGCCTTCGAGCGGGAACATGCCGTCGCCTTCAATCTCGACCGGACCC
The DNA here is from genome assembly GCA_964535555.1 of uncultured Verrucomicrobiota bacterium. Classification (GTDB taxonomy): domain Bacteria; phylum Verrucomicrobiota; class Verrucomicrobiia; order Limisphaerales; family J093; genus DSVZ01. Next base: position 10,844 of record CAZHUS010000056.1, read on the forward strand.
GCCATCATTTGGGGATGGCCCCAGTACGCGATGTCCAACGGATGGACGCCCCACCCGGCGATGAAGCCCAGGGCATATTCATAGTTGAACCACCATGTCTTCCAGGCGTCGCCCTCGTCGTAGGCCTTGCCGAGCGTGTAAGGGGTTTGCGCGGCCGGCCCGAGCCAGAAGTCGTAATCGAGGTCCTCCGGTGCCGCGATGGGCGCGGTGGATCCGCCCGGACGACTCGCCGAGCACCAGACGTCAATGTTCCTCAGCTTGCCAATGCGGCCGTTGCGGACCAACTCGCAGGCCTGACGGAACTGCTGGCTGGATCGTTGCTGGGTTCCGAACTGGAAGATCCGCTTCCGGTTTTGGCAGACGCGGCGCAGCATCTGGTCCTCGCGCACGGACAAGCCCATCGGCTTCTCCAGGTACATGTCCTTGTCCGCGCGGGCGGCGGCAATCGCCACCGGCACGTGCCAGTGATCGGGCGTGGCGATCAGCACGGCGTCGATGTCCTTGCGGGCGAGCAGATCGCGGAAGTCGTGGATGGTTTCAACCGCGGTGTCCTTGTAGGCCCCGTTGACCATCTTGACCGCCTCGCCGAGGTTTCGCTTCGACAGATCGCAAAGCGCAATCACGCGGCAATCGGACTGACCGAGGAAATTGCTCATCACGCCGCGCCCCTGGGGTCCCACGCCAATGCACCCCACGTGGAGCCGCTTGCTGGGGGCGTTCTGCCCCAGCACCGAGGCCGGGATGAGCGTCGGGATCAGGGCCGAAGCCGAGGCCGCGGTGACGGACTGGAGGAACGCACGGCGGGAAACAGGAGCATTCATGGTAGGCTGAGGCATCAGGCGGTTCCGCGATTCATGCAGGCAAAGCAGCCATCGATGTGGATCAGGGCTGCTGGCGTGAATGCTGCGACGTGCCGCGGGAACTGCCAACATGAAAATGAAAATGGGAGGCCCGAAGAGCCTCCCATGAATCCTCTGTAGGCGCCGGCGTCAGGAGGCGGTAATTCATCCCGCTCCCATTCGACGGCTCCGGGGCGCGCTGCCCCTCCCCGGGTGTCGGGGGACCGGACTACTTCTTGGGATCGAGCAGACCGCCAACGGCCTTGGCGGTATCGGTCGCCAGCAGCTTCTGAACCTGCGCCTTGAGATCGTCCACAAGCTTCTGCTGGTCGGGCGTGAGCTTCGCGCTGGCCAACTGCTGCAGGCTGGTGAGGGCTTCCTGGTACTTCTTTTCGCCGATGTAGGTCTTGACCGTGTCGATGGTGGCCTGGATTTGCTTGGAGGCCGCATCGGCGGCGGCGTTGGCCGTGTTCTGCGCTTCGGCAGCCGCCTTGTCGGCGGCTGCTTTGGCGTCCGCAGCGACCTGGTTGCCGGCCTTCTGAGCGTCCGCGGCGATCGTGCCGGCAGCTTGCCGGGCCTGGTCGGTTACCGCACCGACGGCGCGCTGAACACTGCTCGTGGCGGCGGGCGGGTTGGTGGGCGTCGCCGGGGTCGGGGAGGTGGTGGGCTCGGACTTTTCGCAGCCCGTGCTGGCGAGGCACAGCAGGGCAAGGACTCCGCTCAGCAACGTCAAGTTCGTATTCATGTCTGTGTGGGGCGGTGTGGTTTCCGGTTTCCTGTTCTTCCCCCTCACTGTAGCAGGATTGGGCCGGGCGGCAAGGTCAAGGCAGGGCCGGGTCCGAGCCCCGGCGCTGGGGAACTCCGCACTTCGCGCTTTGCACCGAGGGTGGCTTCGGCTGGAATGCGCTCCGTGAAGCTGCTGAAGGACCAGTTCGCCGAATCTCCCCTGGCCGCCCGGGTGCTGCCATTCGTGATCTTCCTCGTGCTGACGTTCCTTCAGGGACAGCTTGGGGAGGCGGGGCGCTACTGGGTGTATTTGGGCAAGACGTTGGTCGGTGTCTGGCTGATCTGGTTGATGCGGCCCTTCGTCCCGGAGATGCGCTGGGCGTTCAGTTGGGAGGCAGTCGTCGCTGGCGTGGCCGTGTTCGCGATCTGGGTGGGCCTGGATCCGTACTACCCCCGCCTGGACGAGTTGGTGGCCAAGCTGGGCTTGGGCAAGGCAAAGGATCCTGCGGACCTGCCGCTTCCCTGGAATCCGTTCGCCCAGTTCGGCGAAACGAGCGCGCTGGCGTGGCTCTTCGTCGCGGTCCGGATTGCAGGTTCCACGTGGGTGGTGCCGCCGCTCGAAGAGACGTTCTACCGTTCCTTCCTTTACCGGTACGTGATCAAGGCCGATTTCATGGCGGTCTCGCTCGGCACCTACGCCCAGACGCCGTTCCTGATCACCTGTGTGGTCTTCGGATTCGCCCACGCCGAATGGCTGGCAGGCATCCTCTGCGGCGCCGCTTACCTCGGTCTGATGATCCGCAAGCAGCGCCTTGGCGATGCCATGACCGCCCACGCGATCACCAACCTGCTGCTCGGTCTGTGGGTGGTCTGGCGCGGCGCGTGGAATTTCTGGTAACCGGTCATGCCTACTCAGCCTGCCATCGAGACCCCGCGACTGCGTCTTCGGCCGTTTGCCCTCGAGGATGCGGAGCGACTGGCCACCCTGGCCGGCGCGCGTGAAATCGCCGACACCACGATCTCCATTCCGCACCCGTATCCCGTCGAACTGGCGGTGCGCTGGATCCGGGAGCAGTCGGAGGTCGGCGAGACGGGTACGGCGACGAGCTTCGCCATCGAATTTAAGCAGGAACCCGGAGTGATTGGTGGCATCGGTTTGCGCGGCACCAGCACCCAACACGCTCATACCGAGCTCGGCATGTGGATCGGGGTCCCCTGGTGGGGCCGCGGGTACGCGCTTGAAGCCACCCGCGCGGTGCTGGACCACGCTTTCCGGGGCCTGCAACTCAACCGCGTCTGCGCTCACCACATGGTGCGAAATCCGGCGTCCGGTCGCGTCCTCCTCAAGGCGGGTTTTCAGCGCGAGGGCCTGCTCCGTCAGGCCGTGTGTAAATGGGGGAACTTCGAGGACGTGGTGGTGCTTGGGATCTTGCGTGCCGAGTGGCTCGCCCAGGAACCGACCGAGCTGTCTTTGTAGGCGCGGGCGTGAGCCCGCGGTCCATCCGCCTCCTGACGTCGACCCCTACAGTCTGTAGGCGCGGGCGTGAGCCCGCGGTCCATCCGCCTCCTCACGTCGACCCCTACATTCTGTAGGCGCGGGCGTGAGCCCGCGGTCCATCCGCCTCCTGACGTCGGCGCCTACCGTTCCCTGCGGCGGCGGACCCGAGTCCGCGGTGTTGGCCATGCTTGCCGCTTGCGTGGCGGAGCCCGCCCGGCCCAACATCCCGCCATGACTCCGCGCTTTCATGCCTTCGGCGCCTTATCCGCCTGTCTCCTCGCATCGGTACTCCTTGTCTCATGGGGAGGCGAACCGCCAGCGGCCGCCGGTCTGGACGCCATTCAATCCGTCACGCTGGAATCCTCGCCGCTCCTGTTACGCCGCGAGCCGGGCAAGCAGCGCCTGGTGCTCGCGTGGGAATCGCCCGGCCTTTCGAATGTCACCCTTCGCTTGCGCTCGGCGGCGTGGACGGAGCCGCTGGTCCAGCAACACGCGCAGGTCGCCAAGGGCCGCCAGGAGTTTCTGTTCGAAATACCCCGGCTGACTTCGGCCCTCGAGGCCACAGTGGACGTGCTGACCGGCGAGACCACCCGCGGGCTCGGCTCGTTTGCGATCCGCCCGCCGCGCCATTGGACGGTGTACCTTACTCAGCATACGCACACGGATATCGGCTACACCCGGCCCCAAACCGAGATCCTGCCCGAGCATCTTCGCTACCTCGACTATGCCCTCGACTATTGCGATCTCACCGACGCCCTGCCGGACGACGCGCGGTTCCGCTGGACCTGCGAAACGGCCTGGGCCGTTCGCGAATACGTGCGCAGCCGGCCCCCCGTCCAGATCGAACGACTGAAGCGACGGCTGGCCGACGGGCGCATCGAGGTCTGCGGGCTGTTGTTGAACATGTCCGAAATCGCGCCGGAGCCCGCGTTGTCCGCCCTGGTCCGGCCGTTGCGGAGTTTGAAGGAAGACCTGGGCGTGACGGTCGTGACGGCGATGCAGAACGACGTGAACGGCGCGGGCTGGTGCCTGCCGGATTACTTTCACGGCATCGGCATCCGCTATCTTTCCATGGGCATCAACGAGACCCGCTCGATTCTGCCCTTCGACAAACCGACCTGTTTCTGGTGGGAATCGCCCTCAGGCAAACGGGTGTTGGCCTATCGCTCGGATCACTACATGACCGCCAACTTCTGGGGCCTCGAGAAGGGCCGTCTCGAGGACGTCCGCCCGCACGTCATGCGCTACCTGTCAGGGCTCGAGCGGCGCGCTTATCCGTTCGACCGCATCGGCGTGCAGTTCTCGGGCTATTTCACCGACAACTCGCCACCGTCCACGGCGGCGTGCGAGGTCGTCAAGGCCTGGAACGAGACGTTCGAATGGCCGCACTTGCGTCTCTCCACCGCGCACGAGTTCCTGGCCCACGTTGAACAGACCCATGCGGCCGAGCTGCCGGTGCACCGCCAGGCCTGGCCCGACTGGTGGACCGACGGGTTCGGTTCGGCGGCGCGCGAGACCGCTGCCGCACGCGAAACCGAAACCATGATGCAGGTGAACCACGGCTTGTTGACCATGGCAGCCCTGGCCGGCCAACCGGTCCGGAAGGAGGTGCTTCAGCGGGCGGGCGCGATTCAGGACGACCTGCTCTTCTATCACGAACACACCTATGGGGCGGCCGAAAGCATCAGCGATCCCCTCGCGGAAAATGCGCAGGTGCAATGGGGCGAAAAAGCTTCGTATGTCTGGTCCGCCGTAAAAGCTGCGAACCTGCTCCGCGAAGAGGCGCTGGGACTGCTCCAGCAGGAACTGCCCCGCGCCGACGTCGCGTCCGTGGCCGTGTTCAACACGCTGAACTGGTCCCGGTCAGGGCTGGTGCGCGTCTTCATCGACCACGAGATCCTGCACCCCGACCACGAGTTTCGGATTCTCGACGGAGGAGAACCGGTACTGGCCCAGTCGTTGGAGCGCCGGGCCGAGGGAACGTATTGGGCCTTCTGGGTACGTGACGTGCCCGCGTTCGGCTACAAGACGCTCCGCCTCGAGCGCTCGGAGAAACCCCGGGCGAAGGAACCGGCGCTCGATGCCACCACGACTCTGGAGAACGCGTTCTACCAGCTCACGCTGGACCCCGAACGCGGCGCGCTGCGCAGCTGGCTCGACAAGGAGTCCGGCCGGCAGTTGGTTGACGACGGCAGCCCCTGGGGGCTCGGCCAGTGCGTCCATGAAACCATGCCGGCCAACCGCGAGATCAAGCCCGGGACGCTGCACCGAACCGCCTGGCGAAACGTGGAGGTGAAGCCCGGGGCGAACGGCCCGATCTGGAAGAGCCTGCGCGTGAACGCCGACCTCGACGGGGCCGCCACCAACCGCGGTGTCCACGCCGAGATTCGGCTGTATGAACCCGAGAAGCGCGTCGAGTTCCACTATGCGCTGCGCAAACTCCCGGTGTCGTCGCCCGAGGCTGTGTACGTCGCTTTCCCCTTCGCGGCCCCCGAGGCTCGTTTGCTTTACGAAGCCCAGGGCGGCCTGGTCACGCCCGGCACCGATCAGATCCCGGGTTCGTCCTCGGACTGGCAGACGCTCCAGAGCTTCGTCTCGATCCAGTCGCCCGGCGGCCAGATCATCCAGGGCAGTGACCAGGTTCCGCTGGTCCAGTTCGGCGATTTCAACTTGGGCAAGTGGATGCGGGTCGCGCGCGTGGACAAACCGCACGTCTATTCCTGGGTGATGAACAACTACTGGTTCACGAACTTCCGCAACCAACAGGAAGGCGAGTTCCGGTGGTCCTACTATCTCACCTCAACGCGTGACACGACCCGAGCGACGGCGACGCGGTTCGGCTGGGGCTCTCGTGTGCCCCTGGTGACACGCGTTCTCGCTCCTGCCACCCGCAAGACCCCGGCCCGCCCGGCACAACGCTCGCTCCTGGGGCTCGCCGCTCCGAACGTCATGGTGGTGGAGTCGCGTCCCGCTGCGGATGGCCACGGGGTGTTCTTCCACCTGCGTGAGGTCGAGGGCAAGGCCGTGACCCTGGGCGAGGCGGACCTGATCCTGGATCGGGCGCCTGCCGGGGTCGATGAAGTGAACGTCCTCGAACAAACGAGCCACGCGGACATCCGTTCCCTCACGCTGGCTCCTTACGAGGTGAAATTCGTACGAATCCGCCTGTGAGTTTCCCCCTTCGGGGCCTTTAGCACATCCTTGAACATGGATAACCACTTTCACCATGAACCCGGTAGGGCGCGCCGTCCCCTGCGTGCCGCGCTCGGTGGACAACGGAGTGCCCGCCCTGCCTTCCTGTGCTCAACCGCCAGCGCCTTGCTCGCGTGCCTGGGAATGCTCGGCCTGGCGCGCGCCGCGGCCGCACCAAACAGCACCGACCCGTCTTCAGCCAACCTCGCCCTCGTCGCCACCGCTTCGACGTCTTTCGTATCCGGACACGAGACCATCACGGCTTTGAACGACGGTTCTTCACCCGCCCACTCGGACGACAAGAGCCGGGGTGCCTACGGCAACTGGCCCCGCACCGGCACGCAGTGGGTCCAATACGAGTGGACCCAACCGATCCGCACCCGACGGGTCGAGGTGTACTGGTTTGACGACCAAAGGGGAGTCCGTGTGCCCAAGGCGTGTCGGTTGTCCTGGTGGAACGGAACCGAGTTCGTCCCCGTGACCGGCGTCGAAGGCCTGGGGCTGAAGCGTGATGCCTTCAACGTCACCACCTTCTCCGAACTGGCAACCACCCGGCTCCGGTTGGAGATGGACGGACAGGACACGTTCTCCACCGGCCTGCTCGAATGGCGCGTGCTGGACGCGGGCGGCTCGCCCAACTTCCCCCCCGCCGTGGACGCCGGCGTGGATCGGGTTGTGGTGCTGACCGGCAACACCTACCTCGACGGCCATGTCCGTGACGACGGCAAACCCAACCCGCGCGCTGAGGTCGCGTGGCGCAAACTATCAGGACCCGGCACCGTGACCTTCACCGCACCCTCCGCGCTGTCAACGGCGGCGCGGTTCTCCGAGGTGGGGACGTACAGCGTGGGCCTGATGGCGAATGACGGGGAATCGACCGGCACCGCGTCGGTCGCGGTCACGGTGACGGCGGCCCCCACGCTCAAGCCGCTGCGCGCGGTGCCCACGACGGCGTACACGCTCACGAGTCCGTTTTGGAAACCGCGGGCCAAGGCGCTGATCGTCCATTGGATCCCGCATTGCATCCAGAAGATCGAGGATCCCGCGGCGCCCGAAGGCGGCATCGCCAATTTCGTGGAGGCCGGCCGCAAGCTGCGAGGCGCGACCGATGCGAAGCACGTCGGGGCCGTGTTCGCCAATACCTGGGTCTACAACACCCTGGAATCCATCTGCGTGGCCCTGCAACTCGACGCCGCCGGCGATCCGCAGATTCTCCAGGCCCAGGCCGCCCTGCGACGCACCTTGGAGGATTGGATCCCCAAGATCCTCGGCGCCCAGGAGCCCGACGGCTACCTGCACACGATGTACACGATCCAGGGCCACCGGCGCTGGAGCAACAAGCACGACCACGAGGATTACCAGGCGGGGTACTTCCTCGAGGCCGCCATCGCCCACTGGCTGCTGACGAACGGCGAAGATCGACGCCTCTACGACGCCGCCCGCCGCCTCGCCGATTGCTGGGTGCGCCACCTCGGCCCCCCACCCCGCCAAGCCTGGTACCCGGGCCACCAGGAAATGGAAATGGCGCTGGTCCGCTTCGCGGCGTTGGTCGACGACGTTGAAGGCCCCGGCAAGGGCCGCGACTATGTGACGCTCGCGAAGTTCCTCCTCGATCAGCGCCGCGATGGCGAGGAATACGATCAAAGCCATCTGCCGGTCACGCGCCAATACGAGGCCGTCGGCCATGCGGTGCGCGCCGCGTACTCCTACGCCGGCATGGCGGACGTGGCGCTGCAGACCGGCGATGTGGATTACCACAGTGCCATCCAGTCGCTCTGGGCCAGCATCGTTCATCGCAAGTACTACGTGACCGGCGGCATTGGCAGTGGCGAAACCTCCGAGGGCTTCGGCAAGGACTACTCCCTGCCCCACCGCGCCTATTGCGAGTCCTGCGCCGGTACCGGCGAACTGCTCTTCCAGCACAAGCTGAATCGCGCCTACCAGGCATCGATCTACGCCGACCTGTTCGAGGAGACGCTCTACAACGCGATCCTCGGCGGCGTGGACCTCGAAGGCCAGAACTACACCTACACGAACCCGCTCGACTCCGGCGAGCGCCGCTACAAGTGGCACGTCTGCCCGTGCTGCGTGGGCAACCTGCCCCGGACCCTCCTCAGCCTGCCGACGTGGATGTACTCGGTCGGCGAGGATCGGTTGCACGTCAACCTTTTCATCGGCAGCACCGTGTCCGTAGGCCAGGTCGCCGGAACCCCGCTCCGCGTCCGTCAGGAGACCGACTATCCGTGGCAGGGGAAGGTCGCCCTGGTCCTCGAACCCGCGGAACCGAAGCGCTTCGGCCTGCACCTGCGCGTTCCCCGGCGTGAGACCAGTCCCCTCTACACCGCCACGCCCCCGGCCGATGGCATTCTCCGGCTGACTGTCAACGGCGATCCGATCAAGCCCACCCTTGAATCCGGCTACGCCGTGATCCAGCGCGAATGGCGATCCGGAGACCGCGTGGAATTGGAGTTGCCGTTGCAGCCGCAACGCGTCACCGCTTCCGACCGCATCGCCGCCACGCAGGGTCGCGTCGCCCTCAGGTACGGCCCGCTCATCTACAACTTCGAGAGCGTGGATCAGAACCTCGACGCCACGCTGCCCACAACCGCGCCGCTCACCACCGAATGGCGTCCGGACCTCCTGGGCGGAGTCATGGTCATCCAAGGCGCGTTGGCCGGCGGCCAACCATTCACCGCCATCCCGAACTACGCCCGGCTGAACCGCGGCGGACGCTCCATCGTCTGGATCAAGGCCGCCGCTCCGTGACTCCCCTTCCCATCCAAGCCAGGGCGGGCGCTCCCTTGCCCGCCGAGCACTCCCGCCCTCCCATCCAAGGTAGGGCGGGCACTCCGCTGCCCGCCGCCTCCCTGGCTGTCTGCCCGCCGCACCCGTCACGCAGGGGCCGGCGCTTCCAACCGATTCTCACCCTGATCTGATGAACACTCTCTTCTCCCTGGCCAAGACGCCTCGGTGCCGTGGGTCCCGGCTCCTCTCCGGTCTGTTGCTCCTGGCGTTCGCCCCGGCATGGAGTGCCGACACGCCCGAACCCACGAAGACTGCGGGTGCCGCTTCTTCCCCGCTCCCGGGCTTGCGCAAATTGATGGACACGCCCCTGCGCGACCCATCCTTGTGTCGGGGACCGGACGGGACCTGGTATCTCACCGGCACGGTGGAGCCTTTCTGGGCCTACAACGAGGGGATCAAGGTCTGGCGTTCGACCGATCTCACAAACTGGACCGGCCTGGGCTTCGTCTGGCGCTACGGCTCGAGCCCATGGCACAAGAAGTACCTCGACGCGCGCAAGCCGCTGTGGGCCCCCGAAATCCACTTCCTTAAAGGCACCTTCTGGCTGACGTACAGCATTCCCGGATGGGACGGCACCGGCAAGACCTCCGGGTCCGGCTTGCTCAAGAGCACGACAGGCAAGCCCGAGGGACCTTACGTCGACATGCACCCGGATGACCGGCTTGGCGACGAGATCGACGCCTCTCTCTTCGAGGACGCCGATGGCAAGGTCTACTTCCTCTGGCATTGCGGCAAAATCGCGCCGCTCAAGACGGACATGACCGGCCTGGCGGCTCCCTACACCTGGCTGAAGATGTCGGCAAAGGACCCCGACCCGCGTCACCACTCGAGCCTGTGCGCCGGCATCTTCGGCGCGGACTCCTTTGATCACGTCGGGTACGAGGGCATGTTCCTCTTCCGCCGCGAGGGCAGGTACTACCTCTGTTGCTCCGAAAGCATGGAGGGCCGGTACAGCTGCATGATCTCCACTGCCTCGAGTCTCTTCGGCCCTTACACTCCCCGCTACGAAGCCCTCCCGCACGCCGGCCACAACATGTTCTTCCAGGACTCGCAGGGGCGTTGGTGGTCGACCTTCTTCGGCAGCGACAACAAAGCGCCCTGGCAGGAGCGCGCCGGCCTTTTTCCGGTGCAGTTCGATGCGGACGGCAAGGTCACGGTGGTGCCCGGCACTCCCTGATCTCCCGGCCGCCGGGCCTCAAGCGCTGGACGTCAGGAACGTCGAAATCCGTTCCGAGACGTTCAAGCCCGACAGGATCGAGTCGCTGAGGGAGATGCCGTCCCGATAGTGGCCGGCGAAAAACAGCCCGGCAGCGTCCTGTTCCACACGGCTCATCAGCTCCTTGAAACGCCCATAGCCAAGCTCGTACTGCGGAATCGCCCGGGGATATTGCACCACATGCGCAAAAGTGGGCTCGCCCGTGATCCCCAGCAACACGCGTAGATCCTCGACGGTTAGCGCGATCTGCTCTGCGGTGGACTTTCGCGCCAACTCCGGGTTCCGCGTGCCACCCAGGTAACTCGTGAGGGTGACGTGGCCTGCCGGGGCCCGGTTCGGGAAGAGCGACGAGGAGAACAACGTGCCCAGGATGCGAAAGCCTTCCGCCTGGGGAATCAACATGCCGAAGCCGTCCAGGGGATGGGCCACCCGCGCCCGTGGAAACCCGAGCACCACGCTCGCCACCGGCGGATAGTTGATCTCGCCCAGCGGCTTCAAGTCCACCGCCCTGGCGGCGACGACCGGGATCTCCGCAAGCTTGTAGGCCGGGATCGACAGCAACACCGCGCTGTGTTCCGCGGTGGCGGTACCAACCGGACCCGCCGTCCCCACGCGCCACGCGCCACCGGCGGAAGCCTGTTCCAGGCGAACCACCGCCGTTCGCAACCGCACCGAGTCGCCGAGGCGTACGGCCAGCGTGTCGGTCAGCACCTGGAGACCTTCGTCGAACGAGATCTTCCTGGCTTCCTGCTTGGAAACTTCGCCCCGACGTTTCCGGTCCTTTGCTCCGAAGATCTGGCCCTTGATGAGCGAACCGTACCGCTGTTCGAGCGCGTGCAGCTTCGGAAAGCCGTGCTGGACGGACAGGCGGGCGGGGTCTCCGGCGTAGATCCCGGCGATGAGCGGGTTGATCGCGTAATCCAGAAACTCCCGGTTCAACCGGCGCAGGACAAAATCCGCGACACTCTCGTCGGCGGGATCGGTGCGCCGGCTCCGAAACGGCTCTCGCAGGAGCGCCAGCTTCGCGCGCCACGTGAACAACTCACAGGTGAAAAAGCCCGGCGGCGACATCGGCATGCGGATCGTCCGCCGCCAGCGCACCAGGTACCGATTCTCCGCGCCCGGATCCGAATAGAGCTGTCGGTCCGCGAGGCCGGCATCCCGGATCAAGCCGCTGATCTTGTTGGAAATCTCCAGCAGGGAATTGGGACCGAACTCCGCGAGGTAACCGTCCTGTCGCACGGACCGGATGACGCCCCCCACCCGGTCTGCCGCCTCGTACACCGTCACGGGCACCCCGGACTGCTGAAGGCGGAAGGCGGCGGCGAGCCCGGTGATGCCGGCCCCCACCACGGCTACGGAGTTTGTCCGTGAGCCTGAGCTGACCGACGTGTGCGCCGTGTTCACGAGCGCCGAATTGTGACAGCCCCCGTTCAAGCGTCAAACGCAAGGCGGCCAAGCGCACGATCTGAGTTCGCCCGCCAGGTAGGGCGACCTCTCCGAGGGCGCCGCTCCTTCGTCCAGGTAGGGCGACCTCTCCGAGGGCGCCGCCCTGCCTTCGCCAGCTTCGCTCCGCAACATGCAGACGGCTGAGGCGAACGGCTCCCCGGATCGAGAATCGGGCGCTTCTTGGAGCACCCAACCCTTACGACGGTGTGCGGACCGGACTCGACCCCGCCGGGGTCGCGGCTGGAAGACGTTGGGGGCGCCGGCGGAACCCGTTCTGAATCCAGAGTCGCCAGACCATCCACAGCGCCTCGTAGACGATCTTGCGCGACATCTTCGAAGTTCCCTTGAACCGATCGGTGAAAACGATGGGCACCTCCGCCACCCGCATGCCCTTCCGCCAGATCTTGTGCGTCATCTCGATCTGGAAGCTGTAACCGTTCGAGCGGATTTGCTCGAGATCGACGGAGGCCAGGGCCCGGCGGCGAAAGCACTTGTACCCGCCGGTGGGATCCGAGAACGGCATGCCTGTCACGAGCCGAACGTACTTGGCGGCACCCAGGCTGAGCATCAGCCGCTGCAGGGGCCAGTTGATCACCCGGATTCCCTCGGAATAGCGGGAGCCCAAAACCAGGTCCGCGTCCTGCGCCGCCATCAGGAAATTCGGGATGTCATCGGGATTGTGTGAAAAGTCCCCGTCCATCTCGAAGATGAACTCGTATGACCGGGCCAACGCCCATGCGAAACCTGCGCAATAAGCCCGCCCCAACCCCTCCTTGCCCGGCCGATGGAGGACATGGATCATGTCCGTCCCGGCGGCGAGCTCGTCCGCGATCGCCCCGGTGCCGTCCGGCGAGTTGTCATCCACGACGAGAAGTTCGACCGGGGTTCGGAGGCTGGACACGCGTGCCGCGAGCCCGCGGATGTTCTCGCGTTCATTATAGGTCGGGACGATGACCAGGGTGTTGCTTGCCATGACGTCTGACCTCCTAAGCTAGCAAGTGTCGGGCCGGAGGCAATCACCGCCGGGCAACCATCAGCGGATATCTTCCGCGGGAGAAGCTCCCGCCATGGGAGCTTGTAGGCGCCGACGTAAGGAGGCGGTCCGACCACGCGAGTGTCCCGGAGCGGCGGGGCTCATCGGCGTGCAGCGGAGTGCCCGCCCTACCAGATTGACCCCGACCCCAACCGGGGCAACGTCCCCCGCAACGGACACACGTCGCACCGCGGTTCGCGCGGCCGGCAGAAGTTCTTCCCGATCATCACCAACTGCGCGTGGTAGTCCTGCCAGTAATCCAGCCGATCCCGCGCGGGCCGGTGATCCAGCGCGGTCTCGCAAAGACGCTGAAGCGAGTCGTAGTCCGCCTCCGCGACGCACCAGCCGTGCCGCGAAAAGATGCGGCGGGTGTAAGCATCCACGACAAACCGGAGCCGGCCGCCGGCGTACAAGAGCATGCTGTCGGCCGTCTCCGGGCCAATCCCGTTGATCGCCAGCAGGCGGTTCCGCACCTCATCCGCGGGACCGTTCCACAGCCCGGCGAGGTCACCCTGGTATTCGGTCAACAGCACCGTCAGGAAGGCGCGAAGCCGCCGTGCCTTGACGTTGAAGTAACCCGCCGGGCGGAGCAGCTCGGCCAGCTCATGCTCAGGCAGCGCGTGCATCGCCCGCACGTCCAGGACCCCGGCCGCCTTCAGGTTTGCGATGGCCCGCTCCACGTTCGACCAACTGGTGTTCTGGGTGAGGATGGCTCCCACGCAGACTTCAAACGGCGTCTCACCGGGCCACCAATGCTGATGCCCAAAATGGCGGCGCATGAGCCGATACGCCCGGCGCAACGCCGTCGTCGTCGGCGTCGGCGGCGACCGCGTCGGCGACGGGGGCCGTGCTCGGTGCGCAAAAGGGGTCACGCAGCCGGCGGCGGTCCGAAATGGGCTGCCCATGAACCGTAAGCGGCCACATCGTCCAGCATGGCTTCGATGGCCGCCGCGATCGGACCGGCCTTGACCAAACCGGAGAAAACCGCCCGGTCTCCAATGGAATCTTCCAACACGAACGTCGGACGTTGCGTCACCTGCAACGCGTGGAACTCGGCCGTGCTGGCGCGAAGCTTCTCCTCGACCGCCGCGGACTTCGCGCGGCTTTCAAGCGCGCCGCGGTCCAGGCTGCCAGCCGCGGCGGCGATCTCGATCGCGACCTCCCAGCGGCCAATTTTGCGTCCCTCGATCATGCCGGCTCGCGCCAGCGCCAGCCGCACCCGGTCATCGTGCACGCCGAGGTCCCGAGCCGCTTCAGCAGCGGCGTTGGGGGCGATGTATTCGCTCCAGCCCGGTTCGAACCAACCACTGCTCAACATGTACGGGGCGCGAGTGAGCACCCCGCTGCGGCGATAGAACCAATCCTCCTGGGCGGCCGAAGCCGGCAGACCCGCTCCGTCCAGCAGGGCGATCTTCCACTGGAACCGTACCTGCTCGTGAAAGCGGGACTGCAGCTCCACCCAGGCCGGCTCGGCCCAGTGACACCAGGAGGAAATGACGTCCAGGTAGTAGGTCGCCGTGATGTTCATGTCATGGTCCGCATGTGGCCCGAAAAGTGGCTGCGATGAGGCCTCGCCGCAACTGCCCGGCCGATCGCGAGCGCGCGTGTGGGCGAGCCGCCGCCTCACGGCGGCGCCTACAAGTTTCTACGGGCGCGGGCATCCGCCCTGTAGGCGCGGGCGTGAGGCCGCGGCCCATCCGCCTCCTCACGGCGGCGTCGACAGAATGCGCTCACTCCGGCAGTTGCGGTCGCCGTTCTGGAGGCCCCTGCTCGCGGGCTGAATCCGACCCGGGCAACGCATCCAGCTCGCCGGTCCTGAGTTCGGCCCTCGCAGTAAACTCCGCAAGCGCCGCCTCCGCCAGGGCCTTCCGGTGCGACTCCAACCGCATCACGTCCGCCCCTTCGAGAACCATCCGCGCGGCGCCCGCGCGTCCGGTCTCCCTGGCCTTCTCCGCTTCCACGATCTCGTGGAGACGCCCCAGGGTATCGTCACCCGCGACGTTCTGGCCCACCATGCCTGACGCAAGTTCAGTCATGTCGGCGGCGGCGCGCTGGGCGTCGAGGCCCTGAATCGCGTCCTGCACGGCCTTGAGACGCATCTGGGCTTCCCGCACCGCGACGTCGCGCGTCCGAAGCAGCTCGCGATAAGTTGCCTCGGCGGCCGCGGCCTGGGCTCGATTCTCCACGAGTTCGCTGCGAAGCGTCTGCAGGTCGAGCGCGTGCAGCGCGGCCTTTTCCCTGCTGCCCGACTGGAGATGCGCCGTGACCTGCGCTTCGAGCGCCGTCGCCTCGGCCTCCTGCCGGCGGATCTGCGAGATGAGTCGTTCGCAAAGGCCGGCGTGCGTGGCGAGCCCCACGTTGTAGCTGGCAATTTGTTTCCGCAGGCTCTCGGTCTCGACCGCCAGGAGCCCGGCGTGGTCACGCGAGCCGTCGGTGGGGCTGTCCCCCCCAAAGAGCCGGCGGATGAAACGAAGCAATCGTTGCAGCATGGTGCTCAGAATCCCCAGGGGTTCTCACCCACGTCCATCGCGGAAGTGCGCTGGGCCATCCACCAGATGTCCCGGTTATTGGCCACACGCCCGTTGTGGAGCTGACTGAAGTCCGTCACCTTCGCCCCGAGGCCGTTGGAAACCGGCTCGATCCAGCGATGGATCTCGGCGTGGCCGTCCACAAAGGATAACGCCCCGGCGTTGTTGTGAAAACCGGCCGGGTAATCCACCCAGCCTTGAGACTGGGTGTCGGCAAAGCTGTTCGGCATCCGGAAGCCGAAGCCCCCGTCGTTGATGCTCGCCGGGTGCTCGTCGATGAACACCCACAGCATGCTCGGCGAGGGCCGAATCACATCCGATTCCTTCGCATAAACACGCCACTTCCCCCCGGGATTGGTCAGCGAGCCGCCCACGAGCGCGGAATCCAACCAGTAACCCATCGTGGGACTCTTGCCGTCCGACCATGTGCCCACGGCCTGGCTGGCGGCAACGCTCCGGATTCGCCGCACCCGGCCTACGCCGGGGCGGGTGACGGCGGTCCAATCGGCGGGGCACTGGTAAATGCCCGGGGCCGTGGTGTAGGGGCCGAGCACGGCACGGCCGGGATTGAGGAGTGAATCGGGATCCCAGTTGTCCGCGTTGCCGCCGTCGAAGTTCACCACCCCTCGCACCCAGCCATCACCACCGTAGGTGTTGGGAAAGAAAAGGCCGTTGTAGTCGTCGCTGTAGAGGCGGAAGGCAAGCATGAGCTGCTTCATGTTGGACATGCACTTCACGCCTTGCGCCTTGGTCACCGCCCGCGACAGCGCCGGGAGCAGCATGCCGGCAAGGATCGCGATGATCGCGATGACGACCAGCAACTCGATCAGGGTGAATCCGCGCCAGGCACGTCGGAAATGCCCCCGGTCGGAGTCAGGGAGAGGTTGCTGAGGCATCATGACTCTGCCTCTTACGCCCGGGAGCCCCGCTCGCCAAGCCCGAAATCCGGATCAACCAGGGAGCGGTCGCTTCCGCAGCTCGGTTTTCAGGATCTTGCCCGTCGCATTGCGGGGCAGCAACGGGACCTGCACCACGTGGCGCGGAACCTTGTAATCGGCCAGATGATCCTTGAGGTAGGCTTGCAGGGCATGAGTGTCAATGTGCTGGCCGTCATCGGCGGCCACATAGGCCACGGGCTGCTCGCCTTTGCGCGGGTCGGGGCGCCCAATGACCGCAGCTTCCTTGACGCCGGGGAAATGGTACATGACCTCCTCGATCTCGCGCGGATACACGTTGATCCCGTTCACCAGGAGCATGTCCTTCTTGCGGTCGGTGATGTACGTGTAGCCCTCCTCGTCCATGTAGCCAACGTCGCCCGTGTACAACCAGCCGTCGCGCAACGCCAGGGCCGACTCGGCCGGGTTGTTCCAGTACCCGGTCATCACATTCCCGCCCCGGACACAAACCTCGCCTACCTGCCGGACCGGGAGCGGCTCGCCCGCCTCGTTGCGGATGCTGATCTCGACGTCCGGAACGGGAAGGCCGATCGAACCGGGCTTTTGCAGGCCCCGGATCGGGTTGATGGAAACCACAGGGCTGGCCTCGCTCAGTCCGTAGCCCTCGATGACCGGAATCGGATAATGCGCGTTGAACTCCCGCAGCGTGTCCACCGGAAGCGGCGCCGCCCCGCTGATGCAGATGCGGAGGCTCAGGTTGGGCGGCACCGGCGCGTGGGCAAAGGCCCGGAACAACTGCGGGATGGCCGGCAGCACCGTCGCCTGGTGACGGATGATCTCGTGCAGGATGTTCTTCGGCGGGTGCAGCGACCGGATCAGCACAATCGACCCGCCCACCAGGAGCGGGAGCAGGATGCACACCGTCAGCATGAAACTGTGAAACATCGGCAGCAGCAGGGCAAAACGGTCCACCGCCACCGCCTCGAGCACCTGCCGGCAACTGTTCACGTTGTGGAGGAGGTTGGCGTGCGTGAGCATCGCCCCCTTCGGATGCCCCGTGGTGCCCGACGTGTAGATCAGCACCGCCAGGTCTTCGGACCTGCGGACGACCGCCTCGAAGTCCGCCGGCGTCCGTTCCGCCGCCGGAAAGTGTTCCTTGTCGAGCACCTGCAACGACGGGCGTCCCTCCCTGAGCTTTGCGACCGGCTCCTTCATGGCCGCTTCGCTGACCAGCACCTTGACGTCCGCATCCGCGAGGATGAAGGCGACCTCGTCCGCCTTGAGAAAGCAGTTGATCGGCACGACGACCGCCCCCACCTGGAGCGCTCCGAAGAGGGCCGTGACAAACTCGGGGCAGTTGTTGAGCCAGATCGCCACCCGATCGCCCGGCCGGACCCTGTAATCGTGGGCCAGGCGCCGGGCAACCTGGGCGGACTGCCGCTCCAGGTGGCCATAGTCGTAGCGATCGTCCCCCCAAAAAACAGCGGTCTTCGCCTGGTTGGCCCGGGCGGATTCGATAAAGGCAGCGTGCAACGTTCCCATGGCGATCACGGATCGCGCGCATTCAACGGACGTATGCCTCCCGCGTCAAGGCGCGGGAACAGGTTCAACCCGTTCCACCCGTGCCGACGCCCCGCCCGCCGGCCCGCGCCTTCCATCCCGTGTGCGGGATCGTGAAACAGCTATTTCATGATTTGGTCGCGCGCGCAGACAGGCGGCTCCCCTTCCTCCGCCTGGGAATCGCCGCCGGGCCCAGGCGGCTCCGCCACTTCCGCACCCGATCACGGGTCCTGGGAGAGGATGACCGCCGTGTAGGGACCCAACCCCACGCTGCCATGGAACGGCATTCCGTCGAATTCCCCCAACCGCGCTTCGGCGTCGAAACAGTCCCAGTCGCTGAAGTCGCCGCTGTAGCCGGACCAGTCGCTGTTGAACCGCACGCGCCAGTGCCCGGCCCGCGGGAGACCCATCCGGTACTCCGCGTAGCCGCGATTGGCGAAGTTCGCGAGGACGATCACATCGTCGCCCGGGCCGCCTTGATCCCATCGATGGAACGCGATCACGCGATCCCCCCGGTTGAGGTGGTGAACACGGACGTGGCGCCCACGAAGCCCGCGCGTGTGGTTGAACCAGTTTCGGCGCAGGCGGATGAGGTCGGTGTAAAGCTGCAGGATTCCCGCGTGCGTGACCACCTTCCCCCAATCCAACGGGTCGTCGTCCCGGAAGTACTCGTCTTCGAGGAACTCCTGGCCCTGGAAGATCATCGGGATCCCCGGGGAGGTGAACACCAGCACGGCCCCGAGCGTGGAGCGTTTCTTCGAGTACCAACTCGCGGCGTTGCCATGCCAGATTTCCGACGGCATCCGCTGGTGTCCGTTGGCCACCTCATCGTGCGATTCCGTGTAGATGACCCGCTTGAAGGGGTCGTCGTTGTAGTCGTGAAGGATCGCCTGGGCCACTGCGTCCAGGTTCCGGTAACCGTCGTTCGGAGTGATGAGCGCCGCCCGGACCGGGTGCACAAACTCGGAGTCCCACTGCGCATCGAAGCCCGCCCCACCCGCCCGGGTCTCCCGGGTGATCCAGTCGTTGTTCCGCAGGTCCTCGGCGATGGTGAGCTTCCAAGGCTGGGCCGAGTTGATCTCGTGATTGATCCACTGCAACAGGGACCATCCGTCGGGCAGATCCCGTTCCGGATCGTTGTTGTTCCCGTAAACGTTGCGGATGTACGCGGTGGCGTCGAAACGCAGGCCGTCGAGGCGGTACTTGTGCAGCCAGTGCAGCGCGTTGTCCCGAAGGTACTGCCGCACCTCACGCCGGCCGTAATCCGGACGGGTGTCGCCCCAAGGCGTGTCGGAGCGGGCGTTGTCGTAGAAGTAGATGCCACCGTCGTGACCGGGTTGGTGCCACCCGTCGAACTGCCACAGGTCCAGGTCGCCCGGGCCAAAGTGGTTGTAGACCACGTCCAGGATCACCGCGATACCCTGGGCATGCGCGGCCTTCACGAAGCGCTGCAGGCCCTGAGGTCCGCCCAGAGCCGACTCGACCGCGAAGGGATGACTCGGGTTGTACCCCCAGGAGAAGCTCATGGGAAACTCGAGCACGGGCATGATCTCGATGGCGTTGATGCCCAAATCACGCAGGTACGGCAATCGCGGGATGATCTCATCGAACGTGCCCGGCTCGCCGCCCGGCCGATCGTTGAACGTCCCCACATGCATCTCGTAAATGACCAACTCGTTCCAAGGGGGCATCTGGAAGTCGTCTCCGGTCCAGTCGAACTCGCGATTGTGGATGCGCGCGTTGCCTCCCGCCGTGACCTCCCGGGCGTAAGGGTTGGTCTTCCACAGCACCTCCTCACCACGGTGGATCACGAACTTGTACTCATCGTCGACGTCAGGACCGGGAACGTCGGCGGACCAGTAGCCGTTGCCTTCGCTGGCCAAAGGGCTGGCTGTCTCCGACCAACTGTTGAAGGTGCCGGCCACAAAAACCGCGTCGGCGAATGGCGCCCAGACCCGAAAGGCCGCGCCGCCTTCGAACAGGGTGCTCCCCATGCCGGGACGCGTGGAAGGAGCCACGGGCACGGGAACGACGATCGCGGGCGGAGAACCGGGAGCGGTCATGGATGCCGCGGGGGCTTCAACGGGAGTCACCGGGGTCTGGGTTCGCTTCTTCACACCCCGAACGTAGCTCCTGGCTGCAGCTTGCCAAGCGTCCTGCCGTCTCGCACCCTGACGGGCCGCGGGGGCACGGTCACCGCGAGAATCTCCTATGAGTCAGGTCACGCATTCGGCCGGGGCAGGCCCGGTGAGTCAGGTCACGGTCGGCATCGTCGGCGCCTCGGGGTACTCGGGCGAGGAACTCGTCCGGTTGCTGCTCCAGCATCCGGTGGCACGGCTGACGGCGGTCACCTCGCGCCAACAGGCGGGGCAGACGGTGGCCCAGGTCTTCCCACGCTTCGCCAGTCAACCCCTGGCGCGGACGCTTCGGTTCAGCGAGCCCAACGCGGACCTGCTCGCGCGTCAGGCGCAGGTCGTGTTTCTGGCGTTGCCGCACGGCGTGGCCGCCGAGTACGCCATCCCGCTGCTCAGGGCCGGATGCCAGGTGATTGACTTGAGCGCCGATTTCCGGCTGCGGAGCGCGGACGTCTACAAGGAATTCTACGGGCACGAGCACCCGGCCCCTGAACTCCTCGCCAAGGCCGTTTATGGGCTTCCCGAGGTTTACCGCGAGGAGATCCGGCAGGCCACGCTCATCGCCTCGCCGGGATGTTATCCGACCAGCATTCTGCTCCCGCTGATTCCGCTGCTGCGCGCCGGGTTGATCAAATCGTCCGGCATCGTCGCCGACTCGCTCAGCGGCGTGAGCGGCGCCGGGCGCAAGGCGGAGTTGGACTACCTGTTCGTCGAGTGCAACGAGAGCATGCGCGCCTACGGCATTCCCAAGCACCGGCACCTTTCCGAGATCGAGCAGGAACTCTCGCTCGCGGCGGGTGCGCCCGTGCAGATCCAGTTCACTCCGCACTTGATTCCGGTAAACCGCGGGATTCTCACGACCCTTTACGCGACACCTGCCGAGCCGATCCGCGGCGCCGAGCAAGCGGTCGCCCTCGCCGAGAAGGTCGGAGCGTGTTATCGCGCAGCGTATGCCACGGAACCGTTCGTCCGTGTGCTCGAAGGACGAGCGCTTCCCGACACCAAAAACGTGGTGGGCACGAACCTGCTCGAACTCGCGTGGCGAGTGGACCCGCGCACCGGCTGTCTTCTGGTGCTCAGCGCCGAGGACAACATCGTGAAGGGCGCGAGCGGCCAGGCCGTGCAAGCGTTCAACGTCCTTTGCGGCCTGCCCGAGACGACCGGGCTGCTCTAGAATCCTCGAATTGGCAGACTCCCTGCAAACAGCTCACGTTCGCCCACCCACTACCAATGCCTGCCAACCCTGCCATGCTTCGAGGATTCTACCGGGCGAGGCGCGCTGGGATGGATGGACAAAGGCGGGAAGTTGGCCCGAAGGCTGGGGAGGTTCATGGGTCGGAGCTGGGCCCCGCCAGGACTTCCATGGGGCGTCAGCAACGAGACGATCTCATGCCAAAGAAGACATCGCCACTGAAGCGCGCCATCACCGCCGCCATGGGTTCGCTTGGACCACAGCGTTACGGACTCGCAGACCGAGTCTTTGCGTGCCAGCTGTGCGGTGGGGACCATTTCAAAACCGGACAGTATATTGCAGCCGTCGGGTTGCACACGCTGGTTTGTGCGGCATGCGGCCACGTGTTGCTTTTTGAGAAGATGCCAGAACGGATCGATTCCTGAGACCCAAGCCTGGCCTGCCGCGAACCGCCGCCTTGCTGGCCAGACCCAAGGCTCGGGTAACCTGTCAGCGACTGCTGCCGCTCGCCGGGCGTTGCCGAAGAGGTCGCTGACCCTGGACGTTCTGGCGCCGCGGGCTGCCGATGCTATTGCTTCATGGTGTTGCACGAGACGCTACAGCCGACCGGCGCGGACGCGGTGATCGCCATTCACGGCGCCCGCGAACACAATCTCAAGAACCTCTCCGTCGAGATTCCGCGGGGGAAGTTCGTCGTCGTCACCGGCGTCAGCGGCTCGGGCAAGAGCACGCTCGCCTTCGACCTGCTGTTCGCCGAGGGCCAACGCCGGTTCCTCGACGCCATGAACACCTATGCGCGGCAGTTCGTGGAACAGATGGCGCGTCCCGATGTCGATCTCATCAGCGGCATCCCGCCCACCGTGAGCATCGAGCAACGCAACTCCCGCGGCGGCGGCAAGAGCACGGTCGCCACCGTCACCGAGGTCTATCACTTTGTCCGACTCCTGTTCGCCCGGCTGGGCACGCAGTACTGCCCGGATTGCGACGTGGCGGTCGAACCCCAGACCCGCGACCAGGTCACCCTCCGGCTGCAGGATGAAGCCCGACGCCGGGGCAGCCTGACCCTGCTCGCGCCGCTCATCCGTGGTCGCAAGGGATTCCACACCGAACTCGCGGAATGGGCCCAGGAACACGGCTACGCCCAAATCCGTGCGGACGGCACGTTCTACTCGACCGACGAAGCCTTCCGTCTGGACCGTTTCCGGGAGCACAACGTCGAGGTCGTCACCGGCCTTCTTGATCGAAACCCTCGTCGCGGGGCACGGCCGGCCCGCACCCAAGGCGGTCAAGGGAAAGGAATGGACGCGCCGGGGACCGGCGCCCGGTCGCCCCAGCAACTCGTGGACGAAACCCTCGCCGTGGGCAAAGGCATCCTGTTCGCCCTCGATGACCACGGCGAACTCACCGTCCATTCCACCGAACGCGCCTGCCCATCCTGTGGACGCTCCTTCGCCCCGCTGGACCCGAAGTTTTTCAGCTACAACTCCGCCGCGGGATGGTGTCCGCGCTGCCGCGGCTTCGGCGAACTGTTCTACCTGCCCGAAGACGTCGACCGCGGCGCCCGGGCGGACGCGATCGAGGAATCCTGGTGGGGCTGGCAGGAGGGAAAACGCGAGCCCTGCCCCGAGTGCCGGGGCGCGCGCTTGAATCCCGTGGCGCGCGCGGTGCGCCTCACGTTTGCGGGCATTCCCCGGGCTGGGCGCGGAAGGGGTGAGAACGCCAAGCCCGCGAAGCTGGGGCCGACCATCGACGAGGTCGGCGCGCTTTCGGTCGAGGAAGCCGGCGCGTTGTTTGGCGCGATGAACCCACGCGGGCGCGACGCCGAGATTGCGCGGGACATTCTCCCGGAGATACGGGAACGCCTTCGGTTCCTGCGCGAAGTGGGTCTGGATTACCTCCAACTCCAGCGCTCGGTCACGACTCTGTCGGGAGGCGAGAATCAGCGCATCCGGCTCGCCGCCCAACTGGGCTCCAATCTCAGCGGCGTGCTCTACGTCCTGGACGAGCCCACCATCGGTTTGCACGCGCGGGACAACGAACGGCTGTTGGAAGCACTCACGCGGCTTAAAGACCGGGGGAACTCGCTCGTGGTCGTCGAACACGACGAGGAAACGATGCGCCGGGCCGACTGGATCCTGGACCTCGGCCCGGGAGCGGGGATTCACGGGGGGCAGGTCGTGGCTGCAGGCACGCTCGACGAGCTTTCCCGGCACGAGGATTCCGTCACCGGCCGCTGCTTGCGAGATCACCCCGGGGTTCCCAGTCGCGGCAGTCGCCGACCGGTCGAGGCGCCACCAGCCACCGGCACAACATCCCTTGAACCTCCCCAGGAGCGCGGACTTCAGTCCGCAGGAAGCCACGCCGGCCAAGGAACGTCCCTGCGGGCTGAAGCCCGCGCTCCTCACGGGTTCATGGCCATCGCGCATGGCCTCGGGGCCAAGGGGACTCTCCAGGAACCGCCGCCAGGTAGGGCGGGCACTCCATGGCCCGCCGGATCCGGTGCGCCGGGGACGACGCGCCCTACCTCGACTGCGAGGCTCATGGTCACCGCACCGGGGCGTCAAGCCAAGGGAACGACCCTCGAGCGCCCGGGGGCCAGCGCCGCGCAGCCAGTTCCATGGCTCACCTTGCACCATGCCTCGGCCAACAACCTCAAGGACCTGACCGTTCGGTTCCCGCTGGGACGCCTGGTCCTGGTCACCGGTGTGAGCGGCTCGGGCAAGAGCACCCTCATCCGCGAATGTCTCCTGCCCGCGCTGCAACACGCGCTCCCCGCCTCACGACGCAAGAACCGCCCGACGACGGAAGGCGGCCGCGAGTCCACCGACGAGTCTGAAGACATGGCTCCTGACGCCGTTGCCAACCGGATCCAGGACGGGCCAGCATCAACGGCGGCCCGCTCCACCGCCTGGGTCTCAGGCCACGAAGGCCTCACCGCCGTTCACGAGGTCGACCAGTCCCCGATCGGCAGGACGCCGCGCTCCACACCCGCAACCTACGTCGGGTTCTTTGACGACATCCGGGCGCTGTTCGCTCAGGTGCCCGAATCGCGCCTGCGCGGTTACGGCCCCGGCCGATTCTCGTTCAACAGTGCGCAGGGGCGTTGCCCGGAATGCGAAGGGGCGGGACTGATCAAGCTGGAGATGAACTTTCTGCCGCCGGCGTTTGTGCGCTGCGAAACCTGCAATGGATTGCGCTTCAATCCCGAGACCCTGGACATCACGTTCAACGGCCGGAACATCGCGGAGGTCCTCGAACTCAGCGTCGCCGAAGCGCGCGAGTTCTTCGCCGCCTTCCGACGCATCCGCGCCCCGTTGGACGCCTTACACGACACCGGCCTGGACTACCTGAAGCTCGGCCAGACCAGCCCCACCCTGAGTGGCGGCGAGGCTCAACGCGTCAAACTCGTCACGCACCTGCTCACGGGCTTGAAGGAGGCCCGGGCCGTTGGGCCGACGACACGGCGGACGCCTGAGGCGGACTCCATGCAACCGGCCTTGGCGCTAAACGACGCCAGGGCACCTTACGGTGTCTCGGGTTCCACGGGGAATGCCGGCACCAATTCCCTCCGTGCCCAACCTCGTCAGCGCTCCAGCTGCTTCATCCTCGAAGAGCCCACCATCGGGTTGCACATGGCGGACGTGCGACGTCTCGTCGAGGTCCTCCATCGGCTCGTGGACGCCGGCCACACGGTGCTGGTGATCGAGCACAATCTGGATCTCATTGCCGAAGCGGACTGGATCATCGATCTCGGCCCCGAAGGAGGCGATGCCGGCGGGCGGATTGTCGCTGAAGGAACGCCGGAGGCGGTGGCGCGCTGCCGGGCCTCGCACACCGGACGCCACCTGGCGCCGCTGCTGGAGCGCGCCCGGGGAGCGCTTTCCTGATGGCGTCGGACCGCACCCGGTCACTAAGCTCGGTCCGGTGACCGGGTTGGATCGCACGCGCCTCACGTACCGTCTCGAACTGCAGCGGGCCGTCCCCCATGGCATCCTGGAATCCGCCGGCAGCACCTTCCTGCTGGTCATCGCCCTGAAGTATTTCCACGCCGGCGCCACCGCCAAGGCCCTGGTCGCCAGCGGCGGCAGCGTGGGGCTCGTGCTCGCGCCGGCGGTGGTTTCCCTGGTCGCGCGCCGGGGCTGGCTGGCGGCGCAAGCCGCGGCGGGCTTCGCGAGTTTCGGCGGTGCGGTGTTCCTGGTGCTCGGTCTGTGTCCGTGGCTGCCGCTGTACGTCGCCGGTTCGATGTTGGGGATGACCGCGGCCACGGCGGTCATCCCGCTGATGACGCAGATCTACCAGGACAACTATCCCGACCATTCCCGTGGCAAACTCTACAGCCGGGCCGTCATGCTGCGGATCGGGGTGCACGCCGGGTTCAGTGAACTCGCGGGACGCCTGCTCGAGGGGGACATTCAGCGCTCGCGGCTGCTGCTCTTTCTGTTTGCCGGGGCCTTTGCCTACGCGGCCTGGTGCCTGAAACGCTACCCGTCGCGCCCCCTCCACGACGAAGGCGGAACCCACCCGTTCCGGGCGATGCGCTATGTCCGAAGCGACCGGTTGTTCCGCTACACGCTGATCTGCTGGATGCTGATGGGCTTCGCCAATCTCATGATGCTTCCCTTGCGCATCGAGTACCTTGGGAATCCCAAGTACGGCCTGAACATGAGCATCACGCAGATCGCCCTGCTGATCGGCGTGGTGCCGAATGTGGCCCGGCTCGCCATGAACCAGGTGTGGGGCATGCTCTTCGATCGCATGAACTTTTTCGCGCTGCGCGTGGTGCTGAACCTCGGCTTTGCCGTGAGCATCGTGACCTTCTTCCTGAGCGAATCGCTGACCGGCCTGGTGGTGGGCGCCATAATCTTCGGGGTGTCGAACTCCGGCGGGGATGTGGCGTGGGGACTGTGGGTCACCAAGCTGGCTCCCCCGGAACGCGTGGCCGATTACATGTCCGTTCACGTGTTCTTCACCGGGTTGCGGGGCGTGGCCGCGCCTGTGGCGGCCTTCCACCTCGTCAGCGTGCTGTCGCTGCCGAGCATCGGCTGGCTGTGCGCCGGTCTGATCCTGGTGGCGAGCGCGATGCTGGTCCCCGAAATCCGATGGTTCCGTTCGGTTCGAGCGCCGGGGAAGGTCGTCGAGGGGGTGTCCGAATGAGTGGCAAAAGCGGGCTTTGCCTCCAGCGACCGGTTGTGGTTTACTCGGGGCGATGAAAGTGTCCACCGTCTGGAACCGGTTGAGTTCCGTGGTGGTAGTTCTGCTCTTCGTGGCCGGAGCGCTGGCCGTGGGCATCTGGTATTTGCCCGAGATTCAGCGCAACCGGGACCTTCAGAGTGAACGACTCCTGCTCGAACGCCAGGTCGCGGCGGCCCAGGCCCACGGCGACGAACTGCGGACGCGCATTCGTGCTTTCAGCCACAACCCAGCGGCTGCCGAGCGCGTGATCCGGGAGCGCTTTGGCCTCGCCAAGCCCGGGGAACTCGTCGTCCACTTCGAGCCGCCCTCGTCCGGTCCGGCCGCGGTGGCGCAACCCTGACCGCTGACCGGGACGCCCGTTGCTTCAAGGAGTCGCCCCCGCATCCGCACGGGTCGCCGCGTTGTGCGTGGGATCCCGCAATGCATTCTGGCCCTGGCGCGAAAGTTGATCGACTCCGCCAGGATGCGCGCGGCTTCCTGGGGGGCATGAAAGCCCATCGAGTTCTCAGCCTCGATAAAATCGAGATAGAACTGCGCCTTGCGCTGGAAATCCCGGGCCGGGGCCAGTGCCGTGTCCGCGGCCCCTTCCCTCCCCACCGCCTGGATGTCTGAAATCAACTCGACCAGCGCGTCCAAGGCCAGGTTGCGCAGATGCTGGGTTCGTTCCCGGATGGTCTCCACGCGGGCACGGAGTTCCTCGTCAGGCCAGTGGTGGCAGGTCTGACAGCCGGTGTGGATGTTCTCGGTCTTGAGCCCGTCCTGCCACGGGTAGACAAGCCGCTTCTCGGGCCCTTGGAAGCAGTACTCGACGTGGCATTCACCTTCTCGACCCCTTTGATGCAGCTGAGCAGTGCCAGGCCGACCACCGTGCCCAAAATCGCAACGGCGTAGACAAACCTGAAGGCGCCCACGCCGACCGCCATTCCCAGAAGCGCCGCCCCGCTGGCCGCGATGCTCGCTGGCGCAGCCCCCAATCGCGTGCATCTTTCCTCCCTGAATGAAGTCGTTCGGTCGCACGGTCGATTACCTCCGGATCTCCGTCACGGATCGCTGCAATGAGCGCTGCCTTTACTGCCGGCCGCAACAGTACCACGGCTGGAGCGCGCACGGGGGAGCGGACCGCCTTTCCGACGACGATCTCCTCCGCATCGCGCGGGTCGCGGCGTCGCTTGGCTTTCGGAAGATCCGGCTCACGGGCGGCGAACCGCTGCTGCGTCCCGGGCTGGTCGAGATCGCCCGGGGAATGGCCGCCCTCGAGGGCGTGGAATGCCTCGGGCTCTCCACCAACGGGCTGAAGCTCCCCGCCCTGGCCGCCCCGCTGCGCACGGCCGGCATTCGCACCGTCAACATCAGTCTCGACGCCCTGACCCCTTCCGTTTACCGGCAGATCACGGGGGGTGACGTGGAGACAGTCCTGGAAGGAATCCGCGCCGCCCTGGCCGCCGGGTTTGAGTTTGTGAAGCTCAACACCGTCCTCATGCGCGGCGTGAACGAGGAGGAGATCTGGCCGTTGATCCACTACAGCAGCGAACTTGGCGTGCCGCTCCGGCTGATTGAGCTCATGCCGCTCACATCGCGCGATGTGCTCACCCCGGATAACTTCCTCTCCATCGGCGAGGTGATCCAACGTCTGCGCCAGCGCGAGGAACTGATCGCCCAACCGGAGGCCCGTCTTGGAAACGGCCCGGCGCGCTACTACCGCCTGGCGAAGTCAGGAGCCATGGTGGGGTTCATCGGGGCGATGACCAACCAGCACTTCTGCGAAACCTGCAACAAGATGCGCCTCACGGCCGACGGCCGTCTCCGCCCGTGCCTGGGTCATCATGAGGAAGTCGATCTCCACGCCGCGCTGCAGGACCGCACGAGTGACGAACCGCTCCGGCGCCTTTTCGAGACCGCCCTGGCCAACAAGCCCTGGGAACACGCCTTCCGGGACCAATACCAGCCGTTCCGGCCCATGACGGCCATCGGCGGCTGATCGTGGGTGTTTGGACGAGGTCGCAGCGAGACTGCGCGGCGGCGTGAAGGACCCGCGGGCGAGCCGGCCGCCCGGCAACCGGGCCGGCTGCGCTCCCCGCGCGCAACGGATTCGTTCCCGGCCGGTCAGTCGATGGGGACCTTGTAGAAGCACTGCCATTCGCCGCTGCCGGACCCTAGCGAAACGCGCTTCCCGTTCCGCCAGTCGACGTGCCCGTCCTCGAAGAGGAAGTTCCCTCCCTCGGGCGCGCCCCCACCGCCGGCGGGATGGTTCGCCGTCCGGATGGTCTTTCCCTCATCCACGGTCGTCCACCGGAGCCGGCTGTCGTAGACGTTGGTGGTGCGGGGGCCGAGGCCCTGCAGGCGGTCGATGAGAACGGGGGCGTTGGCGTACTCGGTCCCGAGCTTCCTCCGGTAATGCCATTGGGCGAGTCCCTCCGAGTTGTACGGCCAGGTGGACATCTCCGGCACATGCCCCGGGAGATAAAAGAAGCCCGTCAGGATGGGCTTGTTCTCCGAGTTGGCGTCATCGAACCTCCACGTGTCGGCCTGTCGATGCCACTCGTCCGTGGGACAAAACAGGACGTGATTGGCGGCCTTCTTGTCGGACCCGGTCCGGGGCTTCTCCGACTTGATGAGGTAATCCCGCCAGAAGCCGGCCATGTTCGTGCCCATCCAGCTCAAGTCGTAGCCGTCGCGGTTGTCGGGGAAGAAGCCGTTGTAGTCCGTCGAGTAAAGGCCGATGGCCAGTCCCCATTGCCGGCAGTTGCTCGTGCACATGGAGCGCTTCGCGGTGGACTTGGCCTTGGCCAGCGCGGGCAACAACATGCCCGCCAGAATCGCAATGATCGCGATGACCACCAGGAGTTCGATCAACGTGAACGCCGTGCGTCCATCGTTGCGGGAACCGAGATGCGGACGCGGAGGCTTGGGCTCGCCGGAGACGGCACGGAACGACGACACCGACCGAGCTGCCGGATGGGACAGGAACTGGTCTGGGTTCATGGCTTTGGCTTGTTGGGCACCATCGTAGCACGCGCCCAGCCAGAGTCCACTGTTCCGATAAGCCCCAACACCGGTAGGCGCCGACGTCAGGAGGCCAGTCGATCGCGGGCTCACGCGCGCGCCTACGAATCACCCCTGTAGGCGCCGACGTCAGGAGGCGGCAGGAGCCAAATCGCGAGCAATCCGGTCTACTTCGCCGGCAGGACGTCGACGAACCCGGCGTCAATGTACTGCCCACCCCCGGTTTGCCGGCAATGAATCGCAATCAGGTTCCGCCCCGGTCGAAGCGTGGCCTGGGCCGCCGGACTGATCGCCACCGCCTCGTACTCGGTGGTGTACCCGTTCAGGCTCACGGCCGGCACGCCGTTCAAGTAAACCTCGGCATCTTCATCGTGATGAATCCGAAGCTGCAGGTCGGACCACTTCCCCTCCGGCATCGTGAATTCGCGCCGCAACCAGATGTCCGACGTGCTCCACTCCGTGCGCACGATCGCGTTCGGGGTGCCGCGCGTGCCAAAGCCGGCGCGGCCTTGTTTCCATGCGGACTCGTCGAAGCCGGGCTGGAACCAGTTGCCTCCCGGGCTTTCCGTCGTATAGCGCCAGGTCTCGCGGCCCTCTTCCGCCGTGGGCAACACATTGAGCAGCACCGGCGGCTTGGGCATCGGCGCCCAGTTGGCCGCCTTGGTGCGATCGCGCCCCGCGTACTTGCTCCACGTTGCCTTGTCGTAAAGCATCTGCGCGAACACGCCGCCAACCACGGGCCGCGCCGTGAACCCGACTTTCCGTCCGGACTTCGTCTGGTACCAATCCGTCATCGGCGAGCGATCCGGCGTCTCGTTCAGGAAGCGGAAGACGGGGTCCACGAGGGCCTCGAAGTCGTCCCGGTTCTGGGTGAGGGTTGCCGTCCAGGTGATCCAATCGAGCTTGGTGTACGTCTCGCGGTTGTCGAGCGGGAGGCCGTACTTGTTTTGGATCTTGCGGTAATAGTCCATCTCCTTCCGCAGCACCTCGGCCGGAAAGAGGCCCAGACCCAGAATGCGGTCCCACATCAGGTTGTATTTCTGGCTCCAGGTGTTCGGACGGTCGAAGGCGAGACGGAATTTCTCGCCGTCATCGGCTGTCTTGATCCAGCGTTGAGCGAATTCGCGGGCCAGCGCGAAGTACTCGTCCGCGCGGGCCTGGTCGCCCCGCATCGCGCACAGCTTCGCGTAAGCGCCGAGTCCGCAGATCGCCTTGGCGCTGAGATTCACGTTGTGGGCGAGGTGCCCGGCAAAGTCGTCGGTGCAGAGCTGGTTCTCCGGATCAAAGCCTTTCTCCTTCAGGTACTCCGCCCACTGGGTGAGCTGCTTCCAGTACAGGCCGGCGAAGTCGGCATGGCCCTCCATGTGCGCCACCGCGGCCATGAGCAACAGCAGGTTGCCGCTCTCTTCGACCGGCATCTGGTTGTTCACGCCCCGTTCCCCGTCGCCGTAGACCTGTCCGTTGGCCTGCGGATAGGTGCCGAGATCGTGCGGCGCAAAGGGGAATTTCCAGCGCTCGCTGGCGGCGTAGTTCATGAACGGCACCAGGAACGACTTCGCCAGTGACGGGCCGAACAACAGGAATTGTGGTGCCATCGGGTAAAAGACGTCCGAGGTCCCGATGCATCCGTTCGAGTGGTTCTCCTTGCAGAACTGGAGTGGTTGCCCGTTTTCGTCAGCGACAAATTTCCCGGCCGCGAAGCACTGCCGGTACGCGAGCGCGCAGATCCCGGCGTACTTCTCGCCACCGGCCCGGGCAAGATCGGCCATGAGCTCGGCGTCGAACGCCGCCCCACGCTGCCGCAGCGAGGCCGAGGCTTTCACGGCCGCCTTGAGCAGGTCCGCGGCTTCCCAGCCGTGGCGCCGCCAGTACGGACGCAGGTTCTTCTTCATGTATTGGATCGAGTAGAGATCATCGTACGCGAGCAACGCCTGGCGCTCGACCGGGTCTTTGCCCACGGTCCCGAACCGGAACACGAGCGCGGCGACGGGCGCGGAGCCGGCCTCCGCCGTCGGCGACATCTGGTCATAACTTGCTCGCAAAGCCCCGTCCTTCGCGAAGTCTGCTGTCGCCATCGATGCGGGGGCCAGGTCGGCGCTGAGCGAGGCCTCCGTGGGCGCGGCGACATACAGGTACCCCCAATCGATTCGCAAGTCGTCGCCCTTGCGGGCCAGGACAGGCTGAGCCACGGTGCCGACCTTGAAGCCGGTCATTCCCTCGACCCCGGCAGACGACCAGGTCACCGTCTGGCGTGGCTCGTTCACGGCAATCTCGGCCCGGGCGTCGAAGTACACTTGAACTTCGTGGGGCTGGCCATCGGCGGATTGCACCGACCAGGTCACGTACGTCACCGGCCACGACAGCACCTCAAGGTCGTCCGGAAGTGCGGGAGTGAGAAATTCCAGGCGCAGCAGGACGCCCGCGCCCGCGAACTCATAGACGGTGCGCGTGGGCAGGACTTGCAGCCCGGACTGCGGCAGCGCGGGCAGGCGCGCGGGTTGCGCCCCCATCAGGCGGTAGGTCTTGCCGTCAATCCGCACCAGGCTGGTGAGCCGGTGGGGGCGTCCCGTCCAGTGCACCGTGTCGGCCTCGGCCAACTGGTCCGCGGGAGACCAGATGCTGAAGTAAGGATCGCAGGCGACCAGCGGGGTGGCGGGCGGGATCAACGTGGTGCCTTGGGAGACACGCTTGGGCGGAGGGGTGTAAAGCTGCTTCGCCGCGGCCGCGATCAGGTCCACGTCCATCTTGACCAGGGCGCGGTCGTACGTCATGAGACCGTTCACTTCCACCTCGACATCGGTGGTTTGGGTGTACACGGCGGCCGAAAGTCCGGCCATGCCCGTCATCGGATGCAGCTTCTTCAGCAGGGCGAGGTAGGCTTCGGTAAGCTCCTCCGGGGTCTTGTAGCTGACGTAACCCCAGTTCCGCTCCTCCTGCCAGGTGTGGCCCTTCACGGGCATGCCCAGGCCTCCAAATTCGCCCAACACCAACGCGCGCTTCTCCTCGAGGCGCGGCACGGCCGGGCCCGGGTAGGCATGGATGTCGTTCACGTCGCCGCACCGACGATCCGTCCAACCCGAGGCGTTGTTGACCAGGCGGGTCGGGTCCCACTCCCTGACCAGGCTCACGATGCGGCAGGTGTCCCACTGGCCCCAGCCTTCGTTGTACGGCACCCACATGACGATGCTCGGATGGTTGTAGAAACCGTCGACCAAGGCCTGGAGTTCACGCTCGAAATTCGTGGCCGAGTCCTGCGACCGCGTGATGTCCGGGTCGTTTCCGCCGATGTACTTGTCGCCGCTGGGCATGTCCTGCCACACCAACAAGCCCAGGCGATCGCACCAATAGTACCAGCGCGCCGGTTCGACCTTCACGTGCTTGCGGGCCATGTTGAACCCGAGCTTGCGCGTCATCTCGATGTCGTACCGCAACGCCTCGTCCGTCGGCGCCGTGTACAGACCGTCCGGCCAGAATCCCTGGTCCAACGGTCCGAACTGGAACAGCGGCTGGTTGTTCAGGAACAGCCGGTTGATGCCGTCCGCATCCCTGCCCAACGCGATCTTCCGCATCCCGAAGTAACTTCGGATCTCGTCCACGGGCTTGCCGTCATCCAGCAAGGTGATCCGCAGTCCGTACAGGAAGGGCGAATCCGGCGACCACGGCTTGGCGTTCGGCACCGACAGCTTGATGCTTGGCGCGATTTGCGGCGGGAGCGAGCGAGTCGTGATCATGGTCTCGAGCGTGCCCTCCTGCACCACCTGTTCGCCGTCGAACACCTCCACCTTCAAGGCCGGCTTGCCTTGGACAACCCCGTTCGCCTGGACCGTCACGGAGCTTTCATCGAGGTTCGGCGTGAGGCGCAGCCTGCGCAGATAGGACGGTGCGACAGGCTCGACCCACACGGTTTGCCAGATGCCGGTGGTGGGCGTGTACCAGATGCCACCCGGTTTGCGAACCTGTTTGCCACGCGGTTGATACCCGGCGTCCGTGGGGTCAAACGCCGACACCACAATCTCCTGCTCCCCCGAGGCCTGCAGCGCTTCGGTGATGTCAAAGCTGAAGGCGTCGTACCCCCCCGTGTGGTTGCCAACCTCCTTGCCGTTGACCCAAACGCGCGTCTGCCAGTCGACCGCCCCGAAATGCAGCAACACCCGCTTCCCTTCCCAGGCCGCCGGCACCTGGAAGGACCGGCGGTACCACAGCTGGTTCTGCTCGCCGACGGTTTTCATGACCCCGGAGAGGGCCGACTCGATCGGGTAAGGCACGAGAATCTCGCCATCCCAGGCGGAGGGTTGCGTCGATTCCTTGGGGACGACGGCGTACTTCCAGAGCCCGTTCAAGTTCAGCCAGTCTTTGCGGACCATCTGCGGCCGCGGGTATTCGGGCAGCGCGTGGTCGGGAGAGACGTCCTGGGCCCAACGGGTCACCAGACGTCCCGCGGCGGGCTTCCACTCGGCGGCGGCGGCGTCAAAGCTCAGCGCAGGCAGCGCCAGCAGCCCGGCCAGCAGGAGCCAGGCGGACGCGATGCAATGCCAGGGGTGGCGTTGTTGTTTCATGGCCGTGAGCTTCCTTGGGGCCTTCGCGGGCGTCAATCCCGGGAGCGCGGACTTCAGTCCGCAGGAAGCCACGCCGGCGCAGGGACGTCCCTGCAGGCTAAAGCCTGCGCTCCTCACCGGTTCATGGTCACGGCGCATAGGTCTCAGGCCAGGGGAATTTCCCGGCACTGCTCGCTTCTTCCGCGCGCGACCGGTTCTCTGGTCGTTTGAACTCGGCCTTTCGTCAAAGACCGTTCTGGCTTACTCTCCCGGGTGCTGTTGCCTGAAGCCACGACCCGACGGCCGAACACACCCGAGACCCACCTGCTCGCCCGCCGCGGGCTCGTTCCCGGTTCCGGACGCGGGTCCCGGCGACACCATCTCCCCGCCGCGGGTCTCCCCGCTGCAACCCGGGTCATGCGACTTCTCATGGTCCTGTCATTATCCGCCCTGGGAACGGCCTTCACGGCTGAATCCGAGGACCGCGTGGCGCTGCGGGCAACCGGCCCGACACGCCAGTGGTCCGTCTCGGCCCGATGGGAGAACGACAGCTTCGGCGGCACGGACCGGTACTACACGGCCGGCGTGTCGCTCGGGGTGGCGCATACGGGGCCGAGTTGGGCGGACCCCGTGGCCAATTGGTTGCCCTGGGGACAAGGCCGTCGCACGGTGACCTACGACGTGGGGATGGCCATGATGACGCCCGACGACATCACGCTCAGCGTTCCCGACCCTGAGGATCGCCCCTATGCCGGCATCCTCGCCGCCGGCCTGACCCTTCACGTGGACCACACCAACTCCTCTCACGGACTCAAGTTCGTCACGGGAGTGGTGGGCCCCTGGTCGTTCGCCGGCGAGACCCAGCGCGAAGTGCATCGCATCATCGGTGCCCCGATCCCGCAAGGTTGGGATTACCAACTGCACAACGAACCGATTCTCAACCTCGCCTACGAGTACCGCCATCGGTTTCCACTTCTGGGCCGGCGCCGGGACTGGTCCTTCGAGGCCCTGCCGATCGCCGGCGGCTGGCTGGGCAACGTCCTCACCCAGGCCTCGGGAAGCGGCATGGTGCGGTGTGGATTCAATATGCCTGACGATTTCGGCCCCATGCTGGCGCGAGGGATGTCCCCCATGCCCCCGCCCCGATTCGCGGCGGGTCCTGACGCCACCCGGCATTCCTGGGGCTTCTTCGTCTTCGGAAGTGTCACCGCCAACCTGGTCGTGCACGACCTCACGCTCGACGGCAACACCTTCGTGGACAGCCCGAGTGTGGACCGGAACCCGTTTGTCCCCGCGGCCGCCTTCGGCGTAGGTGTGGCTCAGCGCCGCTTTCTGTTCTCCTTCACGTACAGTTTTTGGGGCGAGGAATTCGAGGCCCAGGACGAACCCTCCAAACTCGGGACCTTCGCGCTGAGCTGGTTCTTCTGAGCCGGCCTCATTCCGCGAGCACGGTTCGTTCGACGGTGATCTTCTCCACCGCGGTACGGGTCAACGGCGCCGGGTGCAACCGCGCTTCGCTCCACAACGCCATGGTGCTCCGCCTGAACTCGCCCTCGGGACGGTCGCTGTGCCCGATCGGGCAGATGGTCTGTGCGGCGTCCGGATCGTGGAGCGGCACGAACTGGGTATACGACTGCGCGGACTGGCAGTGAATGGTCTGGCCGTCGAGCACCGTGATGCCTGGCACACTCACGTCCTGCGCGGCTTCGAGGGAACCGAAGCCGTCCAGGCTATCGAACCAACCCAACCTGCCACTGCCCCCCACGCCGGCTGAATCACGACCGCGCATCTCGCTGCTTCCGCGGCCGGCAGCGCCACTCGCACGCCAGGCCCCGGCCAGAACGTTGTCCACGAACTCCTTTTCGTCGGAATCGAACGCAGCCCGCGGATCGGCTTGGATGCGCAAGGCGGCGTCCTTCAAAAAGCGCGCCAGCCCGGACTCGCCGCCGCCGTACTTCAAGGCGACCGGCGTGGCCATCAGGCGAAAGAACGTGCTGATCTGCGTCGCCAGCGCCGCGCCTTCGTAGGTCAAGTCGCTGCTGGCGCCGGCCTCGAGCCATTTCCCCAGCACCTGCAAGGCGTTGGAGGAGGCTGCCGACAAGCCTCCCTGGCCGCTGTCGCGCAAGTGCAACCCGAGCCGCACCAGTTCGCGCCGCGCCGGATTCACCGTGTCGAAATGCACGCGAAACACGTCTTCCGGGCTGAAGCGATTCGTGCGGGTGAGCAATTCGCGAAGGCGCCACGAGCGGAGGGTGTCGCCCATCGATCCCGTGCTGATGCCCAGCGGGATGGAATAGAACGAGCCAATCGGCCGATGGTTGGCGCTCCACAGCACGCCCGCCTGGGGAGCGATGACGTGCGGCAACAGGTCCTGCGGCACGAAGCCGCGCCAATCGTCGGAGTCGCCCGTGCCCGGCAAGGCCAGATTGCCATTCGGCTCCGGAGCACTCCGGGCCCGCACCGGGATCGCTCCGAGCGTCGTGAAACCGATCCGCCCGTCGGCGTCGCCAAAGACGCAGTTCGCCGTTGGGAACCGCCAATCGCCTGCCGCCTCGCCAAACTCCGCGGTGTCGCGCGCGCGCAGCATCGCGAACGCCCCCCGGATGGTGTCTCGATTGGTCTCGCAGAGCGGCACCCGCTTCAACGCCACTTCAGGGTCACCGTCCTGCCGGAAACAGAACTCCGATACCACGGGACCCACGTGGGTTTCGCGCACCCGGAGTTCCACGCGCTGGCCGCCCTTGACGAGGATCGACTCGGTGCGCGTCTCCATCTTCCGCCACTCCCCGTCCCAGCGATATTGATCCGGACGCGAGGGATCCGTCTGCAGGCGGAACAGGTCGGCCTGATCCGCACCCAGCGCGGTCAAGCCCCAGGCCACGCGGCGATTGAACCCGACCAGCAGCCCCGGACTGCCAGGGACCCCCACCCCGCGCGCGTTGATCGTCTTGCCGCACACGTGGAACTCCATCCAGAGCGACGGATTCCGGACCGGGGTCTGCGGGTCGCTGACGAGCACGGCGGCACCGGTGGTCGTGCGGGAACCATCGACGACCCAGGCATGGCTGAACTTCGGGCCCTCCTCCGCTCCGCCACCCACGCCCGGTGCCGAGCCGAACTCGCCGACGCGTTTCAACCACGCGTCGCTCACATCCGCACGTTGCACCACGGCGGAAGCGTCATCCGCCCAGAGCGGGTTGGGCTCCGGCGGCAGCGGTTGGCCCGGGCGGGGATTCACACGGTTGCGCCAGGCAAGCAAATCGCGCGTGCCGTCGGTGGCGAAGAACTGCGCCACATGCCACCAGCTCAGCAGGCAATCGCCTGGCGTCCACGGTTCCGGCACGACCCCCAGTTGCCGGAACAGCGGATGCAGCGAGCCCTTCCTTTGTTGCGAAGCAAAGCTGTCGTTCACGCCGGAGCAATAGGCGGCGAGCAGTTCCCGCGTGGGCACATCCAGGTTCGCCGCGGTTCGACTGGCAGCACGAGCCCAACCGAACGTGCGCATCTTGCGGTCATGCCCCAGGGTCGTTTCGCTGCGGTTGCCGCGAGGGCGATCGCCAATGACCTCCGCAAGACGGCCCTGCATGATGCGCAGGCTGTAGGTCATCTGGAATCCGCGTTCCTGCGCGGCCGCGTATCCCAGCCCATACATCGCGCCGGAGTCAGTGTCGGCGAACACGTGGGGAATACCCCAGGCGTCATGCAGCAGTTCAATCCTGCCCTGGGCCAGGCCCGGGAGAGCCGCCAACATCAGCATGGCACTGGGCACGGCGAGCCTCACCATGAATCCCAGCCAGGCAGGGCGGACACTCCGCTGCCCGGCGTGGTTCAATTCGTTATCTGCCCTCATCATGCCTCCTCTCCGCCGACCGAGAATCCAACTCGAAACCAAACAGGCGCGCGTTCTC
Organism: uncultured Verrucomicrobiota bacterium; assembly: GCA_964535555.1. Lineage (GTDB taxonomy): Bacteria > Verrucomicrobiota > Verrucomicrobiia > Limisphaerales > J093 > DSVZ01. The sequence continues at coordinate 48,552 of CAZHUS010000056.1, forward strand.
GAGGAAGAACTCCAGCTGCACAGGCCGGCCAGCCACCTCCGCCAGCGGACGCGCCCAACGCACCGGCGCCGCCAGAACGTCCGCTCGAATTGCCGCGCAGTCACGGACGGCAAATCCGGGCAAGGGCCGACCTTCGGGCGAGAGCACCTGCACGCGGACCTCGCCGTCTCTGGAGTCCGCATTCAATGTCATCGCGTTTGCATCCAGGATGACCAGCGGTGTCTTGATGCTTCCGCCCGACGGACCGGCCTCGCGGGCGACATACCGATCGCGTTTCATCTTCACCAGCCCGATCTGGCGCTCCTCGAAGCGGTTCACCTTGTGCCCGCGCTGGTAGCCTCCGTAGTAGAGCCAGACCTCGTCACCCACCGGCACCTGTTCGTCGATCCAGGCATGGGCATGATCCCACGCCTTTGCCGGGGCCGCGCGGTCAAAGAAGACCTCGCGGTCGCGCACCCAATGCCGGCCGTCCCGGCTCCAGGCAAGCGTGGTGTACCCGATCCCATAGGCGTCGGGCGGATCGGGCGGCGAGTCGGCCTTCAGGTCGTCACGCAAGACCTTGACCATTCCAATGAGCAGGTCGCCGCGCCGCAGGTAGCCGTCCATCGCGTAAAACTGGGTCTGGCCTCCATCAAGACGATCGTCGGGCGTCAGGACAAAGCACGGCGGGTCCCACTGCAGCAGGTTGGTGCTCGTGCTTTGCTGCGTGACGCGCCGTTCGCCTGTCCAGGTTGGACCACGGACGTAGCACGACACGGTGGCGACATACCGCTTGAGGAACGGGTCCCAGAACAGGCTGTTGATGTCGTGATTGTGCGGCAACACCACGTCCGGCGAGAGCGCCGTCCAATTCAGCCCGTCCGACGAGGAGGCCACGCGAAGGCCGGAGCCAAGGTACCATCCGTACTTGAACCGTTGCGCCGGATTCGGACAGGCCGGGCCTTCATCCACCACACTGACGCCAAATTGAATCGGGGCCGGATCCGTCAACACCCGGTGCGGGCGGACCCAGTGAATGCCGTTGGTCGATTCCAGGTAACCGAGATGGGACCGGCTCGTGTCGAAGTTCGCGGTCCGCGCCCCGTACCACATCCGGAATCGACCGGTCTGAGGATCCCGCAGCACGGTCAGGTACGGCTGGAAGCACCCGTCCTCCTTGCCGGTGACGAGCGGGTTGGGAATCGCGGCGTCCCGCACTGGCATCTGCACCCGGCGGGTCACGTTCGAGCTGCGGGTGATGAGGAACTCGTCCAGAAACAGGTGCGGACCTGGCGCCAACGGCATCGGGGCCGCGGGCCGGATCAAAGCCGCGCCGGAAGCGGGTTCGTAGATGGCGGAGTGGTTCTCGGCCCCGTGCATCGCGGTGAGGCCCAGGAGCGCCCCGGCGAGACTCATCGCCACCGGAAGAACGCGTTGGAGCCGTGAAAGACGCGCCAGCCTGAGGGGGGTCCTCCGCATCCAGGAATCGTGCCTGTCCGCCGGGACCGCGGCCGTCGACGGACGGTTCCGACCGGGTCTGGCGAGTTCGCGGGGCGGTCTCCCACGGTTTGCGCCGCGCGGATGACGTTGGTAGGACATTTTGCGAGTGTGCCGCGCAGCCTCTCGCCGAGAAGCGACAGGAGTCAAGGCCCATGAACGTCGGCGCGACTCGAGGCATCGGTTTGAACGCAGCGCTGTGGGGTCAGTCGGTCCACCGTGATTCAACTTGCCGCCCGGACGAAGTCGGTCCTAGCTTGGGTCAGGCTGACGGACCTGCAGGTTGCCCCCGTAGCTCAGTTGGATAGAGCATCTGCCTTCTAAGCAGAGGGTCCCGCGTTCG